>NZ_FNYT01000017.1 GCF_900109135.1 Trichococcus ilyis | reverse complement strand
CTACTATGACCTCTGCTGACTTCTCGCTATTCGTTGTTACTACAGGGATTCCTGCTAGCGAGACCTCCCCGGGTAAGAATGATAACCTTCCACTCATGTCACTGCCTCATTTACTGTAGGAGATTCGTGCAGTATGGGACTTTACTTTGTTTTGCAAGCTCGTCCGTCTCCATCCAGCCTTATATGAGATTTCTGTTCGTCAGTGCGAGTGTTTGCGTCCGACTTCCTTCAGATTCCACCTCACGGTGGACACCCTTGTCTTTCGCTAACAGTTCCTACTGCAAAGCCTGTAGTGGACTTTCACCACCAAGTTATCACCCATGCCGGGCGCACAAAAAAGAGATGGACTGCCCCGCAACGGAGCAATCCATCTCTTTCACAACAGTGTTCCGATCGGGGTGTAGCTTGCGCCGATCGATTCGGCGACATCGCGATTCGTCAGTTTGCCTGCATGCACATTGAATCCGGTCAGGATGGTCAGATTGCTTTTTGCCGCTTGCCGTGCGCCTTGATCCGCGATTTCCAAAGCGTACGGCAGCGTGACATTCGTCAAGGCGATGGTCGCGGTGCGCGGAACGGCGCCCGGCATGTTCGGCACGGCATAATGCAGCACGCCATGCCGCTCATAAACCGGATCATCATGCGTGGTCGTGAGGTCTTCGGTTTCAAAGATGCCGCCCTGATCGACTGCGATATCGACGATCACGGAACCCGGCTGCATGCTCCTCACCATTTCCTCGCTCACCAAAGTCGGCGCTTTCCGGCCGGGGATCAGCACCGCCCCGATGACGACATCGGCATCCTTGATGGCATGGGCGATGTTCCACTCGTTCGAAAGCAGCGTGATGACCGCGTGCCCGTACAAATTCTCGATTTCCGTCAGTATTTCCGGCCGGACATCCAAGATCGTGCAATGGGCGCCGAGGCCCAACGCAATCTGCAGGGCGTTGCGCCCGGCCACACCGCCGCCGATGATGACGACTTTTCCGTTCGCCACACCCGGCACGCCGCTCAGCAGAACGCCTTTGCCGCCGTACGGTTTTTCCAGGAACTGCGCGCCGATCTGGACGGACAAGCGGCCCGCGATGACGCTCATCGGTGTCAGCAGAGGCAAGTCGCCTTTCTTGCCGACCATCGTTTCGTAGCCGATTGCGGTCATGCCGGCTTGCAGCATCGCCTGCGTCAGCTCCGGTGCGGCGGCCAAATGCAGGTAGGTGAACAGGATCAGGTCCTCGCGGAAATATCTGTATTCCGATTGTAGCGGTTCCTTCACCTTGACGACCATTTCGGCGGCCCAGACTTGGGCTGCGTCAGCCAACACGATCGCTCCCGCTTTTGCGTACTGCTCGTCCTCGAATCCCGAGCCGATGCCGCAGCCCGCTTGGACCAGGACCTGGTGGCCGTGTTGAACCAGCAGTTGCACTCCTGCCGGCACCATCCCCACCCGGTTTTCATTGTTTTTGATTTCCTTCGGCACTCCGATGATCATCCCGATCATTCCTTTCCGACAAGTCCGTCCACCGCCAAAATGGCGTCGGCGACTTGCTCAGCCGTAATGTTTTTGTTCAGATTTCTCATGGTGTTGCTCTGGGATACAGCAAGTTTTCCGACCGCCAGCAGTTCCTCACGCGTGGCCCCGGCCAGATGCATCTCCGCCAGCGTCGTCGGCATGCCGATCGCCGCCAGGAATTGGCTGTATTTTGCGAACTCTGCATGAGGACGGCCTTCAAGCACAAGCTGGACCAACAGGCAAAAGCCGACGATTTCCCCATGCGTCAAACGATGGACCTCGCCTTTGATGGCCGTGAATCCGTTATGGATGGCATGCGCGGCCGCCAAGCCGCCGTTTTCAAAGCCCAACCCGGAAAGCAGCGTGTTCGCTTCGACAATCGCCTCCACAGCAGGCGTCACCAAGCCATTTTGGACGTCCGCGAACGCGTGGATGCCGTCCCGGAACAACGTCTCTTCGCAGGCCTTCGCAATCGCAGTGCCGGCGAGCGTCGGCAATCCGCCGGCCAAAGCCTTCTCCCCGGAAGCTTGCGTGGCCAACGCTTCGGCACAGGTCGCCAGAGCATCCGCCATCCCGCTGGCGAAAAAGCGGAGCGGCGCCTGGATGACGATTTGCGTGTCGACAAGCACCAGCTCGGGGTTCTTGTCATAGAAACAGTAGTGGTCGAACAGTCCGTCCGGCGTATAGAGCACCGAAATCGCGCTCGTCGGGGCGTCTGTTGAAACGGTAGTCGGCACGATCACGACCGGCAATTCGCAGGCGGCTGCGATGCCCTTCGCGACGTCGATGATTTTGCCACCGCCTAGGCCGATGATGACATCCGCCGTTGTATCGGCGACTGCATCAGCCAGCCGGACCATTTCCTCCAGCGAGGCTTCGCCGGTGAATGCTTCATAATGATAGGGAAAACCTTCCAGCGCCCGTTCCACTTTATCTTGCAGCAAGCCCCATACAAAATCGTCCGTCAGCAAGAACGCTTTTTCCCCGTAGACAGCCGTTTCCTTCCCCAAAACTTCGATAGCGCCCACGCCTTGAATGTACCGGTTAGGCGAGCGAAAAACACGATAAGCCATATGCGAGCCCCTTTTCAAATTGTGATTTTTTTATTATGTCTCCATTTTATCAGAATCTTGATTTTTAGCACAGATATTCAACCGAAATAACCCGCCAACGCCAGTTTGGCCGTTTATTTTGCGTTTTGTTCGTTGGAATAAGCGGCCAACTGGCTTTTGGCGGGGAATCTTGCTCGTTTTTCGCCAAAAAAAAACCGCCAAAACAGGTTTGGCGGGGAATTCGGACGCTCGCTTGCAGACGTAAAAAACGGATTCGGCTGACAATCAAGCATGAGCCTACTCTTCCGAAATTACTTTCAGATACTGGTCGCCCCAATCGCAGATGGATTGGACGACCGGCGCCAATTCTTTGCCGATGTCGGTCAGATGGTAGTCGACTTTCGGCGGAACCACGGGATAGACCGTCCTGGCGATGATCAGATCGCGCTCCAGTTCCCGCAACTGTCGGATCAGCATCCGTTGGTTGATGTCGGGAAGGATTTTGTTGAACTCGCTCAGCCGCAGCGTGCCATTGTGCAGCAAGGACCAGATGATGGCAATTTTCCATCTCCCGCCCACGACAGACAAGGCTAAATCTTTTGTATTGTAAAATTCTTTGTCTTGGTATTGGATCATCGGATAGCCTCTTTTCAAAAAAATATTCATGGTGACAATTATGTCAGTATTCACACATCAGTCATTATATAGTACTCTGTATGAGAAAGAAATACCATTTACAAGAAAGAAGGAAATAAAATTATGAAAAGTAGAGCAGCTGTCGCTTTTGGCCCAGGCAAACCGTTGGAGATCGTCGAGATAGATGTGGCAGAGCCAAAAGCCAAAGAAGTATTGGTGAAAATCCTTTACACATCCGTCTGCCATACGGATGCTTTCACCTTGTCGGGCGACGATCCCGAAGGTGTTTTCCCTGCTGTGTTGGGCCATGAAGGTGCCGGTGTGGTCGTTTCCGTCGGCGATGAAGTCACTTCCGTCAAACCGGGCGACCACGTCATCCCTTTGTACACACCGGAGTGCGGCGAATGCGAATTCTGTCTGTCCGGCAAAACCAATCTTTGTTCCGCCGTGCGCGAAACGCAAGGCAAAGGCTTGATGCCGGATGGCACGACCCGTTTCTCCTATAACGGCGAGCCGATCTATCACTATATGGGGACAAGCACTTTCAGCGAATACACGGTTGTCAACGAAATCAACTTGGTCAATATCGATAAAGAAGCGCCGCTGGACAAAGTCGCTTTGTTCGGCTGCGGCGTGACGACCGGCCTCGGCGCTGTCGAAAATACGGCGAAAGTCGAAGAAGGCGCAGTGACTGCAGTCTTCGGGTTGGGAGCGATCGGCCTGGCCGTCATCCAAGGCTTGAAAAAAGCCAAAGCTGCACGCATCATCGCAATCGATATGAATCCCGATAAATGGGAATTGGCCAAAAAAATGGGCGCCACTGATTTCGTCAACCCGAGCGACCACGATCGTCCGATCCAGGAAGTACTGATCGAAATGACGAACGGCGGCGTGGATTACAGTTTTGAATGCATCGGGAACGTCGAAGTCATGAAAGCCGCATTGGAAGCTTGCCACAAAGGCTGGGGCGAAAGCATCATCATCGGTGTCGCCGGTGCCGGCAAAGAGATCCATACGCGTCCGTTCCAATTGGTGACAGGCCGTGTTTGGAGAGGTTCCGCGTTCGGCGGGGTCAAAGGCCGTACGGAATTGCCGGGGATGGTGGAGGATTTCATGAACGGCGAAATCGATCTGGACAGCTTCATCACGCACCATCTGAACTTCACCGACATCAACGAGGCCTTCGATCTGCTGCATAAAGGCGAATCGATCCGCACGATCTTGACATATGGAGAATAAGGCGATGACAGTGCATGTGATCGAAACGCATAAAGCATTCGGCGGCGAACAACGAAAATATCGTCACCATTCTGAAACACTGGATTGCGATATGGTTTTCAGCCTGTTCCTGCCGAAACAAACGGACAACAAACCGACATCTTTGATTTGGTGGCTTTCCGGATTGACGTGTACTGACGATAACTTCAGCCAGAAAGGCGCCTTCCAGAAATATGCGAGCCAACACCAACTGGCAGTTGTCATGCCGGACACTTCCCCGCGCGGAACGGCTGTCGCCGATGATGCAGGTTGGGACTTGGGCCAGGGTGCCGGTTTTTACCTGAATGCAACCCAGGAACCGTGGGCCAAAAATTACCGGATGTATGATTATCTGACGCAGGAACTGCCGCAACTTGTCTACAGCCTGATCCCGAATTTTTCCGAAAAAGAGAGCATCATGGGCCATTCGATGGGCGGGCACGGCGCTTTGGTCATCGGACTGAAGCATCCGGAACGCTTCCGTTCGATTTCCGCCTTCGCTCCGATTTTGAATCCGTCACAGGTTCCTTGGGGTCAGAAAGCCTTTACCGCCTACCTGGGGCCGGATGAAAAAGATTGGGCGGAGTGGGATGCGACGAGCCTGATCGCCAAATGCGACAGCGCCCAACCGATCCATATTTCGCAAGGGACCGCGGATGCCTTTTATGAAGTCCAGCTGAACGAGGACGCTTTCCTGCAGGCCGCTGAGGGCAAAAAAGTCAGCTACGAAAAACTGGAAGGCTACGACCACAGTTACTTCACGATCGCCTCCTTCATCGAGGAGCATCTGCAATTTCATAAAGAGTTTTTGGGTTAACCAAAAAGCCGATAAGGTCACGGATGTTCCGTTTCCTTATCGGCTTTTTTTAGGTTAAACGATTTTGGTTCCGTGCGCTTCCTTAAAACCCAGTTGGGCTTGTAATTCCAACACATTCTTCTTCGTTACACCGCCACCTGGCATTATCGAAATGCGCCCGCTCGCAGCCATTATTTTTCGCAAATGGTCAACATGGGTAAATATATCGACTTCAGCGGGTCCACCATGCGTCAAGATTCGGGTGAATCCCGTTTTAGCCAACCATTCAGCTGATTCGATCTGCTCAGCTTCCGGGACGGAATCGAATGCCATATGAAAAGTGCACTCGCATTTTCCGGCTGTCGTCAATCCGACTATTTCCTCCAGAAACGGCTTATCTAATGAGCAGGTTTCTGTTAAGGCTCCGATTGCCACTCCCGTTGCTCCGGCTTGCAACGCTGCTTCCAGATCAATCAGCATGATTTCTTTTTCGATAGCTGTGTAAACAAAATCTCCGCCGCGCGGCCGGATGAGGACGATAACCGGAATGTTTCGATCCCGACAATACTCGATTGACTTTCGGATAACCCCGATACTGGGGGTTGTGCCGCCAACTACCAGGTTGTCGCATAACTCAATCCGATCGGCCCCTCTTTGGACCACAAGCGGTATATCGGTAAAATTCTCTACACATGCTTCTTTAAGCATAGGCACCTTGCTCCTTCCTATTGTCGTCAACAGACAGACACTTTTCGATCAGAACAAGATGATTATACATCAAAAACACTGAATCATCGTGATTCCATGGTGTTGAGTTTTTTGAACAACAAATCCGCCAGAGTTACCGAATTTGTCAGCTGTATTCGGTAACTGCAACATGATCGGTATTCACGGAAGCATCAGCAGTTGCATTAACCGCAGCACTCTGTTCGGCAATCGCCATGATGACGTCGACGGATTTCGCCATCGTCTCTAATGTGACGAATTCGTATTTGCCGTGGCCGTTTTCGGTGCCAGAGAACAGGTTCGGGGTAGGCAGGCCTTTGTGCGAAATGATGCAGCCATCCGTTCCACCGCGCATCGGTTTGAATACCGGTGTGATGCCGCAGTATTCATAAGCCTGCACCGCCAAGTCCACGACGACCGGATGCTGCTCGATGATGTCGCGCATATTGTAGTACTGGTCGAAAAGCGTCAATGCAATCCGCGGTTCGGCAAATCGTGCGTTGAAGGCTTCCACCTGTTCGGCGAAGAATCGCTTGCGGTCGGCGAAACGTTCCCGGTCATGATCGCGGATGAAGTAGGTCTGTTTGACCTCGTCGACAGTACCGCTCTGCGATGTCAGGAAATAATAGCCTTCGTAGCCGCTGGTGCGCTCCGGTGTTTCGTGCTGAGGCAAGGCTGTCGCAAATTGGCTGGCTACCAGCAAAGCGTTGACCATCGTATCCTTCGCGGAACCGGGATGGACGCTCGTGCCGCGGATGGTGAGCTCTGCTTGGGCCGCATTGAAATTGTCGTAGGTCAGGTTTCCGATCGGTCCGCCATCGATTGTGTAGGCGAAATCGGCAGCGAAATGTTCCACATCGAAAAGCTTCGCTCCGCGGGCACCCAGTTCTTCATCCGGCCCGAAAGCGAGGCGGATCTTTCCGTGTTTCAATTCCGGATGCGCAAGGAACTGTTCGCAGGCTGTCACGATGGAGGCAATCCCAGCCTTATCATCGGCCCCCAACAAGGTCGTGCCGTCCGTCGTGATGACCGTCTCACCGACATAGTTGCGCAGGCGCGGGAATTCCTTCGGCGAAAGGATGATCTGTTCGGACGCATTCAGGACGATGTCACCGCCATCATAAGCATAGTGGACTTGAGGATTGATGTTGACTGAGTTGAAATCAGCCGTATCCAAATGCGCGATGAAGCCGATGACCGGCACCGCTTCTGTCGTATTGCTAGGCAAGGTCGCCGTCAGAAAGCCGTTCGTTTCATTGTATTCGACCTCTTCCAGACCGATCCTGATCAGTTCCTTCGCCAATTCCAGGGCGAATGTCACTTGGTTATGGGTCGACGGCACCGTATAGCTGCTGTCGTCCGAACGCGTGTCGACCTTTGCGTATGCGATGAATCTTTCCAATAAATTTTCTTTCATATTCCTCATCCGCCTTCCTTTGACCCTTTTCATATCTGTATAAGGAAATATCCGACTAACGGACACCCCTGGAAAGGGCCGTTAAGCGGATATTTATTTTCATCCATGTTCTCGGTATCTTATCGCATTATTCCTCCACGTAAGCCGTGCGGAAGTACATCGCTGCGCCCACCGGTTGGATCTGCACATCCTTCAAGGTCGGATCGATCAGATTGGCATTGGCGCCTTGGTAAATCGGCGCGTTGACGGCGTTCTCCGCTATCAATGTTTCTTCGGCAGCCAGCAACGCTTCCCAACGTTGCTCCGGATCGTTGGCATACGTGCTTCTGGTGTCGTCCAGCAACGCATCGTAGCTTTCGTCCGCAAAGCGGGAACTGTTCAGGCCGCTTGTTGATTCATACATTTCCAAAAAGGCGATCGGGTCGGCATAGCTGGGCGTGTACGTTCCGTAGGCGATGTCATAATCCCCGTTCGTGGTCGATTCCATCCGGCTTTTCAATGGCACATTGCGGATCGTGATTGTCAAACCGGGCAGGTTCTGTTGCCATTGCGATTGCAGGAATTCGGCTGTTGTCTTGGAAGTTTCGGTGTCGGAAGTCAGCAATTCGATCGACAGCGTTTCGATTCCGAGCTCCTCCTTCGCAGTTTCCCACTCGGCCTGCGCCGTTTCCAGATCGTAGACGGCCAAATCGCCGCTTTCTTCGCGGAAATCATCTTCCGTTTCCGGATTGAAAGCGTAATTGGAAGGCACGAAGCCATTCGACGGAACCGACCCGTCATTCAACACGGTGTTCACATAGGCTTCCTTGTCGAATGATTGGGAAAGTGCTTTGCGCAGATGGACATTGGCGGTGTTCGTGCGGCCTTGGTTGAACCAGACATAACCGGACAAGGCTTTCGGCTCCGTCACCAGTTCTTCGGACCCTTTGTACTCTTCGATGTAGGGGTTGCTGATTTGCGTCAACTGAACCTCGCCGGATTCAAACAGATTGATGTTCGTGGCGATTTCCTTGCTGACTTCCCAATTGATCTGATCCAATTGGACGTTTTCCGCATCCCAGTATTCTTCATTCGGCACCATCGTCCAGTTCAGGTCCGTGCCTTCCCAATCCTCAACAATGAAAGGCCCGTTGTACACAGCATTTTCACTGTTCGTTCCGTAGCCGGCGCCCAGTTCACTCGCCAACTGGTGGTTCTGCGGCAGATAAGAGGACGTCCCCAAAAGGTCCTTGAAATAAGCGGTCGGATTGCCCAATGTGAATTTCACGGTCTTCTCGTCGATTGCTTCGACACCCAGTTCCGTCTTGTCCAACTCCCCATTGTTGATCGCTTCCGCATTCTTCAAAGGATACAGTTTATTGACGTTCGGGGAAGCCGTCGCCGGATCCACGATTTTTTGATAGGTATAGACGAAATCTTCCGCGGTCACCGGATCCCCGTTCGACCAATTTGCATCTTCTCTTATCTTGAAAGTATATTCCAGTCCATCTTCGCTGACAACAGGTTCCTCGGCAGCGATACCTAATTCAAAGGCACCATCGTCGCCGACGCGGTAAAGACCTTCATTTGCGTTCTCGAGCACCACCAAGCTGGCGTTGTCCGCGGAGACTGCATTGTCCAAGGATGCCAAATCTCCCGCGTTCGTGACCGTGATGACTTGCTCTGCAGCGGTGGTAGTAGATGAAGCAGCTGTGCCTTCGCTGCTTTCTGTATTTGCGGCATCTCCAGTCGAACAGCCCGCCAACACCAAACTTATCGCTAGCGCTGATGTGATGACCCATTTATCTTTTAACATACTGTTCCTCCTGACGATTTTCATTATTTTTATTCCTATATTGGAATTCATTTCTTTTATATGTATGTACAAGTAGCTTACCATTCAAACTGGCTTAAGGATAATTCCGATTTCCGAACACGTGTGATAGGCAAAAGCGATACATCACGAAACACAAAAAGCCCGTCCCCCGTTGTTAACAGCAGGACGAGCGATGCAGGGGATTTTCCGAGCTCACACCCGGGCCAGGATCCGCTGCAGGAACCCTCTGGTGCGGGCTTCTTTCGGATTGCCGAAAATGTCTTCAGGGGCGCCCTCCTCCACGATGACGCCCTGATCCATGAAAATGACGCGGTTGGCCACTTCCTTGGCGAAGGTCATCTCATGCGTGACGACGACCATGGTGGTGCCTTCCTCGGCCAGTTTGCGGATGACCTGCAGCACTTCGCCGACCAGTTCCGGATCCAACGCCGATGTCGGTTCGTCGAACAGGATGACGTCCGGATTCACCGCGAGTGCCCGGGCGATGCCGACCCGTTGCTGCTGACCGCCCGACAATTGCGAAGGGTAGTAGGCCAAGCGGTCGCTCAGGCCGACCTTTTCCAAGGCGCGGATGGCAGTTTCGGTGGCTTCCTTCTTCGGCACTTTGCGTCCGACGATCAGGCCTTCGGTGACATTGTCCAACACCGTTTTGTTGTCGAACAGGCCGTAGTTCTGGAAAACGAAAGCCGATTTTTTCCGGACTGCGTTGATGTCCTTCTTACTTGCTTTCGTAAAATCGGTCTGGATTTCGTCGAAATGCAAGGAGCCTTCGTCGGCGCGTTCCAGGAAGTTGATGCAGCGCAGCAAGGTTGTTTTCCCCGAACCGCTCGGGCCCAGTATCACGACGATATCACCCTTTTCGACGGCGATGTCCACGCCTTTCAGCACTTCCAGTTCGCCGAATTTCTTATGAATATTCTTCAATGCCAGCATGGTACCGCTCCTTTCGTGCGTCCTCATAGTATTCCGGCTGCATCACTGTTTTTTTCGCAACCGCACGCCCGCGCTTATAGACGGACAGGCGCTGCTCCAACAGTTGGAAAAACACCTGGACGAGCGAGCAGAGGACGATGTAGACAATGAAAATCACCAGATAGGACTCGAGATAATTGTAGCCGAATGCCGCTTCCGTCTTGGCGATGGCTGTGATATCCTGCACCGACATCAGAAAGGCCAGCGAGGTCGATTTCAGCAGATTGACGGTGCTGTTGCACAAATTCGGCGTTGCCGCCACCAGTGCTTGTGGAATCACGATCCGCCGATAAGCCTGTACCGGCAGCAAGCCGATCGACAGGGCCGCCTCGAGTTGGCGTTTGTCGACCGTTTCGAGGGCCGAGCGGAAAACCTCCGAAAGGATCGCAACCGTGTTCAGCGTAAAAACGATGTACGCGTAATAGATCGGATTGATGCCGAAAACGTCGTAATCGGTCCCCCGGCTCTTCACGATGACGTTCAGCAGGCTCGGGAAAAGACTGTACATCACCAGAATCTGGACGATGAGGGGCGTCCCTCTGATGAAGGACACGTAGACTTGGGAAATCCGCGCCAGCACTTTGATGTTCCGCTGTCTCGCCAACGCGATCAGGAAAGCGAACGGCAGCGCGAGCAGTAAGGGAATAAAGGTCAAGCGCAGCGTCGTCGGGATGCCCTGCAATACGAGGATCAGAATTTCCTGGATATAGGCTGAATCAATGGTCATGCGTCTCGCTCCCTTCTCTTAGGCCGCGCGCAGCGGTTGTTTTCCTGCCGATAATTTGTCTTCCGCCAGCTTGAAGGCTTTCTCGATCGCCAGCGTCAACAGCCAATAGATGCCAGCCAAGGCAATGTAGGTCTCGATCGAATAACCGCCGAGATTGCGCGCGATGATCAGCTGGCCTTTGCCCATGATATCAACTATGCCGATTGTGTAAGCCAAAGCCCCCTCCTTCATCAGCAGGATGAACGAATTGCCGAGGTTCGGCAAGGCGCTCACGAGCGCTTGTGGCAAAACGATCCTTCTGAATGCTTGCGCTTCGCTGAGGCCGATACTGAGGGCGGCCTCGCGCTGCACTTTTGCGACTGCCAAGTAAGCCGAACGCATGATTTCCGAACAAGGCGCCGAAAACAGGATGGCCAAGGCGATGACGACAAAGTAGATGCGGTTCCAGCTGTTGATGTCGATGTCGAAGACGCCCAACAGCACCTCCGGCAAGCCGTAGAAGACCAAGAACATCATGACGATCGAGGGGGTGCAGCGGATGATCCAGATGTAACCATGGACGATCGCCCGCAACCATTTCGGCCCGCCGAGCCTTGCCCAAGTCGCCAGGAATCCCAGCAGCCCTCCGATCACGATCGTACCGATCAAAAATTGCAGCGTTACGCCCAGGCCGGACAGGATTTCCGGCACAGCCTTCCATATATAGGTGATGTCGAATGGACGATTCATTTTTAAGCTCCCTCCTCTTGTCTGTCATGTGTTGCCTGGCTTTTCGGGCCGGAAGCGCCAGCCGAGCTAGGTGCCGGATGGCGCAGGGTGGTGCGAGATGGTGCGGTTTGTCGGATGTTGGGCGATCATTCGACTATTTCGCGCGGCGCAGGGACCAATTTGTCGAATGCGGAATGACATTCGACTATTTCACGCGATGCCAGGGCTGATTTGTCGGATATCAAACCGTTATCCGACATTCTCCTCGACTTGATCCGGTCCGCTACATTCCACTCCCCCAGACAGTCCTCCCCGTCGCCACTTCGATTATTATTCCTTCACATATTGGAAGGTGTTCTCTCCAAGGAATTCGTTCATCAATTTATCGATGGTGCCGTCCTCTTCCAATTGCACGAAGGCTTCATCATATGCGTCCGCCAATTCCTGCTGTTCTTTGTTGAACAACGGCCAAGTCGGCAGCGCTTCGTAGACGAAGTAGGAGAAGTCATCCTTGTATTGGCTGTAAGGCGCGCCTTCCGCCAACACGTTCACCTCATAAGCGGTCTTCACAGCGAAGTAGCCGTCATAACGGCCTTCCAACAACCAAGTATAAGCATCCGCGATTTCGAATACATCCGCCGCAGCCAACTCGATCGGCGTATCCGGGTGCTCTTCATTGAATTCTTGGATCACATTATATTGCGCATTGTTCGGCGAAATCGGAACCAGGCTCTTGCCTGCGGCCGCAAAGGATTCCAAATCGGTAATTTCTTCTGCATCTTCCGAACGGATCAACACGCCGATGCTGCTGGCGCCGATGTAATTTTCAGGGAAAATGAATTTCTGGGCGCGTTCCTCGGTGTACCAAGCGCCTTTCGTGCCGACGTCATACTTGCCCGATTCGATCCCAATCAGCAGATCCTCGTCGGAAGTCGGCACATATTCGAATTCATACTGCGGCAACAACTCGTCGATGGCCTTCAGCACGCTGACTTCATAACCGGTCGACTCGCCGTTCTCATCCACATAATTCATCGGCGCGGAACTTTGCGTGTGCGCTACCGTCACGGTGGTCACTTCCGTCGTTTCCGCCGCCGCTTCACTCGTTGCTTCGCTCGTCGTTTCCGCATCCGTCTGGCCGCAAGCAGCCAGTAAGGTGATCCCCAATAAACCAACTGTCGTCAATAATCTTTTTCTCTTCATATAATTTACTCCTCCTGTAGGTTCTGTATGTTTCGGTTCGTTAATGGCTTGCTGTTTTTAGGATTGTCGCCTGCACTTTTTGGGCGGCTGCGTTGATGCGTTGGTAAAAATCCGGATTGGCTTCCAAGGAAATCGCGCAGCCCGGCGCAAATACGATGCCCGTGTCGCCGGTTTCGGCAACGACGTCGGCCAAACGATCCACCAACAAGTCCTCGACTGCCTGGGCATTATCCGAGAATGTCAGATCGGATTTCGGCGAGATCCCGCCGATCAGCAGTTTATCCGTCAAGGCGCGCAGCTTGCGGAAGCTCAACCGGGTCGGGTCCTCCGCGTGGTCGCTGCCGTCTTCCCAGTTGATGGCCTGGACATCGTAATCGATGAAGCGTTCCACGGCCAGATCGACATGCCCATGCGCATGCAGGATGTTGAACCAGGTGCGGTCGTTGATGTAAGCCAAGAGCTCATCCGTATATGGTTTGGCGAAAGCAGCGTAGTCCGCTTCGGAAATATCGCCGCGTTGGCTGTACTGCTCAGCGATGAAGAAGCCGTCCACACCGGCAGCGATCAATTCGTCCACGAACACTTTATTCGAGGCATGCAGCACATCAAGCGCTGCTTTCAGTTCCTCCCGGTGGTTCTCCAGAAAAGCTGCGATTGGGCTTTCCTCCGGTCCGTCGACGATGTGCGCGATCGAATCGTTACCGGGCGCAAATTGCTTCACCCAAGACAACGGCGAGAACACGGTGCCGACGACGACTTTTTCGCCGTTGTAGTGCTCCACGATCTTTTTGGCAAAAGCGGCTTCGCGCCGGATCACAGGATTGTCGGCTTGCAAAGGCTCCAAGCGCGTCAGATCAGCTGCGTTCCGGATCGGATACTCCAGAATTTTGCCTGCCCATTCCTTCGCATCCGTCGAAAATTCGATCGGTGTCCCATAGGCTTCCGCAAAGAATTGCCCTTGCGACATCAGCTTGATCAGATCCCAATCGTTCTCATCCGTGAAGGCGATCGTCGCGTCGGCGAACGCTTCGAAATCACGGTCGACCAATGGCATATGGCGCCAACCGGAAATTGCCGGTCTGTCCAAAGGCTGCTTCTTGAGTGCTGCTTCTATTCGTTTTCTTCCATTAAATGTTTCTGTCATATCGTGCGTCCTCCTGTTCGATGGGTGTCCATGTCTGCGTTGCTTGCGATCGGTAGGCTGCAGCGAGAATGCGTAATGCCGTTACCCCCTGTTCCGCCGTAACGAAGGGAACCGTGTCCTGTTCGATGCTTTCGACGAATTTATCAATGATCGGCGTCAATGGTTCTGCATATAAGCCGTCCTGCGATGGATCATCCAAGTAGGCCTTCTCCCCGTTCTTGCGGTAGAGTGCGATCGGATGCCCGTCCGCATAAGTAACGGCAGTGGCGCTTTCGCCGTATACGACGGTCTGTTTTTCGTTCGAATAATCGAACCAGTGGGTCAACAGCGTCCCTTGCATGCCCGAGCGATGCTGCAACTGCAACACGGCATAATCCTCATAAGGGACCGGGCTGCCGTCAGCCAACCGCTTGCCTTGCGTCGCAGTCTGAGCCAGCACGGAAACGACGGGGTCCTCGCTGAACAAGTAGTTCAACAAATCGATGCGGTGGACGCCCACCTGCGCCAGAGCCCCGTTCGTATGGCCGATCCGGTCGTAGAAATCAGGGAATGCCGTTCCCCAACCGTCATTTTCCTGGCCTGGGTTGGCCAAGGTTGTGCGGTAAGCATGGACCTTTCCGAGCGCCCCTTCCGTCAGCAGCTCTTTCAGCAGCTGGTGCGCGGGATACAGCCTTTGGTTATGGATGACCATCAGCTTTTTGCCCGTCCGCTCGGCTGCCTGCCGCATTCGTTCCGCCTCCTCCACCGAGTCCGCCATCGGTTTTTCGCACAATACATGCTTGCCGGCTTCCAGCGCGGCGATGGTGATGGGGCTGTGCATTTGTTCGTTCGTAGCGACGATGACGGCGTCGACCGTCCCATCTTCCCAGATTTCCTCCAGGGTCCGATAGACTTTGCCGCCGTACTTCTTTTGGAAAGCTTCCGATTTGGCAATGGTGCGGTTATAGAAGCCGATCAGCTCGACTTTTTCGCTTTTGTGGCTTAGAGGGGCGTGCCGCTGTTTCGAAACATCCCCGCAACCGATGATGACAATCCCGACCATGGGACCCCTCCTTTCCTTCTTTCTTTGCCCTCCACTTTCGGAAGACGGCTGTTTGAGTTATGTGCTTGATTCTAACATGGTGAATGTTTTAAAAATAATACCGATTTGCTATCAGGGTTGACCGGCTTTGGCGAACACCGCTCCTGCCGCCCCGTTTTATTTTTGCAGCGACGTCGTTTGTTTGTGGTTCGTGCCGGTGATACCCACAGCTGTTTGCCTTACCAATTCCAAGCGATCCAGTCCGATCCGCGGATCGACTGTGCAGTCAGCCCCGATGATGACGCCTCTGTCACCCGTTTCCTGGATCAGATCGGCTGTGAATTGGGCGATGTCCGCCTTGTCCCCCGAGTCCAACAGCGTGCCGGCGTTGTTGTCGAAGCCGCCGATCACCGCTTTGTTGCCGAAGAAATCCTTGCCTTCCTTCAGGCTGATCTTTTCGGTGTGGACCGCCCAGTTGTAGGCCTTCGCTTCATAGTTCTGGTAGTACGACAGATCGTTCTGGTGATGCTCGTAGCCGCAGATATGCAGAATGTTGTAGTCGCTGGCTTGGTTCGCCGTCGCCAACACCGCCAACTCGCTCGGCGCAATATAGTTATGGTAGGCTTCTTTGGTCGCCGCGCTGCTTTGGACATTCTGCACGCTCAGGTAGATGCCGTCCGCGCCCGCTTCTTCAATGACTTTTTGGGTCAAGACTGCGATATCCTTGGCAATTTCGTTCGCCGCAAACGCGAGAGCTTCCGGCTCGGTTTCAAAGAAACGGGGGAATTTTTCCGGATCCTTGTCCCACGCTTCGAAGGCGATGCGGATATAGTTCGCCGGCGAAAAGATATTGTAGAAAGTTGCGATCTCGCCGTTGAAGGATTCCTTGATCCGTTTCACCGTCTTGACCTGCTCCGTGATCCACGGATGATCCGGTCCCACCGCTTTCACGTTGTAAAGGTCATCCGCCTGCTCGATCGTTTTTGCCAACAGGCTCGGATGTCCGAAAAAGCCGTCGCTCATGATCTTCACGAAATCCGGATTGAAGGCGTCGTAGAATTCCTTGTGTCCGTCGATCACTCGATCCAAAATCGCTCTGTCCTCCAAACCACGGAATTGAGCATCACCGAAAACAAAGTGAAACCAAAATCCGACCGGCACACGCTCCGTTTCCTTGTTGTCGAAAGCGTCAAAAATCAATTGTTTTCTGTTGTTGTCTGTCATATGTATTCCTCCTCGAATTTAGAAAAGCTGAATGGGTTCGCTTAGCCCTGAAGCTAGCCAAGTGCAAAATAAAAAGCCGCCCTTCCTGGAGTGCTTCCAGAAAGGACGACAGTGACATCGTGGTTCCACCTTTTTTCGCGGAAAGCTTGCGCTGGCCGCCTCAACCGGTACGGAGCCTTTTACCGCGCTCGATACCGTTGCCTGTCTAACGGGGGCGTCCGGATGCGCCTGCAGGATTCCCTGTCAGCGCATCAACTCCGAGGCCATTTTTCCTGTGCTGCCGTCCGCTCTTTCCCACCGACCAAGAGCTCTCTGAAGGACCAACCAACAAGTACTTTCCTCTTCTTTGCTTTTTTCTGTATGGCTTTGATTTGATAGACAAAGTCTACCACCGCAGCCACAGCCTGAAAAGCACACGATTCCGAACAGGATTGACAGGCACAAGCGAACAGCGTGTTTGTTGTTGATGGTGAAAACCATGGATTACAGCGAGTTATCCATGGTTTTTGGCAGTTCGGAGACAAAAAAGACGAATAACCGAAAAGTATTCATGGTTTTGCGCGTCCGGCATATGGAAAACATGGATAAAATTCATTTATTCATGGTTTTGGGCTATAGCCGGACGAAAAACATGGATAACGGCGAGTTATCCATCCCCACGCACAAAAAAGCCCTCCCAGCAAAATGCCGGAAGGACGATAGTTTCTTCTCAATTCAATTTACCTTGCTCATTCAGTTTGCCCAGGAAGTACGGCATCTGGACGCGCCACCATTCCCAGTCGTGGTGGACGTCGGAGCCCCAGAAATCGATCCAGGCAGGGATGTTCTTGAAGCGCAGCGCTTCTTCGATTTTGCGGGTGTCTTTGATGCTGACTTCTTCCCAGTTGCCTTGGCCGGTGGCGACGATGATATTGCCGGAACGGTATTTGTCGAGGAACCAGCCATCGTTCAGATTCCACAAGTAATCGATCGGCGAATTCTCGTAGACGTTGCGGTCGTGGTAATCCCCAAAGAAATAACGCACATCATACAAACCGCTCAAGGCGATGACGGTATCGAAAGCATCCGGATGGCGCAAGTAGAAGTTCAGGCTGTGGTAGCCGCCCATGCTGCAGCCGGTCGTAAGCAACGGTCCTTGATAACCGGTCTGATACTTGATGTGCGGAATGAGTTCATCGATGATATAACGGTCATAACGTTCGTGCATGTTGGCGCGGTCGTAAGGACTTTTCCATTCGCACAGCCAGGATTCGTTGTCCACGCTGTCCGGTGTATAGAACTGCACCAAGCCTTGGTCGATGAACCACTGGCAGGCTTCGATCATGCCGAAGTCGGCGTATTCGTTGTGGCTGCCTCCCGATGATGGGAAGACGATGATCGGTTTCCCGGCATGTCCATAGCGATTGAAACGCATCTCACGGTTCAAATGACCGCTCCATTGTGATGAATATTCTACGTGCATCTTTTTTCCCCCAGTCTATTCGGTCACGGAAATCATATGGATGATGTCCATCAGTTCTTGATATTCTGCCGCACGGATGACGTAACCGAAATCGCCCATGATGGCCGCAAAAATGCCGGGCATCTCCTCAAACAGGACGACATTGCCGCCGTAACGGGCCATCACTTGCTCATGCGTGAAGCGGTACGGATGGACGCCTTTGCGGCTGACGTAGCAACAATAGTAAGGCGCGTGCATCTGCGCGTTGAAATGGCCGGTCGCGACCAGCTCGCCATAAGCGGCGTAAAGATCGACATCATTGGCCCAGTTCCACATATCCATCGTATGCCCGCCAGGCGGACGCAGGTTGGCTTCCAGGGCAACGAGGCTGCCGTCGGGTAGACGGAAAAACTCAAAATGGAAGAAGCGTTCGCGGACATTGAAAGCCTGCACGAGCTTGGTGCCGATTTCGCGCAGATCGTCCGGCATATTGCGGTCGACATAGTAGAACATATCCGCATTCTTTTCCACAATTTCCAGCACGGCTTTTTCATAAACCAGCGTGGCATCAAAAAGGATATTCCCGTTTGCATCGGTCAGACCATCGTACGTGACGATTTTCCCGTCGATGAATTCCTCGAGAATGTAGGACTCGTAAGGATTCTTCACATGGAAAAAGTGACCGAGCTCCTCTTCGGAACGGATTTTGTGCGTATCCGCTGCACCGACGCCGGAATCCGGTTTGATGCAGACCGGGAAGCCGTATTCGTGGCACAACCCTAGCGCATCGTGGTAGTCGCCGATGACGCGCCCGCGCGCCACCCGGACGCCGGCATCACTGAACTTTTCCTTCATGGCGGACTTCAGTTTTGCGAAGGCCATGTCCTCGTTTTTGAAGCCGAACACGTTGAAATCGGTGCGCAAGCGCGCATCCTGCGCCAGCCAGTATTCGTTGTGCGATTCGATCCGGTCCATCTTGCCGTGCTTGTAAGTCAAGTAAGCCACCGCGCGCAACATTTCGTCATAGTTTTCCATATCATTGACGCGATAATATTCCGTCAGGCTCTCGCGCAAGTCCGCATCCAACAACTCATATGGCTCGCTGGCGATGCCGAAGACATGCACGCCCGCCTTCTTCAGACCGAATACGAAATTCTTGAAATTGCTGGGAAAATGCGGGGAGATAAATACGTAATTCATGGGGTTACCTTCTTTCCTACGAACATTAGATTATAATGAGAATGTACCATTATAACGGCAAATTTACAAGCGTTTTTCAGATGGGGAGGGGAAATAGTGATACAATTGCTAAGGTTTTCTGATAAGCTATGAATACCTAAAATCCACTTCTTTGAAAGGCGTGAACAGTATGAAAAAGATAAATCGGTTCTCAGCCAAAAGAGCATCCGCCAGAATCATTCGGCTCTCATCAAAATCACGAACTAAATTGCTTTCCGCACAATCAAAGCAACCGTCGAATGATTCGAAAATCTTTTTAGCATGTGTGTTTGAATCCATGGCTGAATACGATAAAGCTCTACAGGGATTGATCGAGCGTTAACAACCTCACTTTCTTAAACGAACAGCCAATCCAAATTCAGCAATTCCGGAAAACTGAGTATCAAGCGGTTTACCTCGTCCAAATTCAGTTCCTCCAACTCCAGTTCGCCTGCCCGAATCGCATCCAATCGTTGCATCGCGACCCCGCTCACGAATGCCAATTCATCTGTCGGTTTGTTGACAAGGAAAATCCCTTCGAAAAGAGCGCGTTCGATCCGATCCAGGAAGGTGTCATAATAAATTTCGCCAATGCCGGCCTGTTTTGCCGATCCGTGCGCTATCCTCCCGCAAGCCGTAAGCATATGGTCGATCGTTTCATCCATGTCGGCATAAAAGATACGGATCCTTTTCTCGTCCAACGAAAACGCCAAATGGTCGACGTCGCTGAAGTTTGCGGAGACCTTTTCAAAGGCCGCGATTATGCCAGGCATCTGATGCGTGACCGCCCTCGAAGCAAGCATATCGTCAATAAACATCCGTTTGGAGAGGAAATGCAGTTCCAACGGGACGCCATTTTTACGGAACTCAAGCGCTGCCCGGTTGATGATTTCATTGCGGAAATCAATCATGCTGATAACCATATCCGGGTGCTCCCACATCTCGGTTCCATCAGCTGCCGCCACTTCATCCTCCTCACTGGGATCCCAGACCTTTTCCTCTACCTGACGCTCAATTTCCTCCCAGTTATCGGGCATGCCGTAGATCATGACGAACTGCCTGCCTTGGCGGTCCACCGCCTCAACCGTCAGCATTTCATGAAAATAATGATACGCGAAATTGTCCATGAGGGCATATTCGGTTCCATCAATCACTCTGGTGCCGTATGTATTCGCCATGCTTTTATAGAATGCTGCAGATTCATTTCCGCTGACGTATTGCTGTTCATCCATCAGATTCAGACACCTCAGCTCCTGAAAATGCAGTTCGAGAAACGGAAAGCGTCCATCCTGAGCAGCCAATTCGTTCAATCGTTCCTCCGGCGTTCCGTCATCACGCAATCCATCCAATACCTCTTCCCAGTCCACTCCAAAAACCATTCGTGCCGTCTCCTCATGGCTCTCAAAAATATTATCCTCGTACATCCTCATCAGCCTCTCTTTCAGAGAATATCCCACAAATCACAAGCACAGCGATCAAAAATAAATAGATCTCCGAAATGGTTGCAACCTTCGATGTCCCTATCATACACCTGCATCTAAGGCCCAATCCACTATGTGAACATGTCACAAAATTGACTTTGGTGCATGTTGATAGCACAGCCTTTCTACAGGCCAACGCCATTTTTTTGAATACCCTATTGCAAAATCGGGTTGCTTCCTGCATCCTTAATTGGGTATGATGGGAACAAACAACATCACTCAAACTAAGACGGTTCTTACCAAGGGGGCTTTTATGTGTTTTACGAAATGATGATAGAAAAAAATTTTTCTACGGGACTGAATACACGCATGATCTGGATCGAGGAAAATTCCACATTTGAGCAACTTCATCAACAGGTTTTGGAGGCCTTTAAAGAGATTAGCCCCAGAAATCATTCCTTCCGGATTATACGCTCAAACGGAAAAAAGCAATCCGGTACCACAATTCAGCAGCAATCCTTCACCGACCAGGCTGATGCAGATCCCTTTGATTACAACGATGAATCCGAGAGCACCCGTCTTTTTGCAGATTGTTTATATGAAAAGGATGTCGTTCTTAAAAGCTATTTCAAGAAGACCGGGGATTCCGCAGCGTATACCTCCGTCCAGGATAGCCCAAATGAATATACCCTCACGCTGAACAAAATATTATCTCCTGCAGCAACAATATTGGCCCAACTCAACCAAATCGTTGATTTGTCCCCCGAGCGTGGAGAAAGCTATGACAATTTAAAAGAAAAGTTGAATAGCTTGACACAGTTACTGGGTACATCCGCCGAAAAAACTAAAACAGCAACTTCCGGACCTAAGCCGACACAACTCTACTCATTCAAGATCACGCTCGAAGACGTCGGCGTCCCTGTCTGGCGGAAAGTTCAGGTCCTCAGCAACAGCACTTTCCTGGAGCTGCACAAAATCATCCAGATCCTGTTCGATTGGCAAGATGAGCATCTGCATGATTTCATAATCCAAAAGTCGAATGGCATCCGGCAAAAAAATGTTACCATCGAATCCGCCGATAGCGATCCCACATTCGCAAACTTCTTTTTCAAAGACGAGCAAACCAGCTACACAGAGGAAGAGGAACACCTGCATGATCACTTTGTGGTTGAAAAAGATCACGCCCGTTACACTTATGATTTCGGGGATGATTGGCGCCACAAAATCGTGCTGGAGAAAATCCTTCAGCCGGCAGAGGGCATGGTCTATCCGGTCTGTACAGCCGCCAAAAATGATGCTCCCTATGAAGACAGCCGCCATGAAGTCCTGCATGGAGAGCTGAGCCTCCTCAACAGCAACGCCAAAGCGATTGTGGCGGACGTGAATGCAGAACTGGCACGAAGGATGCATCGCAAGAAAACATCTCGAACGAAAAAGTAATCGCGTGCGTTGGAGTCAAATTCCTGAATAACGTTCTTGCATTCGGGGATTTCGTTGTGCGCTGAAAAGACAGTCCCGAATAAGTCAATATTTCCCGGGAATCCTGCGTAGCGCCCAAAAGGCAAAAAGTCTATCTCGAAGAGACGGACTTTTTGCCTTTTGGTTATGCTTATCTCATCCAAACATTCATTTTGGATAGGTAGTATTCAAGAATTGTTGATATATCAAAGAATTAGCTCCGCATTTTCGGATGCTGAAATTAACCTACATGAACTTCAGCAGGAAATACAGCACGAATATTCCGGTCAAGCCGTACATCATTTTCGAAACAGCCTGCCGATCGCCGGAGAATACTTTGATGAACGTGTACAGTATAAAGCCCCAGCCGATGCCGTCCGCGATATTGAACGTCAATACCATCATCAGCACCATCAGGATGGCCGGGAAATATTCCGTGAAGTCATCAAAATTGATGCCTTTCAGATTATTGGCCGCCAACAAGGATCCCACAATGATCAGCAAAGCCGAAATGACCGCCAGCGGAATGAGGGCAATGAAGGGGATCAATGCGATGGTGAACAGAAAATACACGCCCACCATAAAGGACGTCAAACCGCTCCTCCCTCCAACAGCGATCCCGGTTGCGCCTTCCGCACTCGTGCAGGTGGAACTGCAGCCCAGCAAACCGGCAGCCATGACGGATAAGGCATTCGATTTCAGCGTTCGTTTCAATACTTTGAGTTGTTCGGATGTCAAAAAACTGACCTGTGTCCCTAAATTTTGGAAAACGACCAAAATCAGGAGCGAAAATACAGCGACCCAATAGTCCATCGACAGCACACCCGAAAAATTAAGTTGGAAAATGAACGGCTCCAAGGAACCGAAATCGATAAAGGAATAGGAAAATGAGCTGATGTCGGTTACGCCCAAAGCGATGGAAATGAGGACGCCGAAAATGATCGTCAACAAAAAATTGCCTTTTACGTTTCGGACGAACAGGATCAATCCGACCAGCAGTGTCGCCAGCAACGTCAATGGCACCGGTTGGAAAATATTATTCAGCGCCACGATTGTACCCTCGGAGGATACGATGATTCCGCCATTCTTCAAGCCAAGGAAAATCAAGAAGAATCCTACTCCCGCACTCATCCCTTTGATCAAAGTCACCGGGATGGAGCGAAGGAGCAGATCGACCACATTGAAGTGCGTCAACAGAAAGAAGAACAACCCGACGATAAAGATAATCGACAAGCTTTCTTGCCAAGTAAAGGCAAAGGCGCCGACCAAAATATAGGTGAAGAACGCATTGTCGCTCATTCCAGGAGCCAGTATCAAAGGCGAATTGGCATACAGCCCCATCAGAATGTTGCTAACGGCCGTCGTCAGTATCGTCGCAATCACGACAGAATTGTAATCCATGCCCGCCTGCGACAAAATCAGCGCATTGACGGCCACAATATACACGATGGAGAAGAAGGAAGTCGCGCTCGCCAACATTTCGGTCCGTAGCGAACTGCCTTTCTCTTTCACGCGGAATAGTTCTTGCAATAACCCCATCATCTCACGCTCGCGTCATAATGGACACCCAATGCTTTCGGTCCACGCGTTTTTCTTCCTGTGAAGATAAGCGCCAATAACGTCACGATGTACGGCAGCATATAGAAGAATTCAGTCGGGATGGCACTTGCAAAGTCCAAGATTTGGATTTGGTCTTTGATCGCTTGTGCAAAGCCAAAAAGTAATGCTCCCATCATGACGCCGTATGGGTTCCAGCGTCCCAAAATGACTGCTGCAATCGCGATGAAACCTTGACCCGCGATAGTGTTGAACGAAAAGTTTCCATTTGTCGTCAACACTATCGTCGCTCCTCCCAAGGAAGAAATCGAACCACTGAGCATCACAGCCCAGAATTTAATTTTCATGACGTTAATCCCTGCAGTATCGATGGAACCAGGATTTTCACCGACCCCTCTCAGCCGTAAACCTGCAGACGTGTGGAAGAAGTAAAATCCGATGGCAAAAACCAAGATGAAAGCCAAATAGGTTGTAGGATAAGAACGGAAAAGGGCATCCCCGATGAACGGGATGTCGGATAATACCGGTATGTTAACTTTTGCGAACATATTCCGTAACCGTGGTGTATCTGCCGCACCGTCAAACAGCAATTTCACCAAGAAAAAGGTGAAGTTGGCGGCCAACAAATTGATTACCACCCCACTGATGACATGATCAGCCTTGTATTTCAGCGTCGCCAGCGCATGCAAAGCTGAGAACAAGGAAGTGAACACGAAGGCTGACAGTAACCCGATCCAAGGGCTGAATCCGCCCATTCCCATCGATTCGGCGAAGTTGGCGCCGATAGCGGAGAAGAAAGCTCCTGAAATCATGAACCCTTCCACGCCTAAGTTGATGACGCCTGCCCTCTCGCTGAGCATCCCACCTAGTGCACCGAACAGCAATGCTGCAGCAAAAATCAAGCTGCCGCTTATAATATTGGCTACCATCTAGTTCGCCTCCTCTTTACGCGATTGTTTCTTTGGTAATAATGCTTTGACGATCCCAGGTGCTGCCACAAAGAAAATAATGAGCGATATCACAATACCGATGATTTCACTTGGCACTCCCGCGCCGAACTGCATCCCTTGCGAACCGTAATTTAAGGCCCCAATCAAGATGCCGGATAAGGTCGTCCCCAATGCTGAGTTCCCACCTAACAATGCAATGGCTACCCCATCGAAACCTATACCGCTTGTGGATGAACTGATTGCGACATACCCATAAACGCCCAGCGTATCCAAAGTACCGATCAAGCCACCTAAAGCCCCTGAAAGGAACATTGTGCGGGTCATGATACGGTTCACCTGTATGCCGGCATAGGAAGCTGCATTCGGATTCAAGCCCACGACTTTGGTTTCGTATCCCCAGCGGGTCTTCTCAAAAAAGTAGTAAAAAGCAAAGATGATGAACGGTACCAGGAAGAATCCCCAATGGATCCGTGCGCCATTGAATACTTCATTCAAGGAGGGGAACGTGATGCCAGCTGATTCTTTTATCATGGCAGAACGTTGCGTCCCTTCCTGTGCCGCAAAATTCTTGATCAAAATATGGCTGAGATACAAGGCGATATAGTTCAGCATGATTGAGCTGATGACCTCATTGATCCCAAATTTAGTCTTGAATCCCGCAACCAAAACGCCCCATAACCCACCCGCAACGACACCGACAAAGATGGCCACAATACCGTGTAGGATCGGCGGCATCTCGATGAGCGTACCTACCAAAAGGGAACTGACGGCGCCCATAATAATCTGGCCATCCACCCCGATGTTGAATATACCCGCTTTATTGGCCACCGCAACAGCAAGTCCACTCAAAATTAGCGGAATAATGGCACGAATTGTTTCCCCAATATCATAAACCGATCCGAATACTTTTGTAACCAACGACTGATAGGCAATCAACGGATTGTACCCACCGATAACCATCACAATTGCTCCGATGACGAGTGCAATCAGTACAGCGATGATCGGAACCAGTACATTACTGCTTCTAGTCTTTTTTTTCACTTTTTCCATGGTATCATCCCTCACTCGATCCTTTACCAGCCATCAGCATGCCTAGCTCTCTGTCGTTTGTAATATCCGGTTTTGTTTCACCGACGATTTTACCGTCGAATATGATTGCTATCCGGTCTGACAAAGTCAAAATTTCCTCCAGTTCAAAAGAAACCAATAAAATAGCGACTCCGTTATCACGCAAACGCATGATTTGGCGATGAATGAAATCGATGGCGCCGATATCCAGACCTCTTGTCGGCTGCACGATGATAAGAAGTTTCGGGTCACGGCTGATTTCCCTCGATAGGATGACTTTTTGTTGATTACCGCCGGACATGCCCC
Source organism: Trichococcus ilyis (assembly GCF_900109135.1). Classification (GTDB taxonomy): domain Bacteria; phylum Bacillota; class Bacilli; order Lactobacillales; family Aerococcaceae; genus Trichococcus; species Trichococcus ilyis. The sequence continues at coordinate 41,897 of NZ_FNYT01000017.1, read as the reverse complement.
GCACAACCGTATATTCATTTGCTGCACGGATATCATAGTTTTTCATCGCTTCACGGGCTTCTTCGTACATCCGTACTTTATCCAATTTGATTCCTTGGTTATGCTTTTCCTTGTAATATTCGATCAAAATCAGGTTCTCGGCTATGTCATTATCCAAAACAAGGCCATGTTTATGCCGATCGGCCGGCACATAACTCACGCCGGACTCATAGATTTCACGCGTTGTTTTCTCCTTGACGGAAACGTCGTTGATAAGGATGTCCCCTTCTTCGAACGCATGCATCTTGACGATTGCTTCCACTAACTCGCTTTGTCCATTCCCGTCCACCCCGGCGATCCCCAAAATTTCGCCGGCCGCAACAGTAAGATTAATGTCATCCAGAATACGCTTTTTGCTAGCGCTGAACGAGGTAAGCTTCTTGATCTCCAGCACATTTGCTTGCGGATTATAGGTTGCCTTCTTGATTTCACGGGAAAGGTTCTTTCCTACCATCAGCTCCGCAAGCTCTTCTTCGTTCGTTTCCGCCACATCCACGTTGGCGATGAATTTCCCTTTGCGGATGACGGTGCATTTGTCGGCTACTTGCATGATTTCCTTCAACTTGTGGGTGATCAGAATGATCGACTTGCCTTCCGCCACTAATTTTTTCATGATCTGGAGCAGTTCCCCAATTTCATCCGGGGTCAAAACCGCCGTTGGTTCATCAAAAATCAACAGATTGGCGCCCCGATAGAGACACTTTAAGATTTCAACTTTTTGTTGCATGCCAACGGGCAAGTCTTCTATTTTGCTGGTCGGATCGACCTTCAATCCATACTTTGTTGATATATCGCTGACTTCCTTCACCGCTGCCTTCATATTGATGCGGATGCCATCCTTTGGTTCCATTCCTAAAATGATATTTTCGGTTACTGTAAAGTTTTCGATCAGCTTAAAATGTTGATGAACCATTCCGATGCCCAAATGGATAGCATGATTCGGGTTTTCGATTTTCGTCTCATTTTCATAAACGGATATGACGCCGCCGTCTGGTTGATACATTCCGAACACCACATTCATCAAGGTGGATTTCCCAGCTCCATTTTCGCCGAGCAAGGCGTGGATTTCTCCACGTCCTACTGTCAACGAAATATCATCATTAGCGACAAAATCACCAAATTTCTTTGTGATATGCTTCAATTCCAATACTTTTTCGATCTTCGCCTGATTCATCATAGTATTCTCCTTACGGCTGTTCAGGTACTGTGATTTCTCCTGAAATGATTTTTTCCTTATAGCTTTCCACTACATCCAACACTTCTTTTGGAACATTGATATCAGAAGTGTCAGCCAAACCAACGCCATTTTCAGCCAAACCTAAACGCACGACTTGCCCACCCGGGAATTCCCCTTCGGCTGCTTGTTTGGATACTTCATAGACGGCAGTGTCGACATTCTTGATCATGGATGTCAACGTAACATCATTCCCGAATTCCAAGGACTGATCTTTATCGACGCCAATGACCCAAACTTTCTCCCCTGCTTTGAAGCGTTCTTGCGCTTCATTGAAAATCCCGTTTCCAGTGCCGCCTGCAGCATGGAAGATGACATCCACACCATCATTGTACATAGTGGAGGCAGCGGATTTCCCGATATCCACACGGTTGAAGACGCCCGCATAGTTAACAACGATTTCTGCATCCGGGTTGATTTCGCGGACTCCGGCTTCAAAACCGGCTTGGAAGCGTTGGATAACAGGAATTTCCATTCCACCGATAAATCCGATTTTATCCGTTTCGGACATGCTCGCTGCAACAATACCAGCCAGGAACGCCCCTTCATTCTCCTTGAATGAGATCGATACAATATTGTCGATCCCTTCAATATCGGCATCGACAATTCCCAATTTGGCATCGGGGTTGTTCTTGGCTATGTTTGTAACGGCATCAGCTAATGTTGCTGCAGTTGCCCATGTCAAGTCCGTTCCGCTGTTGACAAATTGCAGTAAGCTTGGTTCCACTTCCGCATCGGATTGTGGTTCGAGATACTTCACATCGTAGCCGAAGTCTGCTTGTAATTTTTGCAGCCCTTCCCAAGCGCTTTGGTTGAAGGACTTGTCGTTCACACTTCCCAGATCCGTTACCATTCCGACTTTAAACTCTTTTCCGGCAGTTGTGCCGCTTTCGCTGCTATCACTTGAGCCGCCGTTTCCGCAGGCCGCTAATAGGGTCGTTGCCAACAAAGAAAGACCAATCGTTCTAACTGTAAATTTTTTCATCTGAATCACTCCTATGATTTTTTTATTTTAGTTCCGTTAAGAAACTTTTCCCGTGTTCGGCTTGCGGTACACCAAAGTTATCCGCAATGGTTGCGGAAATATCCGCAAAATGCTGGGCTGTCGTCAATTCGCCTGCTTCAACCAATTGCTTCGAGTAAACTAGCAACGGTACATATTCGCGCGTGTGATCCGTTCCTGGTGCTGTCGGATCGTTTCCATGGTCTGCTGTAATGATCAGCAGATCATCTTCGGCCATTTGATCAATTATTTCTGGCAATCGTGCATCAAATGCCATCAAAGCTTCTCCATATCCTTCAACATCCCGGCGATGCCCGTACAGTGCATCGAAGTCAACCAAGTTTGTAAATGAGAGTCCTTCGAACGGTTGAGCCATCACCTTCAGCAACTGATCCACACCCTCCATATTGCTCTTTGTCCGGATGGCTTTGGTGATGCCTTGGCCATTGAAGATGTCGTTGATTTTCCCGACGGCGATGACGTCTTTCCCATTGTCTTTCAGCTGATCCAACACGGTCTTTCCGAATGGATTCAGCGCATAATCATGCCGGTTCGCCGTTCTTTGGAAGGAACCGGGTTCTCCGATGTAAGGCCGTGCGATGATCCGGCCGATCATATAAGGATCATCTTTTGTGGTCTGGCGCGTATATTCGCAGATATCATACAGCTCCTCCAATGGAATGATGCCCTCATGCGCTGCGATTTGAAGGACAGGGTCAGCGGATGTATACACAATCAAAGCTCCCGTCTCCATTTGTTCCGGTCCCAGCTCATCCAGGATGGCTGTCCCCGAAGCAGGCTTATTGCCAATGATTTTTCTGCCTGAGTAGGATGCTATTTTTTTCAACAGCTCCTCGGGGAAACCATCCGGGAATACCCTGAATGGCGTATCGATCTGCAGGCCGGCAATTTCCCAATGGCCTGTCATCGTGTCTTTTCCTGCGCTCTTTTCAGCCAACTTTGTCCAATACGCTTTGCTATGGCTCACCTTTTCTATCCCTTTTATATCAGCGATATTGCCTAGCCCCAATCTTTCGAGATTGGGCAGCCGCAATGCCATATTCTCGGCAATGTGACCTATAGTGTGGGCTCCGCTATCATGGAAAACTGCCGCATCCGGAGCCTCCCCGATTCCAACAGAATCCAATACGATCAAATGTATTCGTTTACTTTTCACGATATCCTTCCTTTCTGTTTCATGTTACAATTTTGAATGAGGTGAAATTATGAGTAAAAGCATTCAACTATTTGATGGTATGACTGATGAACAAGTACAAACCATCCTTTCGAAGCTCCCATCGAGAAAATACAAGAAAAACCATATGCTGATTTTCGAGGATGATCCTATCGAAAAAATTTATATCATCAAGAGCGGTATGCTGAAGGTATATCGTATGCATGAGGGGAAAGAACTCATACTCGGTTTCGTAAAAAAACATGAAGTGCTAGGCGAAATTGAACTTTTTTCGGATGGCAATGCCTTGTCTTCTGTGGAAGTGATTGAAGATGGAGAAATTTACTATTTATCCCAAGCTGACTTCATTACCTTGCTGAATGAAAATAAAGTCCTTCTGAAAAATATCTTCCGTATTTATAATCAACGATTTAAAGCATTGAATAGGCAAATACAGAATCTCACATTCCATAGCGTCCATACCCGCGTCTGCCGTACCTTGCTTGATTTCCTTGAAAACAGCGATTCCTCCGCTGATCTGATCATCCAGCATACGAACCAAAGTACGATTGCCAGCATTATCGGAGCAACCCGGGAATCTGTCTCAAAAACATTCAAAGATCTGCAGGACGAAAAAATCATTGCTTTGGAGTCAAAAAAGATTCGCATCCTAAACCTTTCGAAGTTGGAAGCTTACGCAAACATCTAATCCGCTGATGTCGTGCCTTCATGTTAACAAAGAAAACGCTTCCCACGAATGAACCCTTTAACAAAATAAGTGTGAACATCCTCACACTTACGATGGGAGCGATTTCATAACACTTCATCCTCCTTTGCTCTATCATTGGTACTAACCACTAAAGAGGAGGAAATCATTATGAGTCTTCACATTAATGCAGAAAAAGGGCAAGTCGCAGAAATCGTTCTATTACCGGGGGATCCGCTTCGTGCGAAATATATCGCGGAGACATTCTTGGAAGATGCGGTTTGCTATAACACCGTCAGAAATATGCTGGGCTATACAGGTACTTATAAGGGCAAAAAAATATCGGTTCAAGGCACGGGAATGGGGATGCCTTCCGCAACCTTATACATCCATGAATTGATTAATGATTTCGGCGCCAAGAAGTTGATCCGTATCGGTACATGCGGGGCTATTCAAGAAGATGTACATATCCGTGACGTCATCATCGCACAGGCTGCCGCAACGGACTCCTCCATGATTTACAAGGATTTCGCGCCAGCCTATTTCCCGCCGATCGGAAATTATGACTTGATCAACAAGGCTCATACGCTCGGGAAAGAGCAAGGAATGAAGATCCACGTCGGAAATGTCTACTCATCCGACAGCTTTTACAGTGATTCCAATATCACAGACAACATGAGTAAATATGGTGTGCTCGGGGTCGAAATGGAAACAGCAGGGCTTTACTACTTGGCTTCCAAATTCCATGTCAATGCGCTCAGCATCCTGACGGTCAGCGATCACTTGATCACGGGCGAATTGACTTCCAGCGAAGAAAGGCAAACAACTTTCAACGACATGATTATAGTTGCGCTGGAAGCAGCCATCCAGAAGTAACCCCGCAGTACCCAGACTAAAAAACGCTTGTTCCACAGAAAAAACGCTGATTGCAAAACCGCAATCAGCGTTTTTCTTAATATTTCTTCATCACGTACCCCCTACTGCATCAGCTTCCCGCCGCTCAGATTCAGGCTCGTTCCGGTTATGAACGCGGCCTCGTCTGACGCCAAAAACAGCGCGGCGGAAGCCACATCCTGCGCAGTACCCAGCCTTGCCAACGGGATTTTCGCCAGTGATTGCTGGCGGTAATCGTCCGACCACTGATCCGTCATCTTCGACGCGATCGGACCGCATTGGATCGCGTTCACGCGGATGCCGTCGCCCGCAAACTCCATCGCAAAGTGCCTCGTCAAATAAGTCACGGCAGCCTTCGAAGCCCCGTAGCTCGGGGAAGCGTTCGGATGCGGCGTCACGCCATTGGCAGAGGTGATGTTGATGATGTTTCCGGCTCTTCTTTCCTTCATTTCCGCCAGCACAAGCTTGGACAGATAGAAGACGCCGTTGAGGTTCACATCGATGACGTTTCTCCACTCATCGTTGCTCGTATCCAGCGTTCCGGTCCGCTTCATGACTCCGGCATTATTGATCAAAACGTCGATTTTTCCGTAGGCAGCCAGCACTTGGCCGACGATTTCCCGGCAGACTTCTTCATCCGCAATATCACCCTGGAAACAGCGGCATTCCCCGCCCGATTCCCTGATTTCTTTTTGCGTCTCTTCCAGCGCTGCAAAACTCCTGCCGACGATAGCCAACGAGGCGCCTTCTTCCGCAAAAGCCAGCGCCATCCCCTTGCCGATGCCCTGGCCACCGCCTGTCACGAGTACTATTTTATCTCTGAACGAACCACTTTTCATTTTCAACACCCCTTCAACAATCATCCAGCAATGCCAGCGATCCGTCCGCATTGCGCGCAAATTTCTTCATGAATTCCCACGCCATTTCGATCTGCCGCAGATCGACAGCATGCGGCATCCTTTTCGCGTAGACCAATTCGTAAAGCGGCGCATCCGGAAAATCCCCGCTGTACCAGCTGTGCCGCAAAAAGCGCTGATCCACACCAATATAGCTGTTTTCATCCGCCACCAGCCCAGATTCATAAAGACTGCCGGCTTCGTCCGTACGGCCCGCAATCCCGTTATATCCCTTCCAATAATCGAACGTCTTTCTCCAAGGCCCGGCCGGATCCGTCAACGACCACTCCAGATCCAACAGACCGATATTCTGGATGACCGGCATCCGGTAATCAAAGGACTGCTTTTTGGCGTCCGCCAGTTTTTTCACTGCCGAGGCTCCCCCAGCCGGCTCCAGCCCCAAGGCACGGACACCCGATTTTGGGTTCAATCTCATGAGCAGCGGCGCCATCCCGGAGAGCGTGGACAGATAGCCCAGATGCGGCGCATTGCAGGGCGCCGCGGCGGCGAATTTTTCCGGGTACGCAGCGGCCAAGGCGTTCGTCATCATGCTCCCCATCGAAAAGCCGGAAATGTAGATCCGGGTCGCATCGATGGAGTATTTCCTTTCCAGGTGCTCAATCAACGCAAAAATGAAAGCAAAGTCGCTCGGCAAGCGGTCGTCGTCCCACACATTCCAGCGTTTTTCGATTGAAGGCTGGGGATAGACCACAATGAAATTTTCCCTGTCGGCGATATCGTGCCAGCCGCTCTGCTCCGCCCCGTAAAGCGGCACACAGCCGATGCCGTGGAAGTAGATGACCAGCGGGACTTTCACGCTGCTTCCTCTTAACTGAGGCGGAACGTATTCGTACCAAGTGTTTTTTGAGCCGGCCGCCAAACCGGGCAGCTCTTCGTCCACATGCTGCTCGAATCCGCGCGCCGAGAAGTCCGGCCGCTTCTGATAGGTGCCGAACGTGTCATTGCGCCAGCGTCTCGTTTCGGAAAAAAGCTCTTCCCAAGCGAACCAGACTTCCGCCTGATCCAGCGCTTTTCTGGAAATGACATGCCTGATGCATTCATTATTGCTGTTTGAATAGGCAATCCGGCCACCCGCTATGCTGCTCATCCCGCAGATGCCGTTGCTCTTCCGCAAGTAGGCTTCCGCCTCTTTATTGTTCCCGTTCAGATAGGCGACCTGCGGGGCATGCAGCGCACCGGAAGGGATCCGGTAATCAGCGGGAAAATCCGAAATCATGATCCCTGCAGCATCGATCGGCGAGAGCGACGCCAACGTGAATGCCATGGCAGAAGCAGCCTCCGAGGTCGCGAGATAGAAGATCATCCCGTTGAACCCGGCCACTCCCGCCTTCCCCGAAGCTAGGCTCACAAAGCAGCGCTTCAGGAAATCCATATCGTTTTCAAGCTCTTGCTTTTCCGCATAGTTCCATCCCGCCTCGGTCGGATTCGGGAACAGCAGGATCAGATGCTTCTCCTCTGCCAATTTATCGAGACCATATGCGGCCATCACCCTTGCCGCCGACGCCTCATTAGCCTCGTCCCGCAAAACCATCAGCACCTGCGTCTGTTTGGGATCGAAGCAGCCTGACGCCGGAGCGTACACATACATCGTCCGGTTTTTTCCGGCACTCACTTCCAGGTTGTTTTCCGGTGTGTTCTGCGCAGCCACGTTCCCTTTTACTTCTTCCAGAAACAGCTTGCCGGCCAAGGGTGAGACTAGTGTAACTTCATTCATCATATCGATCATTGCATTCACCTTTCCCATTCGTATTGAAGATAACGCGCAAGAGCTGCCTCAAATGAGACAGCCCTTCAGCAAAATGTTCCCTATTCCCTCAGCTTATCCGTTCACCGGGAACATGATCATCGCGCCAACGCACAGCGCAAGGATACGGATCAGATACATCGGCACGGAGAACTTCCAGAACTCCGGCAGTTTGTATTTACCCATACCCAAGATCATGGCAGGCATACCGTCGACCGGCATGTAGCCGCCGTTCCATCCGGATACGACTACTGCAGCTGCGGCTGCGACAGGATTCAGGCCCAAGCTCATGCTTGTTGCGATCGCGATCGGCGCAAAGATGTAAACAGAACCCATATTTGATCCAGTAAAAGTAGCACTTGTACTAGTCAGCAACGCGAAGATCAGGATAAGAATGAACGGATTGATGTTGTTGCCCAATGTTTTCGCCACGACATCCCCGATCATGACAGTGAATCCGGAATTCGCCAAAGCGTCAGCTACACCGATAACACCGGCCATCATGATGATTACAGGTGCGCCCATATTGTCGCGGACTTCCTTGAAGTCAAGCACGTCGATCATCAGCAAGATCGCTCCGGCAATACCAGGGATCACATACGCCGCATTGCCCAATACGCTCATCATCATCATGCCGATGACACTGATGATGAAAGCCGCGATGGTGATGAATTCTTTCCAAGCGGGCATGACAGCGGTTAAAGTTTGCTGGACCTCTTCGCCATCCTCAGCAGCTTCCATGATCGGGTGATCCGGCAAAAGACGATAAGCAACCAAACTCCAGGCCAAGAAACCAAGTGCCAGGATGAAATTCACAATCGCAAAGCGCGGCATGGAAAGTCCGCCGGTATAGCCTGCAGTCTCAAGCACGCTGACAGTGACACCGTAGAACAAAGCAACGTTGAAAGGAACCAACGGGTGGTTGGTCGCAAAGCCCAATGGCATCATCAGCTTGGAAGTAGGCATTTTTTTGTTGTAAGGGATTGTCGATACTAAGGATAAGATAAGTACATAATAACCAGTGGAACCGCCACCCGCAAGGCTGGCACCCAACATAACAACAATGATCAATAGGGCATAGCTTTTGTAACCGCCTTTATTTACCAGCGCGATCATCGCGGACTGGACCTTGCCGATCAGACCGGTCTTCATCAGACCCGCCATAACGACCATGAAGCCGGCAACCATGACAACGCTTGGATTGATGAAGCCTGCGAAAGCTTCCTGGACAGTGGACAAACCGGTGACTACCAACAGCAAGCAGGCCATTAGCGGCGGTGCGCCGAAAGCGAATTTGTCGGACATGATCATGACGATCATCAGGATCAGGATACCGAGGGCGAGAATCATTTGTAGTGTCATTTTTTACATCTCCTCTTTTTTTCATAAAGAATTTGGTTGGATATTTTGTTGACTTGCCATTGTCCCGACGCGGTCAGCGGATGACCGCGCCAGATCAGCGGCGCTTACTATTTTTCTACGCCTTCTCCTGAAGTCGGATTGTACAAACCTTCTGTTTCCCGTTTTTCGCCGAACAAATCAGCGACTGTGAAACGGACATATTTCACGCAGATTCTGTTCTTGTACGCGTAAACCAGGTGCAACACGCCTTTGCTGTCTTGGTAAAGGGTAGGGTATTCGTATTGGGCGTTATTGGTTTTGTTTTCGATGCCGATGAAGCCCTCTGCGCATTCGAACACTCTTCCGATCGGCCACGTTTTGCCGAAGTCTTCCGAAACGGAGACCGCCACCGGATTACGCAAGCCCGGCCAAGCGACTTTCCCGAACTCGGCATTGTTGGCTGCATTCACATTGTAGGCCAAGGCAATTTCGCCGGATTGCAGTTTGATCGCGCTGATGCTTGCGTTGTTGTTCGGCAACACATTCGCTTCCGGAACAGTCCAGCTGTCGCCGAAGTCAAACGATTCGCTCGTGTACACATGGTCCGCGAAACGGCTGCGCATGAAGGCGACCAGGTGGCCCGGTTCGACTTCGATCACATTGGCATGCACGCGGCCGTTGCTGTCCGGCATGCGGACCGCTTTCCAAGTCTGGCCTTGATCATCGGACACCTGAAATTCAGTCGGGTCATTGGTCAAGCCTTCGGGCGAGTCTTCGCACAGCCAAGTTGCGAAGATCCAACGGCCGTTGCTCAAAATTTGGATAGCCTGTCTCGAGAAAGTCCCTTCGCTGTCGAACAGCACTTCCGGTTCGCCCCACGTTTGGCCTTCGTCGCTTGATTTTTGGACCATGATGATCGAAGTGAACTGCATATTGTCTTTGCCTTCCTGGCGGCTGACTTGCGAGGTGTAGATCAGCCAGATTTGGCCATCCGGCGCCCGGAAGAAGGCAGGGTTCTGTTCGCTGCGGTCGATCCCTTTGGAGACGATTTCGGTAGCCGACCAGACTTGCGTTTCCGGATCCAATTTTGAAACAGCGATGGAAATGTCCCCGCTGCCTTCAAAACTTCCGGCAAACCAGGCGCACAGCATGCCGCCGTCCGCGGTTTCGATCAAAGCGGGCGCATGGGCCGTATTTTTTCCGCCTGTCGGGATCAACGCAAAGTCCACATTCAAAAATTCGTCACGGTATACCACACCATTTGGGTCTGATTGTCTAACACTCGGTAATTTCACTGCCATTCTAAATCCTCCTAGTTTGTTTATGATTCGGTTCTGTTTTTGCTAGCGTTTACATTGTTTCGAGATACAAGCAGCATGGTTACAAGGCCCATGCCGGCTTGTTCGAAACTTTTGTAAACTTTTTTATGCCTTATTTGACGAAATACTCAGAGTAATACTGCTCCAACGTCGCTTGGATCGCATCTTTTGCTTCCGGCGAAATGTAATTGAACGGCGCCCGGTTGTTGCCGACCGGCATGCCGAGCATATTGGTCGCGTTTTTGATGATGGTGTTCGGGTTGCCGTACTTGAAGCAGTTTCTGATCGGACGGATGGAATCCTGAAACGCTTTCGCGCCTTGGAAATCCCCTTCCAGGAATTTCGAATAGATCGAAACCATGATTTCCGGCAACAGATTGGCAACGGCTGTGATGCCGCCCGCTCCTCCGGCTTGCAGCGTCCACAGGATCAGCGAATCGTTCCCCGAAAGGACAGCGAATTCTTTCGGATCGGTCAATTCAAGGTACTGCAGGATATTGTCGAAGTTGCCGCTGGAGTCCTTCACGCCGACGATGTTGTCGATCTGCGCCAGTCTCTGCACAGTTTCCGGAGCGATGGCATTGCCGGCACGGGCCGGGATATTGTACATCACGAGCGGCAGATTCACGCTCTTGGCTACCGCTTCATAGTGATTGTAGATTTCCTGTTGCGAAGCAGAAGCGAAAAACGGCGCCACGACCGACAAGACATCCGCACCGGCGGCTTCGGCGATTTTCGACAGTTCGATCGTTTCCCTTGTTGTGGCGGCTCCTGTTCCTGCGTAGACAGGAACTCTGCCTTTCACTTCATCAACGAAAGCTTCGATCACGAATTTTTTCTCGTCCTTATTGAGTGCGTAGGCCTCACCGTTTGTCCCTAAGCAGAACACGCCGTCCACACCGGCAGCCAATGAACGGTTCACATGGTTGCGGAGTTCTTTTTCATTGATGTCCTCGTTTGCGTCCATCGGTGTTACGTTTGCGGAAATGATCCCTTTGATATCTACCACTATTTTTTCCTCCCGGTCCTATTTATTTTCAGATAACATGCATGCATAATCGATTGCATTCACCAAACTTGCTGCACTTGCGATGCCTTTTCCGGCATTGTCAAACGCGGTCCCGTGGTCGACGGAGGCGCGGATGATCGGCAGCCCCAACGTCACGTTCACGCCGCTGACATCGTCCCATTGGCCTTTTTCGCGGTTATAGACAAAGCCGACGACTTTCAAAGGGATATGCCCTTGGTCATGGTACATCGCAACCACGATGTCGTACCAGCCGCCGCGCGCTTTCGAGAAGATCGTATCCGCTGGAATCGGGCCTTCTGCATTGATCCCGGCTTCCTTGGCCGCTTCCACAGCCGGCAGGATTTCCTCGATGTCTTCCGTTCCGAACAGGCCGCCTTCGCCGCAATGCGGGTTCAGACCGGCCACGCCGATTTTAGGTTCGGCGATTCCCAATCCCTTGCAGGCGGCCTGGGCCAATTTGATGACTTCCAGCACGCGCTCTTTTTTGACGAGGTCGCAAGCCTGACGCAAGGAAACGTGGGTGGACACGTGCACGACCCGCAGATCTTCATGCGCCAGCATCATCGAATATTTTGGCGTATTCGTGTAGTGCGCATAGACTTCGGTATGGCCGGCAAAGTGATGGCCCGCCAAATTCATGGCTTCCTTGTTGATCGGGTTCGTCACGGTCGCAGCGATTTCGTTCTTCATGGCCAGATCGATGACCTTGACGATGCTGCGGAAGGCGATGTCCCCGGATTGCGCGGACACCTGTCCGATCGGGTAGGCAAATGCCTCGGTGGCGATGTCGATGACTTCGATTTTGTTCGGTTCGAACTTCGCTTCGGAAACTTCTTTGATCGGGATGATTTCGACTTCTGTCGCTCCGACGAAGCCGGCAGCCTGTTCAAAAGCTTTCGGATCGCCCACGAACAAAGGTCGGCAGCGCTCGTACAGCGATGCGTCAAGCAAGGCTTTCACGCCGATTTCAGGGCCGATTCCGGAAGGATCGCCCATCGTGATGCCGATGATCGGTAAATTTTTACTCATTCTCTTCGCCCCCAGTTTGCTCATTCAAGACGGACAGGTAGATGTCCGTGATTTCTTCTTTGGTCAGCGCCCGCTTGTTGTTGTCCAACAATCTGCGCACGCCGCTTCCCGCTTCGACAAGGAAATCCAAGTCTTTCAGCTGGACACCGAATCCGGACAGATCGGCAGGAATTTCCAGTTTTTTGACGATGTCGGCGATTTCCTCGATGATGAATTCGGCTTTTTCTTCCGCCGAAAGTGCCGCTTGCTGCGGATAAGCCGCATCGCATAACGCCGCCAACTCATTGGTGATGTCCGGTTTGTTGACACGCATCACTTTTTCGAACAAAATCGCATTCGCGACGCCATGCGGGATATGGAACTCCCCGCCCAACGGATAGGACAAGGCATGGACCGCAGTCGTGCCGGATGAAGTGATGGCGACGCCGCCGTAGAAGGATCCGATCAGTAATTGCGCCCGCGCATCCAAGTTGGCCGCATCAGCATAGGCTTCGCGGATATTGTGGAAGATCAGCTTCGCGCCTTCCGCAGCGAACAGATCGCTGAAGGCATTCGCCTTGTTGGAGGTGTAGCATTCGACGCAGTGGCACAAGGCATCAACGGCTGCAGCCGCCAAATGCTTTTGCGGCAGCTTCTTGACGAAGCCGGCATCCAAAATCGCCACATCCGGAATCAGTTCATCATTGACGATCCCGATCTTGATGCCTTTTTCGGGAACCCCCACGATGGCATTGCAGGTCGCCTCTGAACCCGTGCCGCAGGTTGTCGGGATCAGCACTGCTTTCACTTGCTTCTTGGCGATGCCCGGCGTTTCCAGCAGATTTTCGATCGAATAGCTGGCTCCTTTGAGGACGCTCACCAGTTTCGCGACGTCCAGGACGCTCCCGCCGCCGACAGCGACGATGTAATCGGCTGCTGCATCGCCGATTTCGTTGACGAGCTGGGTGACGTCATTGTAGGTAGGCTCGGCTTGGACATGATAGAAGATTTGCGTGTTCACGCCGGCAGCATCCAACAGTTCCAGGACAGGAGCAGTGATGCCTGCGCCTTCGATTCCCTTGTCGGTGATCAGAATGACAGCCTTCACTGCTTCGGCTGCGATGATGTCATTCAGTTTCAGATAGGAATCATTCCCTGAGAAAACCTTTCCCGGTACTTTTAATTGATTGATTGCCATTTTATTACCTCTTTCGGTTTATTTAGGAAAAAATTCCTTATGTCAATGAGTGCTTGTTCTTCTCCGAATCCGCCCGACTTCGTGGCGATGACCGCTCCATCGAGGCCGCCTCCGACGATTTCCCCGTATGGGATGCCCGGCAGGATTTCCTGCTTCAGGATAATGCCGCTGGCGCCGAACGTTTTGCAGATTTCGAGGGCTGTGTCCCCCCCTGTCGCAATGATTTTGGAAATGGGTTTCTTGGCATTGATCTGGACAGCTATATCACCGATTGCTTTCATTATTTTCTTGGCTGCGGATTCCATCTCGGCAGTGACTTTCAAGTCGAAAGCTGATTCTTCAAAAAGGCTGTCCAGGACAAGCAGGCACTCTTCTTTCAAATCCTCTTGGAAAAGTTCATCCAGCACTCTGGCGACTTCCTTTGCCGCATCCCCTTGCTTGATTTCCTCAGCGTTGAGGATCGCTACGCTTATGTCGGAACGCTCTTTCATCAGCTGGCTCACTTGCTTTGCCGTCACCTGACTCCTTGAGCCGATGGCATACAGCAAAATGCCTTCTCTTACGTCAGGCGATTGAATCGGTTGGGACTGATCGGACTGATTTTTTATGTAGCTTGCGATTCCGGCGCTTCCGCACAACAGAACCTCCTGCTTCGCTTCCTCAAAAACGGAATGGACCGTTTCCAGATCGGCGTTGCTTTCACCGTCAAACAAAATGATTTGACAACCTTTACATTTTAATTCTTCAACAAACGCAAGTAAATGCTCTTTTCCTTCGCGGACCTCCTCGATGGCGACCTGCCCGATTTTCTTGATCGATTCTTTCTCGAACAAGTCGGCCACATCGATCGTTTGCCCCAGGTTCACGATCTTTCCGTGCTTCATGCTGCGGTTGCCTTCAGGGAACGCAGGTACGACATAGGCTAAATGAAATGCTCCGGCATCCATCACTGCTTCAATTTCTTGTACAGGATTCCCGCGAAACAGGGAATCTATTTTTTTGTAATAGTCTGCATCAGGGAATGCTGCCCGCTGTTCCTTAACCAATTGATGAACCGCTGCAAATGCATCCGCTGGCGGTAACGCTCTAGTATCCGTATTGATGGCGACCGCACCATAATCGGATATTTGGTTTTGATCCAAATCATTGGCTGTTATCGCAACATAGGTCGCGAATCCGTTTTTTGTGAACTGAATCGCGCTGTCGTTGGCGCCTGTCAAATCGTCAGCAACAATAAAAATCATGCCCCGCCCTCCTTTGTCTGTAATGGTTTCTTTCTCTCACACTTATATATTTGCAAGTAGCGTGCCAACTTTTCCGTTCAACAAAAAAAGCGATGGAATCAAGCTTTCCGCTTTTTTCCATCACTTCCACAATTTAATTTTGTTTCATTATGCATCATCCGTGTTCTTCTTTTGCATCATCTCTTGTTCTCGTTTAATTTCCGGTACAAAGTGGACCGGTTGATGCCCAGAATTTCGCTCAATTCGTTCGTGGTCGCGACCTTATTTTGCAGATACGCGATATATTCCTCTTCCAAGGCTTTCAGGGTAGGCAAATCCGCAAACAGCCCCCCGACAGCTTCGGTGCCGGTCTTTTCGCGATCCGCAGGCTCAGGCCCGGAAGTTTGTTTTTGGATATCCGCCAAACCTATTTCATCATGGTCCGCCAGAATGACCCCTCTTTCGATGATCCCTTCCAGCTCGCGGACGTTGCCCTTGTAATGGTAGTCGGTCAGGTAGGCGATGACTTCTTCACTGAAAACGAGCCCTTTTTTGTCGTATTTCCGGCCGTATCTGTTGAGGTAAAATTCCATCAGGATCGGGATGTCTTCCTTGCGCTCATTCAGGTTCGGGATCTTCAGGCTCAGAATATTCACGCGATACAAAAGGTCCTCGCGGAATCTTCCAGCCGCTGCTTCCTGCTCCAGATTTTTGTTCGATGCACAGACGATGCGCACATCGATCGGCACGATCGATGTCCCGCCCACCCGCACGATTTGGCGCTCCTGCAGCACGCGGAGCAGATGCCCTTGCGTCTGCAGCGGCAGTTCACTGATTTCGTCCAAAAAGATCGTGCCGTTGTGCGCCATCTCGAACATGCCCGGACGTCCGCCTTTCCGGCTGCCCGTAAAGGCCCCTTCCTCATAGCCGAACAGTTCGCTTTCGATTAGGCTTTCCGGCAAGGCCGCACAGTTGACCGCCACGAACGGCTGATAGCGCCGCGAACTCTGATTGTGGATCCCCTGGGCGAACAGTTCCTTCCCGACGCCGGTCGCGCCTTCGATCAGGATCGTGCTGTCGTACTGGCTGTACTTTTTCGCGCGGATGATGCACTCGCGCATGATGCGGCTGCTGTGCTTGATGTCCGAAAGCAGATACTTGGCCGCAAAACCCGAGCCCATGACCTTTTTACGGATCTTGTTCTCGAATTTTTGCAGCGTAGCCACTTCCTGGAAAATCAAAACGGAACCGCGGTTGACCTGCTGAACCCGGATCGGCACATTGCTGACGGCCATGTTCCTGCCGTCGATGAGCACCAGTTCTTCGATTACGGTTTCCTCTTCGCTGTATATTTTCAGGAAGTCATTCAGCTCGGGCACCGCGCGGATGCCTTTGCCGATCAGGTCATTCTTGTCCAGATTCAGGATCTTTTCTGCCATCAGGTTGCAGGCGATGACATTTTCGTTTTCATCCGTTGCGATGAAGCCGTCGTGCACGCTGTCCATCAGGGCCGTGTAGCGTTTGTTGAATTCACTTTCCTTTTTTTGCCCTTCCAGGACGGCTTGGGCATCATCGATCGCCATCTTCACCGATTCATCGCTGCTCGCGATGATTTGGCAAGGATAGCCGAGTTTCTTGCAGTGCTCCGTCACGATCGTATCCCCGATGAAGGAATGGATGCCCTGTTCAACGAAATTCTTGATGTAGGGTTCGACCTTTTCATCGTATTGCAGCTGATGGATATGGATGTGGTCGTGGTTCAGATTGGCCAACATTCTGTAGGCCTGGATCATGTTGTCGTACCCCATGATCGCGATATCGTCCTTCGATTTCACGATCGTCCCGATGCTGTTTTCGATATCGAAGATCGTCAGCTTCAATTCCAAGACGATTGTGTGCAGCTTGCTTTTCAGCAGCTGATAGGTCCCGCCCCTGGAGATGACGATCGTCGCGCCTTCATTTACGGCCCGCTGCGCCATGATCAGCCCGTAATCCAGGTTCCCTTCCAGCACATCCATGTTCGTTATTTGATATTTTGCTATCACTCTGTTCACGGCATCCGTCAATTCCCGGTTGGGGCTGATAAACACAATTTCCGCCATCCATACTGCCTCCTGTCTTGAGTTTCTTATTCATAAAAAACCGCGTAAAAATGGGCATCCTCACCCGTCTTTAAGCGGTTTTCCTCTATTATATAAAAGTCTACAGTTTGATTTTGATCACCAATTTCCGATACGGGCTGGGCGCGTCAAGATGCACACAAGCCATATGCCCATCCTGCGGGAACATGATGTAGAACATGCCTTCAGTGATGCTGAGGACATCCCCCTCACCGGAAAAATTCACTTTATCGGTGGCCGGATCGTATGCTGCCGTCTCGCTTAGCAACGCGACATTTTGCCATTTGATCTGTTCCTGGCCGGCAACGACCACCTGCAGATCCAAAAATTTTTCATGCGCCTCAAATTTACCTTCGGAAACCGGCTTGGTGGTGCCTTCCTGAATCAGGACAAAATCGCCGTCCGGCAATTCATAACGGCCGACAGCCAACTCCTTGGAATCAGCCAGAAAATTTTTGTAGTTTGCGAGCCTCGGCAGCAGCGCTGCGTACACATCCAAATTTTTCACATAGTCATAGATCACAGTAAAACCTTCTTTCTTGAGATGTTTTTTCTTGTGAGAGAAAGAAACATACAGCAGGAAAGAAAGCGGATTACATCGTAATAGTAAAATATCCGGGATAAAAAAGCAAGCCGTTTTTGTTGCCTGCCGCGCAGCATCAGTCGAACCGTTTTCGTTTCGAGGTGGAGGGGATGTTGAGTTCCGTCCGGTACTTGGCCACCGTCCGCCTGGAGATGTCAATCTGCTCACCTGTCAGGATGTCGACTATTTTTTGATCGGACAACGGTTTGCGCTTATCCTCTTCCTCGATCAGTTTTTGGATCCGTTGTTGGACGGAGCTTGTCGAGAGTGCATCCGGCTGATCCGTTTTTGCCTTGCGGGAGAAGAAGTGTTTCAGCTCGTAGATGCCCGAGTCGGTTTGGATGTACGTGTCATTGATCGCCCGGCTGATGGTGGATTCGTGCAGACCCAATTCATCTGCGATGTCCTTTAATTGCAGCGGAGCCAGCGGATGCGCTTCATCAAAGAAGAACGCCGCTTGTCTGTGCACGATAGCCGTACTGACACGTAAAATCGTTTCGCTGCGGATCGCCAGAATTTCCTGCAGCGATTCGTATTCTTTCTTTTTGTCTTTGACGTACTTCGCGACTTCCTTGTCCTGGATCTGTTCCAGTTCCTCCGCGTACGCTTTGTTGAACGACAGGATCGGCACGCCATAGCGGGCTTCTCTGATCTGCAGCTGCGCGTCTTTGACGGTGACGATGATATCCGGCCGGACGGAAATCTGCTCTTCGGATTGGAAAGCCATCCCTGGAGAAGGCGTCAGATGCTGGATGAAATCAAACACTTTTTGGATGCTTTCCAACGGCACGGCATAGCGTTTGGAAATGGCGGTCCACTTCCGGTTGATCAGATCGTCGAACGACTCTTCCAACACGACATAAGCGATGTCGGGCGCGTCCTCCCTGCGTTCGGTCTGCAGCATCAGGCATTCCTGCAGGTTGCGCGCACCGATGCCCGGCGGATCCAGTTGCTGCAGCAGCGTCAGGGCATCCATCAGTTGGATCGGATCAGCCTGCGTTTCGGCAGCGGCTTCCTCGAGCGTTTTGATGACATATCCTTTGTCGTTCAGCTGGTTGATCCACCAAAAGATCAAGGTGCGGAGGTACGTGTCGCGGTAAGTCAGCATAACCTGATCCGTGACGTATTCAAAAAGGGACTGTTTCCGGTCGGGTATCCAACTCAGATCGTTGGCTTGACCGCCGCTGCCGGAAGCCTTGGACTCCCTGACTTTCAGCTGCAGGAAAGGATTCTCCAAAACCTTCTGTTCCAGAAAGTCGTGGACATCCAGCCTGCCCAATTGAAGCAAATGGATCCCCTGCAGCAGCTGCGGAGAAAGCGTTTGCTTTTGTGTCTGCGATTGTGTAAGCTTGTGGCTTTGGCTTAGATTCAAAACGAATTCCCTCTTTTCTGGTTCTGCGATTGTACTATTAATAAATTAGAACATCTTTTCGGCCGAACATCAAGCCCCAAAATCAATGGTTTCCATATTGGGCCAGCGGAGGCTGGGCAACAACGCCATTAATTACTCATCCCCCTCCGTCTTAACGATCCGGTACTTATCCACGACCGACAGATCGGCGGTTTTGTAGGTTTTGTAGGTTGTGAAGGTGAGGGAAGCATCCGTCACTCCAACGTTCATGAACGTCGGCTCCTCCAGCTGCAGCGCGACGGCGGCATAGCGTTCGTAGATGGACGGGTCCTGCATTTCGTAATATTTGGAATCAGTGGACGAGTTCCCTGTAAGATAGAGCGTGCCTTCCGGATCGACGGCCGCGCCTTCCTTATCGTAGGCGGTCTCCCCGACTACCTCATCGCCTTTCATCTGATAGGTCCGCACATAGACATGGTCGGGTCCCATCAGGACGGCATCGATATCCAATTCATCGAACACCGGCACCAATCCGTCGCGCAAAGCCAGGACGTCCTCATCAAGCGCATGGTCCGCACTGCTGTAGAGCGACTTGTGCAGCAGCACGATCCGATGGGTGGCATCCGGATTTTCCGACACCGCCAATTCCAGCGCTTCCCGGTGCTCCCCGACAGCGTCGCTTTGGGTGTTCAGCGCGATAAAGAGCGTGTTTCCGTAGATGAAATAGAAGTCGCTGGCTTCGGAATCCCCTCCCAAGCCGGTTTCATTCAGCACATTGAAATAATCCGCAAACGAGGCCGCATCATGGTTGCCGACAATCGGCATGATTGGATAGGCGGTCAGCTCTTCCGGGGAAAACCAGCCCTCATATTGGATCGGTTTGTTGGCTCTGTTCACCTGATCACCCGCTGAAACGAGAAAATCGGTATCCGGAAAAAGTTCCGTGGCGGCTGTCACAGTCCGATCCCAGCCGGCCGCATCGATCTGCGTGCCGTCGCCGGCCCCGATCTGCGGATCGCCGAAGAAAAGGAAATTGAAGTCAGCGTCCTCGGTCGCCTGCGTCCGGAAAGTGTAAGTTTGCGACCAGGCACGCTGGCCGTCGCCGAAGCGGTAGGCATAAAGCTGGTTCTGCTCCAGCCCGGTGATGGTGGCTTTGTGTCTTGATTGGCCGCGCAAAATGCCTTCGACAGTCGCCTCAAACGTTTCGCTCGACAGGACGTTGTCTTTTTCATCCAGCCGGTTCAGCTCCACTACGGCTTTTTTGTCCATGCCCCGGGTATGCCAGCTGAACGTCCGCTCCGTTTCATCAGCGCCAGGGGCAAAAGCGATATGGAAGGCCTCCAATGAATGAGGAGCAACTTTGTTTGCCACCGATTCTTCGACTGCAGAACCGCTGTATGGTTCCTTCGCGCAGCCAGCCACAGCAGTCACCATCGGTATTGTTGCAAAAAGGATTTTCATCCTCCGCTTTCCGTTAAACATACTTGATCCACCTCCAGAACGAGCGTAAGGCAACTTTCAAGAAACTGATTTGCTTACATTATATACCACCATCCATAATTTGAAAGAAAGAGAGGCCGCTTAACTCGTAAGCGCCTCTCGGATAACCCTTTATGCACTCCTGTCACAACAAATGCGGCAAGAAAATTTTCGCCAAGCTCAAGAAGAGGAAGAACCCGAACACATCAGTCGCCGTGGTCAGGAAGATGGACGAGGAAATCGCCGGATCCAGATCCCATTTCTTCAAAGCCAACGGAATCAAAAATCCGAAGAAACCTGCAATGACGAGGTTTCCGATCATGGCTATCAAAATGATGAGTCCCAAAAAGAAATTATCGTATCTCACATACAGAATGATGCCGGTGATCAGCCCGGTCACCAACCCGTTGATCAGGCCCAAACTGACCTCGTTGAAAACATATCTCCAATCGTTTTTTATATCGACTTCACCCAAAGCGATGCTCCGGATGACGACGGATAGCGTTTGGGAGCCGGCATTGCCGCCCATTCCGGTGACGATCGGCATCGCAGCCGCAAGGGCGACCACTTGGATGATGACATCCTCGAACAGCCCGACCGTAAAGGAAGCCAGAAAGGCAGTCACCAGATTGATGACCAGCCACGGCAAGCGCCTGCTGACGGAGGTGCTGATTTTGCTGCCGACCTTTTCGTCTTTGCTTACCCCTGACAGCATCAGCAAGTCTTCCGTCTGTTCCTCGACGATGACGTCAATGATGTCATCGATCGTGATGATGCCGAGAATGACATTTTTGCGGTTCACGACCGGAATGACCTTCAGATCGTACTTGGAAACGATCAGCGAAACTTCCTCTTGGTCGGTCTCAGGAGTGACAGACAGCACATTGTCGTTCATGATTTCTTCCAATTTGATATCTTCGGCGGATGCCAAAATATCCCGCAAGTCGGCCGATCCGATCAATTTGCTCATCTTGTCAACGACGTAAATCGTTTCGATGATTTCCGTCCGGGGTCCGATGCGCCTGATTTCCTGCAGCACAGCTTTCATGCTCAGGTCGCTTTTCAAAGCGATGTATTTCGTGGTCATGATTCCGCCTGCTGTGTCCGGGCCATACCCCAACAGCATCTGGATCTCATTCGAGTCGCTTTTTCTCATCATTCCCAAAATTTCTTTGCGTTGTTCGACACCGAACGTTCCCAAAATGTCGGTGATGTCATCGGGCGACATATAGGCAAAGAATTTTACGATCTTCTTCGAGTCCAACAAGCCGATCATGCCTTGCTGGAGCTCTTCTTCCGCTTCTTCTATGATGGCGGCGATTTCCTTTGCTTCCAGCAAGTTCAGCAAGGCCGCCAATTCGTCGTCTTCAAATTCAAACAGCGCGGTTGCGACATCGACTGGGTAATGATTGTCGATGAGCTCTTTCAACTCCACACCGTTTTTGTTTTCTGTTGCCTGCAGCAACATTTCGTTCAATTCCATGTCTCCACCTCCAAAATGATTCATTTTTTGAAGGCACAACAGACAGATCCAAGACGACACGTTTCCGGTTTATATTATCTGCGATTGGGCTGAGGATACAAACAGACCTGATGGCTGGCTCCGCGCGGAACCAATCAGGCTGAAACCGCGCCTAGGTGGTTTGTCTGCCATACCCTGACTACTATCCGCGTCCATTTGACCTCACCCCAATCTGTTTATTTTCCTTGTCGCACAGGGGCCTCGAAAATCCCCCTGCTCTCCAAACCTAGTCTACTACTTCTCGTCGTTTATGGCTACCTTTCCTGTACGGATTTCAAGATCAGAATGATATAATGGATGTAAATGAATCCGCTGCCAAAAAAGCAGTCCGAAAGGGGAACTTTACATGAACGAGTCTGAACTAATGGCGCACGGCTACCGAAAATATACAGGGGAACAGGTCGACGTCTACTTCAACCTGAGCGTCTGCACCTACTCCGGCAACTGCGTGCGGGGTAATCATGCGATCTTCGATACGAAACGCAAACCATGGATCTTGCCGGATGCGGATTCTCCCGAAGAAGTGGCGCGCGTCATCCACACTTGCCCATCCGGGGCGCTGAAGTACCGCCTGAAAGGCTCGGAAGAAATCCTGCCGACCTTTCCCTTGGGAGCGATGACGCCCGATGAGATTGAAGACAGCGCTACGGAAAAAGAGGATTGCCAGCCGGGTGAGACTGACAAATAGCCGGCTGGTCATATCGGTTATCAGGAATACGGCCTAAGATCCGGGGGGCCGGGCCAAAAACACGAATACTTGTCACCTATTCGACAACCCGAAGAGAAATGTTATCGAAATTGTCGAATGTCTTCCCGCATCCGACAATTTGCACCTCAACCCACATCGGATTGTTGAATAGGTCAGTTTCATTAGACAATTTCGACTACAGCAAAGGCTGCCTCGAGTAGAGACAGCCTTGTTTTGCATCTAGACCGGCATTCGTTCGTTTCATTCCGCCGCAGCGCGCCGGAATCGTCGCCCTGCTCCGGTGAAGACTCTCCCGCCGGAGGACAGCGGTGCCCTGCGGGTTCTTATCCGGCGAGTTTGTCCTTACCGGAGCACAGTCTGTAAATGCGAAGCGAACTCCGGCGTAGCCTCCGCTCGCCGGAGGAGAAAATACTACTTGTTGACTTGTCCCCTGTCACAAGTAGTATAATTGAAATGTATCCGCTTCAAAAACCAGGAGGATCCCATATGAAAAAAACATTATATTTGATGCGCCACGGCCAGACGCTTTTCAACGTCCGCAGAAAAATTCAGGGGGCCTGCGATTCGCCTTTGACGGAGCTCGGCATCCAGCAAGCTGGAATCGCCAGTGCCTACTTTGACGATATCGACCTTGATCACGCCTACAGCTCGACAGCCGAGCGCGCCTGCGATACGCTGGAGATCGTGACGAACGAACTGATGCCCTACCAGCGCCTGAAAGGCCTGAAGGAGATGCATTTCGGCACCTTCGAGGGCGAGAGCGAAGACCTCAATCCCAAAGACAAAAGCACCTTTTTCGTGCAGTACGGCGGCGAATCAGGAGACCAAGTACGCGAGCGGATGGTCCGCACCTGCACCGA
The DNA here is from genome assembly GCF_900109135.1 of Trichococcus ilyis. Lineage (GTDB taxonomy): Bacteria > Bacillota > Bacilli > Lactobacillales > Aerococcaceae > Trichococcus > Trichococcus ilyis. The sequence continues at coordinate 18,443 of NZ_FNYT01000017.1, read as the reverse complement.
CATCATGGAGCAGGATGACCACCAGACTGTGCTCGCCGTCTCCCACGCCGGCGCCTGCATCCATTTCTTGAGCGCTTGGCAGGATCCCCACGAAGTGATGAAGGACGGCATCACCAACTGCTGCGTCTTCAAGTACGAGTACGATGTGGCGGAGAAGACTTTTGAACTGTTGGAAGTCGAGCGGCATGGGTTCTGAGGTTTTGTGATTCGTCGGCCAGGGCATCCGAGCTGACAAGTAGCTCCGAATCAGAGCTTCCGCAATAACAAATCCGAACAATCAAAAAAGTTAAGAGCAGCCTCATTATTTTGAGGCGACTCTTAACTTTTTTGCTGTCCATCCAACATTCCATCGATTACCGGAAATCGCGGCGATCGCTCTGTTATTCTCCAAAGCCTTTACAAATTCGTGCCCCACACCCCACAGAACGGGTCGACCGGGCTCTTGCCTTCAAACGCGGATTTGCCGATCAGTTTGTCGACGATGACGTCGGCGACCATGTCGTTCGCGCTGTAGCCGTTGATGTAGGTCTTGACCATCGGCGCATCAAAAAGGTGGTACGGATTGGCCAGGGAGACAAAAACCGTCGGGATGTCCTGGACGAACCAAGGCGCATCGGCCGCCATCAGACGGATCCAATCGATCCGGCGTGTCGTCTGGTTGCTGGCGGTGTCGTAGTTCGCCACGTAAACGGCCAAATCGACTTCCGCTTTCAGATCGTCCACGCCTGCTTCGAAAATTTCGTGGAAGTTCAATTGTCCGTAGTTGTATTTTTCCACGCTGAAACCGGCAGCCTTCAGTTTGTCGATGAAGACGTCCTCGGAGGTCCCGCCGTCTTTGAAGCCGCCGCTCGCGCGGTCTTCCAGCATATAGACGCGCACGCGCGGGGTTTTCTCCGGCGAAATCGGCAACAGATTTTGCGTGTCCTTCACTAAAGTGATCGCTTTTTCCGCGCTCTTTCTTGCCAAGTCCAGATGCTCCGGACAGCCCACGATGTCGAGCGCTTCCGCCGCAGGGACAAGACTGTCGGTCTGCTGCTTAGCAACCAAGCCCATGCTGGCTTTCATCGCCAGGATGCGGGTGACCGCCTCATCCAGCCGTTCCGCGGAAACTTCGCCGCTGTTGACCGCATCACGCAGCGCTTGGTAATCTTCGTCGATGTTTTTGTTGAACAGAATCATATCGCAGCCGGCATTGAGCGTCGCCGGGATCGCTTTTTTGCGGGACATCGCGGCATTGTAGCCGATCATCGGAGTCGCATCCGTCACCGCCACGCCGTTGAAGCCTAAGCGGTCGCGCAGCAGGCCATTGATCAATTCCGGCGCCAAGGACGCCGGCAGAATGTCTTTGTCCGCCAAAGCCGGATTGAGCGCTTTGCTGTAGGCCGGCTGCAGGATATGCCCGATCATGACCGACAGCGTGCCCGCTTCGATCATGGCCTGGTAGACTTTCCCATAGCTTTCGTCCCATTCCGGAACGGACAGGCTGTTCACGGAACTCACCAGATGCTGGTCGCGCTCGTCCACGCCGTCGCCCGGAAAATGCTTGACTGCCGTAGCGATGCCGTTTTCGTTCAGGCCTTTCATCTGCTGCAGCGAAAAATCGATCACGCAATCGAGGTCCGAGCCGAATGTGCGGACGTTCGTGATCGGGTTCTTGAAGTTCAGGTCGATGTCCACGATCGGCGAAAACGCCCAGTTGCAGCCGACTGCGTTCGCTTCGCGGCCGGAAACATGGCCCAAACGGTAGGCTTCCTGCTTGTCGGCTGTCGCCGCGACGCCCATCGGCCGGGCGTAATAGGTGCCGTCCGAGCAGATGCCGTTTCCGCCGGCTTCAAGATTGGCCGCCAGCAGCAACGGAATTTTGCTTTCCTTTTGCAGCACGCCATGCGCCTGCCGGATCGCTTGCGCCGGCATCGGGCGAAACATCATCCCGCCCGGTTGGTATTTCTGCACAAACTCCGTCAATGCTTGATCTTCCGGATTCCCGGCAATCGGGCAGAAAACCTGTCCGATTTTTTCTTCCATTGTCATTTCGCTCAGCGTATTTTCTACCCAAGCAATCTCTTTATCCGATAAAAAAAACGGCTTTTCTGTTAGACGTACCATCAAATCACACCTTTGTCATTATTCCTTCTTAACGCTAATTATACAGCAGTTTCCGGCGCATTGAACCTGGCGCACCGGGTCCGTTCTTTTCCTGTTTCCGACATATTTTAAGATATTATGAAAGAAAAGCGGAACGGGTTCGTTCAGCCCTGAAAGAAATTTAGGAAATCGGTCCGACTGAGCATCGTAGAGCGCAATAGGAGCGATTTATCTAATTTCCGAAGGGCTAACCCGTGCAGCTAGCCATCAAAGAGAACGCTTTACAGTTCCGCCAACGCTGCGTCGATCCGTGCGAGCACTTCCTTGTTCACGAAATGCTGCACGATCGGCACTGACGAGAATGTTTCGAATGGGCTGTCCAGCTGGTTCAGCGCCAAGTCGTTGCCTTTCAGCATCGGCAGCTGGTCAAAGATCACCGTCCGCGTCGCCTTGGTTTCCAGCAGTTCCCTGTACGTCATCGCAATCGAGTAGTTGGTTTTGTAGGCTTTCAGCGGTTTGTAGGTGAAGGCATAGGCCCCGCCGCCGACCGTAAAGGTTGCGCCGTCGCCGATCTGCACGATTTCCGCTTGCACCAAGCCCAATTCCTGCAATTGGCCTGCGATTTCATCCGCTTGGCAATGCGGAAGCGTGATCGTCGCCGTACTCAATGTCGGCACTTCGAAGGCGAAGGACAGGTTGCCGTCCTCCAGGATGCTCCAGGCACTCTTGATTTTGCCGGAGGAGGAGTCGTATTCCCCGCTGGCTGCCCCCAACTGCGCGCTCGGAGCTGGTTTCAGATAAAAATGACGGTAGCCCGGTTGCGCCGGATTGGCCTGGATGCCCAGCACCGAACGGAAAAGCCATTCGACGATCGATCCGTAGGCGTAATGGTTCAATGAGTTCATATCCGTGCCGCTGATTTTCCCGTCCGGCAAGACCGAATTCCACCTTTCCCAGATCGTCGTTGCGCCCAGATCGACCGCGTACAGCCAACTCGGATAGTCCTCGTTCAGCAAGATGCTGTAGGCCAGCTCCGTCAGGCCGCTTTTCGTCAGCGCTTCGCAGAGATAAGGCGTGCCGACGAAACCGGTCTTCAGATGCACATCATCCTCCAGCAGCTTCGCTTCGAAGTCGGCGATGATCCGGTGCCGGGTTGCTTCAGGGCCAAGATCGAAGTAGAGGAACAGGACATAGGCGGTCTGCGTATTCACGGCCAGACGACCTTTCGGCGTCAAAAATTCAGCCTGGATGGCGGCTTTGATGCTTTCCGCCAAAGTTGTGTACTTTTCGGCATCCGCCTGGTTTCCCAGGGCCGCGGCTGCCTTGGCCGTCAGTGTCGTCGAATAATAGTAGTAGACGGAAGCGACCAGTTTCGGATCCGTTCCGCCGATCGGGGCATGCGGGTTCTTCCCGTCCAATGCCAGCCAGTCGCCGAATTGGAAGCCGGTCGTCCAAAGACGGTTCGATCCGGTGCGCTCGTCTTCGCGGCGGATGTATTCGACCCAATCGACCATCGTCGCGTACTGCTCGCGCAGCAGCGAAAGGTCGCCGTGCTGTTCGTACAGCACCCACGGGATCACGGTCGCGGCGTCGCTCCAGGCGGCAGCGCCGTTGCCCATGAAAGCACCCGCGTCCTTCGGTTTCAGCATCGGCACGACGAACGGGACCGAGCCGTCCAGTTGCTCCTGTTCCAGGCGCAAGTCGTGCATAAACTTGCGGTAGAATGCCGGTGTGTACATATTGTAGCTGGCTGTGCGCGCGAAAATCTGCGCATCGCCGGTCCAGCCCATCCGCTCATCCCGCTGCGGGCAGTCCGTCGGCACATCGAGGAAATTGCCCTTTTGGCCCCAAAGCGCATTTTTGATCAGCTGATTCACTTTCGGGTTGGCCGTTTCGATCCGGCCCGTCACTTCCAATTCGCTGTGGATGACATAGCCGCTGAAATCGGCGGGATCGACAGCCGCATCAAAGCCGATCAGTTTGGCGTACTGGAAGCCGTAAAAAGTGAAGTGCGGACGGACTACCCGTGCCGTCCCGTCGCTGATGTAGGTGAATTTCGCTTCCGCGGTCCGCAGGTTCTCGTTGTAGAAACAACCGTCCTGCAGCCATTCCCCCACTTCATAGCCGAGTTCCGTTCCGGCCGGGGCATGAGCCTTGAAGGCGATCCAGCCCACCATGTTCTGGCCGAAATCGAGGATCGTTTCGCCGGCGGGTGACTGGATCACTTCCGGAACCAGCCGCTCGACGTATTTCAGCGCCGGGCTCAGGCGCGGGCTCAATTTATCCGTCGCATCCGGCAAAACAGCAACCTGCTGCCAGCCCGAAAGATCATCGGCATACTCGGACCAGGCGGCGATCTCTTTGCGTGCATCGTAGACTTCGCCGTCATAGATGCTGCTCTTGAGGATCGGACCAGGCTTCGTCAGCCATGAATCGTCGCTGGCGATGGTTTCCGCCGTTCCGTCCGCGTAGGCGAGGTGCAGTTCGGCGATCAGCTTCAGCTCCTCCCCGTAAAGGTTGGTGTAGCCGCCGTCAAAGCCGAAACGGCCTTTGTACCAGCCGTCCCCGAGCAGGATGCCGAGCGCATTGCCTCCGACCTTCAGGTTGTCGGTCACGTCGAACGTCTGGTATTGCTGCCAAAAGTCATAGGCATGGTAGCCCGGCAGCAGGTATTCATCGCAGGTCCGCTGCCCGTTCACCTCGAACTCGTAAAGGCCCAAGCCGCAGATGTACAGGCGCGCGGACGCAACTTCTTTTTCGATGACGAACTGTTTCTTCAGGATCGGCTGCGCTTGCTGCGCCTCCTGATTCCCCTCGCCGGAAGAACCGGGTGTGATCCATTGCGCTTCCCACGCACCGGTGGCTTTCGCCGTCTCGAAGAAAGCCGGTTCGCTTTCCGCAAACAGCTCCGCGCCTGCCTGCACAAGCACTTTCCAATAGTAGCGTTGTTGCGGAGCCAACGTGATTTCCGGCTGGAAGTCCAGCGCATTGATTTCGTTCAGCCACGCGCTTTCGAAGAGCACTTCTTCAAAAGCCGCATCCGCCGCCAGCACCACTTTCGTTTCCATGTCCGGCACTGTTTGGCCAGACACGATCCAAGAAAAGCTGGCTGGTTCCAGCAAATACCCGATCGGATTCTCCAGGTGATTGGTCCGTAATTTCTCTATATTCATGCGATTGCCTCCATTTTTTACGTTATGTTCATTTTTGGCCTAAGCCCTGAATGCTTTCAGCCTTTCCAGGGCGTCTGCCGCCATTTCCGGGGTGATGCCGGTATAGAACAGCCCGCTCAATTGCTTCAGCGTCATGTTCTGCTGCGCCTTGTCGGCACGTGCCAGAAATTCGCCGATCCGGTGCGCCGCTTCGCAGACGGCGGCAAAGGCCGCCTCATCGCGCATCACTTTGCTCATGCGCGTGTCTTCATCGTACAGGTAGCGGAAATCGCGGTTCGGCCGGTACGTATAATCGTAGACGCCGGCGCCGACGACTTGTTCTTGCTTGTCGCTGTTCGGCAGGACGATCATCGCCGTGCCGTTGAACGGCACTTCGAAGTGACAATGGACTTGGCCGTCCGCCAAAATTTCCCACTCGCTCACGTAGGTGCCCGCCGTGGAAGCGTAGCGGCCTTTCACGAATTTCAGCTGCGCATGCAGCTGCGGCGCCAACTTCACCTTGGAAAAACCATAGCCGTCGGGCATGATGCCGACAACCGACTGGTAGACGAATTCCATGACCGAGCCGTAACTGTAATGGTTCAGGGAGTTCATGCCTGCCGGATTCATGCTGCCGTCCTCGAGTACGCTGTTCCAGCGTTCCCAGATGGTCGTCGCCCCCTGATTGACGGCGTACAGCCAGCCCGGATAGTCTTCCGTCAGCAAGAATTCGTAGGCCAGATCCACCAGCCCGTTTTCGGCGAGCACTTGGCACAGCAACGGTGCACCGGCGAAGCCGCACTTGATCTGGTAAAGGTCCTTTTCCAGCCGTTTGAGGAACTGTTTCAGGATCATTTCCTTGTCGCGGAAGATGCCGAATTTCAGGGCCACAATGTAGGCGGCTTGGGTATCGACGGACAACCGGCCGGCCGGTGTGAAGTATTCGTGCAGAACGACGCCGCGCACTCGGTCGGCCAGCTCCCGGTACAGGCGCGCATCCGCCTCTTTGCCCAGCAACGCCGCAGCCTCCGCCAGCAGTTCGAGACTGTGGCAATAGTAGACGGTCGCAATGTACGCATCATCGGTCCCGCCTTTGAACGAGCTCGGCGTTGCGCCGTCCAAGCCCAGCCAGTCGCCGAACTGGAAGCCGAAATCGAGCACGCCAGCGGCCGAGCCTTTGTGCTGGGTCACTTGGCGGATGTTCCAGTCCACCCAATCCTTCATCAAGGGATAATGCAAGGCCAGTTCTTCGGATGCGCCGTACATCTGGACCAGCGTCATCGGAAGGATCGTGGCCGCATCGCCCCAGATGGCCGCGCCGCCGTTCGAACCCATCGAAGGCATATAGTTGGGGATGCTGCCGTCCATCAGCAGCTGTTCCTGGCGCATATCAAGCAAATATTTGCGGTAGAAGGCGCGCGTGTCCATATGGTAGGAAGCCGTCGGGGCGTAGACTTGCGCATCCCCGGTCCAGCCCAGGCGCTCGGCCCGTTGCGGACAGTCCGTCGGCATATCGATGAAGTTCGACTTCTGGCTCCAGACGGTATTCTGGTAGAGGCGGTTCAGTTTCGCATGCCCCGTTTCGATGGAGCCCGTCTGCTCCAGATCGGAATAGATCGCCAGCCCGCTGAACTGCTCCGGCTTGATTTCGCCTTCCCAGCCGCTCACGCGCACATAGCGGAAGCCGAAATAGGTGAAGTGCGGCATGACCGTCTTTTTCTGCCCGCCGGATCGGTAAGTGAAGCCGCCAGTGGCCGTCCCGTAGTTTTCGTTGTAGAAGTTGCCGTTCTGCAGGATTTCGCCGAACTCGAGACGGATTTCCGTCCCCGCCGCGAAATCGGACTCGAAGCGCAGCCAACCGGCAAAGTTCTGGCCCATGTCCAGAATCGTTTCGCCTGCCGGGCTGGTCAGGATCTGCGCCACGGCGACCTCTTCCTGGATCAGCAAAGGCGGGCTGATGCGGTCCTGCAGTTTGGAAGGATCGATCGCCACCGCGACGACCGGCTGCCAAGGGTTCGGCTTGTCGCTCCAGCAGAGCTCATCGATTTTTTCACCGTCGTAGATGCCGCTGGCCAGAATGTTGCTGGCGCGGTACTGCCACTCCTTATCCGTTTTGACGACCTGCATGCTGCCGTCCTCGAAAGTCAGATGCAGCTCGGCGATGGCTGCGAACTGGTTGCCGAAATACTCCGTGTGGCTTTCCAGTCCGTAGCGGCCTTTGTACCAGCCGTTCCCCAAGAGGATGGCAAAGTCGTTCGTCGCCTGCACATGCGCCGTGACATCGTAGGTCTGGGCCTGGATCAGGCTGCGGTAATCGTTCAGGAACGGCGTCAGCACCTCATCGGTCAGCTTTTCGCCGTTCAGGTACGCTTCATAGAGGCCGACGCCCGACATGTACAGCATCGCTTTTGCGACGGGTTTGTCCGCCGCGAATGCCGTCGCCAGGATCGGATGGTGCGGGTAATCGGCCGGTGTGCCGATCCATTGCGCTTCCCAGGCTTCGTCCATCTTGCCGGTTTCAAAGTGCGTGAGCCCAACGCCCACGTTGCCGAGCTCATCTTCCACCGCAACCTTCACAAAATACTGCGTGCGCGGCTGCAGAGCCAGATCGACTTTCGTGCCGGTCGCAACCAGCTGTCCTGTTTTTTCCCAGACCACTTCTTCGAAAGCCTCATCCTTCGCAACCCTCACTTCGGCTTTCTTCTGGCTTTTCCCGCTTGCATCGGTGACGATCCAGCTGACCAGCAGCGGCTCGAACTGATAGCCTTTCGGTTCCTTCATCCCGTTTATCTTTATGCTTATTTTCATATCTGACTGCTCCTCTGCTTTCTTGAATTAAAAAATGTTGTCTGCTATACTTTTCCAACAAACGCAAATCCAGCTCTGATCGGGAGGAAAAGAAATCATGCCCTACTATATCACGTACGGTGAATTCCAAAAACAAATGACAAATTTCTACCGCCAATACGGCAAACGCCTGCAATTCACCGAAATGACGGACTATCTTTACCGCAAAGGCTTGCTGCAGGAAACGCTGGAGATGCCCCACGTGAGCGGCATTTTAGAGAACATGTCGGATGATGAATTCGAGGAGACCATCGATTCCTTCGTCCTTTCCCTGACGCCGCAGCTCCCGCCGTCGTCCTCCGTCGTCGAAGCGGACATCATCCCGCCCAAGCGCGACGTCTTCATCATCCGCCACCCGCAGTTCACCCGGCCGAACCCGCACACGCACAACTTTTTCGAGATCAATTACGTCGTGCGCGGCAGCTGCCGTTTCACTTTTGAGGATGAAATATCTACCCTGCAGGAAGGCGAGCTGTGCATCATCGCACCATCATCCAGCCACGATATCCTGATCGAGGACCAGTCCATCGTGTACACGATCATGCTCCGGAAAAGCTCCTTCGACACGATTTTCTTTTCGTTGCTGTCGGGCAAGGACCTGCTTTCCTACTTTTTCCGAAAAATCCTTCAGGACGACACGAGCCCCAATTTCCTGCTGTTCAAAACCGATCAGAACGATGAGTTGAAAGCCTTTATCCGCAACGCCATGGTCGAATGCCACCGCTATGACAGCTACAGCAACAGCAGCTGCATCAATTGGATCAACCTGATGTTCACCAACTTGCTGCGCAACTACAGCGAAAGCATGCAGTTCCACAATTACCATATCGGCACGGATTTTTCCGTCATCCTGCAATATATCCAGCACCATTACCAGGAGCTGTCCTTGTCCAGCCTGGCCGAGGAATTCCACTACAGCGAGCCTTACCTTTCGACGATGATCCGCGAGAACACCGGTTACAACTTCACCGATCTGGTCCGGCGGCTGCGGCTGGCGCACGCGATCGAATATCTGGAGAACTCCAACCTGAAAATCAGCGAAATCGCGGCCCAGGTCGGCTACAAATCGACCGACCACTTTTCGCGCGTGTTCCGCACGACCTACCAAATTTCGCCGGTGCAGTACCGCAAACAGCACCACCACAGCGAAGAATCCTTCGATCCCTTTGTTTGAACTGATAACATCCAGGCCGTCCCGCTTCGGGGCGGCTTCTTTTTGCTCTTCGGCACCCGCGCGGGGGGCCGGACCTCCGGCGGGAACCCCCACGCCGGAGCTGACGCGAGCGCAAAATCTCCACCTCCGACGAGACTTTGTTCGCCGGAGGACAGCCTGCGACCGGGAATCCAGCTCCGGCCAGCATTCGCTCGCCGGAGGACAACCTGATACCGGCAACCGCAACTCCGGTGAGAGGATCGTTCACCGGAGGAAGAAGCGCCCCGACCTGATCCCCGGCGGGAACCCCCACGCCGGAGCTGACGCGAGCGCAAAGTCTTCACCTCCGACGAGACTTTGTTCGCCGGAGGACAGCCTGCGACCGGGGATCCAGCTCCGGCCAGCATTCGCTCGCAGGAGGACAAACGTTACCGGCAACCGCAACTCCTGTGAGAAGATCGTTCACCGGAGGAAGAAGCGCCCCGACCGGATCTCCGGCGGGAATCCCCACGCCGGAGCTGATGCGAGCGCAAAGTCTTCACCTCCGACGAGATTTTGTTCGCCGGAGGACAGCCTGCGACCGGGGATCCAGCTCCGGCCAGCATTCGCTCGCAGGAGGACAAACGTTACCGGCAACCGCAACTCCGGTGAGAGAATCATTCACCGGAGTTGTAACCCTTGTAACGGCTCGGCCGCACCCGCGGCCACAATAAACCAAGACAGGTGCTGCCCCTTTTGGAGACAGCACCCTTTTTAAGGCTAAAAATTACCGTTCATCACACTTCGTGGTTGTCTTCGCTGTGGTCGCGGATCAGATCTTTCATCGCTTGGATATCCGCGCGGTGTTTTTCGACCGGATTGAAACGCAAAGCGATCAGCAGGATACCGCCGATAATGGCTGGCGCACCGAAACGCAGGAAGTTGATGGCGAACATCGTGCTCGCCGGTTGGTTGCCGATTTCACCGGCTCTGTAGCCCGCCCAAGCAAGCACAGCCAGAATACCTGAGTTCGTCACGGTATTTCCACATTTTTGAGCAAAGCCTTTGATGGAAGAGATGACGCCGTTTGCAGAGATGCCGTCCTTGAATTGCACATAGTCGATGGCATCATTCACCAGTACGTTGACCAACGCATTCGACATGGAAGCGACGGAAGTAGCGATGAACGTGATCACATAAAGAAGCATCATATTTTTGTTTCCGACGAAGAACAGCGTCACGTAGCAAGCAATCGCGATCAATTGCGTGACCACCAACGTTTTTTGGGCCGTTTTGAAGATGCGTAGGCAGATCGGCATCAGGACAACCATCGATACCAAAGCGCCCATGGAAACGACCAGCATGTAGACGGAGATCAGATCCGGACGGACCAAGTAATACATGACGTAGAACACGGAACTGGCGAACATCAAGCCGTATCCCATCGAAGCCATGATCCAAACGACGACGAATGGCGTCAGTTCTTTATGGCGCAGGATTTTTTTCATATCTCCCCAAACCGAAGTGTCGCTGACAGGGGCGATGTATTTTTCTTTTCCGGTTGCGAACAAGCCCCAGAACGAAATGCAGGAAATCAAGCCCAGCACGATCATCAACGGGATGTAGCCGTTCGAAACGCCGAACGCGCCTTCAAAGAACGCTTTCATTTGTGGCGTGAAGGATGAACCGATCGTGAACATGACTGCGGTAGCGCCGGCTCCCATCATGATGACCCGGTTGCGCTGTTCATCGGTTTTGACGTGCGCAGGCAAAATGGCCATCTGCGGCATCGTATACATCGTGACCGTCATGCCGTAGCCGATGTAGGTCAACAGCACATAGATGATTTTGCCGTTCGTCGAGAAGTCGGGATTCAGCCAGATCAGTGTCCCGAAGATGGTCAACAGGATCGGTGCGACGACAAAATACGGGCGATAGCGTCCCCATCTTGATTTGGTTCGGTCGGCGATCACGCCCATCATCGGGTCATTGATCGCGTCCCATAAAGTCGCCACGAACATGATCATCGATGCTGCCGCTGCCGGAATCATCATTGTGTCCGTCATATATACTGAGAAATAACTTCCGATAATAGCTGCTATCAACATAGCGGTTCCACTTACTGACGTAGCGTGCGACCAGGCGAAGAGGCTGCTGACTTTTTCTTTTGGCGCATTTGTTGCTTTTTCCACCAACACTGTTGCTTCTGTCTTTTCTGCCATAAAGTATCACTCCTTTTTTTCTATCAAGCTTGATACTGTTATTATAGTAAACCGCTTTCCAAACGACCATGTTATTATTTACTGATAAACCGACATTTTTTAAGGTGACTTATCCATATTCTGGAAAGGGTTTTCTTTGTTTATTTAAAAAGATTTTACGAGCGTAAAGTTTCTATTCGGAATGAAAAACAAGGCGCAGCCGATATTTCTTCAGCGCGCCTTTCCCATTCATCCGAAACGCAGATCGACTGTTTCCGCAAGATTATCCCTGGAGTTTCCGCCCACAAAAAACGTGAATGCGCCGGACTCCAGAACAAACTCCATGCGTTGGTCGTAGTAGCCCAATTTTTCGAAAGGCACCGCAAACTCCACCGCGACCGCTTCGCCCGGCTGCAGCAAAACCTTACGGTAGGCTGCCAAGCGTTTGACCGGCCGCGCCCGTTTCGCGACTTTGTCCTGCACGTAGCATTGGACGATTTCTTCGCCCGCGCGGTTTCCGCTGTTTTTTAAGGTGACCGTGAGCCGGACCGCATCCGCCCTTTTTTCCGCCCACAGGTCGCTGTAGGCAAATGTCGTATAGCTCAAGCCGAAGCCGAACGGATAGACCGGTTCAAGCGGCGTGTCCAAATATTTGGAAGTGAATTTCGATTTTCCGCCGGGGCGTCCGGTGGCAATGTGATCATAATACAGCGGGCATTGGCCCGTCGTGTGCGGGAAGGTCGTCGTCAGTTTGGCGCTCGGATTCACCGTTCCGTAGAGAAGATCCAGAATCGCGTTGCCGGCTTCCAGACCAGGATGCCAAGCTTCCAGGATCGCGGGGACCTGTTCGGCAAGCGTCGGGATCGCCAATGGTCGGCCGTTGAACAGCACAGCCACAACAGGTTTTCCAGTCCGGACAAGCGTCTCCGCCAGTTCCAGCTGGATCGCCGGCAAGGAAATGTCGGCTTTGCTGGCGGCCTCGCCGCTCTCTTCCTTTTGCTCGCCGATCGCCAAAATCACCACATCGGCCGTCTCGACTGCCTGGTTGACCGCATCCGCAGCCACGCTTCCGTCGATGATGCCGGGATGGTACGCGTAAGCAATCCCCTGCGCATCCAAGGCTTGGGTCAGGCTGACGCAATCTTCCCCGAGCGCTCCGATGGCCCAGGCGCCGGTCATCTGGCCGGCATCATCCGCCAAGCCGCCGATCACGGCGATCTTCTGCTGCGGCTGCAGCGGCAGGATGCCTTCGTTCTTCAGCAGCACCATCGATTTGGCCGCGGCTTCGCGGGCAAGCGCCCGGTATTCCGGCTTCACCAAAGTCAATTTTTCTTTTTCCGCATCCGTCCGGTAAGGCTGATCGAACAGGCCCAATTCGAATTTGAGTTTGAGGATGCGCTGGACGGCTTCGTCCAATAAAGCCTCCGCGACTTCCCCGGCTTCGATCAAGCCTTGAAGATTCTCCGAGTAGGCATTCGAAGTCATGTCGATATCGACCCCCGCCTGCAGCGCCTGTTTGGCCGCATCCTGCCGATCCGCCGCGACGCCATGGTTGACGCACTCCGCGATCGCATTCGCATCGCTCACCGTGACGCCGTCGAAGCCCCATTCGTCGCGCAGAACAGCGCGCAGCAGCCAGTCGTTCACCGTGCACGGCACGCCGTTGAGATCGTTGAAAGCCGGCATGACCGCCCGCGCTCCCGCATCAATGCAGGCTTTGTAGGCCGGCAGATACTCTTCCCACAACCGTTGCAGCGACATGTCGACCCGATTGTAATCCTTGCCCGCTTCTCCGGCACCGTAGGCCGAAAAGTGTTTTAGGCAAGCGACCAGCGCATCCGTTTGCGCCAGATCGTCGCCCTGGAACCCGCGGACTTTGGCTGCGCCGTAGTCGCCGTTCAGCAACGTGTCCTCGCCTGCCCCTTCGCTGACGCGTCCCCAACGGGCATCCTTGGCGACATCGACCATCGGCGCGAACGTCATATGGACGCCAGCCGCCGTAGCTTCTTGCGCGGACATCCTGGCCGTACGCTGCCACAAAGCCGGATCCCAGGCGCAGCTTTCCGCCAACGGAATCGGCGTCACCGTCCGGAAACCGTGGATGACATCATAGCCGAACAGCAAAGGGATGCCCAAGCGGGTTTCCTCGACGGCGATTTTCTGCAGCCGGTTCGCCGTCAGGGCATCGCCGACGCCATTGTACGAACCGATCTTTCCGGCGCGGAGGTCCTCCTCATGGAAATCCTGTTCGGCCGTGCTCATCAGTTTGCCGAACTCTTCCTGGCTGATCCGTCCGTCGAACATCATGTCCAGCAGTTCCTCGAAACTGACCTCGAAAGCGCCCACCAGGGACGGGCCGCATTGCTGCAGCTGGCCGATTTTTTCCTCCAAAGTCATTTCCGCAAGCAACGTTTCGATTTTTTGCGTCTGCACATCCATCATCGCTGTTGTTCCCCTTCCTGATCGAAACCCTCGTAGCTGAAGGTTTCGAACGCTGCGTATTTCTCTTTCGTTTGCCCGTTTCCGGAAGCGAACAGCCCGATATAGGCGCCGACAAAACCGCCGGCTGTTTCCGAACCCAGGAAGGATCCGTCCACACTTTCCGCAACCGGCTCCAGCCGCTCTGCGCTTCTGCCCGCATAAAAGCTGTAGCGCGCACCCGTTCCTTTCACCCGCAGCATAAAGTCAGATTGCAAGGAATCCGCAGGAACTTCGCCGAGCTGGGTTTCGCTGAAATGCTGGATGCCTTCCTGATCATAGTGCGATACTACCTGCATACATCTTACGACGGGACCGTCCTCTTGGTTTTTCGCAATTTCCAGGCGCAGTTGGTTCGCGTCATTCTGCAGGATCACGATGCCCGCCGTCTCGCTTTCTTCCGGCGAAAATCGGACAGTGACCGTTGCCTCGAAACCCAGGTGCTGCTGGCGTCTGCCGACGAAGCTGACGTTCTCTTTCGTCTTGCCGATCGTTGCGATGCGGCTGAAGACGCTGCCGTCGGTGTTGTCGAATTCCCACGGCACTGTCGCATTTTTCAGCAGTGTCAGACGCAGACAGCCGTCCTCCACCTTGGCGAAATCTTGCCGGGGTGTGCCCAGAAAATTCCATTCGAAGCCCAGCGCATTGTCGAAATTCTCCACAACGGGCTGCCTGAAATCATTGGCCGCCCGCGTTTGCGGTTGCCAATCCGGCAAGCCGGGCGAGGGATAGCTCCACTCGACTTTACCGGTGCCTTTGCTGACGACGGGCCAGCCGTCTTCCCAGACTACCGGCACGAGGAACGTTTCGCGGCCCAACAGTTTGTGCTGCCCCTCAGCCAGTCGCGAACCGAGGCAGACCATGTACCAGTCGCCGTTCTCCAGTTCGACCAGATCCCCGTGGCCGACATTCCAGATCGGGAAGCCTTTGCCGAGGTGGCGGTGGGTCAGGATCGGATTGCCTTGGTGATTTTCATATTCCCCAAAAATCGACCGGCTACGGCTGATCGTGACCGCATGGAAATGTTCCGTCCCGCCTTCCGCAATCATCAGATAATAATAGCCGTCTTTCTTGTACAAATGCGGGCCTTCCGGAGCTTCCGCATCCCGCTGCGCCCCCGTCCCGATGATGCGGCGCTCGCCGACCAGTTCGAATGTGGCCAAATCGATCTCGGAACACCAGATGCCTTGCCTGGACCCGGCTTCGTCATCAAAACGGGTCGTCCCGGTGTAGTAGCATTTTCCGTCATCGTCCCAGAACAGGGAAGGATCGATGCCGTCCGCGCCTTGGATGATGTGCATCTCCGACCAAGGCCCGGCCGGATCCTCAGCCGTGACGACAAAATTGACGACGCCCATGCTCATGTTGGTCGTGATCATATAAAACGTGCCGTCATGATAGCGGATGGTCGGGGCAAAAATGCCCGCCGAAATCATCTCATGCGTGAGCGGCAACTGTTCCGGCCGATCGAGCACATGGCCGATCTGTTCCCATTGCTCCAGATCCTTGCTGTGGAAAATCGGAACGCCCGGGAAATAACTGAAACTGGAGGTCACGAGATAGAAATCATCCTCAACCCGGCAAATCGATGGATCCGGGTAGAAGCCCGGCAAAATCGGATTCTTGATCATCGCATCACGCCTCCTGGAACGCGAAGCCTTGGCTCGCCAGTTCCGATTCTGCCAGCTGCAGTTCCAAAGTCTCCACAGCCCCGTTCGCTGCCGTCAGGGTCAAGACGACGTTCTCCGCTTCTCCATTTTTCTTGAGGATGATCAGCGCTTGGCCATTGAATGTTTGCGTCTCGTCGTTTTCAAGCGTCGTTTCCGGTTGGGGATTGCCGCTGCCGAAGCCAACCAGTTCGGCCCCGCCGGACACAGCCAAGCGGATGGTTTGGTCGGCATCGGTCGCGACCGTTCCGGTTGCATCGCAATAAGTGACGGGAACATAAATGAGTTCCTCCATGATTTCTTCCAGACCGAAGACCAGTCTGCGCTCTGCTCCGGCAGTCGCCAGCTCGAAGCGGCTGATCTCTGCACCGTTTTCGTATGCGACGGCTGTCAGCATGCCCGGCTCATAGACGGTTTCAAAAAGTGCGCGGTAGCCTGCTGCTTTCCCGGCAGCTTGTTTGCCCAACGATTCGCCATTGCGGAACAGTTCGACTTCCGTTCCCGGCGCGTACACTTCGACGATCACCGGTTTGCCTTCGCAGCCTGGCCAAGTCCAGCTGGACAGATTGTCGCTCATGACCCAAGGCGTTTTCATCAGGTGCTGGCCGTATCTGTACGGATTTTGGACCGTGATGTAAGGATTATTCCGCAAACCGAAGACGATTTCGCGCAAGTAGGAAGCCGGGCGACGGACACCGGTCAGGTCGATATCCCCCACATATGCCAATTGGTTAGGGAATCTGGCTCCAAAACCGCCCTCGCCCCATTGATAAGCCGGCACACCAATGCCCGCTTCGCCCAGATAATCCCAGCCGGTCCAGGTGAAATCGCCGATCACCTGCGGCAGTTTTTCGATCAGATCCCAGTTGCGGGCGATTTCCGGCGGATACGTTTCGCTGCCGACCATGACGCGGTTCGGGTAGGCCACGCTGTCCCCCTCGTAACGGGCCGTCATGTAGTTGTAGCCCGCGATGTCCGTTGCGCTGCAGGCCGTTTCCAACCGTTCCGAAATGGCCGGATGCACGACGATATCGTCCAAGTGGCCATCCATCAGCGTAATGAAGTCGTTGACGTTGCCTTCGATCTCGCCTTTCTCCTGCAGATCCGAAACGACATCGCCGACGATCTGGCCGACCTTGTCGCCTGCGGCAAAAACGCCGTTGATGCCCGCCAAGGTGAAA
Source organism: Trichococcus ilyis (assembly GCF_900109135.1). Classification (GTDB taxonomy): domain Bacteria; phylum Bacillota; class Bacilli; order Lactobacillales; family Aerococcaceae; genus Trichococcus; species Trichococcus ilyis. The sequence goes on along the minus strand of NZ_FNYT01000017.1, from coordinate 1,700 downwards.
CGGGTGTCGTCCAAAGATTTGATTTTGGCGCAAAGTTCATGGCAGACTTTCGCTCCGTGCGGCAGGCCGATTTCGGGAATTTCATTGCCGACTGAATAAAGGATGACCGCCGGATGGTTGTAATCCTTGCGGACCATCGCTGTCACGTCGCGTTCCCACCATTCCTGGAAGTAGAGGCCATAATCATAGTCGGATTTCATCCGGTTCCACATGTCGAATGTTTCGTCCATCACGTACATGCCCAGACGGTCGCAGGCGCGCAGCATCGCAGGCGCCATCGGCTGATGGGACATCCGGATTGCGTTGAAGCCGGCTTCCTTCAGCCGTTTGACTTGACGGAATTGGGCGTCCTCGTACGTCGCCGCCCCGAGCAGGCCGCTGTCGTGGTGGATGCAGGCGCCGCGGAGTTTCACCGTTTCGCCGTTCACGCGCAAGCCGCGTTTCGCGTCCACCTGCAGCGTCCGGATGCCGAAAGTCGTCTCCGCTTCGTCCAACAATTCCCCCTCGGCGTACAGCTTGCTTTCGCAAGTGTACAGGCTAGGCGTTTCGTCAGACCAGCGAGCAGGATTTTCCACGGTCACGCGCTGCTTGATGACGCGTTCTTCCTGTTCGAACAGCACAAACGGCGATCGTTCTTTCGCCACTTCGTTCCCGTTCGCATCGCGGATCACATTTTCCAACACCAATTGGCACGGCGCATACTGCCTTGTCTTCACTTCCGTCGCGATGTCCAGCACCGCCAAAGTCTCGTCGGCTTCCGCCGTTTTGATCTGGATCCCTTCCGGCACGAGGTGCGTCACATCCGAAACCAGCAGGTAGACATCGCGGTAGATGCCCCCGCCCGAGTACCAGCGGCTGTTCGTCATCGCGCCGTTGCGGACCTGGACGCGGATTTCGTTCTCTTCGCCGTAGCGTAGGAATGCGTTCAGCGGCACGTAGAAAGTCGAGTAGCCGAACATATTTTTCCCTGCCAACTCGCCATTCACGTAGATCATGGCGTTCATGTACACGCCTTCGAACTTCAGCATGACCGTCTTGTCCTTGTAATCGGCCGGCGCGTGGAGCGTCTTGACGTAGTTATAGAATCCGCCATCGTAATAACCGGTGTTGCCGCCGTTCAGGCTGTCCGCGTGCGGTTTCTTTTCGAACATCGCATCATGCGGGACCGTTACTTCCTTGGCAGTTTCCGGCACATTCCACACCAACGCAAATGAGTCCTTGTTCTCCCAGAATTTCCAGTTGTCATTGAATTTTTGCTCTATCATTTTATCCGCCCTCTCTCGTATGCGCTTTCATCCGTGGGTTTGCCCACTGTCACTTTACAGTTTAGCCCTGTTCCGGAGTGGATTCCATGCCATTTGATTGCTTATATCCGACATTTTTTAAGGTATGCGCGGGAGCTGGTGCTTTCCTCCGGTGAGCGCCCTTCTCAACGGAGGTGTGGTGCCGGTAATTTTCCTTCCTCCTGTTACCGGCTGCTGGCCGGAGCTGGGCGCGTGGATCGAGGCTGTTCTCCGACGAACACGGGCTCGGCGGAGGTGATGGTGTTGCGCTCGCCTCTGCTCCGGCGAAGCCACCCCTAGTCGGAGCTGGTGCTTTCCTCCGGTGAGCGCCCTTCTCGACGGAGGTGTGGTGCCGGTAATTTTCCTTCCTCCTGTTACCGGCTGCTGGCCGGAGCTGGGCGCGTGGATCGAGGCTGT
>NZ_FNYT01000056.1 GCF_900109135.1 Trichococcus ilyis | reverse complement strand
TGTCAGTGCTAAACTAAATTGAACAGTTTTCGATGAATAAGATTGAACACTTTCACCAAAGAATATCTCCAATCCTGTATACTTTTAAAGGTATCTTAGGTTATTGGAGGACGAAAGGTGAAGAAGAAGTTAATGTTATATTTGGAAATTCAACAGATGAAGGAGCGGGGCTTTTCCATCCAACAAATCGCAAAGCAGTTGAAGGTATCCCGCACAACGGTTTATAACTACATGGAGAAGACACCGGAAGAAGCTTTCGAATGGGTCAATTCATTAAGTTCGAGGAAGAAGAAATTGGACCCATACAAGGATTGGATTGTTGCTTGGCTTCAAGAGTATCCGCATCTGAATGCGTCTCAAATACAGGATTGGCTGCTTGAGAAATTCCCCGACTTCACCGTTGGTGAAAGTACGATGCGGTTATATGTGAATCAAATACGAGAAGAATATCAGATAGCTAAAACTAAAGTTGTGAGGCAATACGAGGCGGTCGAAGAACAACCGATGGGAAAACAGGTACAAGTCGATTGGGGCGAAACGCGTCAAAAGACACAGGATCAAAGAGAAATCAAATTATACTGCATTTGTTTCTTACTTTCCCATTCACGCTACCGCTATGTGGAATGGCAAAACCGCCCCTTTACGACTCGTGATGCCATTCGAAGCCACGAGAATGCCTTCGAATTCTTTGGTGGCATGCCGGAAGAAATCGTTTATGATCAGGATCACCTCATCACTGTGAGTGAGCACGCTGGAGACATGATTCTGACCGCTGAATTTCAAGCGTACAAACAGCAACGGAAGTTCAGAGTCCATTTATGCCGCAAAGCCGACCCCGAATCCAAAGGAAAAGTGGAGAGCACGGTAAAGTATGTGAAACGAAATTTCGCCGATAGCCGGATTTATACGACAATCGAGAACTGGAATGAGCGCTGTTTAGCCTGGTTGGAAAGAACGGGCAACCAAAGGGTTCATGGAACAACAAAAAAGAGACCGGTAGAAGTGTTTCTCCTCGAAAAGCAACACTTAAAACCAGTCTCTAAACTACTCTCAACCGAGAGTATCACCGGTTCAAGTATAACAAGAACGGTAAACAAGGACAATACGGTTTTTTATAAATCAAACCGTTATTCCGTGCCCCTAGGCACTTACAGACCGAAAGGCCTGAATACAGTGGCTATTGAAATCAAGGAAGATACGAACGATCAAGAACGGCTTATTATCAGAAAACAGCCCGATGGGGAAATTCTGGCGAACCATCCTCTGGAAACTTCAACAGGCAAACTGATCAAAAATAAAAACCATGGGCGCGATCGTTCGAAGGGCATTCAAAGCTATAAGGAAACCGTTGCGCAGCAGTTCAAAGATTTGGAGCTTGCCTCACGATACATTGATATCTTGATGGAGAAGTATCCGCGCTATAAAAGAGACCAACTGGCCGTTCTGCAGAAAGCGGCCCTCGAATACCCCACTGTCATTGATGAGGCCCTACAGAAGTGTATGTCTGAACATCTGATGAGTGCGAATGACTTTACGGATGTGGCTAAATACTTGGCTGCCCCTCGGAAAGAGACGCCGCCTGTTCCACCCGTACAAGCGGTCCGATCGGATTGCGCTGATATCAACGTGGAGACGCATCCGATGAGTACCTATACGGAAATTCTGGGAGGTGCCGCCTCATGAATGATAGCATGGACGCGCTGCAAAGCCAGTTCAGACAGCTGCGCTTGGTGGAAACTGCGAGCGAGTTGCCTGAGCTTTTCCGTAAAGCCGAACAAGCCTCCTGGACCTACCGGGAACTGGTGCAGGAGATTGTGTGCTTCGAATTAAGGAAGCGCGAGGAAAAAAGTGTTCAGAAACGATTGAAATGGGCTAAGTTCCCGTACCACAAAACACTTACGGAATTCGACCTATCAGATCAGACTTCTCTGAGCAAACGGCAGCTTACCCAGCTCCAAGAGCTTACTTGGCTTGAGCAGCAGTATAATCTCATCTTTTTGGGTCCGAGCGGTGTGGGGAAAACGCACTTGTCCATTGCCTTAGGCATGGAGGCCATCCAGAAGGGGTTTCAGGTAACATTCGTGACAATGGGAGAACTACTCTCCCTTCTGAAAACTGAAGAATTCACGCGAAAAGCGCAGGTCCAGCTCAATCGGATCCGAGCATCTGATTTAGTGATTATTGATGATTTGATGTATATGGCAATGGACCAAAGGGAAGCTACCCTGTTTTTTCATTTGATCAATCATCTATATGAACGGAGTTCAATCATCTTGACCTCCAATAAGAGCCCCGACCAATGGGGAGAATTATTGGGCGATGAGGGAGTCGCAATGGCTATCTTAGACCGTATTCTGCATCGAGCGGAGGTCGTTCACATGAATGAAGCCAGCTACCGTATGAAGCATCGCCAGAGCATGTTTGTGAGCGAAAGTGTTCAAAATTAATTGGCGTTAACTGTTCAATTCTACTTGACGCTGACA
>NZ_FNYT01000010.1 GCF_900109135.1 Trichococcus ilyis | reverse complement strand
GTATTTGTTCAAGGAACTTCCGAACACGCCCTTCAAAGAGGAGCCCGAACTTCTTGAGGATTATTTGCCATGGAGTACAGAGATCCAGGAAAACTGCAAATAACCCTACTACGATATGATATCCATATTGTAGCAGGGTTATTCGTGTTGCAGTATATACCTGATTATTTGGCGCTTACAGAGAAGCCCCGCATTGTGCGCGGGGCTTCTCTTTTGCAACAGGGCTGAACGAACCCGTGAAGCATTAAATTCATAAAACATAATGGCTAGCGGTCCAAGCCTGCCTCTCGGAAATTAGATAAATCTGACCCATTGCGCTCTACGATGCTCATTCAGGGCCAGATTTCCTAAATTTCTTTCGAGGCAGAGCGGGCTTGTACCGCTTTTCTAATTATCTGTGGAGGCCGATTGCTGTTTCCATGCGTTTCAGGGTTTCGGAGGCGATCGCATTTGCTTGTTTTGCGCCCGCATCCAAAATGTCGTCCAGTTCTTTGGAGTTCAATAACTCATAGTAGCGATTCTGCATCGGTTCCAATTCGGCGATGATGGCATCCGCCAATTTTTCTTTGAAATTGCCATAGCCGGAATCGGCAAACTCGGAAACCAATTCATCGATGGATTTATCGGTGAAGGCCGAGAAAATCGTCAGCAAATTGGAAATGCCAGGCTTGTTTTCCTTATCGTACTCGATGACACCACTTGAGTCGGTTACGGCACTCTTGATTTTCTTGCGGATGACTTTAGGTTCATCCAGCAATGAAATGAAGCCTTTGGTATTCTTGTCGGATTTGCTCATTTTGCTGGTAGGGTCTTGGATGCTCATGATCCGGCCGCCGTCTTCAGGAATCATCGGTTCCGGCATGGACAGGATTTTGCTGCCCTTTCCGTATTTGTTGTTGAAGCGTTGGACGAAGTCGCGCGTCAGTTCCATATGCTGCTTTTGGTCTTCACCGACAGGGACGAAATCCGTGTTGTAGAGGATGATGTCCGCTACCATCAGAGGAGGATAGGTCAGTAATCCAGCCGATACGGTTTCTTGTTTGGAGGACTTGTCTTTGAATTGGGTCATTCGTTCCAACTCGCCCAAATAGGTGTTGCATTGGACGATCCACGCAGCTTGTGCATGGGCAGGGACTTCCGATTGGATGAAGATGGTCGATTTGTTCGGGTCGATGCCCAGAGCCAAATATAGAGCCGCCAATCCGCGTGTCCTTTCGGTCAAAGTGGCTGGATCTTGGGGAACGGTGATCGCATGCTGATTTACGATGCAATAGGTGCAATCATATTCTTCTTGACGCTGCACGAATTGTTTCATCGCTCCGATATAGTTCCCGATTGTCGGGATACCGCTAGGCTGAACGCCGGAAAATATTTTCTTTTTCATAAAATGCCTCCTAGGTTAAGTACGTCACTTTTTATTATAACGCAAATCCGGAGCGTATTCACGATTTAATTCGAATGCACAAAGTCGGAGGAACGCTGACGTAATGTAAGCGTTTTAAATGAAAAGGCTGAATTCGGAAAAAAATAATTATCAAACGATATTTATTATAAATTATAAAATTTCGGAACTGAGATATAGCGCTCGGAAAGGTTGTTAAATAAGCATTTCACAAACTTTGTTCTGACTATTCGGAAGTGCGAATGTGTCCGAAATGTGACAGAATTTTGCAAGGCATTAAAAAAAAGGATAGCTATTGTGCTTGGATTGGTTTATAATAATAGTTGTAAGTAGTTCACAAACAAAACTTACAAAAAAAGGAGAGATCAGAGATGGTAACATTATATACTTCCCCAAGTTGTACCTCATGTCGCAAGGCACGTGCATGGCTAGAAGAAAATAACATCCCTTATACTGAAAGGAACATATTCTCCGAACCTTTGACAGAAATCGAAATCAAGAGCATCCTGAAAATGACTGAAGAAGGCACTGAGGAAATTATTTCCACTCGATCCAAAGCATTCCAAGAATTGAACATCGACTTAGACGAACTACCTTTAAATACATTATTCACTTTGATCGAGGATAACCCCGGCCTATTGCGTCGTCCGATCATTTTGGACGAAAAACGCCTGCAAGTGGGATATAACGAAGATGAAATCCGTCGTTTCTTGCCAAGGGAAGTCCGCGCGCTGGAACTGCAAAAAGCGCAAAGATTGGCAAACTTCTAGCCAAAAGCAACTGAACAACAATCAGCAGACAAGTGCACCGCGCAAATGGCCGCACTTGTCTTTTTTGACCGCTGAATTTGGGTGTTTTGGCAGAAAAGAAATATTCAGATGAGAAAACACATGAGAAGTCAAAAGATTTTGTGCTTTTGTCTTTACATTTTTACGATTTGATTTACAATGGGTATAAGAAAAATAGGGAAAGAAAAGTGGGGTGAAGCATGATGGAAATGGAAAACATCAACGAAAACACAATTCGCGTTTTGATTGAGAATTCTGATTTGGAGGAAAGAGGCATTACTTTTCTGGATTTATTGGGGAATCAAAAGCAAATCGAGAGCTTTTTCTACAGCATCCTCGAGGAAGTCGATGTCGATAATCAATTTCATGAATCAGATGCAATTACTTTCCAAGTGCTGCCTAATGGGAACGGGTTAGAATTGTTCATCAGCAAAGGGATGAACAACGAAGATGACTTCGATATGGCGAATGGTTCCAATCAATTGGAGCATGTGGTGGATTACATCAAAAAACAGACGAAGAGCTTCAATGAACGGGACAAAACAGCTGTTGAGGCCGATGAGGATGATATGGCACCTTTGGAAATCGTGTTCAAATTCCAGAGTTTCGATGATTTTCTGGAGCTGGCGAAACGGATGTTTTTGGAAAGCGGCGTATCCTCGCTCTATCATTACGACAACCAGTATTATTTGGCGATTGTCTACTTCATCGACGAGATGACGGAAACGAATATCGACAACGAAATTCTGAAAGCTTTGGAATTTGCGGAGGAATCCGACATCGCTGTAGAGATATTGGGCGAATACGGCAAATTGGTCATCCAAGACAATGCCTTGGAAGCCGCAAGGCACTATTTTAAATAAATAATCCGATCCGACCCCGAAAAGGGTCGGATTTTTTCTTGCCCTTTTGCGGATATTATGGGAAACAGACAGAAGGGGCTGCTGCTTATGCTGATCGCCAGCAATGCAAACGGAGAATTGATTCAGGCTTGCCAAGCCACAAAAGAAAAAGGGAAAAAATCGGATGATTATTATTGTCCAGCCTGCAAAGGGAAGTTGGTGCTGAAAAAAGGAAACATCATGATTGCGCACTTTGCTCACCTGCAACATTCGGACTGTTCCGTTTTTTCCGAGGGCGAAACACTTCCCCATCTGAAGGGGAAACAGCTGCTTCTGGAACAATTCCAAAGTGAAGGGGTAGCCGTCACTTTGGAGTGTTGGCTTCCGGAACTGCAGCAGCGGCCGGATCTCCTGCTTGTTCTCGAGGACGGGACGAAAGTTGCCATCGAGTACCAGTGCAGTCCGATCGCTCCCGCCGATCTGTTGGGAAGGACACGGGGGTACCAGCGATGCGGCTATGAAGTATGGTGGATTTGTGGCAGGAATTATCAACCCGGATCCGCGAGAATGACGCAATCTGTCTACCAATTTTTGAAGCATTCCGTGTCGCTTGGAAGCTGGATCGGGATTCTGGATACCGAATCTGAACAACTGGTCGTCTATCACCACCTTAAGTTAAGCAGCGATGAGCGCTTCTGCTTTGACAGAACGGAAATTCGCGTGATGGATCTGCAGTCAACTTCCTTGGAAAGCCTCTACAGGAAGGGATGCTTGCCGGATAATACCAAGTCGGGGACCGCTGTCCAGGGAAAAACTGCCCCGCGCAAGCATATGCAGGCGAAAGACATCAACCTGCTGCGGTATCGCACTGACAAGGAACACCGGCAATTTCTGTTGACGGTCTACCTCGATCGCAAGGACCTCTATCACTTGCCGTTATTCCTGTTCGAATTGCCTTGCCGGACTTTAGGGATCCGCACGCCTGCCTACATTTGGCGCTACTATCTGCTGAGCGAACTCAATCGGCCGGAAAAGGCAGAATCTGTCACCAAGAAATACCTGCTGGCCTGGCTGTCAAAAAGCGCACGGACGAATTTGGTGCGGACACGGGTTTCGGTGGAGTCGGACAAGGAAACTTTATGGGGACCCTTGCTCCAATTCATGATGCGGCTTGTGGAGGAGGGATATGCCGCAGCCATAGGCAAGGAAGAATGGGTTCTGCTGTCCGCGCCGCTGGAAGGGAAAACGGCGCACCAGAAATCATGCTTAAGTTAGCATCCTCTGCCAGTACCCTTTCGGTCCCAAGGTATGCTAAAATTATACTATTGAGAAATTAGAGGGGGAAAACCGGATGACAAATGCACAGAAACTATTGAAGAGAACAGAAGTCCCGGAAGCTTCCACATGGGATCTGACAGCGATCTTCCCGACAGATGAAGCTTTCGAAAAAACCTTGGAAGAGCTGGCGGGTGCCGTGCCGTTCGTACGCGCTCTGCAAGGAACCATCGGATCAAGCAGCCAAGCCTTGCTGAAAGGGATCGAAGAAGTCCTCAAAATCAATCAGAAATTGGAACGGGTCTATGTCTATTCCCATCTGAAAAATGATCAGGATACGGCGGACAGCTTGTATCAAAACTTGCATGATAAGGCCGTGTCGGTGCTGACGAGTGTCAGCGAAGCGACCTCCTGGTTCGAACCGGAAATTCTGGAAATTCCGGAAGAGGATCTGCGGCAATATTTGGCGGAAAACGAGCAATTGCAGCCGTACGCCCATCTCTTGGACAGCCTCACCTCTTCCCGGGAGCATGTACTGTCCGCCCGGGAAGAGGAGCTTTTGGCGGGGGCCGGCGAGATTTTTGCGGCGCCCAGCAAAACTTTTTCGGTGCTCAATAACGCCGATCTCACCTTCCCGACTGTGAAGAACGAGGAGGGACAGGAGGTCCAATTGACGCACGGCCTCTACGGTAAATTGATGGAAAGCCCGGATCGGGAAGTCCGGGAAGGGGCTTTCAAGGCGCTCTACAAGACATATGCTGGCCTGAAAAATACTTTTGCGACAACGTTGTCCACGAACGTGAAGACGCACAACTACAAAGCCAAAGTGCACAAATATGAATCCGCGCGGGCAGCCGCCTTGGCGAACAACCACATTCCGGAATCGGTCTATGACATTTTGCTGGATGTGGTCAACGAACATCTGCCGCTGTTGCATCGCTACGTGGCTTTGCGCAAAGAAATGTTGAAAGTCGAAGAGCTGCATATGTACGATATGTATACGCCGCTGACAGGGGAAGCCCCGATCAAATACAGCATCGAAGAGGCAACGGCGGAAACCTTGCGCGGTCTGGAACCGCTGGGAGAAGATTATCAGGCCATCCTCAAGGAAGCTTTCGACAACCGTTGGATCGATTGGCTGGAGAACGAGGGTAAACGCAGTGGAGCCTACTCGTCCGGCGCCTATGACACGAACCCATACATCCTGATGAATTGGCAGGATTCATTGAATCAACTGTATACGCTTGTCCATGAATTGGGGCATAGTGTGCACAGCTACCTGACAAGGAAAAATCAGCCTTATGTATATGGCGATTATTCGATCTTTTTGGCTGAAATTGCCTCGACCACAAACGAAAATATTTTGACGGATTATTTGCTGAAGACCCAGACCGATCCCAAAGTCCGCATTTACATCCTGAATCATTATCTCGATGGCTTCAAAGGGACGATTTTCCGTCAGACCCAGTTCGCTGAATTCGAGCACTACATCCATCAGCAAGCCTTGGCAGGAGTGCCTTTGACGCAAGACTTCATGACTTCCTATTACGGGGAACTGAACGCCAAATATTATGGTCCAGCAGTCGAAAAAGATCCTGAAATTGCCATCGAGTGGACCCGCATCCCGCATTTTTACTACAATTACTATGTTTACCAGTATGCTACCGGCTTTTCGGCGGCAACGGCGTTGGCAAAACGCATCGTCGAGGGCGAAGCGGGCGCTTTGGAGCAGTACTTGTCCTACCTGAAGGCAGGGAACAGCGATTATCCGATTGAAGTGATGAAAAAAGCGGGCGTGGATATGACACAATCCGCCTACATCGAGGATGCGATGAAAGTATTCGAGGAACGTCTGAATGAACTGGAACAATTGATCGCAGCACAACAATCTTAAACGAAAAAGAAAAGGCTTCGTGGTCCTGTAAGGGACGACGCAGCCTTTTCTTGTCAGTGCGTGATGCGTATGTAGTTTTTCCCGATTGTTGTGATATTCGTATTTTTCATACTGGCATTTTTCTGTGCGCACGCAACCGAACAATCCTTGATGACTTCATGCAGCGCCTCGGCAGTGATATTGTCCTCCAACAAGAGGCCATAGTGATAATTCAGATTGTCAAAGATGACCAACGACGGATTTGTTTTGATGTTCATCTCTTGGGCGATATGCTGGTCGGCTTCGTAGCTGTTTTTTACGAAAGGAGATTCTTTATCCTCAAAAAACATGTCGACATCCAGTTTGGCTTTGGCGGCGACTTCAGCCAGCAATTCTTTCGAGTAGGTGGTCTTGCCGTCCGCGAGTGATTTTTGCAGATGGAGCAAAAAGCTTCGGCCGCGTTTTTTGCCTTGCATCAAGGCAGCCTTATACGCCAATGAGGCATCATAGATGGAACTGTATATTTGATTTCGTAAAGTCAGATCTTTCTCCGGCAAATTCAGGCGCTTCATGTACTGTGTGACGGTGTTGAAATTGTGGAAGGTTATGAAGCGGAAGTGGACTTTTGGGCCATCCAACGAACTCATGAATTTTAAGACTTCCTGTTCCGTCCGGTAGCATTTGTGCCCGATCGGATTCACAAATAGATAAAGCTCAAAAATCTGTTGAGGAGAAGAGGCAGAATCAGCGATATTCTGTTTTGACCTGTACATTGTATCCCTCCATCCTTCCATTTTGCTTACATTTAGTTTACCAAAAAAAAGCCCAAACAAGTAGTAATAAGGCTTTGCACAACCTTTTCTTTTGCATCTTGGTCATCCAAACCGCCGGAAAACAGCTGCCTTCTTTCAGAAGCGGCTGATTGATTGTCAAGCTGTATTTTACGAGACAATGACCTAATTTGCAACTAAATCGACTGTTTTTTTGTCCTGTATGGGCCAGCAGCCTTCATAAACCGAAGCAGGGCAGTTTTTTGCCTATTTAGAAAATGAAAAAACGGACCGACTCTCCGCTGGGAATTTTGGAGAATCGGTCCGTTTGTCGCTGACGGGCCGCTTAAGTTTACTGGTGCGCCGTCGAATTGGGGTAATCCAGCATGCGTTCGATTTTCTGCTTGGCTTTGCGGACCTTGATTCCGTATTGGTCCAAGAAAGCTCGGAACGCGAGGGCGCCTTCTTCCAAGCTTTCCGATTCGAATTCCAGTTCATAGTCCATTTGATCTTGATAAAAGCTCTTGTCCAGGAAGTAGGTTCCGTTGTCACCCGGAAATTCATAACGGATGGTCGAAAGCTGTCCGATGATCACGAGTTCTTCGTTAGCGACGCCCAATTCCTTGAGTTTCGCGGCCACATTTCCTGTTTTTTTCAGTCTTTGGTCCTCAATCAGTACTTTTGCTTCCTCCAGGCTCAAGTCGTCGTTCGTCTCCAATTTTTCGTTTTTCTGGATTGGAGTTTTCAAGGTGATTTCGGCTTTGTCCTCATAAGTTCGGATGCGCAGTCCGCTGTTCAGGTTCTTCAGCTGATAGTCCGGTGTATCGAAGTAAATATTGGTTTGTTTGATCGCTTCTGTTTCGTCAAGGGCGAAGGCGGCGATCAAGGCTTCATATTCTTCTTTATTCAGCAGATTTTTGAATTCTTTTTCAATGTTTTGGCTCATCGGCATTACTTCCTTTCCATAGTAAGGTTCGTTCTGTCTGGGGCTGATGAATAATTCGAACCGTCAATCCTGCCGGTACATCAGCATGCGTATCAGCGGGCGGTTCAAAAACTTATTCCTATTGTATCACAAGTTCTGCGGAGTTGATTGTTTTGAGATGCCGGAGCGCACAGCGCAACCGCTACATTTGAAGAAAAAATGAATTCGCGCCTTTTCGACAAGAATTATATAGAATCATAAATAATTGTGCTAAAATAAAGTAGCATATACTATATGATAGGGTGTCGTTCTATATGGAAAATAAGGAAGTTGAAAACTGGGATTCATTTTTGGCGCCGTATGAGCAGGCGGTTGAGGAACTAAAAGTCAAGCTGAAAGGAATACGCAAGCAATATCGCGATGAGAATGCGCACGCGCCCATTGAATTCATCACGGGCCGTGTCAAGACAAAGGAAAGCATATTGGAAAAAGCGGAAATCCGGAACATCGACCTGACCAGGTTGGAAGAGGATGTACAGGATATTGCCGGGTTGAGGATCATGTGCCAGTTTGTAGAGGATATACACGAAGTTGTGCGCCTTTTGCGGGCGAGAAAGGACTTCAATATCATAATAGAGCGGGATTACATCACCCATAAAAAAGAAAGCGGGTATCGTTCGTACCACATGGTGATTGAATATCCGGTCCAACGCATTTTTGAAGAAAAGAAGATTTTGGTAGAAATCCAGATCAGAACATTGGCCATGAATTTCTGGGCAACGATCGAGCATTCTTTGAACTACAAATATCGGGGCGAGTACCCGGAAGAATTGCATGACCGTCTGATCCGGGCAGCGGAAGCCGCTTTTCGCCTTGACGAAGAGATGTCGGAAATACGCGAAGAAATCAAGGATGCGCAGCGCTATTTTTCCGACAAAAAAGAATAAAGACAGAACAGTTGATCGAGAGGAGCTCAAACATGAAAATTGCACTGGTCCACAACCAGACGCCGGAGACTTTGTCGGTAGCGGCGAAATTCAAAGAGATGTGCCTCTCTGAAGATATTAAAATTGTCACGGACTATCCGGACTTGGTGGTGTCGATCGGGGGCGACGGCACATTGCTTTCGGCATTCCATAAGTACGAAGATCAATTGAGCCAAGTGCGCTTTGTGGGGATTCATACGGGTCATCTGGGTTTTTACACGGATTGGCGCACTTACGAATTGGCTGAACTTGTCGAAAGTCTGAAAAAGGACAAAGGCGAAAGCGTCAGCTATCCTTTACTCGATGTCCGCGTCAAGTATGCGGATGAAGAGCAGGAAACAAGATACATCGCTTTGAATGAGGCGAGTTTGAAGAAAATGGACGGGACGATGGTCTGTGATGTCTATGTGAAAGATGAATTGTTCGAAACATTCCGGGGGGATGGCCTTTGCGTCTCCACTCCCACAGGTTCGACAGGATTCAGCAAATCCCTCGGGGGAGCCGTCATCCACCCCCGTACGGAAGCAATCCAGTTGACGGAAATGGCTTCAGTGAACAATCGTGTCTACCGGACGTTGAGTTCGCCCATGATCATCGCCAAGGACGAATGGATTGTGATTTATCCGCACAAAGAGGATCGGCTGATTTTGTCGGTGGACCACCTGACATTCAAGAAAAGACGCATCGAGCGTTTGGTCTACCGGATTGCCCGGGAACGCGTGCATTTCGCACGTTATCGCCATACCCATTTTTGGGATCGGGTCGAAGATGCGTTCATCGGCGTCAAGAAAAACGATAGAAATGAACGGACAAAGGAGTGGTGAAAATGGCGTCCAAAAAATGGCTGCTGAAGACAGGCTTAAAGGAACAGCATATCGCGGCATTGGAGGAACTCTTTCCGGATTACGCGATGGTGATGGATAATGCCGAAACGGATGCTCTGGGCGAAGTCGAATGGACGATCGGCTGGAACGACAAGTTGACCGGTTTGCTGGAGGGAGGACGATTGCCTTCCTTGAAATGGGTCCAAGCCACTTCCGCGGGCGTGAACAGCCTTCCGCTGGAAACCTTTGCAAGAAAAGGAATCTATTTGACGAACGCAAGCGGCATCCACAGCGAACCGATTGCTGAATATGTGATCGGTGTACTCCTTTCGCACATGCGCGGTTTGAGGACGGCGATCTTGAACCAGCCGCAGAGAAACTGGGAACAGATCACTGACCTCCAGGAATTGAAAGGCAAGACCATGATGATTGTGGGCGCGGGCCACATCGGGAATCGTCTTGGAGAGTTGGCCAAAGCCTTCGGGATGAAGGTCATCGCCGTCAATCGCAGCGGCAGGGAGGTGGCCGGCTTGGATGTGACGGTCAAAATGGATGATATCGGCACTGTCATCGATTTTGCGGATATTGTCGTGGACATCCTTCCGCAGACAGAAGAAACCTATCGCGTCTTCAATGAGGCTCTTTTTTCGCGCATGAAAAAAGGCGTGCTTTTCGTGAATGTAGGCCGAGGAGCCACAGTGGACACTGATAGCCTTATCAAGGCTTTGGATAACGGGACAGTGGCTTATGCGGCCTTGGATGTGTTTGATGAAGAACCGTTGCCTGCCGACAGCCGTTTGTGGGATCACCAGAAGATACTGGTCACACCGCATTTTTCGGGCGTCGTTGAGCATTTTCGGGACAATCTGTTCGAAATTGTCCGGGAGAATGCTGGAAGTTTCAAAAAATACGGCAAACCTAGCCGTAATCTGATCGATCTTGAGAAAAAATATTGAGAAACAGGCAAGGGCTGCACCCCCAGACAAATTGGGGATGCAGCTTTTTTCTGCGAATTTTTTTGGAAGGCGGGTGGCCTTCGGTTGTGGAATGGCTTCGTTTTGGTTAGAATAGGAATGTGTGTTAGCGGCCAAAAATAAGATTGCGCAGCCTCTTCTGAAGCCGCGGCGTCAATCTTGTCGGACTGCTCTGTCAGCAGGGCCGGCTGGGCCGAAAGACCTAAGTGTACAAACAGAATAAACAGAATGGCCGATCAACGCCTGGGGATTCGGTATAGAGTAGGGGTAGTGTAAAGTGATTTTTAGCTGGATACATGACAAGGAAGACAAAATACAAATCAAGACTTTTTTGCAGTCCAAAGGGATATCGAAAAGTCTGTTGGCCACGATCAAATTCGATGGCGGCAAAATCTGGCTGAACGGCAAAGAACGAACAGTATTGGCTACTCTGGAAAAAGGCGATAAAGTCACGATAAAGATTCCTGATGAAGGGGAGCATGAAACGACTGTCGGGGTGGATATGCCTCTGGACATTTTGTTTGAGGATGACCACTTTCTGGTCGTGAACAAACCCACCGGAGCAGCTTCCATTCCATCCAAAGTGCATCCTCGGCTTTCGATGGCCAACCGCGTAAAAGGTTATTACCAACGCCAAGGTTACGTTGATCAAGTCATCCATATCGTCACGCGATTGGACCGGGACACAACCGGCGTAATGCTTTTTGCAAAGCATGGCTATGCGCATGCTTTGATGGATACGTTATTGCGCAACAAAGAAGTCGATAAAACCTATCGCGCGATCTTGTCCGAACCGATACTGACGCAGCCGCACGGATTCATCGATGGCCCCATCGGCCGGACGGAGGATTCGATTATGATGCGGATGGTGCGGGAAGACGGCAAACAGGCGCTGACGGAATACTGGTTGGACAAGTCCTATCCGGAGGGGCAGACCGTAAGGATCAAGTTGCATACGGGAAGGACGCACCAGATCCGGGTGCATTTCGCCTCAATAGGCGCTCCATTGCTTGGGGACGACCTCTATGGCGGGAAAGCGGATGCTGATATGTTGCGTCAAGCCTTGCATTGCGAGTCGCTGGCCTTTGTCCACCCGTTCAGTGGCATATCCCTGAAGATAGAGGCTCCTTTGCCGGATGATTTCATCAAATGGGAAAGCAGCCAGAAAAAGAAGGAGGCGGATATCCTTGCTGGAACCACAATATGAATTTGAATTGGACGGTGCGGTGGAAAAAATCCGTGAATCCATCCAGACAGAGGACATGGAGAAGTTCCGTTCCGATTTTTTGGACTATCATGTCTATGATCAAGCCCAAATCTACCTTGCCTTGTCCCCTGAAGAACGCATCACGATGTATCATTATCTCTCCGCGAACGAAATGGCGGACATGTTCGAAATCATCGAAGAGGATGTCGAGTCGATCGAAGCCTATCTTTTGGAAATGAACAATCAATACGCAGCGGATATGTTGGCGAACATGTATGCCGATAATGCCGTGGATATGCTGAAGCAGCTGAAGGATGAGCGCATTTGGCTGTATCTGCGCTTGATGCCTTTGGAGGCAGCGAAAGATATCCGTGCTTTGCTGAATTATAAAGATGAGACTGCCGGGGCCATCATGACGCCGGAGTTCGTCTCGATCGTCGCAAACCAGACAGTCCGGTCGGCGATGGCGATCCTCAAAAGCAAAGCGCCTGATGCGGAGACCATCTATTACATCTATGTCGTCAATGTGGATAATGTGTTGGTCGGGGTCATTTCCTTGAGGGATCTGATCGTGAACGATGAAGATATGATGATCGGCGACATCATGAGCGAACGGATCGTCTCGGTGAACGTAAACGAAGGGCAAGAAGAAGTTGCCCACAAAATTAGGGACTACGACTTCTTGGCTGTGCCGGTTGTCGATGAAAACAATGTGCTGCTGGGGATCATCACCGTCGACGATATCATCGACGTCATCGATGAGGAAGCCGTCAGCGACTTCTCCGGTTTGGCCGGGGTCGACGTTGAAGAGCAATCAGAAAACCCTTTTGTGGCGGCCTCCAAAAGGCTGCCGTGGTTGATTACGCTTTTGTTTTTGGGTATGGGGACATCCACCCTGATCAGCCAATATGAGGGGTTGATTGCGGACGCATCGATCCTTTCTGTGTTTGTCACCTTGATCACCGGTACATCCGGAAATGCGGGGACGCAATCGCTTGCCGTCGCGGTAAGGAAAATCGGCATGCAGGACGAGGAGGAGAAGAATTTATTCCGGACCATTTTATCAGAGTTGGCGACAGGCCTTCTTTCCGGATTTGTTACCGGTGTTACGATTGCCCTTGTCATCGGCGTCTGGAAACACAACTTTATCCTCGGCGGCATCATCGGGATTTCGATGTTGGTCGCCATCACAGTGGCGAATCTGGCGGGCAGCTTAATTCCGGTCTTGATGGACCGGCTTGGGTTTGATCCGGCTGTTGCGAGTGGTCCGTTCATCTCGACCTTCAGCGATCTGACCTCTGTGCTGATCTATTTCAATATCGCGCAACACTTCATCGCCATGCTGCTTTGAAACGGAAAACAGGCAGGAAGCAACACCGCTAGGGCGGAAAGCTTCCTGCCTGTTTTTTCCAATCCGTCCGTTTTGTGTTAGTCCTCTTAGTGCTCGATTTCTGCCCGGGATTCATCACGCTCTGCGAAAACGCGTTCGAAAAGTCAGCTCCCGCTAACGTTTCGCATCCCCCGTAGTGAACAAAAGAGGTTCACTTCGTGGGATGCTCCAACGTACGGGGAGCTAAACGACTTTTCTCACGCTCTGCGAAAACGCGTTCTGAATCCCAGAAATCTCCGCCTAAGTTGACTAGCACAAGCGGCCAAAAAGCGGCCGTTTTGTGTTAGTCCTCTTAGTGCTCGATTTCTACCCGGGATTCATCACGCTCTAGTATTTTTTCCATATCGTGATGGAGGATGCCGGCTTCTTCGTATTCTTCACCGCAGATGGTGTAGCCGGCTTTTTCGTAAAAACCGATGGCCTGGTTTTGGGATCCGAGAAACAGCCGCTTGCCGCCGAGTTCCCGGACATGATTTTCGATTTCCTGCATCAGGCTGTTGCCGTATTTTTTTTCACGGGCGACTTTGCGGATCGCGACGCGCTGTACTTTGTATTTGCTGTTGTTCATCGGATAAATCCGGGCTGTGGCTACCGGAGTGGCGTCTTCATAGCCGACGAGGTGCAAGGTTTTATCCTCCAGATCATCAATTTCGATGGCCTCCGGAACTTGCTGTTCCACTACAAACACCTCTTTGCGGATAGCCAAAGCATCCCGGTAGGTTTGTGATGCCAAATCTTGTGTCCATTTAAAATGCAACAAAGGTCATTCCTCGCTTTCAAAATGTGTGGGGTTCGTTGGAATCTCCCTTTGCTTATTTTACATTAACTCGAAACTTTTTGTCTGAATTAGTTGCTTTTGCCTCATTTCATCGGTTCCTTTTGCTATACTTATATAATCAGCAAGAGGAGTGGTGAATATGCAAGACATAATGGAAACAATCCAACAATTGACAAATATCCCGTCACCGACAGGATACACAACAGAAATCATCGATTTTCTGGATGAGAATCTGAAACAGAAGGGGTATCAACCGGAAAGGAACCACAAAGGCAGCCTGATGGTAACCGTGCAAGGAAAGGAAGACGGAAGAAGGCGTTTTGTGACGGCGCATATCGATACATTGGGCGCGATGGTGCGTGCGATCAAGCCGGATGGGAGACTGAAGATCGATCTGATCGGCGGCTTCACCTATCATTCGATTGATGGTGAATACTGTACGGTCCATAGTGCAGGCACCGGAAAGGAATGGACCGGAACTATTTTGCTGCACCAAACGAGCGTCCATGTCTACAAGGATGCACGGACCGCCGACCGTAACCAGGACAACATGGAAATCCGCTTGGACGCGGAAGTGCGTACCGCCGAGGATGTGAGGGGACTCGGCATCAACGTAGGGGACTTCATCAGTTTTGCTCCGCGGACAGAGCTCACTCCGTCCGGCTACATCAAATCAAGGCACTTGGATGATAAGGCCAGCGCGGCTATCCTGGTGCAGCACCTGCACCGCATCGTGGATGAAAAACTGACGCTGCCATATACGACTTGCTTCTTCTTTTCGAATAATGAAGAAATCGGTTATGGCGGCAATTCAAACATGCCGGAGCGCACGGTGGAGTATCTGGCTGTCGATATGGGTGCGATGGGCGATGATCAGCAGACGGACGAGTATACCGTGTCCATCTGCGTGAAGGACGGATCGGGCCCTTATCACTTTGGTTTGCGGCAACAATTGGTCGGGCTGTGCGAAGCGCAGCAGATCCCTTACAAATTGGATATCTACCCATTTTACGGCAGTGATGCCTCCGCAGCCATGAAAGCGGGGTGGGATGTCCGCCACGCTTTGATCGGTCCCGGAATCGATGCGAGCCACGCTTACGAGCGGACCCACCGGAAATCTTTGGACGCTTGCTCAAAATTATTGGAGGCGTATCTGTCCGCTCCGATGATCGGTGAATAGAGCGGGATGCAAAAGGGGAATTTCATGGAGAAGTTAAGGAAATCAAATTTGCTTTATTGGAGTGTCTGGCTTCTGGTCATGGCCTGTCTGATCTGGGTATCCACTAAAATCGATTTTATTTTTTATCCGATCGGAGCCTTCATCTCGACGATTTTCACGCCAGTACTCGTAGCCGGGTTTTTGTATTATATTTTCATGCCGTTCATCGAAATGCTTGAGAATCGGCTCAAAATCAAACGATCGATCGGCATTCTCGTCGTCATGGTCCTTTTGATCGGCATCGTCATTTTCTCGTTTCTCGGGCTCATTCCGAGTCTGGTGAACCAGATCGGCGAGCTGCTGACGAATTTGCCTGGGGTGATCCGTTCCCTGAACAAACTTTATCAACAAGTGATTGAGCAGGAGTGGATCCGCCGATTGGATATTCCGACCCAATTATCGCAGCTGACCGGAAGTGTCCAGAACAGCATCACTGCCTTCCTGAATGGTCTGACGGGCAGTATCGGTTCCCTATTGTCGGCCGTCGCCAATATCGCGTTGCTTGTCATCATCATTCCGTTGATCTTTTTCTACATGCTGAAGGATGGCCACAAGTTTCCTGAAGCTGTCGCCCAACTGCTGCCGCAGGAATATTCCGCTGATGTGCTTGCCTTGTTCAAGGAAATCAACAAAACAATCGCCAAATACATCAGCGGGCAGGCGCTTGTCTGTTTGTTCGTAGGTACATTCACCTTCATCGGCTATCTGCTGATCGGACTGCCTTACGCCTTTTTGCTAGGGGTTACGGCAGCGATCACGAACATCATTCCTTATCTGGGACCTTACATCGGTCTGATTCCGGCTGCAATGATCGGGCTGACGGTCTCCCCGACGAAGGCGCTGCTGGTCTGTGCCGTTGTGTTGGTGGTACAGCAAGTGGAATCGAACATCATTTCGCCGAATGTTCTGGGCAAAACACTGGACATGCATCCGCTGACCATCCTGTTTCTGCTCTTGGCAGCTGGAAAAATCTCCGGTGTATTGGGGATGATTTTGGCGATTCCGGCGTATGCAGTCGCGAAAACCATTATTCAGTATGTTCACGGATATGTAAAAAACAGGAGAAAAAAAGTGTTGTATAAAGAGTGAAAAAAATTAAACAGGATTCCAAGGGTTATTGATTGCTTTTTACCTTTGGAATCCTTTATTATATAAAAAGTATTAAGAGCATAACGAATCAATTTGTGCAATTTTTATTATGAATTATGAGAATGACGCCAATTGGTTTGTGCAAAATATATTAATGCGGAAAATTTAGGAGGAAGTACAATGAAAGTAATCGTAGTGGGATGTACACATGCCGGAACGTCAGCAGTGAAGACAATTTTGAAGGAGAACCCAGGTACTGAAGTAACAGTATACGAAAGAAACGACAACGTTTCCTTCTTGTCATGCGGGATTGCACTTTACGTCGGCGGTGTCGTGAAAGATCCCCAAGGATTATTCTATTCCAACCCTGAGGAGCTTGCTTCATTAGGCGCAAACGTAAATATGGAACACGATGTAACAAGCATTGATACAGCCGCAAAAACTGTTTCTGTGAAAAACTTAGTTACTGGCGAAGAATTCCAAGACACTTATGATAAGTTGGTCCTGACGGTAGGTTCATGGCCTATCATCCCTCCGATCGACGGCATCGACAGCAAAAATGTTTTGCTGTGCAAAAACTACAACCAAGCGAAAGAAATCATCGCGCGCAAAAACGATAAGCAGAAAATCGTTGTTGTCGGCGGCGGCTACATCGGAATCGAGTTGGTGGAAGCATTCGCCAATGACGGAAAAGAAGTGACGCTGGTCGATGGTCTGGACCGCATTTTGAACAAGTATCTGGATTCCGAATTCACGGACATCCTGGAAGCTGATTTGCGTGAACATGGCGTAAAAGTGCAATTGAACGAAATGGTCAAAGGCTTCAAAGACAACGAAGCAGGGGACGTCACAACAGTGGTCACGACCGGCGGCGAATATGAAGCTGAAATGGTCATCCTATGTGTCGGGTTCAGACCGAACACTGAGCTTGTCAAAGGTCAAGTGGAGATGATGAAAAACGGTGCGATCATCGTGAATGATTACATGCAAACTAGCTTGCCTGACGTATACGCAGCAGGGGACAGCTGTGCGGTGAACTACAACCCGAACGGCGGCCACGCCTATATTCCGTTGGCCACAAATGCAGTGCGCATGGGTATGCTGGTCGGAAAAAACATCAACGGCCCTAAAATGAAGTACCGCGGTACCCAATCCACTTCAGGTCTGTACTTGAATGGCTTCAATATTGGCTCTACCGGCGTGAACGATGCAAGTGCTGGGGTATTCGGTCTTGAAACACGCTCAGTAGTTGTGGAAGACTTCTACCGTCCGGAATTCATGCCATCGAATGAGAAGATCCTGATGAAACTTGTCTACGAAGTTGGCACGAACCGCATCGTCGGCGGTCAGCTGATGTCCAAATACGACATCACACAATCAGCCAACACGTTGTCACTGGCTATTCAGAACAAAATGACGATCGAAGATTTGGCCTTGGTCGACTTCTTCTTCCAACCGCATTTCGACCGTCCTTGGAATTACTTGAACTTGTTGGCTCAAAAAGCTTTGGAACAAGAAGCGGAATTAGCCGCAAAATAATTATGGACTTAGCATAAACGCAGCCCCTCCGCTGATCGATTCGTTGATCATCGGAGGGGCTGTTTGCGGCCTCGGCAACGTTTCCGGATAAAATACTTGTGTTTTCTGCCGGGGCATTAGATAATGAAAGATAACAATCAACTTTTAAACAGACAATAAACGAAGGAGAAACAATCTATGACCACAGACCCCAGTAATCAGACTTTGCTAGGGCAATTGCTGCTGATTGCGGTATTGACTTTGGTGAACGCATTTTTTGCGGCATCCGAAATCGCATTTGTTTCACTGAACAAGAACAGGGTGGCGAACCAAGCCATCAAAGGGGATGAAAAGGCGCGCAAAATATTGGCGCTGCTGGATCATTCCGATGATTTTTTGGCGACTATCCAAGTTGCCATCACCTTTGCGGGCTTCCTTTCCAGTGCGTCGGCCGCAAATACATTCGCGGCCAAGCTGGATCCGTATTTACGCAACATCCCGGGTGCCGAGCAGGCTGCCATTTTGGTCGTGACGCTGGCGCTCTCCTATGTTTCCTTGGTTTTCGGTGAGCTTTTTCCGAAGCAACTGGGGCTGCAACGCCCGGAAGAAGTGGCGCGGGCGGGTGCCGGCGTCATCACGGTGGTCCAGAAGCTGATGAGGCCTTTCGTCTGGTTCCTGTCGTTTTCGACCAGTGTGCTGGAAAAGCTGACCCCGATCACATTTACAAGCGGGAACGACATGTTTTCGCGGGAAGAAGTGCGGGAACTGTTGGAGAAGAGCAGTGATGAGGGGACCATCGAGCGGATGGAATTCAACATGCTGAAAGGAGTGCTTTCCATGGACAATAAAATGGCCCGGGAAGTCATGGTACCGCGGACGGATACCTTTATGCTGGATGTGAACGATGACGTCGTGGAAAATATCGAGGCCGCATTGGACTCCCCGTATACGCGCATCCCGATCTATGAAGACGATAAGGACAATATCATCGGCGTGCTCCATCTTAAAAATTTGTTGAAGGAATCCAAAAACACCCCGATCAACCAAATCAATCTGCGTAAAATCATGAACGAACCTCTATTTGTGCCGGAAACGATCCTGACGGACGAATTGATGTCCTACCTGAAAAGGAGCCACAACCAGTTGGCCCTGCTGCACGACGAATACGGCGGTCTGGTTGGGATCGTGACTTTGGAGGACATACTGGAAGAAATCGTCGGCGACATCGAGGATGAGTACGATGAAAGTTATGTCCTGATCGAACGGGTGGGCGACAACCTTTACGAAGCCGATGGCGCAACACCATTGCATCGTTTCAACGATTATTTCGGTACGCAGCTTGAATCCGCGGATGTCGATACGATAGCCGGTTATCTTTTGACGGAATTGGGCGAGTTCCCGGAAGAAAACGAGGAAGCATCCATTGAAGAGGATGGCTTGATCATCAGAACGCTGGAATTTGATAATCGCCGTCTTTTGAAAGTCGGGATCTCCTATGCGAACGAAAACGATCGGCCTGCAAAGGAACGTTTCAAAGAGGACGGGGCAGAGGTTGAAGAGGCCGCCGATGAAGCGGAAGCAACAGAATGACTGAAGTGCAGTTTTGCCCGGACCGAGAAAAGTCGGTCCGGGTGAGGCTGCTTTTTTGCAAGCGGGAGCAGCGTGCACAAAGCTTACTATTGCAACGACAATCTTGTGGAATGCTCGTATTTCCTGTATAATAACAAAGGTATTGTCGTGGGTTAGCGTGTGCATATTGCTCATGCTATCTTTTTGTTTAGACACGGATCACGATTGAGATATACAAAAAAGGAGAGCAATATGACTCAAACATTAGCAGATAAAGTAAAAGCAAGAAGAACGTTTGCCATCATTTCCCATCCGGATGCCGGGAAAACCACCATCACGGAGCAACTGTTGTTGTACGGAGGGGCAATCCGTCAAGCGGGGACGGTCAAGGGGAAAAAATCAGGCAAATTCGCCAAATCGGACTGGATGGAAATCGAAAAGCAAAGGGGTATATCGGTAACCAGTTCGGTCATGCAGGTCGATTATGATGGCAAACAGATCAATATTTTGGACACGCCCGGCCACGAGGATTTCTCGGAGGATACCTACCGCACCTTGATGGCAGTGGATAGCGCAGTGATGGTCATCGATAGCGGGAAAGGGATCGAACCGCAGACAAAGAAACTCTTCAAAGTCTGCAGCATGAGAGGGATTCCGATTTTCACCTTCATCAATAAATTGGACCGTGATGGCCGCGAGCCGATGGATCTGATCGCTGAACTGGAAGAAGTTTTGGGGATCGATGCCTACCCGATGAACTGGCCGATGGGCATGGGGAAAAACTTGTTGGGTCTGTACGATATCTACAATAACCGCGTGGAACTGACGCACCCGGAAGAAAATGAAGACAACGACTTCTTGCCGCTGAATGAAGACGGCGAAATCGAAGGCGATTACCAAGTGACGCGTTCGACCATCTATACACAAGCGGTTGAGGATGTCCAATTGCTGAAAGAAGCCGGAAACGACTTCTCGGAAGAGGCGATTGCAGCCGGAAAATTGACGCCGGTATTCTTCGGATCCGCTTTGACAGGTTTTGGTGTGCAGACATTCCTTGACGCTTTCGTGGATTTCGCTCCAAGCCCGAGCGAGCACGTGACCGAATCCGGTGAAACGATTGAGCCTACTGACGAAAACTTCAGTGGCTTCATTTTCAAAATCCAGGCCAATATGAATCCGGCCCACCGTGACCGGATTGCGTTCGTGCGCATCTGCTCTGGCGAATTCAGACCGGGAATGGACGTTTTCGTGAACCGGACCGGTAAGAAGATCAAACTGGCGCATACGACGCAATTTATGGCCGATACTCGTGAACAAGTCCAAACAGCTGTGGCGGGGGACATCATCGGATTGTACGATACAGGCAACTTCCAGATCGGCGACACAATCTATGAAGGCAAAAAAGGACTCCAGTTCGAAGCTTTGCCGCAATTTACCCCTGAATTGTTCATGAAGGTAACGCCAAAAAACGTCATGAAACAGAAATCCTTCCATAAAGGTGTGCAACAGTTGGTCCAAGAGGGGGCCATCCAATTGTACAAAACTTACCACACAGAGGATTATATTCTGGGTGCGGTCGGCCAGTTGCAGTTTGAGGTGTTCCAGTATCGTCTGCTGCATGAATACAATGCCGAAGTCGAAATGGCGCCGATGGGGTCCAAGATTGCGCGCTGGATCGATCCGGAAGATCTGGATCCGAACATGTCATCAAGCCGCAACCTGCTTTGCCGCGACCGCTTTGGCAACCCGGTCTTCCTGTTCGAAAACCAATTTGCCATGCGCTGGTTCGAGGATAAGTACCCGGATGTCAAATTGACGGCTCTGCTTTGATCGGAATCAAAAGAATAAAACAAAAAGAGAGCGGGACAGAACGCGTTTAGCTCCGGACCACTGGAGCGAACAAGCGCAGAATGGCTGCGGGCCATTCGAGCATTGTTCGTGAAGTGGAGCCAGGGGCTGCGTTCTGTCCCGCGTTTACGCACACTATGTTCGGATACAAAAAGAGACTGGGAGTTTAGTCCCAGCCTCTTTGCGTTAAGAAGAGTTTTTTTTCGATTGCAGAAAATGTCAATCATTTCAGATGAGACAGCTCCACGAAGTTATGGCCAGGCATAACTTCCACATCGTCAACGGTAAGATGCAACAACTTCGTCAAAACAAAGTCGATTTCGCTTTGTTTTACACGACGGTTTTTGTTGAGGATGATGACATCCTCGTGTGTTGCGGCTCCGGTAAAGATGACTGTGGTTTGTCCCAAAGAATAAACTTTGACAAATTGAGCATCGGTGTTGGCCAATTGCTCACGTACAAGATCAGCGTGGCTATTTGTAACATCGATCAATTTCATGGACGAACACCCCTAACTTAGGTTGGCTGTTTATAGAATAATTATATAACAACTGTTAATTTATTTAAAGAGTAAAGAAACAAATGAATAATTTTCATGCATGATCCAAACGAGAAAGGCAAGAGCTTCTTGGACCCTTGCCTTTCCTTCTGTGTTGTTTATTCAGTTGCGGTTGTCTCGGTCCGTTCGACTTTGCTGACGACCACCAAGTTACCTTCTTCGTCTGCATCGACAAACAAATCCTTGATTTTCGGATTATCCAGATAGAATTCAGCTACCTGATCCTCGATCTGATCCTGGATGACGCGGCGCAATGGCCTTGCGCCCATTCTTGGGTCATAACCCAAATCGATGAGGCGATCTTTTGCTTTTTGCGAAACCGTCACTTGGATTTCTTTGTCTTTCAGCAATTCGTTCACATCATCCAGCATCAGCGTAACGATGCGGCTCAAGTTCTCTTTGGACAACTGGTTGAATTCGACGATCGCATCGAAGCGGTTGATGAACTCGGGCTTGAAGTAATCATTCAAACGGTTCAGGATGGAGTGGGTCTTGCCTTTCATGGCGGCTCCGAACCCGACGCTCGCTTCCTGGACGCCGGTGCCGGCATTGCTGGTCATGATGATGATGGTGTCCTTGAAGCTGACGGTTCTGCCTTGGGAATCCGTCAGGCGGCCGTCATCGAGTATCTGCAGGAACAGGTGCATGACATCCGGATGGGCTTTCTCGACTTCGTCCAAAAGGACAATGCTGTACGGGCTGCGGCGGACGCGTTCGGTCAATTGGCCGGCTTCCTCGTAGCCGATGTACCCAGGAGGGGACCCGATCAATTTGGAGACGGCATGTTTCTCCATGTACTCGCTCATGTCGAAGCGGATGATCGCGTCTTCGGTGCCGAACATTTCGATTGCCAATTGCTTGGCTAATTCGGTCTTGCCGACGCCGGTAGGTCCCACGAACAGGAAGGAGCCGATCGGACGGTTTTTACGGCTTAAGCCGATGCGGTTCCTGCGGATCGCTTTGGCTACTTTGTCGATGGCTTCGTCTTGGCCGATGACATTCTTCTTCAGATCGATGTCCAGGTTCTTCAGTTGCGCTTGTTCCTTCTCCAGCAGGTCGCCTACGGGGATATTCGTTTTGATTTCGATGATTTTTTGGATATCCTCTTCGTTGACGACAGGGTCACCGTCGGCCGGACTCGGATGCTGTTTCATCCTGTTCAGGTTCGTGATTTGGTCGCGGTAATAGGCTGCCTTTTCGTAGTCTTCGGCATGCAGCGCGGCCAGCTTCTCTTTTTCGGCTGTCTCGATGCGTTCTTCGATCTGTTTCGGATCGATGGCTTTGATGGTCAGGTTCTTTTTGGATCCCGATTCATCAAGCAGGTCGATGGCTTTGTCCGGAAGGAACCGGTCCTGGATATAGCGGTGCGAAAGTTTTACGGCTGCTTCCAGCGCTTTATCCGTATATTTGACGTGGTGATAGTCTTCGTATTTTGGACGGATGCCCTGCAGAATGATCAATGTCTGTTCAGGTGTCGGTTCATTCACGCGAACAGGTTGGAATCTGCGTTCCAGCGCAGGATCTTTCTCGATCCGGCGATACTCGTTCAGCGTTGTGGCGCCGACCAATTGCAGTTCGCCTCTCGCAAGGGCGGGTTTCAGGATATTGCCGGCATCCATGCTGCCTTCAGCGCTGCCTGCGCCGACGATCTCGTGGATTTCATCGATGAAGAGGATGATTTTTTTGTTTGCGCGGATTTCGTCCATCAGTTGTTGCATCCGTTCTTCGAATTGACCGCGGATGCCGGTGCCTTGCACAAGGGACACAACATCCAAACGGATGACTTCCTTATCCAGCAGTTTTTGCGGGACGTCACCATCGACGATCTTCTGGGCAAGGCCTTCCACAACGGCCGTCTTGCCGACGCCGGCTTCCCCTGTGAGGACGGGGTTGTTTTTTGTGCGTCGGTTCAGGATTTCGATGACGCGGGCGATTTCGCTGTCCCTGCCGATGACGGGATCGATGCCGCCGTCGCGCGCCAATTGGGTAAGGTTGATGCCGTATTCATCCAAAAGACCGCCTTTGCCGCCGCGGGCAGACTCGGGAGCAGGGGGCTGCTGGTAATTCTGTTCTTGGTTTTGCTTCATCTGTTGGAAGAAGGAATCCAGGTTCCCGAATGAGAAAGGATCTGTGGGACCTTGCGATCTTTGATTCGGGTTGTTTCTTTGTGATTGAGCCGCTTTGAATTCCTGATAGCAACTCTGGCATAAGTCGATTTGGCGTCTTTGCCCATTCACGCTAGCGTAAAGATGAATGGAGGCTTGATTTTTTCCGCAATTTTGACAAAGCATGGCAATCTTCCTTTCTATATGGGTCGTTGATACATCTATATTATAGTAGTAACGGCTAAGGATTACTCGCGAGAAGGTGCTCTGACCAACTCTGACCTTATGTGCCCATTATACATTGACCTATTTTGACTTTCAAGTGATTTGATTTAAAAAAGTGATACGAAAAATTTCTTGCACGACAGGAGGCGGGACAGTCCTCGGCCAAACGGAAAGGTTGTAAAAAAAATAGTGGCAATTCAACAATTATGACAAATTTTTGAACGAATCTATTTAAAACAGTTGTAGTATAAAGCGAAAAATGGTAATCTTATTTAATGAAAGGGTTATTTTTAATCCGTTTTCCCATTTTTCTGTTATAATGGAAACGTATCAAAAGTACCTTAAATAAATACATCTCAAAAGGGGTTTATGACTATGGAAAGAAAAGAATATCACGTAATCGCAGAAACAGGGATTCACGCACGTCCAGCAACTTTGTTGGTTCAAACTGCAAGCAAATTCAATTCTGATATTAATTTAGAATACAAAGGTAAATCAGTTAACTTGAAATCAATCATGGGTGTAATGTCATTAGGCGTAGGTCAAGGCGCTGACGTTGTCATCACAGCTGAAGGTCCGGACGAAGCAGACGCTATGGCTGGAATCACTGAAACAATGGTAAAAGAAGGGCTAGCAGAGTAATATGAAAAACCACTTACAAGGAATAGCAGCTAGTGACGGTATCGCAATTGCGAAAGCATATTTGCTGACCGAACCGGATCTATCCTTTGAGAAGCGTAAAGTGGAAGATTCAGAAGGCGAAGTTGCTCGCCTCCTGGAAAGCTTTGAAACCGCTAAATCAGAGGTAAGTGCAATCAGAGACAAAGCGGCAGTGTCACTTGGCGAAGAAGAAGCACAAGTTTTTGATGCACATTTAATGGTATTATCCGATCCAGAAATGATTGGCTCCATGAACGCCAATATTCGTGATAACGGTGTCAATGCTGAAGCGGCTCTTTCTGAAGTTGCCGGCATGTTCATCGGTATGTTCGAAGCGATGGAAGACAACCCATACATGCAAGAACGTGCAGCGGATATCCGCGACGTTACGGAACGTGTATTAAGCCACCTGTTGGGTGTCAAAATCCCTAACCCATCGACAATCACGGAAGAAGTGATCGTCGTTGCCAAAGATTTGACTCCTAGTGATACGGCTCAATTGAACCGTGATTTTGTCAAAGGGTTCGTTACCGATATCGGTGGCCGTACTTCCCACAGCGCAATCATGGCCCGCTCTTTGGAAATTCCTGCAATCGTAGGTTCAAAAGAGATCACACAAATCGTCAAAGACGGCGATATCATCATTTTGGATGGTTTGGACGGCGACGTCTTCATCAATCCGGATGAAGAAACATTAGCTGCATACAAGAAGAAAGCTGAAGAGTTTTCTGCAATGCAAGCGGAATGGCACAAACTGAAGAATGCGGACACAGTGACAGCAGACGGCAAACATATCGAATTGGCAGCCAATATCGGGACGCCTAAAGATTTGGACGGCGTTATCGCTAACGGCGCTGAAGCGGTAGGTCTGTACCGTACTGAGTTCCTGTACATGGATTCTTCGGACTTCCCGACAGAAGATGAGCAGTTCGATGCTTATAAAGCTGTTTTGGAAGGCATGGAAGGCAAACCTGTCGTTGTCCGCACAATGGACATCGGTGGGGATAAAGAATTGCCATATCTGGAATTGCCGAAAGAAATGAATCCATTCTTGGGTTACCGTGCAATCCGTATTTGTTTGGCTGAGCCAGAAATGTTCCGTACACAATTGCGTGCATTGTTGCGTGCTTCCGTTTTCGGAAAACTGCGCATCATGTTCCCGATGATTTCAACCTTGAACGAATTCAGAGCAGCAAAAGCAATGCTGGAAGAAGAAAAAGCGAATCTATTGGCCGATGGCGTAGAAGTTGCTGATGATATCCAAGTAGGTATCATGATCGAAATTCCTGCAGCTGCTGTATTGGCTCACCAATTCGCTAAAGAAGTCGATTTCTTCAGTATCGGAACAAATGACTTGATCCAATACACAATGGCGGCAGACCGCATGAACCAACAAGTATCCTACTTGTATCAACCATACAACCCAGCTATCCTGACGCTGATCAAGCACGTTATCGATGCTTCCCACGCTGAAGGCAAATGGACTGGTATGTGTGGCGAGATGGCCGGCGACCAAACAGCGGTTCCGTTGTTGGTAGGTCTTGGTTTGGATGAGTTCTCCATGAGCGCATCCAGCGTCCTGAAAACACGCAGCTTGATGAAACGCTTGGATTCCAAAGAAATGGAAGCATTAGCGGACAAAGCGATCAACGAGTGCACAACTGTTGAAGAAGTTATCGCATTGGTTGAAGAAATGAAAGCTAAATTAGACTAAGCCGATTGAGGCGAATGAGAGACCGGACGTGCTTGCGTGTCCGGTCTCTTTTTTGCTACCATTGACGAGATGGGTGACAAATATCGGAATATTCTATATACTGAACGTATTGAGCTATTTTAAAATTTGATAGGATTTTTCCGAGGTGAAGTCATGAGAATAGGCATGTTTACAGATTCGTATTTTCCTCAAGTGAGCGGAGTGTCCACTTCTATCCGCATCCTGAAAGAGGAATTGGAAGCAAAAGGTCATGAAGTCATCATTTTCACTACGACTGACCCCAATGCCCGCGAAGATGAAAAAAATATCATTCGGTTGACCAGTATCCCGTTTCTGTCTTTCAGAGACCGCAGGATCGCGGTCAAAGGGATGAACAGAGCGCTGAAGGAAGCCAAGAAACAAAAGATAGATATCGTGCACACACATACTGAGTTCAGTTTGGGGTTGACCGGCAAATTTGTAGGATATATGCTGCAGATTCCGACAGTGCATACTTACCACACCATGTACGAAAAATATCTGCATTATATCGCTAACGGCCGAGTGGTGAAGCCTAAGGCAGTGAAAATCGCATCCCGTTATTTCTGCAATCGGACGATGGGCATCATCGCCCCCAGTCAGCAAATGAAAGAAAAACTGGCATCCTACAATATCTACAAGGAAATCCGCGTCATTCCGACAGGGGTCCAGATACCGGATCGGATCGAGGGCATCAAAGCGCGAAAACGCGAAGAATTAGGCATTTCGGATTCCGAATTGGTTTTGCTCTCCCTCAGCAGGCTGTCGTCGGAGAAAAATCTGGATAAGCTTCTGCATGCCCTCCCGGAGGTTGTAGAGGCCTATCCGACAGCAAAGCTCATTTTCGTGGGCGATGGACCCATGCGTCGGGAGTTGGAAACGTTGGTTGGGGATATGCAGCTGAGCCGGAACGTGATTTTTGTTGGAGAAGTGAAGAATGAGGATGTGAAGGAATATTACCAGATGGCGGATATTTACATCAACGCCTCGGAATCGGAAACGCAAGGGCTTACCTATCTTGAGTCGATTGTGAACGGGTGCCCGGTCATCGCCAAGCGGAACGATTATTTAGCCGATCTGATCACGGAAAACAGCTTAGGGATGTTGTTCGCTGAGGATGCAAAAATCGGAGAGACCATCATCGCCTATGCGGATTTCTACCATCATTCGGATGTTGCGACAAACCAAGAGGTATGGGATGAACTGATGCAAAAAATCTCTTCCGAAGCATTTGCGGATGCCGTATTGAGCTATTATAAAACGAGTATCGACATTTATGAAGCGCACCCGCGCGAAGAAGTGAAATTGAGAGTGAATCTCTTGGAAAAAATCAGACGCTGAACTGGAGCGCCGGGAAACAGATTGCTTGGATAATCTGTTTCCCGGCGCATTTTTGTTTTTATCTGCGCCAGCCGTAAGGTATACTGTTATCATAGCGTTTAGAAGGGACGGTTGAATAAATGAAAAAAATCGGATTTATCGGAACAGGTGTCATGGGCTCGTCCATGATCAGACATCTTTTGGGTGCGGGGCATTCTGTGCATGTCTATAACCGGACGAAAAGCAGGGCAGATGCGGTCGTCTCTGAAGGGGCTGTCTGGTGCGATACGCCTGCCGCCGTGACGGAACAATCGGATATTGTCATCACGATTGTCGGTTATCCTGCTGACGTTGAAGAGACCTATTTTGGGGAGAACGGAATCTTTTCAAAAGCGGACGAACACCACATCCTCGTGGATATGACCACGAGCACGCCGACTTTGGCGGAAAAAATATATGCTTTCGGGAAAGAAAGAGGGATTCGGACGTTGGATGCCCCTGTGTCAGGGGGAGACAAGGGTGCAAAGAACGGAACGCTCACAACGATGGTCGGAGGAGATCAAGCTGCGTTTGAAGAAGCAAAAGAAGTCCTGTCCGTCTTTTCCAGCATGGTGATGCTGCAGGGGCCAGCCGGCAGCGGCCAGCATACAAAAATGGCCAACCAGATCATGGTGGCCGGAACGATGACCGGCATGACTGAACTATTGGTTTATTCGAAAGCCGCCGGGCTCGACCTGGAACGCGTGATCGAACAAGTCGGTTCCGGAAGTGCAGCAAACTGGTCTTTGACGAACTATGCTCCGAGAATCCTGAAGCAAGATTACTCTGCAGGTTTTTTCGTCAAACATTTTGTCAAGGACCTGAAGATTGCTTTGGATGAAGCGGATCGGTTGGGCATCGAGTTGCCGGCGACCAAGCAAGCAGCGGCGCTGTATGAACAATTGGCAGTCAAAGGATTTGCTGATGACGGCACGCAGGCGCTGGTGAAACTTTGGTGGGGAGAGTAGCTTGCAGCTGGAGCTGTGAAGTCGTTCCGATCCATCGTATGAACCTTGTTTTGAAAGGTTTTTCAGAGACGTCGTGACACAATACTCAAATATTGTTTTTCTTGGATAAATTACAGTAAATTGATGCGCAGTCAGAAAAAAAGTGCTAGAATAAATAAGAAGTTAGTCTTGAAAGGGGAAATATCATGAAACCTTCACAGCTCTCAGCGATCCTTCGTCGCCTAGAAGTAATGATGGAAGACAATGGTGATGTCGAAATCCGTCGTTTTGAAAAAGAAGGCGTAGAACGTTGCGTCGTTAAATACAACCGCGATACGGAAAGTTTTGAATTGGAAGAACACGATTCAAACCAAACTTATCAATTTGATGATCTTGATTTAGTTGCCATCGAAATTTACGAATTATTGCAAGATTAATTCATCCAGCTATGCATGAATGAAGGCAGCAGGGAAATGAGCCAGCTCATTTTCCCTGCTGCCTTTTTTTGTTTGCCGTTTTTTCTTTTCCGACAGAAGACTCCCGCATCAAGTATTGAACCGGGCGCAGCCCAACGAGCAGGCGGGAGATAGTAGTTCAAGGGAATCGAGTGGCAAACATTAAAATTTTTTAATTTTTATGTAGAGTAATTCCGCAACTTTCAGTATACTGTGTAATAAGGAAATAATTGAAGAGGTGGAATAATGGCAAACAAGATTTACGTAGGTTTATTAGGACTAGGAACGATAGGAACTGGCGTTGCCCGCATCATCGGTGGCCACCAAAACAAAATCAATCAGGTCGTCGGACAGGAAGTTGTCATCAAAACGGTTCTGGACCGCGATGTCGACAAATGCAAAGCGTTCTTCGGCGATTCGGTTCATTGCACCGATGACTTCGATGATATCTTGAATGACGAAGAAATTTCGATCATCGTCGAGTTGATCGGCTATGTTCCGGCGGCAAAAGACTACATTTCCAAAGCTTTGGCGGCTGGGAAGCATGTCGTTTCGGCGAACAAAGATCTGGTGGCTTTGCACGGGAAAGAATTGGTCACGTTGGCGAAAGCAAACAAATGCGATTTCTTGTACGAAGCAGCGGTTGCCGGCGGCGTTCCGATTTTGCGTGCCATCACAGAAAGTTTCGCTTCCGATAATATCCAAAAAGTGATGGGGATCGTGAACGGTACGACCAATTTCATGATGACCAAAATGGACAAAGAAGGCTATTCTTATGATGAGGCGCTGACTTTGGCCCAAGAGTTGGGCTTTGCCGAGAAGAATCCTACCAGCGATGTCGATGGCTTGGATGCGGCCCGCAAAATGGTCATTTTGGCCCGTCTTGCTTTCGGAACGAATGATGTGACGTTGGATGATGTGGCAGTTACGGGTATCCGCAACGTTTCCATCAACGACATCAAGTTGGCGAACCGTTTAGGCTACAAAATCAAGCTGATCGGCACTGCTGAAAAAATCGACGACAGCGTCAACGTGGAAGTCGGACCGGTATTCGTGCCCGAATCGCATCCGTTGGCCAGCGTCAACAATGAAATGAACGCAGTCTTTGTCGCTGGGGAAGCCCTTGGGGAGACGATGTTCTACGGAGCCGGAGCCGGTGAGTTGCCTACTGCAACAGCCGTCGTCAGTGATGTGATGAACATCGCCAAAAACATCCTTTTGGGAACGACCGGAAACATCTTCAACGAGTACGAGGTGGAGACCCGAATCGCGAAGCCGGAGCAGGTCATCAATCCTGTCTTTATGCGCTTGGAAGTCACCGATCGCGCGGGCCAGTTTTTGGAATTGGCGAAAATCTTCGCAACTGCAGAAGTCAGCTTCGATAAAATCATTCAGGAGCCTTTGGCAAACGGCAAAGCGATCATCGTCATCGTTACGCACCCGATGTCCAAAGCGCAGGAAAATGAAATCATCCAAGCGATGGAAGATAATGATGATATGAAATTGAAGGTCCATTTCAAAGTATTGGAGCACTGATCGGCCTTTCGTTTTATTCCGAATAAATACTAGATCAAGAAATGATGGACCATCGTTCTTTTGGAAAGGATTGATTAGTAGGATGTTTGAAATCCGTGTACCGGCAACTTCCGCCAATTTGGGGCCAGGCTTTGATTCCCTCGGATTGGCTGTCTCGTTATATTTGACGTTGACCGTAAAAGAAGAGGCCGACGAGTGGGAAATCCTCCATGATTTGGGAGCGGGGATCCCGACTGACAAAACGAATCTGATTATTGAAACGGCATTGTCCTTGGCGCCGCATATGACACCAAGAAAAATCTCGATGACGAGTGAAGTTCCTGCCGCGAGAGGATTGGGCAGCAGTTCGGCTGCCATCGTCGCAGGGATCGAGCTGGCCAATCAATGCGCCGATCTGCGATTGAGCGTCGATGATAAAATCCAGATCGCAACGCGCATTGAAGGCCATCCCGACAACGTGACGCCTGCGATCACAGGGGACTTTACAGTCGGCACTGTCTTGGATTCAAAAGTCTATTGGACGAAAGCCAGTTTTCCTGAAACTGCTTTAGTAGTGACAATTCCGGAAAAGGAGTTGTTGACGAAGGAGAGCAGGGCTGTCCTGCCGGAATCGCTGCCGTTCAAGGAAGCCGTCAGAGGCAGCAGCATCTCGAATATGCTGGTGGCGGCTGTCTTTTCGGGTGACATCGAAAAAGCTGGCGCATTGATGGAGCAGGATGTCTTCCATGAGCCTTATCGGGGCAAATTGGTTCCGGAGCTGAGTCAAGTCCGGGAATTGGGTCATGAGCTGGGGGCGTACGGTACTTACCTAAGCGGTGCGGGTACGACGATCCTGACGATGATCCAGCCAGAAAAGGCAGCGGCATTCGCCGCGGCGGCAAAAGCCGCTGTCAAAGACTGTGAAGTCAAGCTGCTGCATGTCGAAAAAAATGGCGTGCAAGTAATCAAATAAGCAGAGTGCCCGAGGAGCAATCCTTGGGTTTTTTTGCTTATATGCACCTGGATAGCATCGGGCTCATCCCTCTGTCTTAAACGTGTTCTGAATCCCAGAAATCTGTGCCTAAGCTGACTACCACACACGGACAAAAAGCGTCCGCTTAGTGTTAGTCCTCTTAGTGCTCGATTTCTACCCGGGATTCATCACACTCTCGCAGTCCATCGCGCTCTTGTATTTTTTGGTTTATGCTTTATAATGTTACTGGAATGGGGTTATAATATACAATTAGATAGTAGTGAGGCTGGGTCAAAACTTTTTGTGGGGTACAGGATGCTTGTTTCGGGTTGTGTGCTGTGCAGTTTTTCGGTTTTGGGGCGCGACTTGGGGTATATTGGCCTCGGGTTCTGCTTGAAAAGTGACGTTGTTGCTTTTACCCATCCTCTTATTTTTTTGACAAGGAGACGTTATGCTAAACAAATTCAAACCGACATGGATGGTGGAGTCCATCTATCACATCACTCCGGAACAACTCGAGAAGAACAACATCAATGGCGTATTGACCGATCTGGACAATACTTTGATTGCCTGGAACAATCCGGAAGGGACGCAGGAATTGAAGGATTGGATTGCCTTGATGAAAGAAAATGCGATACCTGTCGTGATCATATCCAACAACAGTGATAAGCGCATCAAAGTGATTGCGGACAAGCTGCAATTGCCGTACGTGCCAAGATCGATGAAGCCTTCCCGCCGCGGCTACCTCAAAGCGGCAGAGAAACTGCAGTTGCCTTTGGAACAGTGTTTAATGGTCGGGGACCAGTTGCTGACGGATGTTTTCGGTGCAAACCGGACCGGCATCAAGACTGTGTGGGTTATGCCGATCATCAATTCGGACGGATGGAATACGCGCATCAACCGTTTCTTTGAAAGAAAACTGCTGAAACGATTGTTGAAAAATGATCCAGGAATGATATGGAGGAAATCACTTGACTAAAGAAGTATTAACAGAAGATCTCTATTGCATCGGCTGTGGGGCGAAAATCCAAACCGATGATCCGACCGAACGGGGTTACACACCGGCAGCTGCCTTGCGGAAGGGATTGGAATCCGGGCAATTATACTGCCAGCGCTGTTTCAGACTGCGCCACTACAACCAAATGGAAAAAGTTTCCGTCACGGACGATGAATTTTTGGCGATGCTGAACACCATTTCCATGGAAGATGCCTTGATCGTCAACGTCATCGACTTGTTTGATGTATACGGCAGCATGATCCCGGGCTTGCATCGCTTTGCGGGAAACAACAAAGTGCTGGTTGTCGGCAACAAGGTGGACGTTTTGCCGAAGTCGGTCAAGCTGTCGCGTGTGAAGCA
This sequence comes from Trichococcus ilyis, assembly GCF_900109135.1. GTDB lineage: Bacteria > Bacillota > Bacilli > Lactobacillales > Aerococcaceae > Trichococcus > Trichococcus ilyis. The sequence goes on along the minus strand of NZ_FNYT01000010.1, from coordinate 62,633 downwards.
ATGGTTGACCGAACAAGTTCAGGCAGTCGGCTTGCGTCCGGTTGATGTCGTCTTGGTCAGCGGCAAAAAAGCGACATCCATCGATGACTTGTTGGAAACCATTGAGGAAGAGCGCGACGGCAAAGATGTTTATGTCGTGGGTGTAACCAATGTCGGAAAATCCACTGTCATGAACCAGATCATCCGGGCCGCTACCGGAAATAAAGAGGACGTCATCACGACTTCCCAATTCCCGGGCACAACCTTGGATCAGATCCGTATTCCGCTGGATGACGGTCATTTCCTGATCGACACGCCAGGGATCATCCATCACCATCAAATGGCGCATGTGTTGAGCCCGAAAGAATTGAAGCTCGTGGCGCCGCAGCATGAAATCAAACCGATCACCTATCAATTGAATCCAGAACAAACGCTGTTCCTGGGCGGAGCCTCGCGTTTTGATTTCATCAGCGGGGAAAGGTCTTCCTTCACCTGCTACTTCTCGAACGACCTGAAAATCCATCGCACCAAATTGGAGAAGGCCGATGAGTTCTATGCGAAACATCTGGGTGGACTGCTGCAGCCGCCGTCTGCGGAAGACGCGGAAAATTTCCCGCCGTTGGTCAGACGCGAATTCAACGTCAAGGTACCGTCGGATATCGTATTTTCCGGATTGGGATGGATAACTGTCCGCAAACCAGGCAAAGTCGCAGCATGGGTCCCGCAAGGCGTAGACGCTGTCATGCGCAAACCGATCATTTAAAAAGAAAAGACTGAGGTGTCCAATGGAATTAAGAGGCAAACAAAAACAATATCTGAAAAAAGAAGCGCACCATATGAATCCGCTCTTCCAAGTGGGTAAAGGCGGGTTGAACGAGGAAATGCTGATCCAAATCGGGGAAGCGCTGGAAAAAAGAGAGCTGCTGAAGATCACGCTTCTGCAGAACACCGATGAGGAGACGGAAGACGTCGCTGCCGCAATCGAGGAAAACCTGCAGGCAACTGTGGTCCAACAGATCGGCCGCACGCTCGTTCTGTTCAAACCATCATCAAAAGAAAAAAATCGTCGTTATTCGACAGTCGTCGAAAAAATCTAAGTGCAGGCCAATCCATATTTTATTGAGGTGAGACAAAATTGATCACAACTTTAAATTTGATCGGACAAACGGATTATATGATCATTGAAGAAACGGAAGTCGAGACACAGATCGCATTCCAGGACCGGAAGCGCATCGGCATCATGGGGGGCACCTTCAATCCGCCGCATCTAGGGCATCTGATTGTTGCGCAGCAGGTTGGGGAGCAACTCGGGCTGGACAAGATTTATTTCATGCCCGATGCCGAACCGCCTCATGTCGACGAAAAGCCATCAATCCCGGCCAAACACCGCGAGTCGATGGTGCGGTTGTCCATCGCCGGCAATCCGTTGTTCGACATCGAAACGATCGAATTGGAGCGGGGGGGCAAGAGCTTCACGATCGATACGATGAAGTTTTTGACGGCCATGCATCCGGATACCGATTATTACTTCATCATCGGCGGAGATATGGTCGAATATTTGCCGAAATGGGAACGCATCGATGAGTTGGTGCAGCTTGTGCAGTTCGTTGGCGTTGCCAGGCCCGGCTATGGACGGGAGAGCCTTTATCCGATCATTTGGGTCGATGCGCCGCTGATTGACATCAGTTCGACGGAAATCCGCAAGATGGTCAAGACCGGCCGTTCGATCCGCTATCTGGTGAAAGAGGACGTCAAAGATTACATTCTGAAAGAAGGACTCTATCTCGATGACGAAGACTGAACTTGCATACACGGGTATCTACACAAATTGGGCGCGGGAAGCTGTCTTGGCTGAAGTGGAAAAGCAGATGAAGCCATCGCGTTTCCAGCACGTGCTGCGGGTCGAGGCTTGTGCCATCCGTCTGGCGGAAAAATACGGCGCATCGTTGGAGGCCTGCTCTTTGGCCGCAATCCTGCACGACTATGCGAAGGAACATGATGCCCAAAGCCTGAAGGCGATCGTCCTGTCCCAAGGGATGGACCGCGAAATGATCGGATACGGCAGCGAAATCATGCATGGGCCCGTCGGCGCTTATTATGCCGAAACGCTGTTCGGGATCACGGATGAAGCGATCCTCGAAGCGATCCGCCAGCATACTATCGGTGGCGAAACGATGACCCTGATCGGCAAAGTCCTGTTCATTGCCGATTACATCGAATCGGGCCGAACGTTCAAAGGTGTTGATGAAGCCAGAAGGCTGGCGGAAATCAGCCTGGAAGAGGCTGCTTATTTTAAAATAGAAAAAACAATCATCCATCTGGTGAAGAAAGAACTGCCGATTTATCCCGGCACGATCTATGTCTACAACAGTTGGATCCAAAGAAAAGTGGGGAAATCAGAATGAATTTGAAAAGCGAAGAATTATTGGAATTAGTAGTCAAAGCGGCAGATGACAAATTGGCGCAGGATATCATGGCATTGGATGTACGCGGTCTGACATCGATCGGCGATTATTTCGTCGTCATGAACGGCCGCAACGAAAAGCAAGTCGCGGCCATCGTTGAAGCGATCGTGGAAGCTGTGCACAAAAACAAGGGCGAAGTCAAGAATGTCGAAGGCAAGGACTCCGGCAAATGGACATTGATCGATCTGAACGACGTCATCGTGCATGTATTCAACCATGAGGAGCGCGGCTACTACAATATCGAAAAATTATGGAGCGATGCGCCGATGGTCGACATCTCAGGGATGGTCACCGAGCAATGAGCTACGACATCTTTGCCCATTACTATGATGAAATAATGGACCAGTCTGTCTACGACAGCTGGCTTCTTTATGTTGAAAAATACACGGCCGGAAAATCCGGATTGAACATTATGGAATTGGCTTGCGGCACAGGGAAGATTGCCGTTGAGTTGGCGAAAAAAGGCCATCAGGTGACCGGTGTCGACCTTTCGGACGAAATGCTCAGCCTTGCGTACAATCGCATGCAGGAAGAAAGCGTTCGGCTGGCGTTGGCGGTTGGGGATATGCGTTCCTTGGAGCCGATGGGGGATTTTGACGTGGTGACGTGCTTCTCCGATTCGCTTTGCTACATGTCCGACGAAAACGAAGTGGCGCAAGTGTTCCAAAGCGTGAACCGAAATCTCGGCGACGGCGGCGTGTTTTTGTTCGATGTGCATTCGCTGCATCAAGTGAATAACGTTTTTCCGGGGTATCAGTACATCTACCAGGATGAAGAGGGCGCTTTCCTCTGGGAGAGTTTCGCCGGCGATGCCGAGAACAGCGTCGAGCACGATTTGACTTTCTTTGTGGACTCGCCGGGGAATCCGGGATTGTTTGAGCGGCACACGGAATACCATCGCGAACGCACATATCCGTTGGACGTTTATCAGCGGATCCTTGCAGAGACTGGATTCACGGATATTGCGGTGACGGCGGAATTCGGGGTTTCTGAAGTGCGTGAAGACAGTCCGCGCTGGTTTTTTGCCTGCAGAAAAGCCTAGGCAACCAGATCTGAAGCAAAGGGGGCATTTCGATGAAAGCGTGTGGAGTAATCGCAGAATACAATCCGTTCCACAATGGGCACCGCTATCAATTGGCGGAAGCTAGGCGGATGACCAACAGCGATGTCATGGTTGTCGCCATGAGCGGCAACTTCGTCCAACGGGGCGCACCCGCTCTGTTGGATAAATGGACGCGTGCAGAAATCGCTTTGCGGAACGGAGCGGACATTATCGTCGAGCTGCCCGTGTTGGGAAGTGTGCAGGCGGCCGATCTGTTCGCGAAAGCCGGCGTCCGCCTGCTGCAGGCGATGCAGTGCGACGCCTTCGCGTTCGGCGCCGAAACGGGAACGTCAGCGGATTTCATCGCGCATAACCGCTTGCTGCGCGAACACGAAGCGGATATCGATCGGATTTTTCAGACTTACCGAAATGATGGCAGAACCTATGCTGCGCAACTGGAAACGGCCATTGCCGAAGTCTTGCGCCCACAAGGTTCTGCCCTTTCCTTTACGACTCCAAACAATCAACTCGGACTGGCTTATGTCAGAGAAAACGAGCAATTCCCGGAGCCGATGGAAACGGCTGTCGTGCCCAGAAAAGGTGCCGGCCACCACGACGATGAATCTGCGGATCAGGAGTTCGCGAGCGGCACCGCTATCCGCGAATGGGCCCTCCACCGGCGGAAAGAAACCGGTCAGCGGGACTTGGGGAAGTTTGTTCCGAAAGAGACGTCTGAGGCGCTGCGGGTGCGCCCGCTGCTTGACTGGGATCCGTATTGGGGAATGCTGCAGCATCAGCTCGTACTTTTGTCGCATGCGGAACTGCGGAGCATTTATCAGGTGGAAGAGGGCATCGAATACAGGCTGAAGAAAGAGGCCGAGGATGCGCTTGACTTCACGGCCTTCATCCGGCGTATGAAGACGAAGCGCTGGACATGGGCCAGGCTGCAACGGATGTGCACCTATATTTTGCTGGGGATAACCAAGGCGGAAGCGGAAGCTTTCCAGGAAAAAGCCGGCACAATCCGATTGCTTGGATTTACTGAAGCCGGCAGACGCTATCTGAATGCCTTGAAAAAAAACACCGAGACCCCGATCGTCACGAAATTACGTGAGCCGCATACAGCGGATCTGCAGCTGGAAATCCGGAGTGACCGCATCTACCGCTTGGGGGCCGTGGCGACTTTGGAGGAGCAGAATTTCACCCGCTCGCTCATCTACCTCCGAAATGGCCTGCAGGATCCGTGCTGACCCTTTTGGTAAATTTATGAAAACTTTAATGTAAAATCGCAAGAAGCGTTTGACTGACTACATCCAAAGAAATATAATGGATAGGTTAATAGATGCTAGAGCCGTTATTATTCGGTTTTAGGCACTAAGGAGGACAATCGCATGAGTGAAGAAGCCAACTCCGTCAGTTTCGTTCCCGTAATCGTAGGGGGGAACAGAGGAGCTTATAGTCTGGCTAGAGCTTTTTATGAGGCGTACCAAGTTAAAACGAATATCATCAGCCCGATGATCATAGGCCCTATCGGCAATTCCCGAATCATCAAGCATTACATCCAACCGGGAATCGATGACCTGGATCATTTTTTTGAAACCATCCAACAAATCGGCCGCGACTATCCGAACATGAAAAAAATCATCTTCGGTGCGGACGACCGCTATGCGGAGCTGTTGATCCGCACGAAAGACCGCTTCAGTGACGATTGGATCGTTCCGTATGTGGATGAGGCTGTTTTCCTGCGGGCGACAAACAAGGAAAGCTTTTACTCGATCTGTGAAAAAGCGGGCGTCCCTTATCCAAAGACCTTGGTCATGGACGAATTTTCGCTGGATTTGCCGTTCGAGTTTCCGATCATCATCAAGCCTTCGAATGCCATCATGTACCAAGGGCTGCATTTCGACGGCAAGGAAAAAGTCTTCATCGGCCGGGATGAAAAGGATCTGGAGCGCATTTATCATTTAGTGCGCGAAAACGGCTATACGGATAATCTGATCCTGCAGGAATATGTTCCCGGCGACGATACCTATCTTGGCGTCGTGACGGTCTACACATCGCCGCGGGACAAGGAGATCAAGCTGATTGCATTCGGGCAAATCCTCTTGGAGGATCACACGCCATCCGCCATCGGGAATCATCTGACGATCTGGGCCCGAGAAGAAAAGAAAATTGTCGCTTCCGTTCAAAAACTGATTGCTGAAACCGAGTTTTACGGGTTTTCCAATTTTGACGTGAAGTACGACAAACGCAAGGATGACTATGTCTTCTTCGAACTGAACGGGCGTCTGGGCGTCAGCAACTACTATGTGACGGCGAGCGGCAATAATGTCGCGAAGTACTATGTTGAGGATTGCATCGCCAAGAAGAAGCTTGGCTTGACCATCAACAAGAACGAAGCTTTGTTCAATATGACGCCGAAGAATCTTCTGCTGAAATATGTAGATTCCGATGCGCTGAGAAAAAAAGTGAAAGAGCTCTACAAAGAAGGCAAAGTTGTGCACCCTTTGGATGCGCCTTTCGAAGTCAGCCCAAAAAGAAAGTTCTATGTGTTGGCTTCCAAATTCAACTACTACAAAAAATTCAGAGAACATCCGCCAGAGGAATAACCTGAATCGAGAAACAAAACGGGAAATGAGGGATGAGAAAGGATGAAAAAATTTTTTGGTATTCTCGGAGGAATGGGAACGCTGGCGACGACAAATTTTCTTGTTGAAATGAACAAGCGCCATTTCCCCGAAAACGACCAGGATTATTTCAATTACATTCTGATGAATCACGCTGACATTCCCGACCGCACGGAATACATCTTGGATCCGACCAAGCCGAACCCAGTCGATGCTGTGATAGAAGATGTCCACATGTTGAATCTGCTTCGGCCGGAATTCATCATCATGCCCTGCAATACGATCCATTATTTCTTCGATGATATCCAAAAGGAAACGGATATTCCTATTTTGAATATGATCGATCTTACGGTCGACTACATCGCCGAACATTATCAAGGCGCAAAAAAAGTCGGTTTATTCGCCACTGAAGGAACACATCAGAGCCGGATCTATGAAAATCGTCTGGTCGAGAATGGTTATCAGGTGGTTTTGCCGGACAGAGAATTACAAGACAAGATCAATAAAATGATTTATTATTACATCAAAGAAAGATCTCATTTATTTTTCCCTTTGTATTACGAAATATTGGAAGATTTCAAAAATTGCGGTGCGGATATTGTGCTGTTGGGTTGCACGGAAGTTTCATTGATGAACAGTGAGGATAAGGAACAACGCTATCCGGTCGTCGATGCAGAAAAGGTGCTTTTGGACAAAACGATCGCATTGGCCAAAGAATTAAAAGCGTAAAAAAACGTTTTCCTTTTTTGATGTAAAGGAAAATACATTGACAAAGGTTTTTTTCACTAGTATAATTCAATTTGTTATTTTAGGGGTGATGGAAATGAAGTGGCCATTAAAAGAATTACAAGAACATCGTGGTGAACCGCACTATTTCTCCCGGACGATAGACCGGAAAAGTTCATTGATGCAGAGAAATAATGAAATCCTAGCAGTGTCGCCGATCAAGGCGGAAGGTTTCTTATTATACGAAAATCATTCTGTGCTTGCCAATTTCCGAATCGATCTAACGATTACCCTGCCTTCGTCAAGGTCGTTGGAACCAGTGGATGTACCTATGCAAATAGCGATCGAAGAAGTGTACACCGAAAATGAATCGCTCTACCTCGAACAGGATAACCCTGTGGAAGTCGTGTTGCCGCTTGAGGGTGATGAAGTGGATCTTGTTCCCGCTATCGAGGACAATATCCTGCTGAATCTGCCTCTGCAAGTCTACACGCCGGAAGAGTTGGAATCCGATGAAATGCCGAGTGGCGCTGACTGGGAAGTTGTTTCCGAAGAAACTTTCGCAAGGAAGAGACAAGAGGAAAAATCCGATCAGATCGATCCGCGATTAGCTGGTCTGAAGGCCCTATTAGAAGACGAAGAAAAAACAGAGTGAAATTTTTGACGCTGATTTGTTAACTGAATCCAGCGATTAATACAGGGAGGTGTAAGGAAATGGCAGTACCTAAAAGAAGAACATCTAAAGCGAGAAAAGCAAAAAGACGTACGCACTTCAAATTAGCGATTCCAGGCTTGAACGCATGCCCTAACTGTGGCGAATTGAAAAAGAGCCACCACGTTTGTGCATCATGCGGTCACTATGATGGAGAAGCAGTTGTTGAAAAACAAAACTAATCATGAAATGCTATCCGCAATTCCAGTCAGCAGAATGAACGTTCTGCTGGCTTTTTTTGTTTTCTTTTTTCTGGGAGGCACAAATCGCCGGAATGAGGTAAAATGAACGTACGCGGCTTGAATGCCATATTTTCGTAAAGGAGCTTCGGAATGCAAAAATTCCATTATCTTGAAATTTTGTTTTATGTTTTTCCGGTTTTAGAAATGATTCTGATCAATAAATTTTTCCGGCCATATCTCAGGTACAAACAGATCATCCAATTGACGGTGGCGGATGTCGTGCTGCCGTTTTTGTTGGTTGGCATCCATATCCTGAGCGTCTACAGTTTGACCTATTCGCTTTTGCCGCACTTCCTCTTGGCAGCCTGCGTTGCGGGGCTGCTGCAGACGCTGTATTTCGACAGGCGGAAAAAGGGGCATCAGCCAAAAAGGTTTTATCGTTATTTCATCAAAATACTCTTTTTGATGGCGCTGATTTTTTATTATCTGTTGGTGCTTTTGCGCATTTATTTCCTCGTGAGGGGATAGTCCGAAATCTGAAGAAGGGAGGCCACTATCATGAAAGTATTGCTGTACTCCGAAGGTATGAAATACATCGGGAAATCCGGTTTGGGCAGAGCGATCGAGCACCAAAAAAAGGCGCTCACACTGGAAGGAATCGATTTTACGACGGATTTCCAGGACGATTTTGATCTGATGCACATCAACACCTACTTCGGACAATCCTATCGTCTCTTGCACAAAGTCAAAAAACTGGGCAAACCAATCGTTTACCACGCCCATTCCACAAAAGAGGATTTCCAGAATTCCTTCATCTTCTCCAATGCGGCGGCACCGTTGTTCAGCAAGTGGATCCTGCACTGCTACAGCCATGGCGATGTGGTCTTGACGCCTACCCCGTATTCGAAACGGTTGCTGCAGCAGGCGGGTCTGGGAAAACCGATCATTCCGATATCAAACGGCATCGATCTGTCGTTTTATCGGTCGAACAAGGAAATGGGGGCGGCATTCCGCAATAAATACGGCTATACGGAAGCTGACAAGATCGTCATGTCTGTCGGTCTTTACATCAAACGGAAAGGGATCCTTGATTTTGTCGCTTTGGCCAAAGCCCTGCCTGCCTACCAGTTCATCTGGTTCGGCTACCTGAATCTCCGTCAAGTTCCGCGGGAAATCCGTGAAGCGGTAGCGACAAAATTGCCCAATCTGAAATTTGCCGGTTATGTGGCTCCCGATGAGCTCCGCAATGCATACTGCGGTGCTGATTTGTTTTTCTTTCCGACGTATGAAGAAACTGAAGGGATCGTCCTGCTGGAGGCACTTGCGATGGGGCAGGAAATTCTGGTCCGGGATATCCCGATTTATGAAGATGATTTGATTGATGGTAAACATGTCTACAAAGGGAGGACGAACGACGAGTTCAGGAGGATGATCAGCGGAATCCTGGAAGGCGAGTTGCCTTCTTTGAAGGCTGCAGGACAGGAACGCGTGCGCCAAAAGGATCTTAGCTGCATCGGTTCGGAATTGCGTAACGCCTATGAAACAGCCGTTGAATTGCATAAGGCTGACAAGTGACGCGCATCCGGGCCGCAACCAAAAGGATCCGTTGGGCAGATCCCCCACTTTCACCAAATTCATTCCGAACGGATCGGTTTGATTAGATTTATTCGGTGCTGGCCCTATGATATCCCGTTTTTGCGTTCGGCAAACTGAGAGATGATAACTAAAAACAAATTGGTTTCGATTATTCATCGAAGCCAATTTGTTTTTTTTATGAATTGTTCGGGAAAATGTGGTAGAAAGTGGGGGGATGTGGTAGACTGAAAACATATTTAAAGGTGGGGGCGAGTGTCTTTATGTTGATGGGCGAATTCAAACACAATGTGGACGCTAAAGGCCGATTGATCATGCCAGCTAAGTTTCGCGAAGAATTAGGCGAAACGTTCATCATCACCCGCGGGTTGGACGGCTGTTTGTTCGGCTATCCGTTAAGCCAATGGGAACTGCTCCAAGAGAAATTGAAACAATTGCCTCTTGCCAAAAAAGATGCGCGCGCTTTTACCCGTTTTTTCTACTCAGCCGCCATGGAAGCGGAATTGGACAAACAAGGGCGCATCAATATACCCCAAACATTACTGGATTATGCGAAAATTGAAAAAGAATGCCGAATTGTCGGTGTATCCGACCGGATAGAAATATGGAGCAATGAGAAATGGGAGGCATTTGCTGATGAGGCGGCCGAAAACTTCGAAGATATTGCCGAAACGATGATTGATTTTGGATTGTAGGTGTAAAATGGAAAAATTTGAACATTATAGCGTATTACTAAAAGAGTCCATTGATGGTTTGGACATCAAACCAAATGGGATTTATGTCGACTGCACTTTAGGGGGCGCCGGACACAGCAGCGTGATTTTATCAAAATTGAATGAACAGGGGCATCTGTACGCCTTCGATCAAGACCGCATCGCGATCGAAAACGCGGAGGCGGAGCTGGCGTCCTATATCGAAAAAGGCATGGTGACACTCATCAAGGCCAATTTCCGGAACATCAAAGAAGAATTGGAAAAACGCGGCGTTTTTGGCGTCGACGGCATCCTGTACGATTTGGGTGTGTCCTCCCCGCAACTGGACCAGGCGGAACGCGGGTTCAGTTACCGCTACGATGCACCGCTTGATATGCGTATGGACCAAGAACAGGAATTGACGGCCCGCATCATTGTGAATGAATGGCCATTTGCCGAACTTGTGAAGATCTTTTACCGATACGGCGAAGAGAAATTCTCCAAGCAAATCGCCCGCAAAATCGAAAGCCTCCGCGAAACCAAACCGATCGAGACGACAGGCGAACTGGTCGAAATCATCAAGGACTGCATTCCGGCGCCTGCCAGAAGAAAAGGCGGCCACCCGGCTAAGCGCATTTTCCAAGCTTTGCGCATCGCTGTCAACGATGAATTGGCGGCAATCGAAGATTCGATCGAGGACGGCCTGAAAATGCTGAACGTCGGAGGCCGCATGAGCGTCATCTCCTTCCAATCCTTGGAAGATCGGATCGTCAAGATCCTTTTCAAAGAAGCCAGCTCGAAAGAGGAAGGCCTGCCTTTATTGCCGATCCTTCCCTCAGAATATGAAGCGGACTACAAGTTGATCAGCCGGAAACCGATTTTGCCGGATGAGGTGGAATTAAGCGAGAATTCGCGTTCCCAAAGCGCGAAATTGCGCATCATCGAAAGAGTCAAAAAATAAACAAGAGCAAGTGGAGCGCCTGAGCTCTGTGTCTCAAGATCACCAGTCGGAACCAATCAATTGTGCTGTAGCCGCGCGATTGATTTTGGGGGAGGAGAGGATTAAGTGGCATTACCTGAATATAGAGCGGCGATTGCGGAACCGGCATTGCCGAAAGAACGGAAAGAAGCCAGTAAAGGCCAGGCTGGACCGAAAGGCTACAGGGCCGTTAAAGATAAATATGCAAAAGTCGAAAAATTTGCCATCACCATCACTGTTCTATGTGCATTGGTCGTGCTGCTGTCATCACTCGCTACCCAAGTGACCCTCTCCAATCAGAACAGAGCATTGCAGGACTTGCAAAACGAGAGCGTTGCGATCGGATTGGAAAACCAGAACCTGGAACAAGAGGTCCAGGAGCTCTCGAGATACGACCGCATCATAGAAATAGCAAAAGAACTCGGCCTGAAAATGAATGAAGCAAACGTTAGGAATGTTACGCGATGAAAACAAAAGCTAATCCTCAAAATAACCGAAACAAAATGACTCGCATCATGGTTGGTTTGACTGGTTTACTATTTCTTGTATTTATGTTTCGTTTTTCTATGATCATGATCACCAAGAAGGTAAATGGCGAGAATCTAAGCGAGCATGTTAATAACTTATATACCAGAAGTAGTATCCTTGCCGCAAAAAGAGGAACCATCTATGACATAGGTGGGAATCCCATTGCCTTGGATGCTACTTCTTATTCGTTGGTGGCTGTTTTGACCGATGAATGGAGTGAAGATAAGGGAAATCCGAATCATGTCGTCGACAAGGAAAAAACAGCTGAAGCCCTGGCGCAATACATCAGCATGAGCAAAGAAGAAATCTTGACCATCCTGGAGCAAGAAGGCTTGAAACAAGTCGAATTCGGCAGTGCAGGGACAAACCTGAATTATGCGACCAAAGCCAACATCGAAGCGGAAAAACTTCCCGGGATCACATTCGAGGAAACGCCGTCCAGACTTTATCCGAATGGGATTTTTGCTTCCCATCTCGTCGGCTTTGCACAAAGTTCAGTCAGCGAAGAGGAAGCAGACACGAATGAAGAAAAGAAACTGGTCGGCATGATGGGGATAGAATCCTTGTATGACGACGAATTGGACGGCAGTGACGGTGAAATCAGTTATCAGGAGGATTCCAACGGATACAGGATTCCGGGTACCCAGATTCAGAAAGCGGAACCGATCGAAGGCGACAATCTTTACCTGACACTCGACAGCCGCCTTCAGATCTATCTGGAAAGCTTGATGTCGCAAGTGTACGCAGAGGCTGAACCGGAATCGATGACAGCCATGCTGGTCAATCCGGAAACCGGCGCAATCCTGGCGGCTTCCCAACGGCCCACCTTCAATGCCACGACCAAAGAAGGCATTGATGCTCAGTGGCAGAATCTGCTGGTGGAGGATACTTACGAACCGGGTTCCACATTCAAAATCTTGACTTTAGCGGCAGCCGTGAACGAGGGCGTGTTCAGCCCCTTTGCGACTTATGCTTCCGGCAGTGTGGAAGTCGAGGGTGGAACCATCCGTGACTACAACAAAGAAGGCTGGGGAAACATCACTTACCTGGAAGGGTTGGCCCGCTCCAGTAACGTGGCTTTCGTAAAACTGGTGCAAACGATGGGCTACGACGTGTGGGAATCTTACATGAAGGCCTTCGGCATCGGCAAATCGACCGATTCAGGGCTGGAAAACGAAGCGGCCGGAAATTACAGCTATACATATCCGATTGAAAAGGCAAATACGGCATTCGGCCAAGGGGTAACGGTCACGCCTTACCAATTGATGCAGGCCTTTACGGCAATCGCCAATGAAGGGACCATGATGAAGCTGAACTATTTGGATCGCACGGAAGATCCGAATACGGGCGAAGTCACCATTGTCGAGCCGGAAGAAGTCGGTTCTCCAATCACGGCAGAAACCGCGCAAACGGTGCTGACTTACCTGAAGGAAGTCGTCTACAACGAGAATGGGTCCGGCCAAGCTTATCAGATTGAGGGAACCGATATCGCCGCCAAAACAGGTACCGCAGAAGTGGTGAATTCCACGACTGGACAGTATTATACTGGCTATTCCAATTACCTTTACTCGGTAGTCGGATTCGCTCCAGCGGACGATCCTAGCTACATTCTTTATTTGACTCTGAAACGGCCTGCAAATCTGGACAGCCTGAACGGCTCCAAGTATCTGTCGGAAATATTCAATCCTTTCATGACAAGGGCAATCGAGTATGACAACCTGAATACGGAAGTGACCGGCGATGTCAACCAGGCATCGATGCCGGAGGTGACAAATTTATCCAAAGATGAAGCATTGGCGGCCCTGACTGCGGTCGGCTACAATGACACCGCGATCATCGGCAGCGGCAGCCGGATCGTCCAGCAATACCCATACGCCGGAACCCAGACGATCACGAACCAGAAAACGATCCTCATGACGGAAGGCGCGATGACGATGCCCGATGTCTACGGCTGGTCAAAAGACGATGTGCTGAAGGTTTCGGAAATTGCGGGCATCAACTTCACTTTCGAAGGCGAAGGTTATGTTGTATTCCAGAGTCTCGAAACAGGATCCATCCTGAACGCGGCAACTGAAGTCAAGGTCATTTTGGAGTAAATGTTCACTAGTATCACGCACGCTCGTATCACACATTCAAAACGTAAAACACCTAATTAGGAGGAAATCATATGCATTGGACAGAAATGCTGCTGCCTTTATCGATCAGCTTTGCCATCACAATCAGCATGATGCCAATCTTCATCGGCTATTTTAAAGTGAAACAATTCGGACAAGTCACCAGAGAGGAAGGCCCGAAATGGCATCAAGTGAAAAGTGGCACCCCGACGATGGGAGGAGTCGTGTTCATCATCGCTGCGATCCTGACAGTGATCGGCACCTCGGTATGGAAAGAAGTCCTCACCGTAAAACTGGCGATGCTGCTGTTCGTATTGTTGTTTTTTGCGGCGATCGGCTTTTTGGATGATTTTCTGAAAATATTCAAGAAACAAAACGAAGGGCTGACTTCGAAGCAAAAGTTCCTTGCGCAGTTGGTCGGATCTTTCATTTTTGTGACGTTGTTCTTTTTATCGGGGTCGGATCCTCTGATCACACTCCCATTCTTTGGACAGATCGAGAACTGGCTGCTGTTCGCTGCCTTTACGATCATCTGGATCACCGGTTTTTCGAATGCTGTGAACCTGACTGATGGATTGGATGGGTTAGTCGCGGGAACGGCAGGAATCGCCTATACGGCGTACGGCATTTTGGCTTACCTTCAAGGGCAAGTGGAAGTGCTGGTGTTTTGCATCGCAATCGTCGGCGGTCTGATCGGTTTCTTCTTTTTCAACAAAAAGCCGGCAAAAATCTTTATGGGCGATGTCGGCTCGTTGGCATTGGGAGCGGGGCTGGCTGTTGTATCGTTGGCATTGCATCTGGAGTGGTCCTTGTTGCTGATCGGGCTTGTCTTCGTCATCGAAACGGCCAGCGTCATGCTGCAGGTTGGCTCCTTCAAGTTGCGCGGCAAACGCATCTTCAAGATGTCGCCGATTCACCATCATTTCGAAATGAGCGGGTGGAGCGAATGGCGCGTTGTCCTGACTTTTTGGGCGGTCGGTCTGAGCTCCGCACTTTTGGCCCTATGGTTGCTTGTCTAATTGAAGGGAGAGAAACACATGAAAACAAATAATCGGTTCGAAAACAAAAAAGTATTGGTGCTCGGTTTGGCACTCAGCGGAATGAACGCGGCCAAACTGCTCCTGGAACTGGGCGCAATGGTCACGGTCAATGATGCGAAGGAGCTGGCCGACAATCCGGATGCGAAGGAATTGATTTCATCCGGCATCAAAGTCATCGCCGGATCCCATCCAATCGAATTGTTGGATGAATCATTCTCCTTCATGGTCAAAAATCCGGGCATTCCGTACAACAATCCGATGGTCAAACGGGCGCTTGAATTGGGCATCCCTGTTTTGACGGAAGTCGAGTTGGCAGCTGAGATTCTGGAAGGCCGCCTGATCGGTGTGACAGGCACAAACGGAAAGACCACGACTACGACAATGATTACGGATTTGTTGAATGCGGGCAGAAAAATAGGCAAAGCCTATAAAGCAGGAAATATCGGCGTGCCCGCATCGGCAGTGGCGCGCACAGCGACTGCCGATGACGATGTCGTGATGGAGCTGTCCAGCTTCCAATTGATGGGCATCGAAGCGATGCGGCCTGCCATTGCCGTCATCACGAACATCACGGAAGCGCACCTGGACTATCATGGGGATCGGAAAGAATACGTCAAAGCGAAGTGGCGCATAACCGAAAACCAAACGGCGGACGATCATCTTGTCCTGAATTGGGATCAAGCGGAATTGCGTGAATTGGCGCAACATTCGAAAGCCCGAATCGTTCCATTTTCACGCACACAGGTGTTGAATGATGGGGCATATGCGAGTGAAGGGTCGCTGTATTTCAAGGGCGAAAAGGTGATGGACATCGCTGATTTGAGGGTTCCCGGCGAACACAATATCGAGAATGCATTGGCTGCCGTTGCCGTAGCGAAACTTTGCGGCGTGAGCAATGCCGCTATCGTCTCGGCCTTCCATCTCTTTTATGGCGTCGAGCATCGAATCCAATTCGTATCCGAACTGAACGGCAGAAAATTCTACAACGATTCGAAAGCAACAAACATCCTTGCGACCAAAACAGCTCTGAGCAGTTTCCGCACGCCTGTCATTCTGTTGGCGGGAGGCCTGGATCGCGGGAACAGTTTCGATGAGCTCGTTCCTTTCTTGGGTAACGTGAAGACGCTGATTGTCTTCGGGGAGACTGCGGATAAGCTGAAGGATGCCGGAGAAAAGGCCGGAATCAAAGAAATTGTTGTGACCGACAATGTCGCAAGTGCGGTTCCGATCAGTTATCAGTACAGCGAGGAAGGCGACACAATTCTGCTGTCTCCGGCTTGCGCAAGTTGGGATCAATACAAGAATTTCGAAGTGCGCGGTAAAGCGTTCACGGATGCGGTCGTTTCCTTGGTCAAGGCAACAAGTGAGGAGGAAGGGTCTTAAGCATGACCCATAAACTTATGAGAATAGTATTATCCGGCGGCGGGACGGGTGGGCATATCTATCCGGCTTTAGCCCTGATGAACCGAATCAAAGAAAAATATCCTGACAGTGAATTCCTTTACGTGGGCACGGAGCGCGGTCTGGAAAGCACGATTGTACCGAAAGCCGGCGTTGCTTTCAGATCCGTCAAGATCCAGGGTCTGCGCCGGAGCCTGTCGCCCGAGAACCTCAAGACCGTCTACTTGATGTTCAAGAGCATTTCGGACTCGAAGAAAATCATCAAAGCATTCAAACCGGATGTCGTAATCGGGACAGGCGGCTACGTTTGTGCACCGGTCCTCTACGCTGCATCCAAACTAGGCATTCCGGCGATCATCCATGAACAGAATTCGGTCGCTGGCGTCACCAATAAATTTTTGAGCCGATTTGTGGACCGCATCTGCATTTGCTTCGAGGATGCCCGCGCAGATTTCGCCGCTTATCCGGAAAAGATTGTCTTCACCGGCAACCCCCGAGCGCAGGAAGTCGCCTCTTTGAAGGAAAGTGCCGACCTGAAAGAGTATGGATTGAAGGAGGATTTGCCTACTGTCCTGATTTTCGGGGGCAGCCGCGGAGCGGCAAAACTGAATCAATCCTTCGTATCAGCCTATCCGCTCTTCAAGAACAAACCGTACCAAGTGCTGTTGGCTACCGGCGAAGTCCATTATGAAAAGGTGGAGCAGCAAATAAGCGCACTTCCGGACCGGTTGGACAACATCCGGATTTTGCCCTATGTCCATGACATGCCGAAGCTTTTCAAGCGGACCGATCTGATCGTATCCCGCAGCGGTGCGACCACATTGACGGAAGTGATGGCTCTGGGCTTGCCGAGTATCCTGATCCCAAGCCCTTATGTGACGAATAACCATCAACAAAAAAATGCGGAAAGCTTGGTGAAGAATAGGGCAGCCGAAATGATCCTCGAGAAGGATCTGCAGGCACAAACCTTGTTCGAAGCCATCGACAATCTGATGATGCATGAAGCGGCGCGCAAAGAAATGGCTTTCCAGGCAAAACGGATGGGCATAACGGACGCTTCAGACCGGATCATCGAAGTCATCATGGATTTGAGGAAGTAAGGAAGGGAGGGCGGCCAGATGGTTTTCGGAAAAATCCGACAAAGGCTGAACAGGAAGAGTTCGACTGAAGGGACTCCTTGGCAACGCGCGGCTGCTGAGTTGGAAAGGCAGCGTCAGGAACAGGGAGAGCAACCGGCAACAAAGATTTCCGGCCTGCAACGTTTCCTGGAAGTGAGAAGGTCGAATCGGAAAAGAAGAAAGGATCTTCCCGAAGCCAGCAAAGATGAAAAGCAGCCGGGTTATTTCGTTTGGTATCTCGTTTTCTTGACAGGCGCGACCGCTTGCGGCTTTCTGATTTCCCCCTACGGAAAGGTCAAGGACATCTATGTGGAAGGGGCAGAAGCTGTACCGGAACAGAGCATCATCGATGCCAGTCACATCACCGGGAAAGTGACCGCTTTGGGGGCAGTCTGGGATGACGAAAAAATCGATGCGTTCGTCACCAATGCCTTACCGCAAATCAGAAAGGCGGAAGTGACGCTGCGCGGTTTGAATGATGTCACGATCCACGTCACGGAACACGAAACGATTGCCTATGTTTATTCAGAAGGCAGTTACTATAATGTTTTGGAAAATGGAACGGTGGCGAATACGGAACTGAAGGTCCCGATCGGCAACAATCCGATCATCACAAGTTTCGAAATGAATCAGAATCTGGATGATCTGCTCGAACAATACATGCAATTGACGGACAGTGTCCAGAACAGCATTTCCGAAATCAAATACACCGGAACGGAAGAAAACCCCTATGCGATCACGGTATACATGAACGACGGCAATGAAGTGAGAGCCATCCTGCCCTCATTCGCCGAGAAGATACTGTATTACCCGGATATCGTGAGCCAGTTGGGTGAAGCCAAAGGAGTCATCGACCTTGAAGTCGGCGTTTACTTTACTCCTTTTGCACCAACAACGGAAGCTGCGTCCGTTCCGGCCGATTCCGCCGTTCAACCGGAATGAGTCGGGAAAATCAAGATTGACTTGCAGTCAATCCTTGAACAATGATTTCGATCATTGTTGAGGGATTGAAGAAGTTTTATCAGACTTCCTTCTGATAGAATTATTTGTAAAAATCTTCGTAAATGAAGAGTTATTATGATAAAATGATAAGGTATAGCTTTCTGGCATCACGCATCGACAACCGATGGATTTTTCGGAGCAATGCGGATGTTTACACAAGCCATTATGTCAAACGGAGGTTTCAATAAAACCATGAAGAATTCAGGAATATACGTCAGTCTAGATATTGGAACCACTTCAATAAAAGTAGTAGTAGCAGAATATGTGAAAGATCAAATGAACATTATTGGAGTCGGGAATGAAATTTCCAAAGGTCTTAGCCGGGGCGTCATCGTTGATATCGATGAAACGGTCGAATCGATCCGCAGTGCAGTCAGTCAAGCTGAAAGGAAAGCCAATATTCAGATTTCCAACGTCATCGTAGGCATACCAAGCAATCAAATCAGCATCGAACCTTGCCACGGGATGTATGCAGTCTCAAGCGAAAACAAGGAAATAACCGACAAGGATGTCCAGAACGTCTTTGCTGCGGCAAAAGTCCGTTCGGTGCCGCCGGAAAGAGAAATCATTTCCGTCATCCCCGAAGAGTTCATCGTGGATGGGTTCGACGGCATCAGGGATCCGCGAGGCATGATCGGTGTCCGTCTCGAACTGTACGCAAGCATGATCACGGGTCCAAAAACGATCATCCATAACATCAAGCGTTGTGTGGAGAAAGCGGGTCTGCAGATCGAAGATATGGTTGTGCAGCCATTAGCCATTTCAAGCGTAGCCATGAACAAAGGCGAGCGTGACTTCGGGACCATCCTTATCGACATGGGCGGCGGCCAAACGAGCGCGTCTGTCATGCATGACGATCAATTGAAATTTTCGTTTGTCGATCCCGAGGGCGGCGACCTGGTGACCAAGGACATTTCCATCATTTTGAATACAACATTGGAGAACGCGGAACGCGTAAAACGTGAATACGGCTACGCCATTTCCGAGGACACATCCGATGAGGAGTTTTTCCCTGTCGAAACGATCGGAAAAGAAGAACCGGTGAAAGTCGATGAGAAATATCTGTCCGAAATCATCGAAGCCCGCCTGGTGCAAATCTTCGAAAACATCAAACGCGCCTTGGACAAAGTCGAAGCGCGCGATCTTCCCGGCGGCATCATTCTGACCGGAGGCGCAGCGGCCTTGCCGGGTGTAGTCGATTTGGCGAAAGAAATTTTCGAAATCAACGTCAAACTGTACATTCCGGAACAGATGGGAATGCGCAATCCGATTTACGCCACTAGCATCGGACTGATCAAATATGTGGCCGGTCTGGATGACATTTACCGCGTTGCCAAAGGGAAAGTGCAGTCGGCAGGCAAAGTGATCCCAATGCAATCCAAAGTTGCAAAACAACCGCCAGTCGTAGAAGAGCCGGCCTTCGAAAACGAGACCTATGCTGATGAGGTCCATTATGAAGAAAGCCTGGTCGGGAAATTGAAACGCTGGTTCAATAATTTATTTGAATAATCACACTGAACATAAAAGAATGGTATGAAATAGGAGGAAATGAAATGGAATTGGAATTCGATTCAAGCATGAATGATGGGGCAAAAATTAAAGTGATCGGTGTCGGTGGAGCGGGCAGCAATGCCGTGAACCGCATGATCGAAGAAGGCGTGCAAGGCGTGGAATTCATCGTTGCCAATACGGATACGCAAGCCTTGAATGCGTCAAAAGCAGAAACAAGAATCCAACTCGGACCTAAATTGACAAAAGGTTTGGGCGCAGGTTCGGTTCCGGAAGTGGGCCGCAAAGCTGCAGAAGAAAGCGAACAACAAATCGCTGAAGCTTTAGCCGGCGCAGACATGATCTTCGTCACTTGCGGAATGGGCGGCGGTACCGGTACAGGTGCAGCCCCTATCGTAGCCAGGATCGCCAAAGACCTTGGGGCTTTGACTGTCGGTGTCGTTACGCGTCCGTTCACTTTTGAAGGGCCAAAAAGAGGCCGTTACGCAGCTGAAGGGATCGCTGAATTGAAAGCGAACGTCGATACATTGGTCATCATCTCCAACAATCGCCTCTTGGAAATCGTCGACAAAAAGACGCCGATGTTGGAAGCGTTCCGTGAAGCCGATAATGTGTTGCGTCAAGGGGTTCAAGGGATCTCTGACCTGATCACAGCTCCAGGATACGTCAACTTGGACTTCGCTGATGTGAAGACCGTCATGAAGGACCAAGGTTCAGCCCTGATGGGTATCGGTATCGCATCCGGCGAAAACCGTACGGCTGAAGCAACCAAAAAAGCCATTTCTTCCCCATTGCTGGAAGTTTCCATCGATGGCGCCGAGCAGATCTTGCTGAACATCACCGGCGGATCGGACTTGACCTTGTTCGAAGCACAGGATGCGAGCGATATCGTAGCGCAAGCTTCAACATCCGAAGTGAACATCATCTTCGGTACATCCATCAATGAAAACTTGGGCGACGAAGTCATCGTCACAGTCATCGCTACAGGGATCGACGACAAAAAAAAAGATGAAAAAAAAACCGCTAATCGCGGAGGGAGTGCTTTCAAAGGGCGCAAAGAAGTAGGCAACACGCCTATTTCCTACCAAGAAAAGTATGTTCCGAGCGAAAAGGCGGAAGAAAAGCCAGCCAAGGATCTGTTCGGTGATTGGGATATCCGCAGGGATACGAGCGTGAGAGAGCAAGCTCCTGCCCAATCCGAAACGGAACCGGAAGCATTCCCGGTGAAACAAGCAGAAGACAATTATCCACGTTATCATGAACAAAAAGAGGAAAGAAACGGTGGAGAGGATTCCCTGGATACACCACCATTCTTCCGCAAGAGACGCAGATAAGCATGACCATCGAAAAGAACTGCCGGATAGTGGAGTCGACTGTGGAAGCGGCCTGCTCGGCGGTCGGCCGCAACCGGGAAGACGTGACCGTCATTGCCGTCACGAAGACGAGACCGGTTGAACAAGTGGAAGAATTGTACCGCTTGGGATACCGCCATTTTGCGGAAAACCGTCTGGAGGGCCTGATCGAAAAGCAAGCAGCCCTTCCTCAGGAAGACATCGTCTGGCACTATATAGGCACTCTCCAGACAAGGAAAGTGAAGCAGGTGATCAACCGCATCGCCTACTTCCATGCCCTGGATCGCCCTTCATTGGCAAAAGAAATCAATGAACGGGCGGAAAAGCCTGTTTCTTGCTTCGTGCAAGTCAACGTTACGGGTGAAAGTTCCAAACATGGGCTTTCCGTGTCCGAGGCAATCCCTTTCATCAAGAGCCTGGAAAGTTTACCGAATATCATCGTTGTCGGATTGATGACGATGGCACCCATTGATGCTACAGACGTGGAGTTGCATCAATGCTTTAAGGATCTGAAAAGGATGCAAGAGCAAGTAGCGGCGTTGAACTTGATGCATGCCCCCTGCACAGAGACAAGCATGGGCATGAGCCAAGATTATCCGACAGCGATTGCCGAAGGGTCGACCTTCGTACGTGTCGGCTCGGCATTTTTTGCCGAAACAGAAGCGTAGACTAGGAAGAGGTGAGGGGTCTTATGGGTCTGAAAGATTTATTCCGAAAGTACTTCGTCATTGAAGATGAGGAGGACGGATATGAGGAAGTCGCTGAACCAACGGCATTCGTTCCCGTCCGCAGATCCGAGCGCAATGAGGAAGAAGCTCCGTCTTATCGGAGCACCCAAAAAAGATCGACGAAAGCAAAGGTGATTCCCATGAATCAGCAAGCGATGACCGAAAAAGCCAGCATCCATGTCGTGGAGCCAAGAGTCTATTCCGAAGTGGAAAAGATTGCCGACAACCTTTTGCGGAATCAGGCAGTCCTGCTTAATTTCAAGCGGATCGATGCGGAACAGGCAAAACGGATCGTGGATTTCCTGACGGGAACGGTGTATGCAATCGGCGGAGAAATCAAACGCGTCGGCGATGAAATTTTTTTATGCACCCCCGCTTCAGTAGGCGTCGAAGGCGCACTAGCCGAAACACTGGAAGAAGAGCGTTCGTTTTACTAGAAAGGAAACATAATGACACAATTATTGATTGGACTGTTACAGATAATCCGTTGGAGCATTTCGGCCTATTCGACTATCCTGTTGGTGTACGCATTGATGAGTTGGTTGCCGGGAGCAAGAACCTCCAAATTCGGCTATATCATCGCCAGCATCGTGGAGCCTTACCTGGACATATTCAGAAGACTGATCCCCTCTGTAGGCATGGTGAGCTTCAGTGTGGTGGCGGGCATCCTGTTCCTGAATTTGGTGGAATACGGAGCGCAGGTCGTCATCCTGTTCCTGATCAGAGTGCTGAATTGACGGACATTTTTTCATCAAACGAAAAAGTGAGGGATTCGCATGCAAGAAGTTTATCAACATTTCCGCAAGGAAGAGCAGTCGTTCATCGACAATGCCCAGTCTTGGATTACGCAAGCTGAGGAAACCTATACACCGTATCTGACGGATTTCCTGGATCCCCGGCAGCAGTACATCATTGAGATGCTGGTCGGGAAAAAAGGCGAGGTCCATGTCCATTTCTATGGGGGGTATGAAGCGGCTGAACGCAAGCGGGCGATCATCTGCCCCGAATATTTCAGCCCGACCCAAAGCGATTTCGAAATAGAGCTTACGGAAGTCGTCTACCCGTCCAAATTTGCCAGCTTGACTCACGGCAAAATCCTAGGCACTTTGACCGGAACCGGCATGAAAAGGGAACTTTTCGGCGACATTTTGTCTGACGGCACGCGCTGGCAATTCCTGATGGCGTCGAATATAGCCGGGTACGTGCATGCCCAGGTCACCAAGATCGGCAAGGTCAGTGTGCGGCTTGAGGGCCGCTCCTATACCGATCTGATCACCCCTATCGATGATTGGACGATCGTGCATGACACGGTCAGTTCGCTGAGGCTGGATACAGTCATTGCTGCGATTTACAATATTTCGCGGCAACGGGCCAAAGAGTTGGTGACCGGCGGAAAAGTGAAATTGAACTGGGCAGTTTTCGAACGGCCTGATTTCGAATTGGGACTTTTGGACATCGTGTCCATCCGCGGTTACGGAAGGATCCAGATCAAAGCCATTGAGGGCAAGTCCAAAAAAGACAAATGGCGCGTCGAGTTTGGCGTATTGTATAAATAAAGAATGACAAGAACGAAAGGTGTGTATTAGATGAGCTTGACTCCATTAGACATTCAACACAAGGAATTCCCTGTCAAAATTAAAGGGTACGACAAAGAACAAGTCAACGACTTTTTGGATGCAGTCACCAAAGAATTTGAAGAAGTCATCAAACAAAATAAAGATCTGCAAAAACAACTGAAATTTGCCGAAGAAAAACTGCAGCATTTCAGCAACTTGCAGGATGCCCTGAACAAGTCGATCGTCGTGGCGCAGGATGCCGCCGACAGACTGAAAGAAAATGCGCGCAAAGAGGCTGAAATCATCTTGTTTGAAGCTGAAAAAAGTGCGGATCGCCTGTTGCAGGAAGCGGCCGGAAAAGCCACAAAAATTAATGAAGAGACGGATGCGGTCCGCAAGGAAAGCCGCAATTTCAAACAGAAGCTGCAGCTGCTTGTTGAGTCCCAACTGAACCTCATCATGAATGATGAGTGGAACAATCTGTTGAACGCTTCCCCGGAAGGCCAAGTGTCAACACCCACTTTGAATGAAGTCTTGTCCAACCGCACCCGCATCATCGATGACTTGGTCGCAAATTCAGATGATGCCGCCGAATTCGAAGTCGGCGGAAGACTGGCTGAAGAAGCAAGAGCGGAAGAGAAACTTGCCGCAGCTGCATTGGAAGCTATTGAAATTCCGGAAGAAAACAAGTAGAATCTAATTATTGAAGAATGGAACACCCGAAAAAAAGACACTTTCAGCGAATTGGCGTATGGTGGAAGGCCAATAAGTCCCTCTTTTTCCAGGATCCTCCATGAGAATCTTTTTGAACAGACAGAAGTAAAAAAGGTCGCCTGAGCAGCGTTAACGGTTTGCAAGAGGAAGCATGACAGCCGATTTCGGCCGTTGTCGCTTTGAATTTGGGTGGTACCACGAAGACTTCGTCCCTTTTGGAGACGGGTCTTTTTTTGTAGAAAAAATCATGAAAAGGGAGTTTCCGATAATGAAAATGAAAGATACGCTGCACTTGGGAAAAACAGCTTTTCCGATGAAAGCTAATTTGCCTGTCCGTGAATTGGAATGGCAGAAGGATTGGGAAGAAAAGGATATCTATGCAAAAAGACAAGAACTGAATGCGGACAAACCGACTTTTGTCCTGCACGACGGCCCTCCTTACGCCAATGGCGCCGTCCACATGGGACATGCCCTGAACAAAATCAGCAAGGACATCATTGTCCGCTCGAAGTCCATGTCCGGATTCCGCTCTCCATACGTTCCGGGTTGGGATACACATGGTCTGCCGATCGAACAAGCCCTAACGAACACAGGCGTGAACCGCAAGGCGATGAGCCTGGCTGAATTCCGCAAGTTATGCGAAGATTATGCTTGGAAACAGATCGACGGACAGAGAACCGTCTTCAAACGTTTGGGCATCGCAGGCGATTGGGAAAATCCATACGTGACGCTGTTGCCGAAATATGAAGAAGCCGAAATCCGTGTGTTCGGGAAGATGGCGGAAAAAGGCTACATCTATAAAGGCCTGAAGCCTATCTACTGGTCGCCATCCAGCGAATCCTCGCTGGCGGAAGCCGAAATCGAATACAAAGATGTGAAGTCCGCTTCCATCTATGTGGCTTTCCAGATCAAGGACGGCAAAGGGATCTTGGACAACGACACCGCCTTCGTCATCTGGACGACCACACCTTGGACTTTGCCGGCGAACTTGGGCATTTCCGTAAATGCTGATTTCGACTATGTGGTTGTATCCGCTGACGGCAGGAAATTTGTTGTCGCCAAGGAATTGATCGGTACGGTCAAAGAAGCGATTGGATGGGAATCCGTGGAAGTCCTGCAGGAACTGAAAGGTTCGGAGTTGGAGTATATGACAGCCCAACACCCGTTCTATGATCGCGAAGCCTTAGTAATGGTAGGGGACCATGTAACGCTTGAAGCCGGTACTGGGCTGGTCCATACCGCTCCAGGCCACGGTGAGGACGACTATCTCGTCAGCAAAAAATATGGCCTGGAAGTACTGTCCCCGATCGACAACAAAGGTTGCTACACAGCTGAAGCACCAGGTTTCGAAGGCGTATTCTACGACAAAGCCAATAAACTGATCACTGATCTGCTGGCTGAAAAAGGCGCGCTGCTGAAGCTGGACTTCTTCGTCCACAGCTATCCGCATGATTGGCGCACCAAGAAACCGGTCATTTACCGCGCGACGCCGCAATGGTTCGCTTCCATCGATAAATTCCGTCAGGACATCCTGGACGAAATCGACAATGTCGAATGGCTGCATCCGTCCGGCAAAGTCAGATTGTTCAACATGATCCGCGACCGCGGCGACTGGGTCATTTCCCGCCAACGAGTTTGGGGCGTGCCGTTGCCGATCTTCTATGCGGAGAATGGCGAACCGATCATCACTCCGGAAACAATCGATCATGCCGCAACCTTGATCGGCGAATTCGGATCGAACGTGTGGTTCGAGCGGGAAGCAAAAGACTTGCTTCCTGAAGGGTTCACGCATCCGGGCAGTCCGAACGGGGAATTCACGAAGGAAATGGACATCATGGACGTTTGGTTCGATTCCGGTTCCTCGCACGAAGCTGTGCTGCGCGCAAGGGAAGATCTGACCTTCCCTGCCGATATGTACTTGGAAGGTTCCGATCAGTACCGCGGTTGGTTCAACTCGAGCATCACGACCAGCGTTGCGATCAACGGAGTTGCACCTTACAAAACAGTCCTTTCGCAAGGTTTCGTTTTGGATGGGGAAGGCCGCAAAATGAGCAAATCGTTGGGCAACACGGTCCTGCCGGAAAAAGTCGTCAAGAACATGGGCGCGGACATCATCCGCCTATGGGTATCCAGTGTCGACTATGAATCCGATGTCCGGATCAGCGACGACATCCTGAAGCAAGTTTCCGAAACTTACCGCAAAATCCGCAACACGATGCGTTTCCTGATCGGGAATACGGAAGATTTCCAACCGAAGGAGCATGCAGTGGCCTACGAAGAGCTGCGCAGCGTCGATCAATACATGATGGCGCGCTTGGATCAAGTTGTTGAAACTTGCGTGACAGCCTATAAAGAGTACGAGTTCTCGACCATCTACCAAACGATCATGAACTTCTGCACGGTTGATCTGTCGGCATTCTATCTTGATTTTGCCAAAGATGTCGTCTATATCGAAAAAGCGGATAATGCAGAAAGACGCGCGATGCAGACTGTGTTTTACGAAGTGTTGGTCAAGTTGGCCAAACTTTTGACCCCGATCATCCCGCACACGACGGAAGAAATCTGGAGTTTCCTGAAAGAAGAGGAGCAGTACGCACAATTGGCTGAATTGCCGGAAATCAGCATCCGCGAAGACCAGTCCCAAATTTTGGGCCAATGGGAAAAATTCATGGATATCCGTGATGCGGTATTGAAAGCACTGGAAGTTGCGCGTAATGAGAAGACGATCGGAAAATCTTTTGAGGCGCATCTGTCGCTGTTCGTGGACCAGGAAACAAAAGCGCTGTTCGACTCTTTGGATGCGAATCTGGAGCAATTATTCATCGTTTCGCATCTCGATGTCAATGAATTGGCAGCTGCTCCAGCCGAAGCGGTGCCGTTCGATCATCTTGCCGTTCTGGTGGAGCACGCACATGGCGAAACATGCGAAAGATGCCGTGCCATCAAGGAAGAGGTCGGACAAATCGAGGATGCGACTTCCCTATGCAGACGTTGCGCGGATATTGTGAGATCCGAATATCCGGAAGCCCTCGTGCAGGAAGAAGCCTGATCCCTGCTCGTCGTGCCGCGTTAAAATGATGTGAATATAGAGCAAGAGCACGCAAGATGACGGATTCTGACGTCGTTTTTGCGTGCTTCTGTTGATTTTTGGCAGAGGAGACAAAGATTTTATCTTTTGAGGAATATTTTTTAAAGAAAGCGCATAAATTCCTCTTGAATTTGGGCGGGAAATTCGTTATAATTATATTAGTAACTTGAACTAATATGATACTAATTATTTGTATTAGCATTTTACCAATGAAAATTTTGGAGGTATTACACGATTATGGAACAAGGAAAAGTAAAATGGTTTAACGGCGAAAAAGGTTTTGGATTCATCGAAGTTGAAGGAAAAGACGATGTATTCGTACATTTCTCAGCTATCCAAGGCGAAGGCTTCAAAACTTTGGAAGAAGGCCAAGAAGTTGAATTCGAAATCGTTGACGGCAACCGCGGACCTCAAGCAGCTAACGTTGTAAAATTATAATCCTATTTTTTCACATTAGCGCATCCAAAGCGCACCGGAAGTTTCTTCCGGTGCGCTTTTTGAATGCAAAAAAACCGTTGTTCCTGCAATCCGCCACACGATCGCAAAACAACGGTTCTATCATAAAACAGATATCCTATCTGCTAGGGTCCGAATCGGAAAGGTTACTTCTTCATGCTTCGCAGAAGGAAGGATAGGATGAAAATCAGGATGACTGCCCCGACCAATGCAGGAACGATGTAGAATCCGCCGATTTCAGGCCCCCATGCTCCAAATAAAGTTGTTCCTAACCATGAACCGACAAAACCAGCGACGATGTTTCCGATTATGCCACCGGGGACATCCTTGCCCAAAAACGATCCTGCCAACGCGCCTAAGATTCCGCCAACAATTAAAGACCAAATAAAGCCCATTTCTTTTCCTCCTTTTCTTTAAATACAAATGCAGTAACAATATAGTTATTTCTAATTAACTATACTCCTATTATATATAAAATGAGTCACATTACAAATAATAAGCCCTTGCGACGGAAGGTTTTCAGAAAAAGCAAGGCGCTTCGCTCGATGGGCTTCCCAAGAAAAGCTTATCGAAGGTCCGGCTCAGCACCAAAGGAAAGACTGCCCCGAAACGGAGCAGTCCTGAGGCATCAATGAAGTTGTTGTTCCTGTTGGTGGATATCCAATAATTTGCCCTTCAGATCGTTTTCCATCTGCGCCAATTCCTTTTCGGCTTCTTTGCGCTTGATGCGGCCTTCCTGTTGGATTTTGATGGTCTCCTCCAATGTTTCGATCAAGTCCTGTTGTGTCTGCTTGAGCGTTTCGATATCGATCACACCCCGTTCATTTTCTTTGGCCGTTTCGATGGCTGAAATTTTCAACATTTCAGAATTCTTGCGCATCAGATCGTTGGTGGTTTGCGACACTTGCCTTTGCGCTGTCACTGCATCCTTTTGGCGCAACAGGGTCAAGGCGATGGCCACTTGGTTTTTCCACAGCGGAATGGCGGTATGGATCGAGGACTGGATTTTTTCGGCCAGTGCCTGGTTCGTGTTTTGGATCAGGCGGATCTGCGGAGCCTGTTGGATCGTCATCTGTCTGGTCAAACGCAGGTCATGCGTACGTTTTTCGAGTCGATCGAGGAACTGCTTCAGGTCGTTGACGATCTGCACATCCATCTGGCTCTGGGAGGCCTCGGCAGTTTGGATTGCACGAGGGATCACATTATTCTGCAGCTCCTCCATTTTGACTTCCCCGGCAGCGATGTAGATGTTCAGAGCTTCAAAATAATCCTTGTTTTTTTGGTACAGCTGCTCCAAGGTGACATTGTCGTTCAGCAAACCGTTCTTTTCCCTGTCCAATTTGATCGCGATCTTATCGATTTGGGCACCAATCTTTTGGTATTTTGCCGTCATCTCATAGGCGGATTGTTTGACCTTGCCGAAGATTTTGCGGAAGACATTGTTGTCCTCTGCCCGCAGGTCTTCCGGTTTGGCCTCGTTGAGACGGTACATCAGATCGTTCAAGGAATCGCCGATTTCGCCGGTATCCTGGTTCTGGACATGATCCAGCATCGAATGAGAGAATTCGCCCAATTGTTTTTGGGCTGCCGCGCCATAGCTGATGATGGCCTGCATGTTATTTTCATCGATTTGTCCGGCCAATGCCAATGCTTGCTTTTGCCTTTCCTCCGGCAAACGATCGATCAGCCGATCTGGATTGATCACCGCGTTCGCAGCTTCCGGTGCAGCGGCAATCACCGCTGGCTGGGCAAATGGATCGGCAAAAGGGTTGGCCAGCAAATCATCCAACTCCTGGTTGACATCCTTGTTGTTAGTTTGTTTGTTCTGTCCTGCAGCATCAAATGGATCCATCCGTATTCCTCCTAGATTTCTTCGTCCAAAGCATTTACGGTGCTTTTTCCTTCATTATCCCTTTTCAAAACTTGCTTTGCAAGTTCCAACTCGATGTCCATATCCTCGATGTCATTGGACATGAAGCGCACGTAATCCTCAGCGATCAGACGGCACATCTCATCGATCGTCTGGGCGCAATTGTCCAAGGCTGTGTATGTTTCCTTCGGTTTGGAGACATGGCCGTCAATCGTAATATATTTTTCCGTCAGTTCCTTCAAGCTGGGAAGATTCGTGTACAGGAATTTGTCGACTTCATGCAGTCGGTTGGGCTGATTGACGATATTCCGGAAGAAGTCCTTCAGTATGCCCACCGTGTCGTTGCGTGCGGCGATCGCCTTCAATTTTGAGCGCTGCTGCAGATTGGATTCGATGTCTTCGATAGTTGTTTTCGCTTGGGCCATTGTGCTGCGGAAGTAAGCGATCTGATCCTTGGTCATTCCTTTCGAATGGTAGAATGCCTCTTTGTCGGCGCTGAGTCTGCCCGGCGCGTTCTTTTGTTTCTGTGCCTTCAGTGGCCATTGGATTCTTCCGCCGTTTTGGGCGTAGTACAAGAAGATGCCCAGCGCGAGGGTCAGCGCAATCGAAGTCCAGAAATCAAACCCGAATATGAAATAGAATACCACCAATGCAATCAGGCTGATGACGCTGGAAAACGTATATCTCAAAATATCTTTAATGTTGCTCCACATAACCATTTCCTCCTTTGAATACATGCTGTCCACTTTGTCTGTGCTTATGCTATTATTCTAGCATAAAAGCGCGGTGGTCACCTATCGGCCGAAAGGATGATTTTGACTGCCGCTGCCTGTTTTGGGCGAATCTCGCGAGACTCTTGTAAATTGCGGAAAAGATAGGTTATGATAATACATGATCAAGAGAGTGGATAGGGGAGGTACAAAATATGGAATTTGAAGAAAAAACAGTTAAAAGCGAGAGAATATTCGATGGCGTCTTGTTGCATTTGGTGCGGGAAGAAGTGCTGTTGCCGAACGGAAAAACCTCAGTCAGGGAGATGATCAGGCATCCGGGTGCCGTAGCGATGATTCCCTTCACTTCCGACGGCAAAATGGTGATGGTCAGGCAGTTCCGGAAACCATTGGATCGGACCGTGGTCGAAATCCCGGCAGGAAAATTGGAGACATCCGATAAGGAGCCCTTGGTGGCAGCCATTCGCGAACTGGAGGAAGAGACGGATTATCGTGCGGAGCAGTGGTCCGAATTGGCGGTCTTCTATCCGACACCGGCTTACTTGGATGAGCGGATCACAATCTATCTGGCGGAAGGATTGACGAAAATCGAAAATTCTTTGCCGATGGATGAGGATGAATTCATCGAGGTATTGGAATTGACATACGATGAAGCAAAAGCTTTGCAGGAATCCGGAGAAATCTGCGATTCGAAAACCATCTACGCCATGCTTTATTGGGAGATGCGTCTTTTGCGCGAAAGAATCGAGGGATAGGATGTCAGAACCAAAGAAACCGCTGATCACCCGGGAACGTTATCGCCAGTACAAAAGGGACCAAGCAACCCAAACAGGGGCGGAGGGCAAAAAAATCATGCCCCCGCTGAAAGTGCCTGAGCGATCCGCCACTCCGGCAAACGAAAAAGGAAACAGACCGGCTCCTGCTGCGGCTGAAAAAAGAAGCACGCCAACCGAAAAGAAAAGGTCGGAGAACGGCAACAAAGCCCCAATCGTCAAGCCGAAAATAAAGCTGTTCCGCAAGGCTGAAAAACAGCCAGCCACCGCGAAGGCGCAGCGCCTATCGGACAAGGAGAGAGGCAGGAGATTGGACAGCTATCTGAACAAAGCCATCCTGATCGTCATCCTGCTGATCATTTTGGTCTTCGCGATTGCTTTCGTTCTTTGATCTAAAATGCAGCTACCAGAAAGGAAACACGTATGATCGGAATTATTGGAGCAATGGAAGAAGAAAACCGTATATTGTTGGAAAATATGACAGACAGAACAGAAGAAAGCCATTTCCACCTCGTTTTCACAAGAGGGAAAATCGAAAACCAGGAAGTGGTATTGGTCCAGTCGGGCATCGGCAAAGTCAATTCGGCGATTGCCGCCGCCTTCATCATCGATCGTTACCGTCCTGACTTCGTCATCAATACGGGATCGGCCGGCGGACTGCAGGAAAGTCTGCATGTCGGGGATGTCGTTGTGGCGGATAAGGTCGCTTATCATGATGTCGACGCCACCGCATTCGGCTATTCCGTAGGGCAAGTTCCGCAGATGCCGCATTACTATGAAGCGGATCAACAAGTCGTCGAAAAGATAACCCGCGCAGCAGAAAAAGTCGGTCTGCATGTCGTCCAAGGAACGATTGTCTCCAGCGATTCGTTCATCGCTTCAGAGAGCGGTACAAGCCGCATCAAAGAAAGTTTCCCCGACGCCTTTGCAACTGAAATGGAAGGGGCATCGATCGCTCAGGCCTGTTATGTAATGGGGACGCCATTCGCAATCATCCGCGCCATTTCGGACGGAGCAAGCGACGGCGCGGCGCAGACATTCGACGAATTCATCGTCGAAGCCGGGAAAAAATCCGCAGAGATGGTCATCGAACTGCTGAAAAATAACCAAGAATAGAGGGAATGCCCATGAGAGCATTGTTGTCGATTGATTATACGAATGATTTTGTCGCGACAGACGGCGCTTTGACGACTGGAGCCGATGGACAGCGCATCGAATCGGAATTGGTCGCGGTCACGCAGTCTTTTGTCGAAAAAGGTGACTTTGTCGTTTTTGCCATCGATTGTCATGACGCCGAGGACGTGTACCATCCCGAGAATAAACTGTTCCCGCCGCACAACCTTGCCGGTACTGCAGGAAGAGAACTGTACGGCTCTTTGGCGGCTCTCTATGAGGAGCATAAAGACAGCCGGAACGTGTATTGGATCGACAAGCGCCACTACTCCGCCTTCAGCGGCACAGATTTGGATGTTCGCCTGCGGGAACGGGGTATCACGGAAATCCATTTGACGGGTGTCTGCACCGACATCTGTGTCTTGCATACGGCAGTGGATGCATACAATCTCGGCTACAGGATCGTCATCCATGAGAAAGCTGTCGCAAGTTTTGATCCGATCGGCCACGACTGGGCCTTGCGGCATTTTTCCGGTTCATTGGGAGCGGAAATCATCAGGTAATGAGGGACTTGAACCACTCACCCGACTTTTGGCGGAGTGGTTTTTGCTTTCCGCTGCACTTTCTGGCGTTGCTTTTGAAAGAGAGGGCTTACGGTTGTACGCTGTTTTCAAAATATTGTACAATAAGAGTGAAATGTCAGGCTTAGGAGGGATTTTGAATGCGCCAAGAACTGGTGATCGGGCAAGGGGAAAATCCGGCAATCATCCAGATGGATAAGCTGAATCGGCATGGGCTGATAGCCGGTGCGACCGGCACAGGCAAAACGGTGACGTTGAAAGTTATCGCAGAACAATTGAGCAAAGCCGGCATCCCGGTCTTTCTTGCGGACGTCAAAGGGGATTTGGCGAGCATTGCGGAGCCGGGTGAATGGAACGAAAAAATAAGGGAAAGGGTGACGAGGCTGCAGCCGGCGGATTTTGAACTCCGTGGCTACCCGGTGGAACTGCTGGATATTTTCGGTTCGAGCGGTGTGCCCGTGCGGACGACCATTTCCGATATGGGCCCGCTCCTGTTGTCGCGACTTCTGGGGCTCAATGAGACCCAGGAAGGGATCATGAATATTGCTTTCAAAGTGGCGGATGAGAAACAGCTCCTGCTCATCGACATCAAAGATCTGCGGGCCATCCTGAATTTTGTCGGAGACAATGCGGCGGAATTGCGCCGCGAATACGGAAATGTCTCAAAGCAATCCATTGGTGCGATCTTGAGAGGCTTATTGGTGATCGAAGAACAGGGCGGCAACCTTTTCTTTGGCGAGCCGATGTTCGATATCCAGGATCTGTTAAAAGCGGATGCGGATGGTCGCGGTTATGTGAACATTCTGATGGCGAACCGGCTGTTCATGTCGCCAAAACTCTATTCGACGTTCCTGTTGTGGTTCCTTTCGGAGTTGTACGAGCAATTGCCGGAAGTCGGTGATCTGGAAAAGCCGAAGATCGTTTTCTTTTTTGATGAAGCGCATGTCCTCTTCCAGGATATTCCGGATATCCTGGAGGAAAAAATCGAGCTCATTGTACGGCTGATCCGTTCCAAAGGAGTCGGGGTTTATTTCGTGACGCAAAATCCTACCGATCTCCCGAATGCCATTTTGAGCCAACTGGGCAACAAGATCCAACATGCTTTGCGCGCCTTTACGCTGAAGGAACAGAAGACAGTCAAAGCGGTCGCTGATACCTTCCGGCAACGCGAGGGGGAAGAATTGGCTAAAAAAGTGACGGAGCTCAAAGTCGGGGAAGCGCTGGTGTCTTTTCTCGATCCGGAAGGGACCCCCGGCTATGTTCAGCAAGTCATGATTTATCCGCCGGAGAGCAAGATGGGCATTCTGGACCCGCTCGTCAAGACAGAAAAAATCAACCGTTCCTTGTTGTTTTATAAATACAGCGAGGCAATCGACAGGGAATCCTCTTATGAGCAACTTCAGCGTTTGGCGGAAATAAAAGCGATCGAGCTGGAAGAGAACGAAGAACTGGCCGCGAGGGAAAAGGAAAAAGCCGAACAGCTGAAAAAACTCGAAAATGAACGCCAAAGGGAACAAAGCCGGCAAAAACGGGCGGGCAGTTCCCGCGATTCCACAATGGACCGATTCACCAAAAATTTGATGTCGCAAATCGGCCGGGAAGTCGGCCGGGTCATTTCCCGAGGGATCTTAGGCATCCTGAAAAAATGAAGTCATTCCGAAAAAGACCAGTCCGTCAAAAGGGCTGGTCTTTTTCGTGACGTTTTTTCGCGGTTCAGGCTAGACCAAAACACTGTATTTAAGATTCGCTTACTTTTTTTCATGGAAATCTCATTTGTGGTCTTGTGTTTTATTCCGGCTTCAAGTAGAATAGCACCTATACCATTAAATGAGAATGGTTCTCAATTAGAATCGTTCTCATTAAGGAATTGCTTTTGGAAGATGGTGAGTTGAGCTTGAAGAAATTATTGTTTGTTTTGGCGGTGGCAGCTGCAGTTTTGCTTTCCTTGGGAGTGGGGACGGCCGCATTCTCGATGGAGCAGTTGCTGGCCGGGAACAGCACGGACCGTCTGATATTGGTGTCGTCACGCCTGCCGAGGACGATTACGGTTTTATTGGCTGGAGCGGGTTTGGCGTTATCCGGACTGGTCATGCAAGCATTGACGCAGAACCGGTTTGCCGCCCCCGACACAGTCGGGACTGTGGATGCGGCGAAGGTGGGGATGCTGTGCGGCATGGTTTTCTTTCCCAGCTTATCGGTTATGGGGAAGATGGCTCTTTCCTTCTCCTTTGCCGCGGCGGGGACTTTCCTGTTTTTGATCGTCGTGAATCGCTTGCCTTTCAAAAGCCAGATGACGATACCGTTGCTGGGCCTGATGTACGGAAACATTCTGGGGGGCATCGCCAACTTTTTTGCTTTTCGCTTCAACGTCACGCAAAACCTTTCCGCCTGGATGCAGGGAAATTTTTCATTGGTGATCAAAGGGCAGTACGAGGGGATGTACCTCATTTTCCTGTTGTCCGCGGCCCTTTATTTCTTTGCAGACCATTTGACGATTGCGCGCTTCGGTAAGGATGCGGCCAAAAACCTCGGATTGCCGTTCGAAGCGGTCCTTTTCATCGGGACGCTGTTCGTGTCTTTGGCGGTCGCCGTCATCTTGAGCACGGTCGGAAATCTTCCTTTTTTGGGAGTGATCATCCCGAATCTCGTCTCGTTGCGCTTCGGTGACAATGTCCGCAGTACCCATGGCAAAACCGCCCTTTTCGGAGCGATTTTCCTGTTGCTGTGCGATGTGTTCTCGCGTTCGGTCATCCCCCCGTACGAAATACCGGTGGAGACGGTGCTCGGTGTTTTCGGCGGCGGGCTGTTCTTGTGGCTGCTGCTGAGAGGAGGGCGCCCCGCATGAAGAACGCATCGAAAAACCGCATCGTCATGAAACGCTTGGCTATCCTTGCCGTTGCTGTGGCTTGCCTTTTTTTCTTTTGGGATTTGGGCAACGCCAGCCGGTTCATCATCGGCTGGCGCAGCACGAAGCTGTTGACTTTTTCAGTCATCAGCATCAGTACTGCCTTTGCCACAGTCAGCTTTCAGACCGTCGTTCTCAGCAACTTTTTGACGCCCAGCCTACTGGGAGTCGAGTCCTTCTACCGCTTGCTCCAGACAATGCTGATGTACTTCAGTTTCTCGTTTTTGGGCAGCCAATTGAGCGCCGAGCGGCAGTTCCTTTTTTTGGTATTCCTGATGCTGGGAAGTTATTTCTTGCTGTACCGGCTTTCGTGGCAACGGTACAATTACGATATGCAGATCATCCTGATGATCGGGCTTGTCATGGGGACATTCTTCAACAGCATCAGTTCCTTCATGCAAGTGCTGATGGATCCGAATGAATACGATAAACTCCAGACGAAGCTGTTTGCCAGTTTTCAGAACATCAATGGTTCCGTACTTGTTTTGGCAGCGCCGATCGCCTTGTTCTCGGTCATCAGCCTGTGGCGCAAGCGGAAAGTATTGGAGGTTTTGGGTCTGGGAACGCAGACAGCCAAAAATCTGGGTGTCGCTGTCGAAAAGGAAACGAAGCTTGCCTTCATGCATGCCATCCTCTTGATGACCGTTTCGGCGGCGCTCGTCGGACCGATGATGTTTCTCGGTTTTGTGGCTGCGAACATCGCTTATCGGCTGTTCAGGACCTATTGCCTGAACTATCTGTTGCCTGGCGCAAGTCTGCTCAGTTTTGTGATGATTGTGGCAGGGCAATTCATCGCCGAAGAAGTGTTCAAACTGCAAACGAATGTGAGCATTCTGGTCGAACTGTTCGGGGGCATCTATTTCTTTTGGTTATTATGGAAGGAAAGGGGCAAATTATGAAAATCACTAACGTCAGCAAAGCCTATGAGAATGAAAAAGTGTTGGACGACATCTCCTTGGCGATCGAGAAGGGTAAAATCACAGCTTTCATCGGTCCGAACGGCGCCGGCAAAAGCACGCTCCTTTCGGTCATCAGCCGTTTGTTGACGAAGGACGAGGGGATATTGACGATCCGCGGGAAAGAGATCGAGGCTTGGCAGTCCGATGAACTGGCGAAGGAGCTTTCGATCCTGAAACAACAGAATGCCTATCAGGTGCGCATGACGGTCCGCGAATTGGTCTCGTTCGGCAGGTTCCCCTATACGAAGGGCAGACTGAATGATGCGGATCAGGCAATGATCGATAAGGTTTTGGGCTATCTGAATCTGGCAGCATTCGCCAACCGCTATTTGGATACGTTGTCTGGCGGACAGCTCCAACGGGCGGCCATCGCGATGATACTGGTTCAGGACACCGAGTATATCCTTTTGGATGAACCTTTGAACAACCTCGACCTGAAACAGAGCATCGTGACGATGCAGACCATCCGCAATCTGGCGGACGAACTGGGCAAAACGATTCTTGTCGTCATCCACGACGTCAATTTCGCATCCGTTTTTTCGGACAACATCATCGCCATGAAAAACGGAAAAGTCTTCCGGAGCGGCACGGTCGAGGAAGTGATCCGGACCCAAGTTTTGCAGGAATTGTATGAAGTGCCATTGGAAGTCATCACAACTGCCGATGGGAAAAAACATTGCACTTATCAAGCAATTTAAAATAGAGGAGAATGAAACATGAAAAAATGGCAAAAGACAATCATGAGTTTGGCTTCAATCTTTACTCTGGCGGCTTGCGGCGCCCAGGAAGGGGCTGCCGATGCGGCAGATTCGACAACAGCAGCTCCGGAATCCGAAGAGACGGTGACCATCGAGGATGCGCGCGGTTCCGTCGAAGTGCCTAAGGATCCCGAAAATGTCGCCGTTTTGGATTTTGGCCACTTGGACACGCTGATCGCTCTGGGCAAACAGGCTGCGGTCACGGGGACGGCGACCGAAAACATGCCGGCTTATCTTGCGGAAGAGGCAGACCAATTCGGAAATATCGGAACGCTGAAAGAGCCGAACATGGAGTCATTGGCAAAGTTGGCGCCTGAGCTCATCATCATTTCGAACCGCCTGGCGGACTTTGCGGATCAATTGGAAGAAATCGCGCCAGTGGTCGTGCTCAGCGTCGATTACACGGATTATTGGGGGTCGGTCCAACACAACATCACTACCTTGGGGGCAATTTTTGACGAAGAGGCTGCCGCCGAAGAAGCCATCGCCAGCCTGAACAAAGAAATCGAAACGGTCCGGGCAACTGCAGCCGGCATCCGCGAGAAAACCTTGACGCTGCTCTTGAACGATGGGAGCATGTCCGCTTTCAGCACCGGCTCGCGTTTCGGATTCATTTATGACACTTTGGGTTTCACTCCTGTCGATGCCGCAATCGAGGGATCCACGCACGGCCAGTCCATCGGCTATGAAGGGCTGCTGGAAATCAATCCGCAAATTTTGTTTGTCGTGGACCGTACGGCGGCGATCGGGACGGCATCCAACGAAACCGCAGCCTTGCTGGAGAATGATTTCGTCTATCAGACGGATGCGTACAAGCAGAACAAAATCATCAATTTGTCCTCCGACTTGTGGTATCTGTCAGGCGGGGGAATAGAATCGATGCATCTGATGATCGAGGAACTCGCAACGAACTTCCAATAATCAAAAAACTGTCCCTCTTCCGGCTTTTTCACTATAATAGTGGGACGACAATCAGAAAGAGGTGCACGGTTTGGCGGGAATTCACTTCACGGAAGAAGACTTCAATATTTTTGACATACAGGGACTTGAGGAAAGGATGGACGGCATCCGCGAAAAAATCCAGCCAAAGTTCCGCTATTTCGCCGGAACAGCGGCTGAGCTTATCGCATCAGCGTCGGGGGAACAATCTTTGCCGGTGCATGTCGCCAAGCACCTGCGCCGCACCCGATATGCGCCGGAAAATACGTGGTGCGCCATTGGTGGCGACGCAAGGGGCTACAAGAAATATCCGCATTTTCAGATCGGCATTGCCGAAGAGGGCGTCACTTTTTATCTCTGCCTGATAGACCAGCCCGCCAAAGAAATGGAAATGGCCTTGGCGCTGCTGGAGCGGATTCCGGAACTGGAGAAGCTGCCGCGTGATTACGTCGTTTCGGTCGACCACACCGTTCCGGAGGTGCAGCCGGTTGCCGCTGTCGGATGGGAGACGCTTCTGCTCAGACTGCGGGATGTGAAGAAGGCGGAACTCTTGATCGGTCGCAAGTTGGCGCCCAGCGATCCTCGTCTCGCGACAGAAGATGGCACACTGGCAGCGATGGAGGAGACTTTCCGTGAACTGTTGCCGATTTATCGGATCTGCATGGCGCAGTATGGGTGAGCGGGCATGATAAAAAAAGAGGACTTAGCGGCCGCTAAGTCCTTTTTCCATGATGCAAAATGCAAAAAGAAACGGCAAATTGCTTTGCCGTTTCTTGCGCTGAGCTGTTCTCCGGGGAGATTAGCCTAATTTGTTGTAGTATTCTACTACGAATGACTCATCGATTTCAGCTGGCAATTCTTCGCGAACTGGCAGGCGGTTCAATGAACCTTCCATTTTTTCTTCGTCGAAAGTAACGAAGTCCGGACGTCCGAACAAACCTTCAACAGCAGCTTTAACCACTACCAAGTCTTTAGATTTTTCGCGCAAACCGATTACTTGGCCAACAGCTACTTCGTATGAAGGGATATCCACACGTTTGCCATCGACAGTAACGTGACCGTGGTTAACCAATTGACGTGCTTGACGACGAGTGGAAGCCAAACCTAGACGGTAAACTACGTTATCCAAACGTTGTTCCAATAAGATCATGAAGTTAACACCTTGTTTACCTTCTTTGATTTTACCGGCTTTTTTGAACAATGTCGCGAATTGACGTTCGTTCATGCCGTACATGTGACGCAATTTTTGTTTTTCTTGCAATTGCATAGCATATTCAGATAATTTTTTACGGTTGTTTGGGCCGTGTTGACCTGGAACATAAGGACGACGCTCCAATTCTTTACCTGTTCCCAAAAGTGAGATGCCCAGACGGCGAGCTTGTTTCCAGCTTGGTCCTGTATAACGTGACATAATAAAATTCCTCCAATAAATGTTTGATTTTTGGAGTAAAATAAGAATGAAAATTCGGCAATGCGTGCAGGTCATCCTTCAATCTTCACCTTATGCAGCCGCAAGGGTACGCAATTGAACCATCTGAAAGATGGCGATGAACTGTTGACGCGGGTGCTTCTTTCTCGCTGCATTATTTTACACAAAGGTTATTGTACCAAAAAAAAGAAATTTACGCAATGGGTAATCGACGTTCATACGATTTTGCGGCGCTCCGGAACGCTTTCGCGATTCCAAGGAAAGGAATTCAGTTTCCCGATTATTTTCTGGTTTCTGATTGGTTCTTTCTATGTTATACTAAAAAATGAGATATATTGGGCGTTTTCAATTTTAATATCAAATAAACGAAATTGTCGGAATAGGTGGAGGATTTATTGATGGAGTTTATATATTGGTTAGTGGCGATAATATTGATAGTATTGATCGGTTACGGTGCGATCATGTACCTGACGAGGCAACAGTCGAATCGGATCAAAGAAATCGATGAGAAGAAACAAAAAGCGATGGCCATACCGGTCGCCGATAATCTGTTCACATTGAAAAATATGAATTTGACAGGGCAGACGAAGCGCACGTATGAGAGTTGGCAAGCTACGTGGCAGACCATCACGCGGTTTCAGTATCCTGAGATTGAGGCAGCGCTGGTCAGTGCCGAACAATACATCCAACGCATGAACTTCATCAAGGCGAAGCAAGCCATTTCGCAAGCCGATCAGTTGATCGACGAAACGAAGAGCAGTGTGGAAAAGGTGAACAAGGCGCTCGAAAAATTGTTGGAAAGCGCCCAGGAAAACCGCAAAGAATTGGAAGAAATTCAAGAGCGCTACAACAAAATCCGCAAACAGCTGTTGGCGCACAGCTTCACGTTCGGCCCGGCCATCGAAACGTTGGAGAAGAACCTGAATTACATGGAATTGGACTTCACGAAATTCAACTCCTTGACGAACGAAGGCGACCATATGGAAGCCAAAGAAATCCTTTCGCGCATCGAACAGGACCTGCTCGTGATGGAAGAGGTCGTCGAAAAGATTCCGGAACTGAACGAAAAAATCAAGACCGAGTACGAAGAGCAAGTGGTCGATCTGAAAGACGGCTACCAGCGCCTTTTGGATGAGAAGTACATTTTCGAAGGTGTGGATGTCTCTGCCGAGATCGCCGCAGTCGAAAAAGAAATCCAGGAAGCGAAAGATTCCATCGGCCTTGCCGACATCAATGAAGCGGCCAAGAAGATGGATAAGGTCGAGCGCGATATTGAAGCGGTTTATGCCATCATGGAAAGGGAAATGGAAGCCAAGGACTTTGTGGGCAGGCACACAGCCAATCTGCAAAAGAAAATGGACCATGTCCTTCAGAGCAACCGTTATGTGCTGCTCGAAATCGATCGCGTCTCCCAGAATTATTTCCTGAACAAAAACGAATTGGGCCGCGCGCAGGAATTCGAAGAGCAATTGCTGAAAGAAAACGAAGCGTTGCGCTATTATGAAAAGATGATGAAGGAACATGAAATTTCCTACTCGGTCGTGCGCGATTATTACGAAAAAATCAGCCAACGCCTTTCGGAAATCGACAAGGAGCAGTCTGAATTGGTCAGCAATCTCAGCGATTTGCGCAACCGTGAGAAGGAAATCAAGGACAGCATCGATCTGTACGAGTTGGATATGCGCAATATGAAACGCACGATCGAAAAGTACCATCTGCCGGGATTGCCGAAAGTCTACTTGGATCTTTTCTTCTCGGTCACGGACCGCATCGAGGATCTGGCCTCCAAGCTGAACCGCGTGAAGATCGATATGGACGAAATCGATGCCATCTCCAAAATGTGCGAAGAAGACATCGAAATGTTGGATAACCAAACGCAAGCGATCGTGGACAACGCGATGCTGACGGAATACATGATCCAGTACGCAAACCGTTACCGCCATTCGCATGTGGAAATCGAGAATGCCATCAATAAAGCGTTGGTGCTTTTCCATCGCGAATACGACTACGAAGGTTCTTTGGAAGCCATCAGAATTCCGTTGAACCGTGTCGAAGCCGGTGCTGCCCGCAAAGTGGAAGAATCCTACCAGGAAGAAAAAGAGCGCCGTTACTATTAAACGCAGCAAAAAACAGAACGCAAGGAGGCCGGGACAAAATCCCGGCCTTTTTACTTGCGTCCGAACATAGTTTGCGTAAACGCGTTCTGTCCCGCTCTCCTTTTCCGATAGGCGGACGCAATCGCAAGAAATTTGAGCCGTAAGCTTTTAATGGCCCGGCATTTTCTATATAATGGATAGGATGCCCGATATGAGCGCAAAGTCAGTAAGGAAGTGTGGACATAAATGATTTATTTCGATAACAGTGCGACAACCAAAATGTATCCGGAAGTGCTGGATACATACCGGAAGGTGAATGAACAATTTTTTGGGAATCCTTCCAGCCTGCACAAATTAGGCAACGAAGCGGATGCTTTGCTGCAGCAAGCGCGCAAACAGATCGCGCAACTGCTGGGCGCCCGACCGGATGAGATTTTCTTTACAAGCGGCGGCACAGAAAGCGACAACTGGGCGATCAAAGGAACCGCAATGGAAAAGTTCGCTGCCGGGAAGCACATGATCGCTTCGGCTGT
Source organism: Trichococcus ilyis (assembly GCF_900109135.1). Lineage (GTDB taxonomy): Bacteria > Bacillota > Bacilli > Lactobacillales > Aerococcaceae > Trichococcus > Trichococcus ilyis. Next base: position 20,343 of record NZ_FNYT01000010.1, on the reverse strand, counting down.
AGAGCATCCTGCGGTCACGAAATCGCTGGAACAGCTGGAAAAGTTAGGTTTTGAGATCACCTATCTGCCCGTCGATGGGAACGGAATCGTGACGCTTGAGGAGCTTGAGAAGGCCATCCGGAAAGATACGATCCTGGTCAGCGTCATGGCCATCAACAATGAAGTCGGCAGCATCCAGCCGATCGAAGCGATCGGCAATCTGCTGGAAAACTACCCTTGGGTCCATTTTCACGTGGATGCCGTGCAGGCGGTCGGTGAATGCGAGCCGCTGATCCGGCATCCGCGGGTGGATCTCCTGTCGCTTTCCGCGCATAAGTTCCACGGCCCCAAAGGCGTCGGGATCCTGTACAAAAAGCATGGCAAACGGATCGCGCCATTGTTGACAGGGGGCGGTCAAGAAGCGGGGATGCGCAGCACGACTGAGAATGTCGGGGGCGTCGCAGCGATGGCGAAAGCTTTGCGCATGGCTCTCGCGGACAGCGGAGCCAGCCGGAAACAAGAACAGCTTTTGCGGGACAAGTTGTCCGCTGCCCTTTCGGAATATGAGGATGTCCGGATCTTCTCGCCTGAAGACGGAGCCAGCCACATCCTCTGCTTCGCCATGAAAGGGGTTCGGGGAGAAGTGATGGTCCATGCTTTCGAAAGCCAGGGCATCTTCATTTCAACCACCAGCGCCTGCTCAAGCAGAAAGAAGGGGACGCCTTATACGTTGGGGTCGATGGGTGTGCCGGTTTCCTGGAGCCAGTGCGCAGTCAGGATCAGCCTAGCCGGCGAAAACACGGAGGCGGAAGCGGAAGCCTTCATCGAACATTTCCGCTCCCTGCACGAAAAGTTCCAGAAGATACAATAGAATACGCAAGAGATTGGAAGAGAAGATAAATGGAAACACACATTCAAATCCGCTTTGGCGAACTGTCGACCAAAGGGAAAAACAAAAAACGCTTTGTGCAACAGTTGGCGCAAAACGTCCGGATGGTTACGAAAGATCATCCGCAGATCAAAATAAAACCCGAGCATGACTTCATGCTGCTGGAACTGAACGGCGCCGACGAGGCAGTCATCATCGAACGCCTGCAGCATGTGTTCGGCATCCAGAATTACTCCCCGGTCTATCTCGTGTCGCGTGATCTCGATGAAGTGAAACGGGTTCTGGTGGAGTTGCTCGCCAAAATGGGGACGGCCGGAAAGACATTCAAGATCGCGACCCGCCGTTCGGATCATAGCTACGAATATGACACGACCTTCATGAATGCCGAACTGGGGGAGACTGTGCTGAATGCTTTTCCCGACATTTCGGTCAAGATGAAACAACCGGATATCCTTGTGCGCGTGGACATCAAAACGGGCGGCATCATGCTCAGCACGCAGACGTTCCAGGGCGCGGGCGGCTTGCCGGTCGGTTCTGGCGGCAGAGGCATGCTGATGCTTTCCGGCGGCATCGATTCGCCGGTTGCCGGCTATCTGGCCATGAAGCGCGGCGTCAAGATCGAGGCCGTGCATTTCCACAGTCCGCCTTACACGAGCCCGCAAGCATTGCAGAAGGCCAAAGATTTGGCGGCCAAATTGACTAAATTCGGCGGCGAAATCCAGTTCATCGAAGTGCCGTTCACCGAAATCCAGGAAGAAATCAAGGAGAAGGTGCCGGCGGATTACCTGATGACGATCACGCGCCGGATGATGCTGCGGATCACCGATGCTATCAGAGCGGAACGCAAAGGGCGGGCGATCTTTAACGGGGAATCCCTGGCCCAAGTCGCATCCCAGACGCTGGAAAGCATGGTTGCGATCAATGACGTCACGACCACGCCGATCATCCGTCCTGTGGCGACGATGGATAAATTGGAGATCATCGAGTTGGCGCAAAAAATCGATACCTTCGATTTGTCGGTGCAGCCGTTCGAGGATTGCTGCACGATTTTTGCTCCGCCGTCGCCCAAAACCAAGCCGAATCTGGACAAGGCGAGACGTTTCGAAGCGCTGCTCGATGTGGAACCGCTCGTGGCGCGCGCAGTCGCCGGCATTGTGGTGTCGAACATCACCGGCCGGGAGGACACCGCCAGCCAGGATGAGGCGCTCTTTTCCGATTTGCTGTGAACGGCATGCGAGAGCGTATCCTTACCATAAATCATGGCTTATCTGTATAATGGAAGTATTATCGGATAAGGGGGAATGTTTTCATGCAAGTGACATTAAAGGGTGAACCGGTTGAGGTTTTAGGGACGCAGCCTGTAGTTGGGGAGAAGGCGCCGGCCTTTTCTTTGTACAACACAAAAGACGAAAAGGTATCTTTGGATGATTTGCGCGGTTCGGTTGTTCTGATCAGCGTATTCCCGGACATCAATACGAGCGTCTGCGACAGACAAACGCGCGCATTCAACGAGACGGCGGCGAATATCGAGGGCTTGACCTTGTTGTCGGTTTCTAAAAATACAAAAGAAGAATTGATCAACTGGTGTTCGGCAAACGGCATCGATATGCAGATGCTGCATGATGATGCGGGCGAATTTGCGGAAGCCTACGGACTGAAGATCCCCAAAATGGACAACAAGTTGGCGCGCAGCGTCTTTGTCATCGACAAAGAAGGCATTCTTTCCTACATGGAAATCGTTCCTGAAATCGCGACGGAACCGAATGAAGCCGCAGCCTTGGCGGCGGCCAAAAATTTGCTGTAATCGCATTGAGATTTCAATGAAAAGGTGCTAAACTAGTGAAGTATACATAAAGCGTCGATCAAGAAGAGTAGCTTGCCCGGAACCACATAAGAGAGAAAAGCGTTTGGTGAAAGCTTTTTTGGGGAAGGAAAGTGAAGTAGCTTGTGAGCAAGTTGTGTGAAGGTCCTCGGATGGACTGGGTAGCGCAGCTCGGAGCATTCTCCGTTATCAAAAAGAGAGACAGGAATCCGTTTCCTGTAATTTAGGTGGTACCGCGATCATATCGTCCTGCATATTCGTATGCAGGACGTTTTTTTTCGCAACAAATCAATGCAACAAATCAATGAAAAAGAGAGGAAGTGGCTGAATGTCTAAAGCAGACGCAATGCCGACAAAGTATCAACCCCAACAAGTGGAATCCGGGAAATATCAAAAATGGGTGGAAGAAGGGCTGTTCAAGCCAAGCGGAGACAAGAGCAAAAAACCGTATTCGATCGTCATTCCGCCTCCGAACGTAACCGGCAGGCTGCACTTGGGCCATGCCTGGGATGTGACGCTGCAGGATATGCTGATCCGCCAAAAACGCATGCAAGGTTTCGACACTTTGTGGCTGCCGGGGATGGACCACGCGGGCATCGCGACCCAAGCCAAAGTCGAAGCTAAATTGGCCGAGGAAGGCGTCACCCGCTACGATTTGGGCCGGGAAGCTTTCGTGGACAAGGTTTGGGAATGGAAAGAGGACTACGCCAGCGTCATCCGTGAGCAATGGGGCAAAATGGGTATTTCCGTCGATTACGACCGTGAACGATTCACGTTGGATGAAGGTCTGTCCGATGCGGTGCGCAAAGTCTTCGTCGGATTGTACGAAAAAGGCTTGATCTATCGCGGCGCTTATATCATCAACTGGGATCCCAAAGCTAAAACGGCCCTGTCCGATATCGAAGTTATTCATAAGGATGTCCAGGGCGCTTTCTATCATTTCCGCTATCCGATGACGGATGGTTCAGGCTATTTGGAGTTGGCGACGACCCGCCCTGAAACCATGCTGGGCGACACGGCTGTTGCCGTTCATCCGGAAGACGAGAGATACCAGCAATTCATCGGAAAAACGGTGACTTTGCCGTTGGTGAACCGGGAAATCCCGGTCATAGCCGATGATTATGTCGAAAGGGATTTCGGGACTGGCGTCGTGAAAATCACACCGGCTCATGATCCGAACGACTTTGAAGTCGGTTTGCGCCACAATTTGCCGCAAGTGAACGTCATGAACGATGATGCGACGATGAACGAACTGGCAGGCAAATATGCCGGCATGGACCGTTTCGCGGCCAGAAAAGCGATCGTGAAAGATATGGAGGAACTGGGTTATCTTGTGAAGGTGGAAGAAATGACCCACAGCGTCGGCCATTCTGAGCGCACGAACGTCGTTGTCGAGCCGCGCATCTCCACGCAATGGTTCGTCAAGATGCAACCATTGGCCGAGCAGGCCGTCCAGAACCAAAACACGGACGGGAAGGTATCCTTCTATCCGGAACGCTTTGAGAACACCTTCCTGACTTGGATGGAAAATGTCCATGATTGGGTCATCTCGCGCCAACTTTGGTGGGGACACCAGATCCCGGCTTGGTACCACAAGGAAACCGGCGAAATGTACGTAGGCATGGGAGCGCCGAGCGACAGCGAAAACTGGACGCAGGACGAAGACGTTCTGGATACATGGTTCAGCTCCGCGCTGTGGCCGTTCTCGACAATGGGCTGGCCGGATGAGGATGCGGAAGATTTCAAACGCTACTTCCCTACCAGCACGCTGGTGACCGGTTACGACATCATCTTCTTCTGGGTAAGCCGGATGATTTTCCAGAGTCTGGAATTCACGGAAAAACGCCCGTTCGAGAATGTGCTGATCCATGGCCTGATCCGCGATGAGCAAGGCCGCAAAATGAGCAAATCGCTCGGGAACGGAATCGATCCGATGGAAGTCGTCGAAAAATACGGCGCCGATGCGCTGCGTTGGTTCCTGGCGAACGGGTCCGCTCCCGGTCAGGACGTCCGCTTCAGCTACGAGAAGATGGATGCAGCCTGGAACTTCATCAACAAAATCTGGAATGCCAGCCGGTATGTGCTGCTGAATTTGGAGGACCTGACGTTCGACAATATCGATATCTCCGGGGAAAAGACAATCGCAGACAAATGGATCCTTTCCAGCCTGAACAAGACCATCACAAAAGTGACGGATCTGTTCGAAAAATTTGAGTTCGGTGAAGCCGGACGCCTGTTGTACCGTTTCATCTGGGACGATTATTGCGACTGGTACATCGAAATGTCCAAAGAGGTGCTGCAAGGGGAAAACGAAGCGGCAAAACAGACAACCCGCAGCATCCTGGCGTACGTCTTGGATAACGTCTTGCGCTTGCTGCATCCGGTCATGCCGTTCGTCACCGAAGAAATCTGGCAAAATGTACCGCATCAAGGCGAATCCATTGTGACGGCAGCCTATCCGGAAGCGGATTACAGCCAGATCGATGAAGCAGCCGAAGAAGCGATGGAAAAACTGATCGAACTGATCCGCGGCGTCCGCAATGTCCGCGCTGAAATGAACACACCATTGTCCAAAAAAGTTCCGATGCAGCTGAAAGTGAACGACGCAGCGACCGAAGCGATTTTCCGCGCCAACGAATCGTACATCTTCCGCTTCTGCAATCCGGACACACTCGAAATCAGCCAACAGATCCAAGCTGCCAGCGATGCCGTCACCGCAGTCTTTTCAGGCGGAGAAGTCTATATGCCGTTGGCCGGCCTGATCAAATTGGAAGATGAGATTTCCCGTCTTGAGAAGGAAGCGGAGAAATTGGCAAAAGAAGTCAACCGTGTGGAAAGCAAGTTGAACAACGAAAAATTCATCAGCAAAGCCCCACAGGCTGTTGTCGATGGGGAGAAGCAAAAAGAAACGGAATACCGCGAAAAATTGGCGGCTGTCGAAGAACGCATCACTGCCCTGAAAGAACAATTAGCTTAATCGGGGAAGCGAATTGAACAGGAAGAACCCTATTTAGCAAAAGCCTTTGTAAATAGGGTTCTTCTTAAATGGAAAAGGAGTGTAGAGCTGGATGTTTGCAACTTATGAAGAAGCAATGGAGTGGATCCATACCCGCAAAGGGATGGGGCCTAAACCGGGCATAGTCCGGATGGAATGGTTGATGGAACGGCTGGGTCACCCGGAACGTAAATTCAGATCCATCCATATCGCCGGAACAAATGGAAAAGGCTCGAATGTTGCTTATTTAAGAAGCCTGTTCATGGCGGCTGGCTATTCGGTGGGGACGTTCACCTCGCCCCATATCGTCAGCTTCAACGAAAGAATCGGCATCAATGGAGAAAACATCCCGGATGAAGACGTTTTGGAGCAAGCGAACCTGTTGTACGCACTTTATGAGGAAATCAGCCAGACGGATATGGGGCCGCTGACGGAATTTGAAGTGGTGACCGCCATGATGTTCTCCTATTTCGGGTCACACCCTTGCGATGTCGTCTTGCTGGAGGTCGGCTTGGGAGGACTGTACGACAGCACCAATGTAGCCGAGCCGGACTTGTCGCTCATCACAACGATAGGTAAAGACCACAGCAATATCCTCGGGGACAGCATCGGGGAGATCGCCTACCAGAAAGCCGGCATCATCAAACAAGGGACGCCCGTCGTCGTCGGCAGACTGCCTGAAGAGGCGTTGGCGGTGATGCGGGACACTGCCGAAAAAATGGCAGCGCCTCTGTATGCGTTCGGCCGGGATTTCAGCGTCTCGAATTGGCAGGGCGGGTCCGCCTACCATGAAGTCTTTGATTTCAGCTCTCCGTTGGGGAGTTACGAAAACCTTGAAATTGCCTTGATGGGCGGCCATCAGGTGGATAATGCCGCCACTGCGTTGCAGGCTTTCTTGCTGTTCTGCCAGAAATACGCTTTGGCTTATTCGGAGGCCACAATCAAAACCGGATTTCTGGGGACGGTTTGGCCGGTGCGGATGGAAATTGTTTCGCAGGCACCGTTTGTCATGCTGGATGGTGCCCATAACATCCCTGCCATGGAAGTGCTGACCGAAGCGATCAAGCAGAAGTTTCCTGACAAGGAAATCACGGTTCTGTTGGCGGCTTTGGCGGATAAAGATCTGGAGGAGATGGGCCGGTTGATCAAATCGATCCCCGGCAGCAAACTGTACGTGACCAGTTTCGATTTCCCGAGGGCAGCATCGGTCACTGAGCTTTGCGAGCGGATCGGCGCACCGGAATCTGCAGCCTATGGGGATTGGCGCGTTGCCATCGACGATCTGAAGGCGCAGCAATCCGACAGGGGCATGCTGTTGATTACCGGTTCGCTTTATTTCCTTTCCGAAGTAAGGCATTATTTATTAAATGACAAGGAGTTTTCAGATGCGTAAAAAAGCGGTCATTTTCGATATGGATGGACTTATGTTCGACACGGAAACGCTGGGGTATCAGGCGCAGCGTGAATTGGCGGAAGAGCTCGCTTTGCCGATAGCCTTCGACTTCGATTATTACCTGAAACAAGTAGGGCGATCCGATAAAGATGTGATGCCGGAATTGGCTTCCGACTTCGGCGATGCTGAACTGGCGGAACGTTTCCTGAGGAAAATGAAAAAGAGGCAGACGGACATCGCTTCCGAGCAGGGGCTTCCGATCAAAAAAGGCCTTCACGATCTGCTGGCCTTTCTGAAGGCGGAAGGAGTGGTTTGCGTTGTCGCTTCCAGCAGCAGACGGAGGGAAGTCTGTTTTTACCTTGAGTTGGCTGACATTTCGCAGTATTTCCGCTACCAGGTCTGCGGCGATGAAGTATCCTTCGCCAAACCGGATCCGGAGATTTTCCTGAGCGCCTGGAAACCCCTCGGCATTCCGAAGGAAGACTGCCTGATCCTGGAAGATTCGCTGAATGGTGTCCGCGCAGCTTTCGATGCGGGCATTGAAGTGATCATGATCCCGGATCTGATCGTTCCAGATGACGAAGCGAAAGCAAAAACGACCGCTGTTTTGCCGGATCTGCATGCGGTCATGGATTGGTTGAAAGAGAAATAACTTGTTCGGCTCATTCCTGCGTATCTATCAGATAGACGGAAGGAAAGGGGTAAAACAAGATGGTGCAAGAAACAAATCTGCTGATGGAGGTTCCCAAAGCCTCGCGGCCGCGCGAAAGGTTGGATCAATTCGGAGAAAAAGCGCTCGCGACGCACGAGCTGCTGGCGATCATTCTGCGGACGGGACCCAGGGACAGCAATGTCATGCAATTGGCGTTACGGGTATTGAATGAGTTCGAGGATCTGCATTCCTTGAAGATGGCATCGTTGGAAGAATTGACTTCGATCAACGGAATCGGCCGAACCAAAGCGATCGAAATCAAAGCCTGCGTCGAATTGGGAGTCCGCATAGCCAATGCGACGCAATTGAAGAGCGGAACGATCACCTCCACTCAGAGTGCAGGGACGCTTTTGCAGAAAGAGATGCGCGACCTCCAGCAAGAGCATGTGGTGGCGGTCTATCTGAACACAAAGAATGAAATCATCAAGAAAAAGACGATTTTCATCGGCAGCCTGAACAGTTCGGTTGCCCATCCCCGCGAGATTTTCCGGGAGGCGGTCAGGTTTGCGGCTGCGCGGATCATCCTTGCGCACAATCATCCTTCCGGGAACCCTGATCCTTCGGAGGCCGATCTGGTTTTTACGCGAAGGATGGTGGAATGCGGCGAAATGATGGGGATCGAAATCCTCGACCACTTCATCATCGGCGTCGATGCATATCTCAGTTTGCGGGAATACGGTATCATTTAGTTTTTGCTGCGAAAATGAAAATTTGATGGCAAAAAACTTGCAATATCAGAAATCCTGATATATGATTATGTCAGTGTTTTTGTTTGGTAAAGAATAGATTGTCATGAGCATTCCTATCGTACCAAAAGCAAGAATATCATTTTTAAGTGCTGCGCACGAGGAGGAATTTTTCATGGAAAAAGGAACAGTAAAATGGTTTAACGCAGAAAAAGGCTTTGGATTTATCGAACGCGAAAACGGAGACGATGTATTCGTACACTTCTCAGCTATCTTGGGTGAAGGTTTCAAATCTTTGGAAGAAGGACAAGCAGTTTCATTCGAAATCGTCGATGGAAACCGTGGACCGCAAGCTTCCAACGTAGAAAAAATCTAATCTGCCTTAACTTAATCGATCAAAGGGTCCGGGACATCGTCTCGGGCCCTTTTTACATGACACGAGTATGAGCATTTCGATAACCGGACGTTCCTTCCAAGCTTTGGTGTGTTGGAACGCCCAACGCAAATGGTGTGAATATATTGTGTCAATTAGGTTGGGGATTCGGCGTCAGTATTACTGATCGGCGGCATTCCTGTCAAATTGATTAATTCTTTCTTTTGTTTGTTACATTGATGTTTTTCTTGTTCCGGTTTGTGGTAAAATAGAAAAGAATTTGTTTGTGGGAGAGCTTGTAGTCAATCAGACGGAAGGATGAGAAGTACTTGGTAAGTTTGAATTTTAAAGGTAAAAACATCGGAATCGATTTGGGTACGGCCAATACGATCGTTTTCATAGCCGGCAAAGGCATCGCATTCAGAGAACCTTCTGTCGTCGCAAAAAATATCCATACAGGCGAAATATTGTCCGTTGGGGAGGAAGCTTTTCAGATGCTCGGCAGAACGCCTGGCACGATTGTGGCATCCCGTCCGATGAAGGAAGGCGTCATTGCGGATTATGATACGACTGTCGCAATGATGAAATATTTCATCAAAAAAGCGACTGGGAATGCGTTCATCAAACCGTATGTGATGGTCTGCGTGCCCAGCGGTGTAACCGAAGTTGAGAAACGGGCTGTTCTTGATGCAACCCGGACAGCCGGCGCCAAGGAGGCTTTCATCATAGAGGAGCCTTTCGCTGCTGCTGTAGGTGCTGGGCTTCCCGTACATGCGCCCACCGGCAACATGGTGGTGGACATCGGCGGCGGCACAACGGATGTTGCGACGATTTCGCTTGGCGGGATCGTTACGAGCCGATCCAACACTGCCGGCGGGGATCGGATGGATGAGGCCATCATCCAATTCATTCGCAAAAAATACGGTTTGCTGATCGGGGAACGGACTGCCGAAAATATCAAAATAACAATCGGCTGTGCCGATATCGGGAAGGCGGCTTCCTACGGTTCCATGGAAATCCGCGGCCGGGACATGGTGAACGGACTGCCGAAGACATTGGAAATCCATGCCGAGGATGTAGCCGTTGCGATTCATGATGTGGTCGAGAACATCATCCATTCCGTCAGGGAAGTGCTGGAGGAGACGCCTCCTGAAATTTCCGCTGACGTCATCGATCACGGCATTGTTTTGACAGGCGGCGGCGCACTTTTGAAGAACATTGCCGAAGTCATTTCCGCCGAGGCGGAAGTCCCCGTATTTATCGCCAACGATCCGTTGGATTGCGTTTCCATCGGGACAGGCGAAACATTGAAGAATATCAACGTATACAAACGTAAAAATTTTAGGCAGTAAAAGAATGCATGCAATTGAAAGTGATGTACGAAATGAGGTGTCAATGTGAATCAGTTTTTTAACAATAAAAAATTGATTATCCTATTGGTCAGTGTGATCACCTTTATCAGCTTGATAGCATATTCTCTCACCAACAACAGAGAAGACACATCGGCGCCGCAACGTGTGGGGAACGATGTGACAGGCTCCGTTGCGAGGATATTCTCGAAGCCGGCGGAAGTAGTGGCGAATTTTGTTGATTCAGTCGATAACCTGATGAATACGTATGAAGAAAACCAATCTTTAAAAAGTAAAATTGATACCGTTTATGAGCTGCAAGTGAAAGTCTATAATCTGGAGCAGGAAAATGCACGGATGCAGGAAGAACTTGATTTGAAGAACACGTTATCAGAATATGAGCAAATCAATGCTTCCGTGGTATCCCGCAACCCCGACAGTTGGCTGAATCAGATCGTCATCGACAAGGGATCCCAGGACGGCGTGGAAGTTGACATGTCGGTGATGGCCGGGAACGGTCTGATCGGTCGCGTCTCCGAAGTCAATTCCACCAGTGCGAAAGTCCTTTTGTTGACCACTTCGAACGATACGACAAACCGCGTGTCGGCTGAAATCCAGACCGAATCCGGACCGGTTCATGGCATCGTCAATGGCTATGATGAGGATACGAAGATGCTATCCATGTCCCAGATCGCACCGGATGCGGCGATCAATCCGGGCGACAGCGTGATCACATCAGGCTTGGGAGGCGTGTCCCCAAGCGCGCTGCTGATCGGTACCGTCAAGGAAGTCTCCATGGACAGCTACGGTCTCTTTAAACAAGTGACGGTCGAACCGGCCGGAGAGGTCTACAATATCCGGTTCGTGACGGTCATCAAACGTTTGAGCGGGAGTGGTGAGTGATGGTGCAGAACAGATCTTTGCACCACACTTATTTCATCCCGGTGGTGCTGTACGTGCTCTTGATTCTGGACGGTTTTTTGATCAATGCCTTCCCGGGTCAGTTTCTCAGTGAGGAATATACCCTCGTGCCGCATTTGGCCTTGTTTGGTTTCGTATTCTTTTCCTATTATTTCCCAAAGCAGCCGATGCAGCTATATGCGGTTCTGTTCGGGCTGCTGTTCGACAGTTACTACAGCGGTATTTTGGGCATCTACGCAGTCGCTTTTTCGGTCATTGTGTATTTGGTAAAAAAAATGCAGAAATACTTGACGGAAAATGTTTTTGTGCTGGCCTTGCTGTTCATACTGGCGATTGTGCTGGTCGATTCGTTCGTTTTTGGTTTCTATAGCCTGATGGAACTCACGCAGCTTGATTTCAACGCATTCGCTTCTGGCCGTTTGGGCCCGACGATTGTGCTGAACCTTGTTTTGTTCATCGTGGTGTATTATCCGCTGTTCAAGCTCGTGGCCTGGATGTATGACTGATCCTGATTAGAAATGGATGAGATATTTTTTAATGAAAAGCTTGCATTTCCAAAATGCTGTGGTATCATTGTCTTAAATTCTAAATGCAATGAAGAGAAAAAGTAACTTTTGCCTATTTCCAGAGAGTCTGCGGGTGGTGCGAGCAGACAATAGAATTCAGTGAAATCACATCTCTGAGCAAGAAAGCTGAACCGACAGTTTCCGCTGTCCCAAGTAGGCTGACTCGGTTGTGCCCGTTACAGCGCTGACGTTTCGAACGGAACGTTATGAGGCGGTCTCTGTGAAGATGCCGCAAAAAAAGGTGGAACCACGACTTCAATCGTCCTTTAACTTTCAGCAGGAAGTTAGAGGGCTTTTTTTATTGGAAGAGCCATTCTGTGGGACCGCGCAAAAAAAACGGCAGTAAAAAGTACTTATTATATGGAGGAGAAAAGTATGAAGAAATTAGTGCTATTGTTGTTGGCATCCACAAGTTTATTGGCAGCATGCGGAGGCGGAGCTGCTGAGGATTCTTCGGCGACCGGATCGACAGATTCGGGAATCAAAGAAACATTGGTCATGGGGTTGGATGACACGTTTGCGCCGATGGGCTTCAAGGATGAAAGCGGCGAAATCGTTGGTTTTGATGTCGACTTGGCGAAAGAGGTTGCTGAAAGACTGGATGTGGAAATCACTTTCCAGCCGATCGATTGGGCAATGAAGGAAACCGAATTGGACTCGGGGAACATCGACATGATCTGGAATGGCTACACCATCACCGAGGAACGCAAAGAGAAAGTGCTGTTCACTGAACCATACCTGAACAACAGCCAAATCATCGTCACGATGGCAGACAGCGACATCAAGACAAAAGCCGATTTGGCCGGGAAAGTGGTCGCGACGCAACAAGGCTCTGCAGCATTCGATGCCATCAAAGCCGACGAAACCGGAATTGCAGATGAGTTTGATGGGGGCGCGCCGATTTTGTACCCTACCTTCAATGATGTCTTCAACGATCTGGAAAGCGGACGCAGTGATGCAATCGTCGTTGACGAAGTATTGGGCCGTTACACCATGAAACAAAAAGGCGAGGAAAAGTATACCGTCCTCAGTGATAATTTTGGCGAAGAAGAATACGGTGTGGGTTTGCGCAAGGAAGATGGCGCTCTTAAAGAAGCGATCGACAAAGCGATGAATGAAATGCGTGAAGACGGAACCTACGATGAAATCTACGCAACATGGTTCGCTGAATAACAAAATTGGTTGTTGAGGGGGGAAGCCGGATGTTGGATCAGATCAAGAAAGCTGTATTTATCGGAACAGGGTTATTGTTGTTGGCTGGGTGCAGTGGTGGGACCACTGATGAGTCTGCTGCCGGTTCGGAAGCTGTTGCTGCCGAAAGGTTGATTGTGGGGTTGGATGACACTTTTGCGCCGATGGGTTTCCGCGATGAGAACAATGAAATCGTCGGCTTCGATGTCGATCTGGCGAAAGCGGTTGGCGAACGAATCGGGGCCGAAATGGTTTTTCAGCCGATCGATTGGGCAATGAAGGAGACCGAACTGGATTCGGGGAACATCGACATGATCTGGAACGGCTACGCCATCACACCGGAGCGGGCCGAGAAAGTCCTCTTGAGCGAACCGTACATCACGGATGCGCAAGCCATCATCGTTTTGAAGGACAGCGATATCCAGACGAAAGCGGATCTGGAAGGGAAATTGGTTTCGACGCAGCAATCATCCAGCTCCGTGGATAAAATCAAAGCAGATGCATCCGGGATCTTCGAAAAATTGGGCGGAGATCTGGTGCTTTATCCTTCCAACAATAATTCCTTCAGCGATTTGGAGTCAGGGCGGGTGGATGCCGTCGTCGTGGGCGAAGTCTATGGGCGTTACTACATGAAGCAGTCCGGCAAAGACGTTTATCGTGTCCTTGAAGACAACTTCGGGGAAGACGAGATGGCGGTCGCTTTCAAAAAAGGCAACACGGAGCTGCAAGAACGGGTCAATGCAGCTTTGGCCGAGATGAAGGCAGACGGGACCTTCGATGAAATATACGACAAATGGTTTTATAGCGAATAAAGAAAATACAGGGTAAGAAAGAGGTTTATGAAATGGACTTGATACAGACGATACTGCCATCATTGTTTGACGGCTTGAAGATGACGCTCACGTTGTTCTTCATCATAGGGATCTCCAGCATTCCGTTAGGTTTTCTGATTGCCGTCATCCGGGTTTACGGACCGAAGTGGCTGGGTTTTCTGATCCAGATATATGTCTTCATCATGAGGGGGACGCCGTTGCTGCTGCAATTGATGTTTGTTTTCTTCGGTTTGCCGCTCATCGGAATCACATTGGATCGTTTTTCCGCAGCAATTTTAGCATATTTGATCAACTATGCTGCCTATTATGCGGAAATATTCCGCGGGGGGATCACTGCGGTTCCGAAAGGGCAGTTTGAGGCCATTTCAGTGTTGGGTATCGGCAAGTTCAGAGGTTTTTTCAAAATCATCATTCCGCAGGTCACCAAGATCGTCTTGCCTTCGGTAGGGAATGAAGTGATTGCTTTAGTAAAAGATACTTCTTTGGTTTATGTCATCGGTCTTGGGGAACTGTTGCGGGCAGGGCAGATTGCAGCGAATACATATGCCTCGCTGGTGCCTTTCCTGGCAGTGGGTATCGTCTACCTGTCCGTTACGGCCATCATTACGGTGCTGCTGAATAAACTTGAATCCAAAGGGAACTTTTAGGGGGGAAGGCAATCATGTTATTGAATGCAATGAATTTAACTAAGTCTTATCATGACACGAAAGTGATCGATGACTTTTCATTCCACATCGATTCCAGTGAAATCGTTGTACTCGTGGGACGTTCCGGTACCGGCAAGACGACCTTGATGCGTTTGCTCAACAATTTGGAAAGAGCGGATCAAGGCACCATTTCCATCGAAGATGCGGTTTTGTGCAAGCAAGGGCTGAAGGGTGCGGAATATGCGGACCGCAAACAGAGACGACTCTACCAGAACAAAATCGGTATGGTCTTTCAGGATTATGCCTTATTCCCGAACTTGACTGTGCTGGAGAATTTATTGGAGGCGCCGCTTGCCCAAAAATTGGGCAGCCGTGAGGAGCTGACGGCGAAAGCGGCAGATTTATTGCAGCAGATGGGCCTGGAAGACAAGCTGGATGCGATGCCGTCCACTCTGTCCGGAGGGCAGAAGCAAAGGGTCGCAATCGCCCGGGCGATGATGCTGAATCCGCGCGTGCTTTGTTTTGATGAACCGACCTCTGCCCTCGATCGCGAATCATCGGACAGCATCGGCAAACTGATCCAAGAAATCGCCGCTGGAGGGACAGGTGTCCTGATCGTCACGCATGATACCGAATTCGGGCAACAATACGGCACGCGAATCGTGTCCTCAAGCGAATTCATCAAGGATCTTTGAGAATATAGCGCAAAAATCCGGGCCTGTTCGCAACAAGTTCGACAGTCCGAAAAACAGGGCAGCTGCCCTGTTTTTTTATGACATGATTTAGGTTGACGTACGCGCTGGTTTTTGTTAAACTATTCATGTTGTAAATGTGCGCACCACGGCTACAACCGCACGAACGGGAGTCTTAAGATCCGCAAGGGCACTTCGTTTGGCGAGTCTAAGTAAAATAAGGAGGTGCAGAGAATATGTACGCAATTATCGCAACTGGTGGTAAACAATTGAAAGTTGAAGTTGGTCAAGCGATCTACATTGAAAAATTAGATGCTGAAGCTGGTGATAAAGTAACTTTTGATGAAATCGTATTTGTAGGTGGAGAAGAAACTAAAATTGGCGCTCCATTCGTAACAGGTGCTTCTGTAGAAGGCACTGTTGAAAAACAGGGCAAAGAAAAGAAAGTAACTACTTTCAAATACAAGAGAAGAAAAGATACACACCGCAAGCAAGGTCATCGTCAACCTTATACAAAAGTAATCATTGACGCAATCAACGCATAAGAGTGTGAATAATCATGATTGAAGTGAAATTCAGAGAAGATGACTACGGCAACCTGATTTCTTTCGAAGTCACAGGCCACGCCGGCTACGGAGTCCACGGTGAGGATATCATCTGCGCCGCCGTTTCCGTATTGGCCATCGAAACTGTCAACAGTGTGGAACGGCTGGCAGGCTATCAAATGCTTGTCGATGAAGCGGACGCAAAGGGCGGTTATCTCTATGCAGAGATCCGGACCGATACCGAAGCTGAACAGCAATACATCACACAAATTTTACTGAAGCATCTATTCTATTCATTGGAGGATGTCGCTCAGACATATCCGGATTATGTGTCCATAAAAATGCAATAAAAACTGTACTACTCAATAAGGAGGTGCAAACCATGTTGAAATTGAATCTACAACTATTCGCCCACAAAAAAGGGGGCGGTTCTACTTCAAACGGCCGTGAGTCCCAATCAAAACGTTTAGGCGCTAAACGTGCTGATGGACAAACCGTAACAGGCGGATCAATTTTATACCGTCAACGCGGAACTAAAATTCATCCAGGTACGAACGTCGGTATCGGTGGAGATGACACTTTATTTGCAAAAGTTGACGGTGTCGTTCGTTTCGAACGTCTTGGCCGTGACAAAAAACAAGTTTCTGTATACCCTACAGCTAAATAATACTTGTACTTTTGCCGATCAACCAATTACATACACACGAAAAACCTTGCGAGGGAAAATGATCAGTCACTTCCTTCGCGGGTTTTTTTGTAGCCTTTTCAAGCGGCAGAAAGAGTAGGTGAACGATTTGAAAGCAACAAATGTTGAAAGTCTTTTCGGATTGATGGATGAAGCCATCAGATTGCTTCAAACGGAGGCGGAGCTATCATATATTGAAGCGTTGGCTGAGACGTTGGAAAACCTTTCCTTCGGCGGAAAAGCCCAGCAAGTGGAAGGTTTGCCTTCAGACGATGCGGTGAAACGCTTGGACAGCCTGTACAAGAAGATGAATCTGGATACCTTGGACAAGGAGATCATCCGCAAAAGCATCCAGTTGACCTTCATCAGGGCAACAAAGGAAGACAAGCTGCAGATGAACCACCAGATGACCCCCGACACCATCGCATATCTGATCGCTTATTTCATCGGCGAAATCAAAAAGAATAAGACAGAAAAACTGCATGTTTCAGACTTGGCCGCAGGGACAGGGAATCTGCTCAACATCGTCTTGGCGCATCTTGAGGGCAGGGGAAATGAAGTGACCGCGGATGCGGTGGACAACGACGACCTGTTGATCAGTCTTGCAGCCAACAGCGGATCTTTGCTGGGGTTGTCTGATAAAATCCATTATACGCATTCGGACAGTCTGCAGGAGCTGTTGATTGAGCCGTCGGATATCGTCGTCTCGGATTTTCCGGTCGGTTATTATCCGGTAAATGAGCGCGCAAAGAACTATAAAACCGCCTTTTCGGAAGGGAATTCTTTTGCGCATTTTCTAATGTTTGAACAAAATGTGAACTATTTGAAAGAATCCGGTTGGGGCGTTTTTATCGTTCCTTCTGATATTTTTGAAACAGATAAAAGTTCTGTATTAATGGGGTGGCTGAAAGAAAACGTTCATATACAAGCTTTTCTGAGCCTTCCGGCTGAGCTGTTCCATAAAAATGGAATGAAAAAATCAATCATTATTGTTCAAAAAAATGGCGAAAAATCGATTCAAGCCAAACAAGTGCTTTTGGGCGAAATTCCAGATCTTAAAAACGCACAAAAGATGCAATCTTTCCTGGATATTTTCCACAATTGGAGCGCAAAGATGATATAATATTTAGCAGAGATATAATAAAAATCAGTCAATTTAAAGGAGAGAAAAAAATGTCAAAAATCATCGCTATCAATGCTGGTAGCTCAAGCTTGAAATTTACCTTATATGCTATGCCTGAGAAGGACGTTCTGGCAAACGGAATTATCGAAAGGATCGGTTTGAACGATTCCATCTTCACAATCAAACACGGAGAAGGCGAAAAATTCCAAGTAACCGAAGATATCGCGAACCATGAAATCGCAGTCCAAAATTTGCTGGATCAGTTGTTGGCATTAAACATCATTTCAAGCTACGATGAAATCACGGGCGTCGGCCACCGCGTCGTTGCCGGCGGAGAAATCTTCAAAGATTCCGCACTTGTGGATGACCTTGTCCTGGAACAAATCGAAGAATTGGGCGATTTGGCACCGTTGCACAATCCAGCGAACGCCACCGGAATCCGCGCATTCAAAAAATTGTTGCCTGAAATCACAAGTGTGGCCGTATTCGACACTTCTTTCCATACGACAATGCCGAAAGTGAATTACCTGTACAGCATCCCGATGGAATACTACGAAAAATATGCTGCCAGAAAATACGGTGCACACGGAACAAGCCACAAATACGTTGCTGAACGTGCTGCCGAAATGCTGGGCAAACCGATCGAAGAGTTGAAGATTATTACTTGCCATATCGGCAACGGCGGATCGATCACTGCAGTCCAAGGCGGAAAATCGATCGACACTTCCATGGGCTTCACTCCTTTGGCAGGCATCACGATGGGGACGCGTTCAGGGGATATCGATGCATCATTGATCGCTTACCTGATGGGCAAACTGGGCATTACGGACATCAACGAATTTGTTGAGATCCTGAACAAAAAATCAGGTTTGTTGGGCTTATCCGGCGTTTCAAGCGACATGCGCGATGTTGAAACAGCAGCAGAGGGCGGCAACGAGCGCGCTCAAATCGCTTTGGATATCTTCCATAACCGCATCATCAAATACATCGGTCAATATGTTGCGATCATGAACGGTGTGGATGCGATCGTCTTCACTGCCGGAGTCGGTGAAAATTCCGCTGTTACCCGCAAAATCATCATTGATGGCATTTCATGGTTCGGTTGCAAAATCGACGATGAAAAGAACAACGTCCGCGGCGTTGAGAGAATCATTTCGACTGATGATTCAACAGTAAAAGCATTGTTGATCCCTACTGACGAAGAATTGATGATCGCTCGCGACGTCGTTCGTTTCAGCGAACATCACTGATCATAATCAACAAAAAATTCCGGCGCGCCATCGAAAGGCGCGCCGGAATTTTTTTGTTTTTTGAAGCAGCGGTGCTAAAGCCGCTCACTGCCTGTCATTTTTTTGGTTTTGGTTTATTTTCGAGGTCGGTCCGAACAACGAGCACATCGCATGGAGCATTTCGGATGACGTATTCGGATACAGAACCGATGAACAGTCTTTCGACCGCATTCAGGCCGGTCGCGCCGATCATGATCAAATCAACGCCGTATTCGCCGGGCAAGTCCTTTGCGATGATGGCTTTCGGCGAGCCGTATTCGATGACGGTCTGAACGTCCGCGATTCCTTCATTTGTGGCATAGGTTTTGTACTCTTCCATCAACGTTTTCGATTGGCGGACGATTTCATCGGTAAAGCTGCCTTCGAAGCCGGTAGGGGTCTGTATGGCCCGCGTATCGATAATATGAGTAATGATGATGGCTGCTTTATTTCGTTTGGCCACTTCCACTGCTTTGCGGAAGGACAATTCTGATTCTCTGGATCCGTCAACCGGTATCAAAATTTTCTTATACTCTTGAAACATATTAACCACTCCTCTAAACTAGTATCGCTTACAAGTTTATTTTACTTCACTTTCCATAAAAATGAAAGCGCATGCGGTTGTTTTCGAGAAATTCATGGTCAGCCGTTCTGATCTTTCATCATGCCAGCCAACCGGATGCTGAACAGAGCTGTATAGCCTGAAGCGATAAGCACGGCAAAGACATAGAGCAGGGTGCTCTTGAAGAAAACCGTCACTAGGCAAAGAAACCCGATCAACATGTACAGGGCTCCGCCATTGCGGAAAAAGAGCCAAATCTGATGGCGTTGCTGCTCGGTTACCCGATCGGGGTCCAGCACAAAAACAGTGGGGCCTTTCATTGTCATGAAAAGGCCGGTCAGAACCAGCAATAATGAAAAAAGAGCGATCAATAATTCTGCCAATGGGCGTCCTCTCCTCAAGGAAGTTGCAGGATAGACACCTAATCAGTGCGTTCCCGCGTTTTCCAGTCTGCAAAAAAAGCCGCTCTGAGAGCAGCTCCAAAAGTATAAAACTTTATTAGAAATCCGATGGTGCCGGTGAGTATATTCTACTAGTTTTGAACCCGCATATAAGCAGGTGGGCTCCAATATCCAGTCTCTAACTACCAAATGAAAAGGCGTGTTATCCACCGGAATAAACAGGATCCCAAGGTAGTAATAAATTGTTCGGTCAACACATTGAGAATAAGTCGAACACCTCAGAAATCTATATACGTATAGTAGCATATTAATCAATCATTGGCAAGCAAAACACGAGCGCATGAAGCCGGAAACATTAAAGCAGCAACAGGTGTTATTTGAAAAACTAAATTCCAGTTGACTGGTTCAAAATACGGAATTAACTTCTGCAAAGCTGGGAGTGGAATTCACTCCTGCAAACAGCCTATAATTCAAGGTGGATAATGTTTTGCTTCCTCACTTACAAAAAGAAGGAAGTGTTCACCTATGACAACACAGAAACATTTAACCCTTGAAGATCGTTACGCCATTCAACACTCACTTGAAAAACGCCACTCCTTCCGCACCATAGCCCGCTCCCTGGACAAAGACCCGACCTCCATTTCAAAAGAAGTCAGACGGCACCGCCAGAGTAGATATTACGTGGGCCAGGGCCGCGTCCCCAATCGCTGC
>NZ_FNYT01000022.1 GCF_900109135.1 Trichococcus ilyis | reverse complement strand
CTTACGCATATCGGTTTTTCCGCAAACAAGATAAATGTGCTTAACCTTGGTGTAATCAACAATCATCCATCACAGCTCCTTCAATAAAGCGTATAGGATGTATTTTTCAATGCCTTGATATACTGAAACCGTTCGGTTTCGATCCATATCCTTTATTTCAAAAGCAAGTTTTCGCTCGTGTGGCATTGGATCAAAGTCGTTTTGACTATCTAACTGAATAGGGACAATGTCCGGCTGTCTTTCCATTTGGGTACCTCCGTTATCTATGATAACTGAAGTATAAATGGAATTAATCATCCTGATAAGCTACCTGATTATTTGGCGCTTACGCTTCTCTTTTCTTTTCAGTACAATTCTTCAAGTAATTCTTCCGCCGTCACATTGCCGAAGTATTTCTTTACATCAAGTTCGTTCAACTTGTCCAGGATGTCCTCTTTGGCATAGCGGACTCCGATAAAGGCATCCTCAACGTCCTTGATTTCCCCCAATCCAAAGAAATCGCCAAAAATTTTCAGCTGCTGGATATGGCCCTCGTCAACATTCAAGCGGACTTCGATGGATCCGATCGGGAAACGATGGTGTTTTTGGATTTCGAATTTAGGGGACTTGCCGTAATTCCAATCCCAGTTGCCGAAGTACTCTTCGCGGATTTCATATACGCGCTTCCAGTCCGCATCGGTCAAATGGTACTCCTTGACTTCTTCGCGCGTTTTGACGCCAAAAATCGACAGCAGCATCAAATCGCGGAATTGCTCAGTCGTCAGATTTTGATAAGCCTCATCAACAAATGGCTTGATATTGGTAACGCGGCTGCGGATTGACTTGATTCCTTTCGATTCGATTTTTTCTTTGCGCGGTTTCAAAGCACCTGTCACTGCGTCCAAATCGGAGTCGAACAGGATCGTTCCATGGGCTGTCATCCTGCCGTTTGTTGCGTACATGGCATTTCCCGAGAATTTTTTCTCCCCGATGACCAAGTCATTCCTTCCTTTCAGCTCGGCATCCTTCACGCCGACGCTGTGCAGAAAAGAAATGACCGGTTTTGTGAATTTTCCGAAATCGCGGAATGAATCCCCGTCATCCTTTGTGATGAAGCAGAAAGAAAAATTCCCCAGATCGTGATACACTGCGCCACCACCGGACATGCGCCGGACAACATGGATCTTATTCGCTTCCACATAATCCGCATTGATTTCTTCGATCGTATTCTGGTTGCGGCCAATGATGATCGACGGCTCATTGATGTAAAACAGCAGAATCGGCTCATCCAAAATTTTTTCCTTCAATAAAAATGTCTCCAGTGCGATGTTTACGCTGGGATCCAATTGCCCTTGATTATCCACAAAATACATATACTCATTCCTCTCCTGTTCTTGAATCGATTTGTCGTTTCTTTTCGGTTGTTGCGGTCAGATTTCGAAGATCCTGTCCTTTTCCGCCAGTGTGACTTCTACCGAAGGCGCAGTTTCTTTTGCTTGATCCAATAGGACGGACAGCTCGCCTTTTTGAGGCAAATGCGTCAGGACCAACTGCTTGACGGCCCCTTCTTCTGCGATCGCCCCGACCTCACCTGCTGTCATATGCGCATGGTGCCGCTCGTTGCCGTTGAACAGATTCGCATCAGCCAGAAACAGGTCAGCCGCTTTCACGAAAGGCACAAGCGCCGGTAAATAAGCTGAATCAGCCCCGAAAACGAAGACTTTGCCGGTGGCGATTTCTTCGATCCGCAGCGCATAGCACGGAACCGGGTGGATGGTTTTCAAAAAGCGGATCCGAAACGGGCCCAGTTCCAAGGATTCGGTTGGATTATAGGCAATCCCTTCGCTCACTCCGGGCATTTCCAGCAGCCGGAAGAAATCCGATTCGTCATGTCCGTAGATCGGCAGTATTTTTTTTGACTTTCCCGCTGCAGGCTCTTTCAGCTGAAAAGTGTATTGCAGGACACCCAAATCAGCGATATGATCGGCGTGATAATGCGTCAGGATGACCGCATCCAGATCCAGCGGGTCCAGATGATGCTCCAATGACAACAAGGCGTTGCTGCCAGCATCGATCAAGAGTTTGAAATCCCCGGATGTCAGCAGGTAGGCTGTCGTGCCGACATCTTTTGTAGGATAGCCGCCCATGCAGCCCAAAATTGTCAATTTCATAAATCGTCCCCCAATCCAATATTTGATAAGCCAGGAATCTTAGTTAGATTATAGCATGACTGCGGCCACGCTCAACGACTATCTCTGTTCGCCCCCAAAACAGAGACAGTTAAATACCAAAAACAAAACAGATCGAATTTTACGCTTTCATTATAACACCAACTATCGCCAAAGGCTACTCGAAAAGAAAAAACAGCCCTCTGCCAACTGTACTCAAACAGATAGGCGGGCTGTTTCATATTGTTTAGGGATTCGCGTGCTCTTCCAGATTTTTCATGTAGCGGATGGTCTCGTCAGCTAAGCGTTTGCCCTCTTTGATGGCATTTTCCATGCCGTAACCGGTGATTCCGTTCCCTCCGACAAAAATACCGTTTTTTGCGTAGGCTGCGCACACTTGATAGCCCTCATCCAGCATTTCCTGCCGTTGCTGCAGGCTGAAATGCGGCACAGCCTTTTCCCAACGATAGAAAGTCGCCTGCAACGGCTCCGCTGTCAAATCAAGCATTTCTTTCAATTCATGCTTGATGATGTCCATCACAAGATCATCCGCCAGTTCTATCAAAGTCTCTTCCAAACGTCTGCCGAATTCCACCAGCACGTAATAGTGTTCCGCGTGCTCAAAAAGCGGCCACTTTCTGTTCAGCACGACAATCTTGGTGCTGTGGAAAGAACTCCTCCGGGGGATCACATAGCCTTGCCCATCAGGCAAGTTTTTGACCGTCTTTTTGTCGAGCTTGAAAAAAGCCGTGCCGACACTTGTGCTTTGGGCTTTCGGAAAAGCTATTTCCCGGGTGAAGCTTTCCAGGAAGCCGAGCGATTCCTGCGGGTTCGTTGTGACGACGACACTGCCCACGCGCATGGACTCCCGTCCGTTCAGTTCGACCAGCAAAAGCTCTTCCGGCAATCTGCCCACCGATTTTACTTTCTGGTTCAGGTAGATGTGCCCTTCCAGGCGCTCCGCAAGGCGTCCGGTCAAGGCAGCCAAGCCTTTTCTGAAGGTATACTCCTGACCGGAGCCGTCCGCATAACGCAACAGATGCTCCCGCTTCTGTTTCCCGATATGGGTTTTCCCATAGATGGTCACCAAATTCTCATCGAACAGTTTCACCGGCAGCAACTCCATGGAGCCGTAGACATTATCCGGATAATAGGGCTCCGCCATGTAATCGACGACTTCACGTCCCAAACGGAATTCCAAAAAATTATCGGTGGAGTATTCCGGGTTCTCGTGCAGGTTTTTGGAAAGGAAAAGACCGTTCATGAATGCTCTCAGCTTAGCGTCCAAAGTCAGCCCGCCGGCTTGCCAAATGTCATGCAGAAAAAGCGGCATGCCGTGATAGGTAGGCATGGTGTCTTCGATGACCGCGTTGCCGTCGAACAGCACCAATTTCCCGCCGATACTGAATTGCCGTTCCTCTTCCAGACCCAATCCCTGCAGAAAATCGGAAATATCCGCCCGTCTCGAATCGAAAGCTGATGCGCCCACATCAATCGCGTAGCCATCCATTTCAATCGTATGGATCATGCCGCCGACACCAGCCCTCTCCTCGAGAAGAACATATTCAAACGGAAGGTTTTGTTCCCGGATGGCTTTATCGATCTCATAAGCCGCCGTCAATCCTCTCAGACCGCTGCCGATGATTGCGATGCGTCTTTTCAACTTCTCCATCCTGCCGTCCCCTCCTTTCGCTTTCTTGCTGTTCACGTTCTTATTATCTCTATCTTACTCTATCCCGCAACGAAAATATGTGGATATTTTTCGACAGATATTCACGCTGTTATTCTTTTAGACATTTTCGCGGATCTGCTCGACCGTTGCGGTATCCAGACGTTTGACCAGCTCCGTGACCAGTTTGACTGCATTCAGATAGTCATCTTCATGGATCATGGACGTGTGCGAATGCAGATACCGCACCGGCACCGTGATCGCAAACGACGGGATCCCGTCCAGGCTCTGGTGTTGGGCACCGGCGTCCGTACCGCCGCCCGTGATGACCGTGTACTGGAAAGGAATGCCGCATTCTTCCGCTACCCCGACAATGAAGTCGCGCAAGCCGCGATGCGGTATCATCGATGCATCATAAATCAACAATTGCGGGCCTTTTCCGAGTTCGGAATCCGCTTCTTGCGGCGTCATACCCGGCGTATCCCCGGCAGTGCCTGTGTCCAAGGCGAACGCAATATCCGGCCGGATCATGTGGGTAGCTGTCTTCGCGCCGCGCAGCCCGACTTCTTCCTGGGCATTCCCGCCGCTGAAAATCACATTCGGGTGCCCTGTTTCTGCCACGTTTTCCAGTACTTTCAAGGCTACGGCCAGTCCGATCCGATTATCCCAAGCTTTCGCCAACAGGAATTTCGAATCGTTCATGCGTTGGAAGGAAATATAGGGCGTGATCATGTCGCCAGGTCTGATTCCCCATTCCGCCACCTGTTCCTTTGACGAAGCCCCGATATCGATGAACATATCCTTGATTTCATAAGGCTTTTTGCGGGCTTCCGGCGTCAATACATGCGGCGGTTTGCAGCCGATGACACCATGATAGCGCACTCCTTTCGAGCTGGTGATTTCCACTTGCTGGGCCAGCATAACCTGGTTCCACCAGCCTCCCAACGTCTGGAATTTTATGAAACCTTTCTCGGTTATGGCCGTGACCATGAACCCGACTTCATCCAAGTGGCCCGCCAACAGGATGGTCGGTCCCGCTTCTGTGCCGGTGTGTTTGGCGAAGATGCCGCCCAAACCGTCCTGCGCGAAGCTTTCCGCGAAAGGTTCGGCATAGCGTCTGAAGACTCCACGGACCTCTCCTTCGTTGCCCGGAACGCCTCTGGCATCCGTCAAGTCGACCAGCATCTGTAGTTCTTTCTCTTCCAAAATGATACCTCCAATTGATTTACTGACATAACTTCAGTATAACATTACCTGCAAGAAAAACAAAAAATCGCCGCACTCTCGGTCAAGACCGGAGAAGCGGCGATTCCAAAATTATTTAGCCAATGCAGCTTTAGCTTGTTCAGCTACTGCAGTGAAAGCTGCAGCGTCGGTAACAGCCAAGTCAGCCAACATTTTGCGGTTCATTTCGATGCCAGCAAGTTTCAATCCGTGGATCAAAGTGCTGTAGCTCATGCCGTTCATGCGAGCAGCCGCATTGATACGCGCGATCCACAGTCTGCGGAAGTCACGTTTCTTTTGACGACGGTCTCTGTAAGCATAAGTATAAGATTTCATTACTTGTTCTTTAGCAGTTTTGAATAATGTGTGTTTTGAACCGTAATAACCTTTAGACAATTTGATGATCTTTTTGCGGCGTTTACGGGTTACTGTCCCACCTTTAACACGTGGCATAGTGATTTCCTCCTTATTAGAACCAAGGTTCTATCTCGTATTGTAGTTGTGTTTTGATTTATTTGACTTGTGCTAATTGTTGGCTGATACGTTTCATATCAGATGCGCTGACCATTGAAGCTTGACGCAATTGACGTCTTTGTTTCTTCGTTTTTCCGTGGAATCTATGGCTTGTAAAAGCGCTCCAGCGTTTTAGTCCGCCGTTACCAGTTCTTTTGAAACGTTTAGCTGAACCACGGTGAGTTTTTTGTTTTGGCATTTGTCTTTCCTCCTAAATTAAGTTACAAATTATTTATCGGCTTTTGGCGCCAACATCAAGAACATGCTTCTGCCGTCCATTTTAGGATGAGATTCAATCGTCGAAACGTCAGTAAGTTCAGATGCAAGGCGATCCAGGACTTTTTGTCCGATTTCCTTATGAGTGATCGCACGCCCTTTGAAACGGATCGATGCTTTCACTTTGTCACCTTTTTCCAAGAACTTGCGTGCGTTACGCAATTTCGTTTGAAAATCATTTTCGTCGATGGAAGGACTCAAGCGTACTTCTTTAAGGCTTACCACTTTTTGGTTTTTACGGGCTTCACGTTCGCGTTTTTGTTGATCGAAACGGAACTTGCCGTAATCCATAATACGGGCAACGGGCGGGTTTGCATTAGGCGATACCAAAACTAAATCCAAATTTGCTGCTTCTGCAAGTTGCAATGCATCATTTTTCGATTTGACTCCCAGTTGCTCGCCATCACTGCCAATGACACGTAATTCACGAGCACGAATGCCGTCGTTAACCATCATATCTTTTGCTATGGTCGTTCACCTCCATGATATTTGAGAGAAAGAACGCAGAAAAAAGTCGGCGGATTACAATAACCCGCCGACAATACTTGCATTGCTGCAAGTTACTTGTACATATCCGGCCCAGGGACGCGATTGTCCACTCAGGCGAGAAGCGGGTGCCTCTGCTTAATTTCTCAACTTTTATAGTATACCCTCTTGCAGCGGAAACGTCAAGGCTTTTTCGGTGAAATCATCATTTTGGGCTGATGATCGGTTCCCTGCATCAGGAAGCCGGCGCGTATTTCCAGATTTCCTCCAGGTCCTGCTCCGGCAAATCCGCCGCCAATTCTCTGACGGTCTTGCCCCACTTCGGAACAACCAGTTCCGGATTCAACTCCAAGAGCGGCAACAGCACAAAGGTGCGCTCCCGCAGCCTAGGATGCGGAACGGTCAGCCGCTCTTCCTCTAAACTTTCCAGCCCGTAAAGAATGATATCAACATCCAGCGTGCGGGGTCCGAAGCGGATCGTGCGCACTCTTCCGAGCTCCTGTTCTATGTTTTGGCACTTATCCAGCAGATCCAAAGGCAGCAAATCCGTTTCCGCTTCGAAAACAAGGTTCAGGAAATCCGGCTGGTCGAGATAGCCGACCGGTTTTGATTCATAGATGGACGATACGCGTCTCACCGTGACGCCGGGCAAAGCGCGGAAAAGTGCCAAAGCCTCATCAAGATGCGCCGCCCGCGGTTCCAGATTCGTCCCTAGTGCGATGTATGCGATAGGCACGCCTCTCAGCTCCCTTCCCTTTCGCGGTAGATCTCCACTGCAACGGAATCATAATGGCCGACGATCGGCGGATCCGGTTTGATCACTTTCACTTGGCAAGCCTGCAGCCCGCCGAAGCGTGCGAACAAAGCGATCGCGATATGCTCCGCCAAAGCTTCGATCAGATTGAAATTTTCACCCTCCACTACCGCTTTGACCGCCTTGTAGGCATGGCCGTAATGGATCGAATCCTCCATTTTGTCGCTGTAGCCGGCTTTTTTTGTGTCGGTGTGCAGGACAACATCTACGTTGAAACGTTGACCGAGCACCTTTTCCTCTGCGTTCAATCCATGGAAGGCATAGAACTGCAGATTGTTCAAATAGATTTTATCCAATCGGACTCTCTCCTTTTTTCAGCATGATGTCCATCATCCGTGCCACTTCCGCATTGGCCTTGACATTGTGCACCCGGAACAGCTGCGCACCATTCACGATGCCCAAAGCGGTGGTTGCCGCCGTCCCCAGATCGCGCTCCTTGAAAGGGATATCCCCGAGTGCCGTTCCGATGAAACGTTTCCGGGATGTCCCCAAGAGCAGCGGATAACCCAAATCGGCAAAGCGCTTCAGTTGATGGACCACATTCAGATTGTCTTCGTAGGTTTTTGCGAATCCGCAACCGGGATCCAGGATGATGTTCTCCCTCTTGACGCCTGCGGCTGTTGCGATCCGCACACTCTCCGCCAAGTCCTCGAGCATGTCCTCGATCAGAAAGGCATAATCCGCTTTTTCCCGGTTGTGCATCAGAATGATCGGAACTTCGAATGCCGCGGCAACCACAGCGATCTCGGGATCGTACTTGCAGCCCCAGATGTCGTTGATGATATCGATGCCGGCTTCGCAAGCCGCGCGGGCCACCGCCGATTTGTAGGTATCGATCGAAAGCGGCACATCGACCGCAGCCTTGACGGCCTTGATGATCGGCACAACCCGCGCGATTTCCTCTTCATCAGAAATTTGGACATGTCCAGGACGGGTGGATTCCCCGCCGATGTCGATGATGTCGGCGCCATCCGCAACCATTTCCAGTGCGTGGGCGACGGCTTTTTCGGCAGTGTTCCACTCTCCGCCATCGGAGAACGAATCCGGCGTCGCATTCAGGATCCCCATGATATAACTGCGCTGCGAAAGGTCATACACCTTCGTCTTCGTCTTTAGTTTCAAGTTGCTTGCTCCTCGTCAACATTTTCGTCTACAGTTTGATCAATTCCAGCACTTCGCTTCTGGACTTTGAAGAGTTCTCGAAAGCACCGCGGACGGCGGATGTGACCGTTTTGCTGCCCGGTTTCTTGACGCCGCGCATCGTCATGCACATATGCTCGGCTTCAAGCACGACCATGACCCCCTGCGGCTCCAGGAATTCCATCAGGATATCGGCTACGGTTGTCGTGATCCGTTCCTGTATCTGCGGTCTCTTGCTGACGTCATCAAGGATGCGCGCCAATTTGCTCAGGCCGATCACCTGTCCATCCTTCGGCATGTAGGCGATGTGGCCTACGCCGAAGAAAGGGACCAGATGGTGTTCACAGGTGGAGTAAAAAGGAATGTCCTTCACCAGTACGATTTCATCGGTCTCCTCATGGAAAACGACTTTGGCATGCCGGGTGGGGTCCTTTTCAATTCCCGAAAAAATTTCCGCATACATGCGCGCCACGCGTTTTGGCGTATCTTTGATGCCCGAGCGGTTCGGGTCTTCCCCGATCGCCTCCAAAATCATTTGGACGGCGGATTCTATTTTCTCTAAATCCATTCTCTTGACTGCCTCCTAAACGCTCATTTTGCTTCCAAAGCTGTGAGCGTGATGTCGCCGACCGCTTTGGCCGCTACCAAAAGAGCTTTTTCATTGATATCGAATTTCGGGTGATGATTGTTGAAAACCTCAGCTTTTTCCGGGCGTGCGCCGACGTTGAGGAAGGCTCCGGGAATCTTCAGCAAGTATTGCCCGAAGTCCTCAGCGCCGGTGTTGGCCGGTGCGGCGATGACCTGATCCAGATACGCGCCGATGCCATGCATTTCCAACGCCGCCACCGCTTTCGCCGTCTCCTGCGGATGGTTGTACAAGGGCGGGTAATCGGAATTGTAGTCGATGTCCACCTTCACGTCGTACATCTCCTCCAGGCCGCGGCCGATCCGATGGAAATGCTCCTCGATGACCTTGCCGACCTCGAGATCCATGTAGCGGGCATCCCCGCGCAGGATCAGGCTGTCCTTGATGACATTGCTGCTGCCGGCGGCTTCGAAGGAGCCGATCGTCACGACCGCCATATCGTAAGGATTGATGCGGCGGGAAACGATCGTCTGCAGGTTCATCACGAAGCTGGATGCCGCCACAATCGTATCATTGGAACGATGCGGCTGCGAAGCATGCCCGCCTGTCCCTTGAATCGCGACTTTGATGTCGCTGCAGCCGGCATAGGCGTAACCACTGGTATAAAAGATTGTCCCGACTTCGTGGTCCGGATAGAAATGGATGCCGTAGATTTCATCGACATCGTCCAGCAAGCCGGATTCCACGATGCTTTTGGCTCCGGCCGGTGCCATCTCTTCAGCATGTTGGTGCACGATTTTGATTGTGCCTGCCCATTGGTCCTTCAAGCGGATCAGGCAGTCCGCCAAGACCATCAGATAAGCGGTGTGTCCGTCATGTCCGCAGGCATGCATGACGCCCGGATTTTTCGATGCAAACGGCAGGCCGGTCTGCTCCTCGATCTGCAGCGCATCGAAATCAGCCCGCAACGCAATGGTCCGGCCGGGCTGCTTCCCGTTGATCGTGACGATGATCCCGTAACCATTCCCTACATTCGTCTGCACATCAACCGGTTTGCCCTGGTAGAAACGCGCAATGAACGCAGCCGTTTCTTTTTCGTCGAACGACAATTCCGGATGTTCATGGAAATGACGGCGCAGAGCGATCATATCATCTTCGCGGCCGTCCAGCATGTTCATCAATTCATCCCTTAACATCTACTCATCCTCTCCTATCCAGTAAATTAAACAGAAAATGAAGGCCCGGAACACAAAGCGCCATGTTCCGGGCCTTCATCAAGCTAACAGAATCAAAGCTACATCACTGATACATATTGTATCATGATTTGCTCAGAAAAATGTGGATTTGATAAGATTATTTGAAGTTTTTGATTTCCGCTTGAACGTTTTCCAAGAAATCATCCATGCTGACAGTCGCCGTTTCTTTCGAGCCGTAGCGGCGGACAGTGACAGTGCCGTTCAGCAATTCCTGATCCCCGATGACCAACTGATACGGGATTTTTTGTGTCTGGGAAGCACGGATCTTGTACCCCATCTTCTCGTTGCGGTCATCGACTTCGACGCGCATGCCCAACTGTTCCATTACGGTTTTCAGTTCAAACGCCTGATCGGCATGCAGATCCAAGTTGACCGGGATGATCGTCGCTTGAACAGGAGCCAACCAGACCGGGAACGCGCCTTTGTACTCTTCGATCAAATAGGCCACAAAACGCTCCATCGTGGAGATGACGCCGCGGTGGATGACGACCGGACGGTGATTGTTTTCGCCGTCTTCGCCGACGTAAGTCAGGTCAAAGCGCTCAGGCAACAGGAAGTCCAATTGGATCGTGGACATGGTTTCTTCCAAGCCCATCGCCGTCTTGAACTGCACGTCCAATTTCGGTCCGTAGAAAGCAGCTTCGCCGATGGCTTCGAAGTATTCCAAACCGAATTCGTCCATCGCTTCCTTCAGCATCGCTTCCGCGCGGTTCCACATATCGTCGTCATCGAAGTATTTCACTTTGTCTTCCGGATCGCGGTAGCTCAGGCGGAAACGGTAATCGCTGATCTGGAAGTCCTGATAGACATCCATGATCAACTGCAGCACCCGTTTGAACTCATCTTTGATCTGGTCCGGACGGACAAAGGCATGCGCGTCGTTCAGCGTCATTTCGCGCACACGCTGCAGACCGGACAAGGCGCCGCTCTTTTCATAGCGGTGCATCATGCCCAATTCGGCGATGCGGATCGGCAATTCGCGGTAGCTGTGGATGTCGTTCTTGTAGACCATCATATGGTGCGGACAGTTCATCGGGCGCAATACCAGCATTTCGCCGTCACCCATGTCCATCGGCGGGAACATGTCCTCATGATAGTGGTCCCAGTGTCCGGAAGTCTTGTACAATTCCACGTTCGCCATGATCGGTGTGTAGACGTGCTGGTAACCCAAGCTCACTTCTTTGTCGACGATGTAGCGTTCCAGTGTACGGCGGATCGTTGCGCCTTTAGGCAACCAGAACGGCAAGCCGGACCCGACTTCAGGAGAAACCATGAACAAGTCCAATTCTTTGCCCAATTTGCGGTGATCGCGCTCTTTGGCTTCTTCGCGCATTTTGATGAATTCAGCCAAGGCTTTCTTGTCGAAAAAGGCGGTTCCGTATACGCGCTGCATCATTTTGTTGTTCGAATTGCCTCTCCAGTAGGCACCCGCCAACGACAACAGCTTGAAGACTTGGATTCTCCCGGTAGTCGGTACATGGACCCCGCGGCAAAGGTCTGTGAAGTCCTCTTGGGTGTAGACAGTTATGGTTTCATTCTCAGGCAAAGCTGTGATCAGCTCGACTTTGTAAGGATCGTTTGCGAAGATTCCCAATGCTTCCGCACGGCTCACCTCGCGTCTGACGATTGGATAATTCGCCTTCACGATGTTCATCATTTCCGCTTCGACTTTCGGCAGATCCTCTTCGGAAAGCTGCACTTCCATATCGGTATCATAGTAGAAGCCGGTTTCGATCGCTGGTCCCACACCGAAATGGATGCCTGGGAACAGGCGCGTCAGGGCATGCGCCATCAAATGGGCAGTCGAGTGGCGCAGGATCCCCAGACCGTCGGCATGATCCGGTGTCACGATTTCAAGTGAACCATCCGTCTCCAACGGACGCGTGAAGTCGACCAATTCCCCGTTGAATTTTCCGGCCAAAGCTTTTTTGGCCAGGCTGTTGCTGATGCTTTTCGCTACTTCTTCCACTGTGACGCCGGCTTCGAATATTTTTACGGCGCCGTCAGGGAAAGTGATTTTGATTTCTGACATGCTGATTCCTCCTACTTAATATGTTTGATGGCTGAGACAAAAATGCAACAAAAAAGCCCATTCCCGGCTAATGCCGGAAATGGGACGTGTCTACGTGGTTCCACCCAAATTCAAAGAACGACAACGAAGCATTCCTGGCTTCTCATCATCCTGACTTGAACGCGATAACGAGCGTACCGTTTTCCCTTACTGCAAATTCAGGGAATCTCTCGAAAGGGGTCAATGCATGATTGATTAGGATGTTCCACCAAGCCATCCCTCGCTAAAAATCAGTTCATTCATCGGTGTCTTTCTCATCGATTTGTCTTTCACTTCATCTGAGTTTCATTTAAACACAAAAAATAATTGTTTTCAAGTTTAATTTCAGAAAAGCTAGCCAACTCTTTTGATTGCAGAACGGCGGAGCGTCGGCCTATTGTTCGAAACGGCGGTTTTTCCCGGTCAAGGGGACCTCGCGCGACAGGAAGCGTATCCGTTCCATCAGACGTTTTGCCTTCATCGGCTCGTCATCGCCGCGGTTGCCCATGCGCAAGTGCTCCTCCAATTGCTGCATCGTGAAGTTGGAACTGAAGAATGTCGGCAAGTCTTCCTGCATCCGGTACTGGAGGATGACACCGAGGACTT
Source organism: Trichococcus ilyis (assembly GCF_900109135.1). GTDB lineage: Bacteria > Bacillota > Bacilli > Lactobacillales > Aerococcaceae > Trichococcus > Trichococcus ilyis. Next base: position 39,525 of record NZ_FNYT01000022.1, on the reverse strand, counting down.
CATCGCGGATCCAAGTCGAATTGGCTTCCGCCCCGATATCGTCCAGCATCAGGATTTCCGCCTTCTTCACGGCATCGATTTTTTCGTTGACCGTGTTGCTCTGAATCGCCTGCTTCATCTCCATCGTGAAGGTCGGATAATGCATCAGCGTCGTAAGATGCCCGCCCATCGCCAGTTCATGCGCGATCGCACCCAAGAGATAGGATTTCCCGACCCCGAAAGGACCATAGAAATACAGCGCTTGATGGTGCGCTTTCGGATTGGCATTGAAAGCATCGATGAAATTCAACGACTCCAGAATGGCCGGCATCCGTTCATTCGATTGGACAAAACGATCCAACGTCGCCGTACGGACATCCTTCGGCATCGACATCGAATGGACCCGGCTCCTTAATTCCTTTTCCCTCTCCCGTGCCACCGTCTCATCGGTAGGCGTGTAGACGACATCGATGTACCCGGCATTCAACACAAGGTTCGGCTCATAGCCCGGATTCTGTGAAGCTTTCCCGAGCCTGATTTTCTCCTTTTCCTGCACATATTCGTGCAGCTTCGAATAGCTTCTCTCGACGATTTCCTGCGTCAGGCGTTCCTCGTGCTTCCGGAAAAAGGCTTGGACGTCGGCATCCTTCATGATCGTGTCGATCATGCCTTGATAGCGTTGGCTGATGTCGGGGTCATTCATGTATTTGTAAAAAGCTCTTCCGATATGATCCATCATTCCTCCCCTGCCTTTCCGCTACTTTTTAATTTCTTGATGCGTTCGTTCAATTTTTGTTGCGCTTCCGGCGTCAGCGGCGTTTCCACAACCGCTTTGTTCTCTGCCGTGGCCCATTCCGGCAAGTTCTCTTTTTTCCGGACCACGGTCTTGCCGTAGTTTTTTGCAGTCGTGCGGCCGGCTGCCCGCTTCTCTGCTTTCGCTTTCATCTCGCCGGCGAATTGTTTCGCCTTCGCCAACGCTTTTTCGGGCGAATCGACACCATCCTGCAGCCAATCGTTTGCGATTGCTTCCACATAGGCCTTCGACAGGTGCGGATTGTTGAGGATGACCAAAACGTAGTGCGTCAGCACGTTGAGTACGCTCGGTTTGAAATCGGCCTTCTCCATCAAGGTCCGAAGCAATTGTGTTTCCGAGGAGGTCACGATGCCGCCCTTTTGTTTTTTGATGCTGGTCAAAAACTGATGCGGCGTCAATTGCTCACACGCTTTGATGAAAGTGATCTCTTCATTGGAAAAGCGCGCTTGGATCAACTTCTGCTCCCGGACTTTTTCAGTATCCTTAGCCGTTTGGATGCTCTGGGTGACTTTATCCTTTACCTCCAAACGGGTGCTGTGTTTCTGTTCATAGGCATCGGACACGATTTTTTTGAGCGCCTCCCCGTCGACTTTGCCCGATTCGATATCGGCCGCCTCCAGGATGAATTGCGCCATCTGCAGCTCGTCGCAACCAAACAGCGTATGCAGGATCGTGATCGTGTGTTCCAGTTCTTTGGTGATTGATTCGCGTTTGACGAACTGTTTGTTCAACAGTTGCCGGAAAAATGCGAAATCAAAGCCAGTGTTTTCGATCAGGGGAAGATTCGCGCCGCTGTCTCCCAACAAGGTTTTCTCGTTCTGCCGCATGCGCGCTTGCTCCGCAAAGGCGCTTTCCGAGAAAGAAAAAACATCCAAAAAGGATTTGGTGATGTTTTCGGCATTTGGGGCAGCACTGGCTTGCCGGCTGAACCGCTGCTGCAGTTCGCGGTATTTCCGTTCGCCGACTTTCTCGTACAGCAGCAGGCCCATCAGGTCATCGCGGAAAAAGGCATGACTGGAAAGCGGCTGCTGCAATTCGTACAGATACTGCTTCGCAGGCTCGTTCACAAGGAACGTCTTCAGCAACCCGATCCCTTCCAGCTTGACGCGGGCTTGGTAGAATTCCGGGATTCCGACATTGGATAAAGCCAATAGTTCGGCATGGAGGAGATCCCTGCTCCAATAGGTATCCTGCGGAATCTCTGCGAGCAGCGTCAAGTATAGGCTGAATGCATGCGGCCCGATGATGGGTTGGTACAGTTGTGTCAGGATTTTGCGGTCCACATCGGATATCAAGCTGGTCTGGCTTGCCCGGAACGGATCCTTGGGACTGATGTTTTGCCATGGATAGCTCATTCAGGCTCTTCCTTTCCGGGGCCTGCCTCGGATGGATGAGCATCGGATGATGGGAAGACTGAATGTTCGGCAGCCGCTTGTTCGGCTTTCTTCTTCTCCATGTTCTTCAGTTCGTCAAGGAAGGTTTTCCGGTCCGAAAATTGGCGGTAAACGCTCGCGAAACGGATGTAGGCGACATCGTCTATTTTGGCCAACTTATCCATGACGTATTCCCCGATGACGATGCTGGATACTTCGTTTTCCCCGAGGGCACGGATTTCGGCTTCCACTTCATTGACGACCGTCTCCAATTGTTCAAGGGCGATCGGCCGTTTTTCGCAGGAGCGGATCAATCCCCGCAACAACTTCTCACGGCTGAATTCTTCGCGCGCACCATTTTTCTTGATGACAAGCAACGGTGTCTGCTCGATCCTTTCGAATGTAGTGAAGCGGAAATGGCATTGTTCGCACTCGCGCCGGCGACGGATGGCTTTCCCCTCATCTGCTGGACGGCTGTCGACAACACGCGACCCGTGATAGTGACATTTTGGGCATTGCATCGGCTTTCCCCCTTTTCTTTCGTTTATTATCGCTTCATTATAACATACTTGTGGCTCAAAAACCTTGAAAAGATGGTCTTTCCGGGACCGTCAGGCTAGGCGTAGCCATACTTGCGCAGCCAGTCGCTGACTTGTTTTCCGGTTTCCGCGATCGTCCCGGAATTATCGATGACAAAGTCAGCCAGCTTTTTTTTCTTTTCGATCGAAAGTTGGCTGCTGATTCTGCGCTTGGCTTCCTTTTCATCCAAATGGTTGCGGATCATCAGCCTTTGCAATTGGAGCTCTTCCGGAACATAGACGACCATCACGGCATCGCAACTTTGCTGGTAGCCACCTTCGTACAGCAAAGGGATGTCCAGCACAACCAGTCGATGGCCTGCTGCGATATAGCGCGCTTTTTCTGCATGAATCCACTCTCTGATGCGTTCGTGGATCAGTGCGTCCAGCTCGGCTCGCTTCTCTTCATCCGAAAAGATCAGCGCCCCTAAACGCTTGCGGTCCAGCGTGCCGTCCGGAAGCAGGTAGGCAGTCCCGAAATGCCGGATGATTTCCGCCAATCCCGGCGTTCCGGGAAGAACGACAGCTCTTGCTCCCAGATCCGCATCCACGACCGGTATGCCTGCAGACAAAAACAGCTTCGCTACAGTCGATTTCCCTGTAGCGATGCTTCCTGTAAGACCCAATATATAGCTCATGTTCGTTTATCTCGCCCCTTTGTACGCAATGTCGGTGCTGTCTGTCGCCTTCGTACGGACCCTTGGCATTTGTTGACAATGCGGACAATAATGCGTTCCTCTCTGTGCAACCCTTATTTTTTCGATCTGATGGCCGCAATTCGGACAAGGTTGCCCGGTCTGGCCGTAAACGGCAAGGGAGACTTGGAATTTTCCGGCCTCCCCCAACGTGTTTTTGTAGGTCCGGATCGTCGACCCTCCGGCTTCCACCGATCTGCTGATCACATCGATGATGGCTTCGTGCAATCTTTTGGCTGCAGCCGGCCCGATTGTATCAGCCGCTTGCAGCGGGTGGATCCGGGCCTGGAAGAGCGATTCATCCGCATAGATATTCCCTACGCCGGCAACGATGTTTTGGTCGAGGATGACCGCTTTGATCGCCCTGTGCGACTTGGAAAGGTCTTTTTTGAATTTGCTCAATTTGAAGAAATCTACGGTCGGCTCCGGTCCCATCTTTTTGAAAGGTTCATAATCATCCCGCTTTTCGATCGGCAGCAAGGTGAATTTGCCGAACTTGCGCACGTCAAGGTAACGCAATTGGCGGCCATCGGCGAGATAGAAAATGACATGGGTATGCTTCTTGAGCGGCTCGCCGGATTCGCTCACCTCATATTTGCCTTCCATCCGCAGATGGGAAATCATCGCCCAGTGGTCCAGCAAGAAAATCAGATACTTGCCGCGGCGTTCGATGGTGTGGATCTGTTCACCGCGCAACACCGTCTTGAACCGTTCCGTGGAAAAAGGCGGCGTGATCATGCGATCCCAAAAGACGGCCACATCCGTGATGACGGCTCCTCCTACAAGGTTGATGAGCCCCTTGCGGATCGTTTCTACTTCCGGCAATTCCGGCATAAGCAATCCCCCTTTCTTTTGTCATTTTGTGGCTGTTTATTTTGCTTCATACCAGCTGTCGCCGAAGTTGCTGTCCACTTTGAGCGGCACAGCCAAGGAGACGGCGTGCTCCATGATTTCCGGAACAAGTTTCTCCAATACCGGAATTTCTTCTTCCGGGCATTCGAAGATCAGTTCATCGTGCACCTGCAGCAGCATATTGGCCTGCAGACCTTTTTCCTTAAGGACTTTATCCATCCGGACCATCGCGACTTTGATGATATCGGCAGCCGTGCCTTGGATCGGCGAATTGATCGCGGTCCGTTCCGCGAACGAGCGCAGATTGAAATTGCGGTTATGGATGTCGGGCAGGTAGCGGCGTCTGTGTAAAAGCGTCTCGACATAGCCGGTCTCTTTCGCTTCTTTGACGACGTCCTCCATGTACTGTTTCACTCCCGGATATTTGTCGAAATAGCGGTCAATGAATTCCTGAGCGGCTTTTCGCGTGATGTTCAGGTTTTGGGACAAACCGTAGTCGCTGATGCCGTAGACAACCCCGAAATTGACGGCCTTCGCTTGTCGGCGCAGATTGGCGGTGACGTCTTCCGGATGCTCTATGCCGAAAACGCGCATCGCAGTCGAAGTATGGATATCCTGGCCTTCCAGGAAGGCTTCGCGCAAATGCTCATCCCCGGAAATGTGCGCCAAGACACGCAATTCGATCTGTGAATAGTCGGATGCGAAAAGCTTCCAGCCCGCTTGTTGGGGAACAAAGGCTTGCCTGATTTTTCGGCCTTCCTCCATCCGGATCGGGATGTTCTGCAGGTTTGGATCGACGGAACTCAACCGGCCGGTCTGCGTCAATGTCTGTTGATAACGCGTATGGATCTTGCCGGTTTCCGGTTTGATGAATTTCAGGAGACCTTCCACGTAGGTCGATTGCAGCTTGGCCAACTGGCGGTAATTTAGGATATGCTCCACGATCGGCGCTTGCGCCTGCAGTTTTTCCAGCACGTCCACCGCCGTCGAATAGCCCGTTTTCGTCTTTTTGATGGCGGGCAAGCCCATCTTCTCGAACAGGATGACACCCAGCTGCTTCGGCGAGTTGATGTTGAACGCTTCCCCCGCTTCGGCATAGATGGTCTTCTCGATTTCAAGCAAACGGCCGGCGAATTCCTCTTTCATCGTCAGCAGACGCTGCGGTTCCACCTTGATCCCCTGGATTTCCATGTGCGCCAACACAAACGACAACGGCAGTTCCATTTCGTAATACAGATCTTTTTGCACATTGCTTTCCAGTTCAGAATTCAATTGGGCAAACAGTGCCTGGATCGCCTTAACTTTGCGCGCCAAATGATCATGGAGCACGGCGTCTTCGGGAACGGCAGTTTTGGCGCCTTTTCCGTAGATGGCCTCATCAAAGGAGACATCGTTGTAGCCATATTCCTGGGCGACTTGCGCCAGGTCTTTGCTGTTGTCCTTCGCATTCAGGATGTAGGAAGCCAGCAGGATATCAAAATCGATGCCCGCCAATGCGATGCCGGCATAATGCAGCATGACCATCGTCCGTTTGCCGTCGTAGACAATTTTCTTGGCTTCGGCATTTTCAGCCCATCCCTTGAAGGCGGCACTCGCCAATACCGTTTCCAATGAAGCCGTGTAGATTTCCTCATCCGTCCCCCAGCTGACTGCGAGGATTTTGCCCTCATGGTAGTTGTCTTCGAGCATCTCCACATACAGTGCCATCCGGTCCGTGAAATGATCGGGACCGATTTCGGTCAGCACTTCGAAATGGATATCCCCAAAAGATTCCGAGCGGTCTTCCGAAGCCACGCCCAGTCTGTCCAGGAAGCTGTTGAAATCCATTTCGCGATAGAAATCGGTCAGCTTGTCCATCTGCTTGCCTTCAACCGCAAGTTCATCGAGCGCCAATGTCACGGGCGAATCCAGATCGATCGTGGCCAACGTTTTGCTCATGAAGGCATTGTCTTTGTCATTGATGAGGTTCTCTTTCATCTTGCTTTTCTTCAGTTCATCGATATGCTCGTAAAGGTTTTCGATGGAGCCGTATTCGGTCAAGAGCTTCAAAGCGGTCTTCTCGCCGACTTTGGTGACGCCCGGATAATTATCCGACGAATCCCCCATCAGACCCTTCATGTCGATGATCTGTTTCGGTTCGATGCCGTATTCTTCACGGATGACGTCCGGGGTGTAGGATTTCAATTCCGAAACGCCTTTGACGGTGATATCGACCCGGATATTATCTGTCGTCAATTGGATCATATCCTTGTCGCCTGAAATGATGACGACTTCATAGCCGGCCTGATCGGCCAACCGCGAGTAGGTTCCGATGATGTCGTCCGCCTCATAATTGACCAGCTCGTATGTCTTCCCTCCGAAAGCATGGACCAACACGCCGAAATAAGGCCATTGTTCCGACAATTCCGAAGGCATGCTGGCACGGCCCCCTTTGTAATCGCCATAAAGGTCATTACGGAAAGTCGTTTTTCCTGAATCGAACGCCACCAACAGATGGGTAGGTTCCTCCGTCTGGAAAATGCGTTCCAATATGTTGTTGAAGGCATAAAGTGCATTCGTATGCAATCCATTTTTGTTGCGGAATCCATCCAGATTCGGCAATCCAAAAAAGGATCTGAACGCCACACTGCTGCCGTCCACCAATACTAGTTTTTTCTTTTTGTCAGTCATCTGTCAACATCCTAACTCTGCTTATTCTGATTCGCTTTCTGTCTTGGATGTGGGGTTTGCGCCCGTATCGACAGTTGCATCGTCTTCTTTTTGATCGTCCCCGATCATATTCTCTTCCTCATCAAAAACCAACTTGCGGGGCGTCTCCACAATCAATTCGGCATCCAAGACCCGTTCATTCTCCATATTTGTGCCGACGACACTGATGGTCACTTGTTCGCGGCGCTCATCCACGCGCTCCACTTCGAAGTTGAACGTGATCGTGCTGTTGTGGTAGATCGGTTCGATTACATTCAAAGAAACATCCACAATATGTGAACCAGGACCCGGTAAATGTTTGGAAACGTTGCTCGTCAAGATCCCCACCAACAAAACGGTTGGCACAATCGGCTTTTGGAACCGAGTCGTCTGCGAATAATCATGTTGAATATAGAGCGGATTCCCATCGTTCGTCAAACCAAGATACAGCAAAATATCTTTGTCTTCGATGATTTCCGTGACGGTCAACGAATCCCCCTCTTGAATTTCATCAATCGATTTCCCAAGCTTTATGTCTTTCAGACCCATTTTCACTTTTCCTTTCTTTGAACACATATATGTCTATCATATCAAAAACGCCCTTCCGATAAAAGCCGTTTAGCTCTCCGGTCCCATTTATTGGAAAAAGCCCAGGAAACAATCCCTGGGCTAATAGTGTGTGATGAATCCTGAGCTCAGCGTTAGGCACTCAAACGTCACAGTGCGACGTTTGAGGTCTTTGGCCTTCTAAGTACAGAGACCGTTGAGGCACTTTTTACTGAGGATTCAGAACCGTTCTAAATAAATGGGTGATGATTCGCGTTTAGATACCCGGTCGTTGGAGCAAACAGTGGATGGCCACCTCTTTTGTGGCCATCCACTGTTTGCGAAACGGGAGCGGTATCTGCGAATCAGAACCGTTCTACTGAATTAATTTTTTGTCGGTACACTGTGGCTCAAAAGTTCCTCATAGGCCATTTCGAATTTCTGAACATCCCCCGCACCCATGAAAATAGCGACTGCGTCATGGAACTGCAACAGCGGCGACATATTGTTGACGTTCAAAACCGTTGCGCCTTTTTCGATTTTATCGGCCAAATCACCGATCGAAACCTGGCCGTCCTTTTCGCGTGCGGAACCGAAGATGTCACAAAGGAAGACCTTGTCGGCCAATTCCAGCGACTCGGCGAACTCGCTCAAGAGGGCGACCGTACGAGTGAAAGTATGCGGTTGGAAAATCGCGATGATTTCCTTGGTTGGGTATTTCTGTCTGGCTGCATCCAACGTTGCGCGGATCTCTGACGGATGGTGCGCATAGTCATCGATGACGACCATATCGGAAATGATCTTCTCGCTGAAGCGGCGTTTGACACCCGAAAAAGTCTTCAGTTGCGCCGCGACTTTGTCTCTATCCAAACCTTCCAGCCAGCTGAATGTGATGATGGCCAAGGAATTCAGGATATTGTGCGTGCCGAATGACGGAATCTCAAAATGACCGAAGCTTTCGCCATTTATTTCCACGTCGAATTGACTGCCGTTTGTGTTTTTCGTGATATTTTTGGCGATGACATCATTGTCTTCACCAAAGCCATAGAATGTGACCGGATACTTGCCCTTTAATTCACGGACATAGGCATCTTCTCCGCAGGCGATGACACCCTTTTTCACTTGGGACGCAAACGTATCGAAGGCATTGTATACGTCATTGATGTCCTGATAGTAATCCGGATGATCGAAATCGATGTTCGTGATGATGGCATAGTCCGGTGAATACGCTAAGAAATGCCGTCTGTATTCGCAAGCTTCCAACACAAAGTACTCCGCGTCCTCCCGGCCGAAACCAGTGCCATCGCCGATCAGATAGCTTGTCGGAGCGATCCCGTCCAAAACGTGGGACAATAATCCGGTTGTGCTTGTCTTGCCGTGCGACCCGGTAATGGCCACACTCTTGTAGTTCTTGATCAGACCGCCGATAAAATCGTGGTAGCGGATAACCGGCAAGCCCAGTTCTATCGCTTTCGCGATCTCCTCATGCGAGTCAGGGAAAGCATTCCCTGCAATGACCGTCAGACCTGGCGCAATATTTGCTTCACTGAAGGGCATGATTTTGATGCCTGCATCATCCAAACCTTTTTGCGTGAAGAAATAGGTTTCGACATCCGATCCTTGTACACGGTAACCTTTCCCATGCAGGATCAATGCCAATGCACTCATCCCAGAACCTTTGATGCCGACAAAATGATAAATCGTTTCCGTTTCCATAATTACCTCCAAATGAATAAGGAAGGTTAGTCTTTCGGCTACCTTCTGATGTTTGTCTCTCAAACATTCGCTTAGGACCTGATGACATGCAGTCCAGCTGTTGAATTGCCATCAGTATAGCACGCACGGATTAAGAAAATACATGAAATTGTTTAAAAGATAGTTTCAAACATGTCAATCATTTCATTGCATCGTCAAACGCAGTGCATAAACCAGCCGAATATTGCAAATCAATAACTAAAAATACGAGGACCCAGCCGTTTCGGCAGTCTCGTCAGGCTCATGAACAAATTTTTCGGCAACATCGTAGGAGCGTTCCTGCTCCATGATTCCCAACAACGAGCGGTTCATCGCCCGTTTGGCTTTGCCTTCCAACGGCGACAGATCACTTTTTTCAATGCTGTCTTCCCCTTGGATCGCATTGCCGTCGACAGCTGATGCAAGCTCGAAAACAAGCAGATCCGAGCTGTTTTTCCTCAATGCTGCCGCAAGCGCGCGGTAGTCTATTTTCTTTTGCTTCAGATTGTCCCAGCCTTTCAACGGTTCCGGTATTTCGGTCAATTGGAAAGGCCTTCTGCTTTTGTACGAGGCGAAAGGATGCATGCCCAGCTCAGTGCGTCGCTCCTTCTGCTTCTCACCCTTCAGCCGCTTTTTCTCGGCTGCAAAAACGCCTTCCACAGGCTTCACAGCTTGATCCCTGAAAGAAACAAAAGCATCCTTGTTGTGGCGGATGAATGGGACTGTATCCATCGGTTGCAGCAAATCTTGCGAGATGTAGGCGGATGGTTGCGCAGAATCGCCTTTTTCTTCCAGGCTGCCATGCTCTTCATTCTCTTTTTTCAGGTAATTCGGAAAATCAAACTTATGTGTTGCAGGATGACTTCCTTCCGTTCCCGAACGATGGTCATGCCGAAAAAAACTTGGTCCATCATAGCGACTCATCCAGTCTGCTCCTCTCTTGTTCTGCTCCCGACACCCTTGTGCCCGGCATCAATGAAATTCCTTTATAATAGTACTTCTTTTTCAATCAAAATTCCATAGTGTTATTTGAAAAACGCTGCGCCTGTCGTATAACTGTCATCCAAGACCAGGATTCCCTTTTTGGGGCTGGCATTTTCCAGCTGCAATTCTTTCGCAGAACAGATCATGCCTTGGCTGGCAACGCCGCGCAATTCACCCGGCCAGATGATCAGACCGTTGGGCATGACGGCGCCCGGTTTGGCTACGACGACGCGTTGCCCTTTTTTGATGTTCGCCGCTCCGCAAACGATCTGCAGCACTTCGCCGTTGTCCACTTCCGTTTGCGTTACGGAGAGATGATCGGAATCTTCATGCGGCACACATTCCTTGACGTAGCCCACGACAAATTTAGGCGAACGATCGACGACGACCGCATCGCTGAAACCTGCCGCTTGGATCAATTCATTGACTTTGGCGACCTCTTCATCGGATAACAGCACTTGGCCGTTTGCATCCATTGGCAACGATTCGGAAATCGAAAAAAGGTTGTATCCCATCGTTTCATCCGTGCGGTTGTTGAAAATGCGCGTCACATTGCCTTTTGATTCGCAAGCTTGTTCCTGGCGGACGGCGATATCCCCTTTCGTCAACATCAATGTATCCCCGACTGCTTCACGATTATAAAAACTTAACCACATATTCTGTTTGCCCCTTTTTGCTTCTTCTGTATTTTTGTCCAAACGAAATAGTATCACAATTCTGCCAAAAAGGCTTCAATCTCTTTTTGGGTCTTCCGGTTGCGGGAAACGAAACGCCCCAGAAGCTGTCCTTTATCATAGGCGACAAAGCTCGGAATTCCAGAAATCTGCAAAGCTTCGCCCAACGCAGCGAAATCATCGCGATCTATTTAGACGAAACGAAAATCCGCGAACCGGTCCTCCACCTCGGGCATGAATGGGCGGATGTAATGGCAATCCGGGCACCAGCCTGTCATAAAGACGAACACCGTTTTTCCCGAATCACGCAACTCTTTGAATTGATCCAACTCTTTCAGCTTCTCCATAAGTCTCTTCCTCCTTACTAATTCATCGCCATGATGGTTTCATACGTGCTCTTGTCCAATGCTTTGATGACTTGCGCGACCATTTCCTTGGCAGCAGCATAATCATCGATATGGAACATCGTCTGATGCGTGTGGATGTAGCGGGCGCAGACGCCAATGACCGCGCTCGGCACCCCGTCATTCATGACATGGGCGGCACCGGCATCCGTTCCGCCTTTGGAAACGAAATATTGATACGGGATCGCGTGCGTCTCCGCCGTATCCAGCAGGAATTCGCGCATCCCCTTCAGCGTGATCATGCCGGGATCCTGGATCCGCAAAAGGAAGCCTTCGCCCAGGTGCCCGAACGTGTCCTTTGTGGTCGTCAGATCGTCCGCAGCGGAGCAGTCCACCGCGAAGAACAGATCAGGTTTGAATTTATGGACAGCTCCTTTCGTGCCGCGCAGGCCGACTTCTTCCTGGACGTTGGCGCCGGCAATCAATGTGTTCGGCAGCTTTTCATCCTTCAGTGCTTCCAGCGTTTCCAGAACGACCGTATTCCCATAGCGGTTGTCCCAGGCTTTTGCGATGATTTTCTTCTTGTTGGCGGTCCAAATCGTTTCGGTTTGCGGAACGATCGTATCGCCGGGACGGACTCCGAACGCAAGCGCCTCTTCTTTTGAATCGAAGCCGGCGTCGAACAGGATATCCGTGACTTTGACTTTATGGCCTTCGCTGGCCCCCCGCAACAAGTGTGGCGGAACGGAAGAAGAAATCACCGGAACATCGCCTTTAGAAGTCTGCAGTGTATAGCGTTGCGCCGAAACGACGTAAGCATTCCAGCCCCCCAACGGAACGACCCGGAAGAGCCCGCGATCCGTGATGCCGGCCACCATGAAGCCGACTTCATCCATGTGCGCCGCAACCATGATGCGCGGTGCCGATCCGTCCTCATGATCTCTGATCCCGAAAATGCCGCCCAAGCCATCCGTCTCGACGCGATCCACCAAAGGCGTCATTCTCTCGCGCATATAGTTGCGGATAGTGCGTTCGTTTCCGCTTGTTCCCTGCAATTCAGTCAATTCTTTGATCAATGCAAATGTTTTGTCTTCCATATTTGAATGGAGCAGCACGTATCCTCTGCTTTTGCCGCTCCCGATCCCCCTTTGTTGTCTGGCTATCCTTTCCATTATAGCGCAGCATCCTTGTCATAGCAACGATTCCATTCGTTCCGAAACAGCCTCCGGTTCCGCAAACGTTTCCTTCCTGCGGTCCGGGGCTGTGACATTTCCCTATTATTTTATGCGTATTATTGCTATACTGAAAGAAGAAAACAAGAAAGCGCATTACTTTGAGGAGGAACAGAAGATGAACTTTTTGGAAAAATGCATGTGCAAAAAACACAAAGAAGAAATCTTGGGCGGCATTTTGTTCGGAGCCGGACTTGTGCTTGGTTCAGTCGTGACGGCCCTTTGCTATGAACAGAAACGGACCGTGAACGGCGACAAAATCCTGGAAAACGTCAAGAAGATGTTCTTGGCTGAAGCTCCCATCGAAGGATCCTGGATCGAGCTGCACCCTGTCCCTCTCAGCCGTTTTTCTTCCAAGACGGATGTGTATTACGGGGGAATTTCCCGCAAAGAAGATGGCGTTTTGGTGCAATACGAATTCATCGCCGATGCCTATACAGGCACTATATTGGATCTTTATAAACTTTAAAAAAACCGAAAAAGCGAAGGAACAGAGCATCGCAGCTCCATTCCTTCGCTTTTGTTTTGGGTTTTATTTTTCTGGATCAACCGTTGCTTTTTTCGGAAAAGCTGCTTCGACGCGGTAGATGCGGTCTCCTCGGGAAGAGAACTTCGCTTCGTACTCCGTCATGATGTTCCCTTCAAAGTCGCTCTTGTGCAGATCCAACCAGACTTGTTTCAAAGTCATGCCGTACTGCGAGAAGCTCGCCAACGAATATTCAAACAAGCCCTGGTTGTCCGTCTTGAAATGGATTTCCCCGCCCGAGACCAGAATCTGCTCATAGTTGCGCAGGAATTTTTTGTAGGTCAAACGGCGTTTATCATGCTTGGATTTTGGCCAAGGATCGGAAAAGTTCAGATAGATGCGGTCCACTTCGCCCTCCGCAAAGAAATCCGCTACGTTTTCTCCGTCCGTATTCAGCAGTTGGACATTTGTCAGGCCCGCTTCAAGCATCTTATCCAGCGTCATGACCGCCACGCTCGTCTGACGTTCGATGCCGATGTAGTTCACTTCGGGATGCATACGGGCCATCTCCACGATGAACTGCCCTTTGCCGGAGCCGATTTCCACATGGATCGGTTGATCATTGCCGAAGCGCTCCCGCCATTTCCCTTTCCAATCTGCTGGTTCCATCACTACATATTGGGTGTTCTCAGCCAATTTTTCGGCAGCCCATGGTTTATTTCTTACGCGCATAATTCTCCTCTTTCTGATCTGTTTTTTCGAAAAAAGAAATCCTTTCCGTTCGTGTCGGACGAAGAGGATTTCATAGATAACTGTTGATGCGGTTCTGGTAAAGCTGCTTCAGCAATAGGATCAGCTGGTTCATTTCCTTATTGCGTTCCTGGGAATGGCTCTTTTTGATCATGCACAAGCACACCATCATGCTGTACCACTCCAACCGGCGCTCCATATTGTCATTCATCCGCAAACCATATTGGTGCAACCATGCTCCCCAATCTTCATAAGGAACGTATTGCACCAGCAAAGTGCTGATGTCGTAGAACGGATCGGCGATTTTGACCATCTCCCAATCCACCAGATACAGCCGGGCTTCCTCGTCCAACAGGAAATTTTTCCGGTTCACGTCTCCGTGGCAGACCGTCTTGTGCGAGTCATCGACACTGGCGATGCTGTTCTTCACGTATTCCGTCACCTGCTGCAGGACCGTATTTGAGTTCAGGTCATCGGGCAGGTCCGCTACATAAAGATTATAGAAATTGATCGGGTTGAAGACTTCCCCCTTCACCTTCTGAAGCATCTTCAGGAGATTTTCGGAATGATGGATCCGATGCAGGATATCACGCACCGGCTTCCCTTTCATCTCATCCGGATTCAGTTCCCTGCCGTTAAGCCATTCTTGAGCTGTCAGGACATCCCCATTGCCGACCCGTTTGGTCCAGATCAGGCGCGGCGTGATCCCCTCGACGGAAAGCGCAGCTAAGAAAGGTGAAGAGTTTCTTTTCAAAAAGACTCTTTCCTCGGCTCTGGTGCCCATATAAGCTTGTCCTGTGTCTCCTCCGATGGGATATAGCCGCCACCCTGAGTCCATTTTATAATCCATCGAGCTCATTCCTTACCCTGTCATTGATTTTGCTTTGTCCTGTTGAAAAGAAGGAGCCGGGACGAAAGCCCCAGCTATCTCGGTCTGCTCTTCTGTTCACACGCTACGTGCCCGCTTGGCGATGCAGATCAATTTGCTTCCGAAGCGCAAAGACACCCACTCGCATACAACTATCATTTTAGATTTCTTTACATATTCAGTCAAGAATATTCCATGTTCTTTCGGTGCCGAGGCGGGGATCCGCTGAGCCTCAGTGCAAGGCCGTATCCCTTTTTTGCGTGCGCCTGACCATGTAGAATCGGCTGAAAAACCAGATGAATCCGGCATTTAAGGCTAAGGCGGCCAATCCGCTTTGCCAGCCGTTATTGGCAAAAATGATTGCCGCAAAAAGGAGCCCCTCCGCTCCCAACAGGCTGCCAAGCAGCCGTTTAAAGCCGGCAAATTTTTCAGCCTGCCTGGCAGGATAAAGCCGGTACATCACATTCTCATTGAAATGGAAATATAACGGCAGCAATTGGAAACCTGTCAAATAAAGGAACAGCAGACTGAGGCCCAGAGAAAATTCGGCTGATGGCGTGAACAGAAGCAATACCGCCCCGATGCCCGCCAAACGGAAAAACAAGCCGCTGTAATCAGTCCCCCTGATAAACGCCCGAGCGAATAAATAGCGATAGGGATTGCTGTCGCCTCCCGCCAACCGCAACAAGGCGTCCAAATATTTTCTTCTTTTTGCCTTGCTCTGCACTTGGGGAACATCGGTAAACAGGTTGATGATCCGGTTTATCCGAGCTTTCCGTTGTTCTTCAGAGGCGATCATCCGCTCCCATTGATAGAGCGGATAGCGCGCCTCAAACGCCACTTGTACTTTTTTACGCAGAAACATAGTATACAGCGTTACAAGAACGGGCGCAACCCATGGATTGAAAAATATCGCGATACTGAACGAAAAAATCGCGGCCCCGAACAAGTAAAGGTTGTTTTTTCGCTGAACTTTCCTTTCGCCTATCTTCAGGCCCCATTCTTGCAGATCCAAATGGATGCTTTTCAACAGAATCAAGGTTGCATAAATGGGAAGGAAATCAATCGCTCCGATCGTTCTCCCTGCAAAAAGCATCGGCATCGCTGCGGCTGCCAAAAAGAACAAAAGCACGGACGGCAGGATCAGGCTGTATTTTTTCGCTTTCCTGAAATAGCTCCCCCATTCTTTTTCCTTCGCCAAAAGGAACACTTGATCGGCCGGTTCCAGGAAAGTGGCCAGTTTGCCGATGAAGATACTGCCGGAAAAGAGGATTACGATCAGCAGTTTTCCCAACAGGAAATCGGGGGTAATGGTTTTCACGAATTCGGAATATTGGTATGCCAATGCTCCCATCAGAAACAGGAGCACCAGGACGAAATGGTCGTTGAAGATGTACTTGCTGTAGCGGCTGAATTTCTTCAGATGCATGTGCTGCCTTTTTTTCCAGATGCTGTCCAGGTTCATGGGTGCGCCACTTCTTTCGTCAGGCTGATGTAAAGCTCATCAAGACTCGCTCCCGGCATCCCCATTTCGCGCTGCAAGTCCGCCAGCGTGCCCGTCACCTTGACTTCGCCATGATGGAGCAGGACGAAATTATCGCACTCTTTCTCGGCGGAGGCCAATACATGCGTAGACATCAAAATGGCTGCTCCCTGCGCTTTTTTCTCCCTGACCATCTCGAGGAAGGAGTGGATGCCCAGCGGATCCAGCCCCAGGAACGGTTCGTCGATGACGTATACCGGCACATCCAGCATGAATGCGCAAACGATCATCACTTTTTGTTTCATGCCCTTGGAAAAATAGGCCGGGAACCAGTCCAGTTTGTCCTCCAGGCGGAACTCCCGAATGTAGCGCATCGCCTTTTCCAAGGCGACTGTTTCCGCGATTCCGTAAGCCATCGCGGTGATCTCCAGATGCTCCCGTAAAGTGAGCTCCTCGTACAGCACCGGCGTTTCCGGGATAAAAGCGAAGGACTGGCGATAGCGTTCCGTGTCATCGCGCAACGTCCTGCCTGCGATCGCGATTTTGCCGCTGAAAGGCAGCATCAGTCCGATGATGTGCTTGATGGTCGTGCTCTTTCCCGCTCCGTTCAGCCCGATCAATCCGGTCAATTCGCCGGGTTTGACCTCAAAATTTATATTTTTGATGACAGGCAGCTGCGTATAGCCGCCCGTGACATTCTCAAGTAATAGTGACATTCGACCGTCCCTTTCGTATGCGTTTGTGCCTTACATTATAGCATAGCCCTGGCTTATCCCAAAAATCTTCCTGACAGGTCCGGCATTTCGACCTTGCGATATGAAAAGAAACGCAAATATGATAAAGTTAAGGCATAGAATAATCAGATTACGGACAGAAAGAGGTCAAGAATATGACAGATTGTATTTTTTGCAAAATCGCGAACCATGAAATCCCGAGCAACATCGTCTACGAAGATGATGTCGTCATCGCTTTTCTGGATTTATCCCAAGTCACAAAAGGGCATACGCTGTTGGTGCCCAAGAAACATGTCGCTGACATTTTTGAATTCGATGAGGAATTGGCGAAAGCAGTCTTTTCCCGCATCCCAAAAATCGCACGCGCAATCGAACGCTCCAGCGACGACATTTTGGGCTTGAACATCCTGAACAACAACCGTTCCATCGCTTACCAATCCGTTTTCCACTCGCATATCCACTTCTTGCCGCGCTATGAAGATTCGGATACGGATGGTTTCGGCTTGAAGTGGAAGACGCATGAAGGAAAATATTCGCAGGAAGAATTGGCAAAAGTGATTGCATCCATCAAAGAGAGTCTGGAGGACTAGATATGCGCTCATTCATGGAAGGATTATTATTCGGCACAGTAGTAGGTGGTCTGTTGGGATTGCTGAATGCTCCGCACAGCGGCAAGGAAAATCGCGAAAAGGCGAAAGCCTACCTTGCGGACAACACCCTGGCTGTCGAAGATCTGAACGAAAGCGTCCAAGGGTTGCGCAAAGCGATCCAATCGTTGACCAACGAAGGTCTGGCTTCCGTCAATGCCGTCTCGGAGGAAATCACAAGATCGATCGAAAGCTTCACGCAACAGGCCCAACCCAGGATCAACCGCATCAACGACAAGCTTGCCGTATTGACGGAAGATATCGAAAAAGCCACAGCAAACATGGAAACGCAGCCGCCCGCTGCGGCCGATAAGCCGAACCAATAGCCGAACCACAAAAAAAGACGCTCCAAAATGCGCACCGGACGACCGGTCATTAGGAGCGTCTTATTTTAGTTATAGGTGGGCACAGCCGAATCAAAAAATGGTTACTTATTTTGGTCATCGGCCTTTTCGATAAGTTTCTGTATCGGCATTTCCGAAAAAGACTCCGCAAGCACCTTCTCCACGGTCGCAGCCGCTGCCTCCAGCTTCGCCGCCCCTGTTTCCGTCAAGGAAGTATAGACGATCCGCCGATCTGCATCGCAGATGTTTCGCTCCAAAGCTCCGCACCCCTTTGCTTCAAACTTGCTGACCAATCTGGATACAGCGCTTTGGCTTAAGCCGACCTTCTCCTCCAGATCCTGGAGTTTCAGTTTCCGTTCCGGCTCTTGCGACAAGAAATAAAGGACATAGAACTCTTTCAAAGAAAGATTATGGTTCGTCTGCAGGCTTCTCTCCAATGCGGTCTCGACTTTCAGATGAAAATTGTTGATCTCCAGCCATCGGCAAAACGCAGAACTCATTTCACACCTCACAATGATTCCCCTTTTCCTTTCGATTCGTTGCTCTATGATATCAAACATTTGCATTTTGAGCAATCTGTCACGGTGCGGCGCGGATGATTTGCTTGCCCTGATCAGCTGTGTTACCCTGAAAGCATGCACACGCATATATCAAGCAAGATGGGAGTGTTCAATTTGGGAAACGAAATCACGAAGGTCACCTTCAGCAACGGCGTAACCATCCCGCAGCTCGGCTTGGGTGTTTTCAAGATGAAAGACGAAAACGAATTGAGTGAAGCGATCCGCGTTGCCTTGGAGGCGGGCTACCGTCACTTCGACACCGCAATGATTTACGAAAACGAAGCGTTTTTGGGGAAAGCCTTGAAAGAGAACGGCATTCCCCGGGAAGAGCTTTTCCTGACTTCAAAAGTCTGGAATTATGACCACGGCTACGAGGAAACCAAAGCCGCCTTCCAAGCCAGTCTGGACCGCTTGGGTACGGACTATCTCGACTTGTACCTGATCCACTGGGCTTCCGCCAACTACATCGAAACCTGGAAAGCGATGGAAGACCTCTACAACGAAGGCAAAATCAAAGCCATCGGAGTCTCCAATTTTCAGATCCATCACCTTGAGGATCTGATGGCGCACACGGAAATCATCCCGATGATCAATCAGGTCGAAACGCACCCCGCCTTTCCGCAGGATGAACTGCGCGCTTTCATGGCGCAGCATGCCATCGTCCACGAAGCTTGGGGTCCGCTGGGCCAAGGCAAAAATGACTTGTTGGCGCAACCGGTTTTGCTTGAACTTGCCGAAAAATACGGAAAAACACCGGCCCAGATCGTTTTGCGCTGGCACATCGAACGCGGCATCGTCGTCATTCCGAAGTCGGTGACCCCTAGCCGCATCCGGGAAAACCGCGCTATTTTCGACTTCGGCCTCACCACGGAGGACATGGGCAAGATCGCGACCCTCAACACCGGCGAAAGATTTTCCGGGCATCCCGACGACCAGGAATTCCTGAGCCGGACTTCGATCCGCCCCGCTTAAAACAATCCGGCAAAAAGAGGACTACGCTGTACCGATTACGGGCAGGGCAGTCTTTTTTTGTTCGATGTTGCGGTTTTTGCCCGCTTCCGGTTCGGGCCGCAGATATGAATTTTCTGAGAAGTTTGCTAGCGTTTTTAAGGAATATTTTCCATAATCCCGGCGTTTATGATATATTTATAACTGGTTATTCATGGGATTCATAAATAGAAATTAGATAGGAAGTGCCACATTCATGAAAAAGAAATTAGTATTGACGTCCGTCGCTTTCCTGACGGCCATCACGCTGGCGGGCTGCTCGACCAGCGAAACGGTCGCAACGACTCCGGCAGGCGATATCACAAAAGATGAATTATATGACGCGATGAAAGCATCAATCGGCGAAACTGTATTGCAACGCCTGATCTTGATCGACGTATTGAATGACGCAATCGGAAAAAATGAATTGGAAGCTGAGACGGAAGCTGAACTGTTGACGACCATCGAACAATACGGCGGCGAAGAAACATTCAACTATATCTTGTCACAATCCGGCTTCGCAAATAAAGACGAATACCAAGACGTGCTTTACTTGAACAAACTGATCGAAGCAGCCGTCAAACAGGAAACAACCTTCACGGACGAAGAAGTGGAAGCCTACTATGAAACTTACAAACCGCAAATCAATGTGCAGCATATTCTGGTTGCGGATGAGGCTACTGCTGTAGATCTGATCAACCAACTGAACGCAGGCGCGGACTTCGCGGAATTGGCCAAGGCCAACTCCACGGATACAGCTACTGCTGAAAATGGCGGAGAAACCGGCATGTTCGGCGCAGGCGACATGGTCCAGGAATTCGAGGATGCCGCTTATGCGCTTGAAGAAGGCGAAATCACGCAAACTCCGGTCGCTACCGAATACGGCTACCACGTCATCAAGATGATCGAGAAGACAGAAAAAGGAACATTGGAAGAAGAACGTGAAAACATCGAAAAATTGATGATGGACGAAAAACTTGCCGACAATGATTACTTGACTTCCGTCATGTCCAAAATTGTCCAGGCAGCAAATGTAGAAATCAAGGATGAAGACTTGGCAGCAGCAATCGACCAATTCTTGCCTGCTGAAGAAACAAGCTCATCGGCTGCGACTTCCGAAGCAGCCAGTTCAGAAGCAGCATCAGCAACATCAGAATCTGCCACTGCTGAATCAGCAAACTAGGATAGACAATACGAAACACGCAAGCTACCGGCATCAGCGCCTGGTAACTTGCGTGTTCTTGTTATTGGCCTTCTTCGGATGTTTGGGTGAAGAGCGGTTTATAAAAGCTGCGGTTCTCCAACCCAAAGATGCGTTCGCTGAACGTTCCCGGCGTCGTGCGCAACAATGCCGTATCGATCATATTGATGGAAGCATCCAAATTATCCAGATGATGGATGATTTCGGCTTCCAAAAGATGCGGCGTCACGGGTGATCCGAATTCTTGTTTGCCGTGGTGCGCCAAAACGATGTGTTTCAGCAGAATGACTTCCTCGCTGTCTTCGTCGATGTTGAGCGCCAGACAAGCTTTCGTGATTTCCTCATCGATCAATACAATGTGCCCGATCATATTCCCCTTCAGCGTATACTCGGTAGACATGCTGCCGCTCAATTCAATCGTTTTACCGATATCGTGAAGGATCACCCCTCCATACAGCAAAGATTTATTGACTGTAGGATAATGCTGGATGACCGTTTTTGCCAAGCGCAAAATCGAGACCGTATGGAATCCCAAGCCGCCGACGATCGCGTGGTGATGCCGTTTCGCAGCGGGATACTCGAAAAATTCGCGCTGATATTTTTTGAGGATAAAGCGGACGATCCGGTTGATAGGTGCACTCGTGATTTCAAAAAGGATCTGGCTGACTTCCTCCACCATCTCTTCCGATTTCAGCGGAGCGCGCTCCATATAAAGCTCCGGCCGGTTCGGCTCCCCTTCCCGTGCCACTCTTAGCTTGGTGATGCGCAGTTGGGGATTGTTCTGATAAAGCTCCCTTTTGCCGGTTACCGCCACGACTTGGCCAGCTTGGAATTGCCGGATGTCCTCCTCTTTTGCATCCCAATACTTGCCGTCGATTTGACCGCTGCGGTCCTGAAACGTAAAAGCGATGAATTTCTTTCCATTTTTTGCCAACCGGACGTCCGCGCTCTTGATCAGGACGTAAATTTCAAAATTATCATCGATTTCGTATTCATATATTTTTTTGGCCACGCCTATCAGCCCCTTTCGCTCTTATTTTAACATGTATACCTGTTCCTGTGGAAATCGTTGCATGCAAGCATCATCGAACGTGAAAAAGAGCACCTGGACATCCTTGCTCAGCTCATCCAACAACGTGAACATGATGTTCTTCCGGTCGTTATCGAAGTTCACAAAACCATCATCGATCAAGATCGGCATGCTGACGATGTCGGCAGTGTTCTTCACAAAAGCCAGCCGCAGCGCAATGTAGAGTTGTTCCACTGTTCCTTGGGACAATTCGTTCGGGAAAAAGGTCGTTCCGTCCTTCCGCTGCACTTTCATGCCATTCTTTTGGAACGCGATGCTGGTGTAGGCACCCTCCGTCAATCGGCTGAAGTAGGTGATCGTATCCTCGAGCATCAATGGCAGGCGATCCTCTTTTCCGTAACGCAATGCCCCTTCGATCCATTCTCCCGCCGTAACCAAGCCGGCCCACTCGACGGCAAGCTCCCTCAGTTCGGTTTCGGCCAAAGCGAACTCCTGCAGCAAAGCGCTGTAGGTGCCGCCTTCTTCCAGCTGTTCCAACTGGTGCCTCAGTTCCACTTCGGTCCTTTGCAGTTTCGCCAGTTCGGCCTTGATCCGCTGCAGTTCCAGTTCATTTTTTTCCTTAAGGGCCGTACTTTTCTTCACGTCTCCGTACCGGTTCAAAAGTTGCTCGCGCCCACTGACCTGCTCATCCAAAAATTCTTTGCGTTTGAGGTTCTGCTCCTGCTTTTCCTTCAGGGCCAACAACTGGTAGAAATCGGCTTCGGTTTTGGCGTTGGCCTGATCCAACAACCGCTGTCTCAGCTGATGGGATTCAGCCAAATCGCGCTGCACCTGCCCCAACTCTTGCTGGAGTTCATTGATTTTTTCTTGAACATGCCCAGCCATGTTTTCCTCCACAACAACAGCAGTCTGTATTTCGGAAAAACGCGCGACCATTTCCGCCGCCCCGAGATGCTCCAAATGGAAACGGCTGCGGATGAAAGCCGTCTGTTCATTCCATCGATCGACGGCGAGTTTCAGTTCGCTTATTTCGGCCTCCTGCTTCAGGATGAGGTCGGCTTTTTCCGCCAACATGGCCCCGGGATCGGCTTGCAATAGTTCCGCGGCCGTCATGCGGGCGGGGTAGCCTTTCTTCTGGAGGAAGGATGTCCATTCGGTTTGAAGCACTTTTCCTTGCTCTTCCGCCTCTTCCCGGCTGTTCAGGAGTTTCAGGAACTTATCCTGCAAAGCCTCGAGCTCTTTGGATACGGCTTCGATTCTTTCCCGGACAGCGGCTTGCTTGAGAAACTGCTCCATCGCTTGTTCGCGGGATCTTTGCGGGGAAGCAGCTTCGTCCTTGTTTTTCGCCGGCTTCCTTGCCGCCAGGAACACCCCCAAGACAGCCAGCATGGCCGCCAACGCCCAGGCAACCGTCCGGAATCCGGGAAGAAGAAAGGACAGGGCCACGAATCCAGCGGCCGCGATCAATGATGCCGTGCCGATCGGATTCGGTTTAGTCGGAGCCGTTGCGTTGCTTGGCTGATCCGGTTGTTGCACTTCGCGCTGCAGCGCTGCATAGGCATCATCAGCCAGCTTCTCGTGCCGGAGCCTTCCTTCCTCCTGTTGGAGGCTTTCCAGCTGTTCCTCATGAAAACTGATGCTGTGGTCCAGCCGCAGCAGCTGCTCTTCTACTTGCGTGATGTCTTGGCCCAGCTGCTGGAGTTTGCCGCGTTCGTCCTCTTTCAGCGGCTCCGGTGCCGGAAGGGCCAGATTCAGCCCATAGGCCAGTTTTTGTTTGGCCAAATCGGCTTTGTTGGTACTGATTTCATTTTCCAGGTAAGTGATCTTGTTCAGGTGTGCTTGGGTTCTGGCCGCACCGTGCTGCAAAGCCGCAAACTCTGATTGGTGCTCCTTGTACCAACCGACATGGGCATATTCGTCAAGCTGTTTCTGAAGTTGCGCTGACCTTTCCTGCAGTTGCGTCTGCGCTTGGATCAAAGCGGCTATTTTTTCCTGCTGGTTCTGCCACTGATAGCGGGCATCTTCCGGCACCTCGCTGTAATCGACAGCCGTAATTTCTTTGTTCAGCCGTTTCCATTCCTGATAACTGTCCGCCAATCGCAGGCTTTCGGTGATTGCGGTTTGTTCCTGCTCCAGGTGTTGCTGTCGCGCCAGCAGTTCAGTCTGCTGTTTTTGGCTGTCCGATAACTGGAGCAGCGAAGCTTCATACGTCGCATTTTTCGCTTTCGCTTGCTGAAGCTTCCGCTGCAGTTTTTCGGCGGCCTGGATTTTCTTGTTCAAAGGCGGGACGCTGCCGCTTGGTTTGAAGCGTTTTGCGGCTTCGTCCCGGTATTCTTTCGCCAATTGCAGCAAGCGCTCACTCCCGCTGGTGCCGATGCTCAACAGATAATGGTTCAGATCCTCTTTCTGGGTCTTTTTCAAGGAAAGCAGGCTGTCAATTTTGAATGTGTACAACGACTCGAATGTCTCACTGTCCATCCCCAACAAGAAACGCCCGAGATTTTTTGTCGTCTGCTGCACGCCATCCGGCAACGTGACGACGGCCTGCCCTTTGTTGCGGTCTTTCACCCGTTCAACGATGACATCCCCGAAGCGCGTTCCTTCCAGAAACAACCGGCCTCCGTATGCTTGCGTTTGTTTCGGGACGTACAGATTCTGGTCTTTCTTGCGGGCGCTGGGGAATCCGAAAAGGACGCTGTTGATGAAGGACGACAAGGTGCTTTTCCCGGCTTCATTTTTGCCGTGGAACACCTGAAGATCCTGCATATCATCAAAAGGCCGGTCCACCCATTTTCCGTAGCCATATATTTCAATCTTCCGTATCTTCACTGTCATCCTCCTCGAATGCGACCGCCTGCACCAGCATCGTCTTTGCGGCTGCCAGCACTTCCTCTTTGAAACGCCGGTCTTTTTTTAAATCAGGGAATGTCGTCCGGACCAGCGGATGCTGGAAAAAACTGTCCAACTGTTGATAGAATACGTCATCGGCGCTGATTTCCGCCCAACTTTTCGAAAAACTCTCCTTCATGACCTGATCAAAAGAAAACAGTTCCTTTTCCGTATCGACCGCAATTTTTGTCTGGTACAAATATACGAAAGGCCGGTCCAGCCATTGTCTGACACCATCCAGGATTTCTTCATCCTCGATTTTTTTGACGACATCCGGATGAAGCTCCTGGATATCCGTGAAGAGCAGCGACAACAGCACACTCGCTCCATGCCGGGAGCAATAGTGTTCCATCCGCTCCTCGATGCGCGCAGACACATCATTCAGGTTTTTGCATCCGAGCAGCGACAAAGTCTCTTTTTCCCATACAATCGGCGCCGTCGGGAGAAAAGCCAACGCAGGTGCCATTCCTTTCCGGAGAGTCACCAGATAGGCTCCTTTTGCTTCGGTCTCATTCGGATTCCGGCCTTGCGTATTTCCGCAATAGACGACTGGCGGAGCCGATTGCAGCTCCTGTCTTTTGTGGATGTGCCCCAATGCCCAATAATCATAGTTTTTCGCATTCAATTCGCCCAAAGAAAATGGCGCATAAACGCCTTCTGAAGCGTTCAATCCTTCAAGATAACCATGCAGCATGCCGATGTGGTAATCCACAGTGTGATTCCGGTTCGGGTATTCGACGATCATCCGCTCCTCGACCCACCTGGAAGCATAACTGAAGCCGGTAATGGCCACGCGCTCCCCGGTTTTGGTGGTCAGGATTTCTGTCGCGACTTCCTTTTCGAAGACCGTCACGTTCTCCGGAAGCTGCAGTTTCAGCGCTTCCCTACCGAGAAAGTCATGGTTCCCGTGCGACAAATAAACCGGAATACCGGCACGATCCAGCCTGCCCAGTTCATCCCTCAAAAAGGCCTGGGCTTTGACGCTCTGATTCTCTTCATCGTAAATATCCCCGCTGATCAGGAAGAAATCCACTGCAGCCGCTATGGCTTGCGTCACCAATTCACGGAAAGAATCGAAAGTGGACTGGTAAATGGCTTCAAAAAGTTGCGGCTCCAGCTGTTTGATCCCTTTGAAGGGGCTGTCCAAATGGAGATCCGCTGTATGGATAAATGTGATCACAAGCTGTCCTTCTTTCTGCATTCATACTCAATCTGACAAAGCAAGTTTGCTTTGGAACACCCATAAAAAATCAAAAAAAACTGCGCCATTTCCTTCGAAGATCGGATGAAGGACATCGGATGGCATTGATAGGCAATGCGTTGAACCCTGTCCTTATCTATCATCCGGCCATTTTTTCGGAAATGGTCACAGCTTATCGTCAATAACTAAGTCTTAATCTTGTGCAGGTGCGTATAATTCCTGCAACGGCTTCGTGATGATGGCATTGACTTCTTCCATCAATTGGCTCAACTGTTGCTCTTTAGCCATCAAAGATTGGATGACTTCATTGCCGGATGCTTTCTCAGCGACCGCTTGCGCAGAAGCCACATCATCATCCGTGATCGCCGCGCCGGTCATTTGCTTTTGCTGCAGACCGATCTGCACATTACGGAACTCCTCAAACAATTGAAAAGCGACTTGATCTTCTCTCATAGCTGTATAAGCAGCAGACAACTCTGTGAACACAGCAGCCTCGCGCAGATTCTTTTCCAACTCATAAGCTGTATCATAAATATTACTCATTATCCCATTCCTTCCATTCACATATTATATAAACTATAACATTATCCGAACAATAAAGCCATCAAAAACCCGAAAATACGTTCGCAAAAATCAGAGCGTGATGAATCCCGCTCTAGAAATCGAGCACTAAGAGGACTAGCAGAAAGCGGCCGCTTTTTGGCCGCTTGTGCTAGTCAACTTAGGCGGAGATTTCTGGGATTCAGAACGCGTTTTCGCAGAGCGTGAGAAAAGTCGCTTAGCTCCCCGTACGTTGGAGCATCCCACGAAGGGAACCTCTTTTGTTCACTACGGGGGAAGCAAAACGTTAGCGGGAGCTGACTTTTCGAACGCGTTTTCGCAGAGCGTGATGATACGCGCTCAGGGGATGAGCACTAAGAGGACTAGCACTGTGACGTTTGAGGTCTTTCGCAAACTCATTATTAGGCCGGGCGATCCCATAGAACGATATGCTCTGGTTGTCCGATTCCCTACAATTATCGGACATTTCTCAACAAGCCTGTCAAAAAAAGAGAGCGGGACAGAACGCGTTTAGCTCCGGACCACTGGAGCGAACAAGCGCAGAATGGCTGCAGGCCATTCGAGCATTGTTCGTGAAGTGGAGCCAGGGGCTGCGTTCTGTCCCGCGTTTACGCACACTATGTTCGGATACAAAAAGAGACTGGGAGTTTAGTCCCAGCCTCTCTCCTCAACTCACTCTCTACTGCCCGAATGCCTCATTGGCCCAGTCGAACAACTTCTTCGACCCTTCTCCGACGGTCTGGCCGAAGGAATCCATCCCGTTGAGCCATTCCTCCATGCCTTTTTTCAGACTGCCCATGATGCCTGTGTCATAGGTATCCTCAGCGGCAGCGACCGCAAATTCGGTCTGCGGGCTGATCGACAACAAGGAGCCCATCTCGGCACTGTACAGATTCGCCATCGTCTTCCCGGCGTTGTTCAGGTTGTGGGTTTCATTGGTTTCGTCATATCCCAGCCAAGTGGCGACGACTATGTCCGGGGTATACCCGACCATCCATTGCGATTTGATGTAGCCGGTTTCCCTGTCAAGTTCCGTCGTTCCGGTCTTTCCGGCGATCAACATCCCGTTCGTTGGCTGCGCCGATGCTCCGGTCCCGCCCTCTGCGTATACGCCCATCAGCATGCTCGTCATTTCCTCCGCGACTGCGGCAGTCGTGACCCGATTCGTCTTCGGTTTCGTGTTGTCGACGATAACCGCCCCGGTCGCATCGACGATTTTCGTGATGAAGCGCGCTTTTGTGCGCACCCCTTCATTCACGAAAGTCGTGTAGGCACTGGCCAGTTGCACCGGCGAAACACCGGTGCTCATCCCGCCGAGCGCAATGGCGCCCAGATTCTCATCCGCTTCACCGATGGGGATGCCGAAATCCTCCAATTTGGAGATCCCTTTCTGGATGCCCAATTTGTCCAGCAGCCAGACAGCAGCGGTGTTCTTGCTCTCGGCAAGCGCTTGATACATCGGCAAAGTATCGTACAGGCTGACTTGATCATAATTCCAGACGGCATAATCGTCATCGCCGTACGTCAAGGAATCATCATCCATGACTGCCGCATCGACTGCATATCCCGCCTCAAGAGCCGGGGTGTAGACGGACAACGGCTTGATCGTCGAACCCGGTGCCATGGTCATCTGGGTCGCGCGATTGTAGGTCCGGAAGCCTTCATAGTCTGTTCCGCCGACGACCGCAAGCACATCGCCTGTAGTCGGTTCCAATGCGACGGAAGCGCTCTGCAGCAAGGTTCCGTCTTCAGCTGCCGGCAGATAGGCATTCGCATAGGCGTTACTCATCTGATTCTGATAGTCCTGATCCAAACCGGTGTAGATTTTGTAGCCCCGGTTCAGCAAATCCTCTTCATCCAGGCCGTATGTATTGATTGCCTCGTTGATGACTGCGTCAAAATAATAAGGATAATTGTAGCCGCTATCGGCATAATAACCGTCCACAACGATGATGTCTTCGGCGATTGCGGCGTCAGCCGTCGCTTGGTCGATGAAACCATTGTCCGCCAACAATTGCAGGACGGTATTCCTTCGATCCGTGCTTGCTTCCATATTGTCGATCGGGTTGTAGTAGCTCGGCGACTTCAGGATACCAGCCAACACAGCCGCTTCCGAAAGGCTGACTTCACTCGCCGCTTTTCCGAAATATTTCTGCGAAGCGTCCTCGACACCCCAGACACCGGAACCGAAGTAGGCATTGTTCAGATACATCTCCAGGATTTCGTCCTTCGTGTATTTGTTTTCGATTTCGAACGCCAGGAACAACTCCTTGGCTTTCCGGGTGAGCGTCTGATCCAAAGTCAGATAGGCATTTTTCGCCAACTGTTGCGTCAGCGTCGAGCCCCCGCCGACGATGTTACCGCCGTTCAGAACAAAGCCGACAGCGGCGCGACCGATTCCGATCGGGTCGACCCCGGTGTGCGTATAGAAGCGCTTGTCTTCCGTCGATACGACGGCAGTCTGGATGTTCGGGGAAACCTGATCGATCGACACGAACGTCCCTTTCTGCGAATAGAGTTCCCCGGCTTCATTGCCGTAGCGGTCATAGATGACGGTCGTCTGTTCCAGGCCGGCCTTCAGATTTTCGACATTGGCGGTCTTGGCCAGGAAAACAAGATAGGTGCTGCTGATCAGCGTACCGATCAATAAGAACAACACAATAAATTTGTTGATGCGGTATTTCCGCCAAAGGTTTTTGCGTTTCCCGTTGAAACGGACCCACCCGGCTTTCAGTATTTCTTTGATTGGTTTGTTTTGCATTTTTTCATCCTTCTTCATTTAATCCATCCCCCCACAGGCTGTCGAAAAAGCTTTGACTGTACGCGCGGCTCCAGGGCCACGGACTGATCTTGCCTCTCGGCAAGAGGTTTCCGTTCCATAGTAACAGCAATCAGCCAAATAAGAAACCGCCTAAAGTCGCAGAAATGCGCGCTTATTGCAATTTCTCTATTTTGATTTATAATTTTAGCATAAGTATCGTTTTGAATTAACCGAATTTTGCTTAAATAATTATTAAGGTAGGTGGCACCAGTGGGACAGATTACATCAGATGGCAATCATCTGTAGACCAAAAGAATTTTCGAAAACGCGCATTTTCAGGGATTCTTTTGGTCGCATTCATTTGTTTCAGCGTGAAACCAGAGATCTCGTGAAGAAATTTCCTATTCAGGATCATTATTTCACAGGAGGTGACGTCTGCTTTTTCAGGATGCAGACGAACAATCATGTCAATTACAACCGGGTTATTTTTATTTTTCCTTATCCTTTTCATCGCTTCGTTTTTCGTCATGTCGGAATACGTGCTGGTCAGGATCCGCCCTTCTCGGCTGGATTTTTTGGTGGAGGACGGCAATAAGCAAGCCAAATTATTGAAATCGATGACCGTGAAACTGGACAGCTATCTTTCGGCGACGCAGCTGGGCGTCACGATCACTTCCCTTGGACTTGGTTGGTTGGGGGATCCCACCTTCAAGCGGCTGTTCGACACGCTTTTCGGCAATTTGCCGATTCCGGATGCAATCGCGACGCTTCTTTCCTTTGTCGTTTCCTTCGCTGTCTTGACATCCATCCAGGTCATCATCGGAGAGCTCGTCCCGAAAAACGTTGCCTTGAGCCGCACCGAAAAATTGGGCTTGCGCATCGCAAAACCATTGAACATCTGGTACCGGGTGATGTATCCGCTCATTTTCGTGCTGAACAAAACCGCCAACGGCATTTCCAAAGCAATCGGCATGAAGACGATCGGCGAATCGGATGACAACGTTTCCGAGGAGGAGCTGCGCCTGATCATGAGCCAGAGCCTGAAGAGCGGGGAAATCAACCGCGAGGAATACCAATTCGTGGAAAATGTCTTCAACTTCGATGAGCGGATGGCGCGCGAAATCATGATACCGCGCACAGAGATTGTGGCCGTCGATTTCGACATGACGCTGAGCGATATCGCCAATGTCGTCCAACAGGAAAAGTACACCCGCTATCCGGTCATGCGTGAGGACAAGGATTCGATCGTCGGGGTCATCAACACGAAGGAAGTTTTCGCCGCCTTCGTTGAAGCTGTCCAAAAGAAAGATGAAAGCAAATTCACCGTCACCGACTTCATCCGCCCTGTCATCACGGTCATCGAGACGATCCCGATCAAGGAACTGCTGGTCAAGATGCAGAAGGAACGTAACCAAGTCGCGATTCTGATCGATGAATACGGCGGCACAAGCGGCCTCGTTTCGATGGAAGACATCGTGGAAGAGATCGTCGGCGACATCAGCGATGATTTCGAAACAAAGGAACGTCCGGAATTCATCATGCTGGGGGACAACCATTACCGCATCAGCGCCCGCATGCTGATCGACGATGTCAACGACCTTTTCGGCCTGGACATCGACAATGAAAATGTGGACACGATGGGCGGCTGGATGCTTGACCAAAAATACGACATCAAGGAAGGCGAAGAAATCACCTACCACGGCTACCTCTTCAAGGCCATCCAAAAAGAGAAAAATTCGATCATCGTCATCGACATCTTCACGACAAAGAAACCGAAAAACCATGAAGCCTCGGAAGAAGACGAAGAAGAAATCAAAATAATCGAATAACCAAAAAAAGACTTTGCGGCTCAGCGCAAAGTCTTTTTTGGGTGCATCAGGTAAGCTTAATGCAGATGGCCCGTATCCAATTCCGGACGGCCCTTGAAGAACGGCAACACGGTCTTCGCGA
This sequence comes from Trichococcus ilyis, assembly GCF_900109135.1. Classification (GTDB taxonomy): domain Bacteria; phylum Bacillota; class Bacilli; order Lactobacillales; family Aerococcaceae; genus Trichococcus; species Trichococcus ilyis. The sequence goes on along the minus strand of NZ_FNYT01000022.1, from coordinate 8,600 downwards.
TCAACGGCAATTTGCCGACCTCATCGCTCTCGATCGTCCATACAAGCAGCGGCTCATGCAAGCTCAAGCGCAGGATGAACCACCCTTCCCCGTACTGTCCGCTCAGATTCACACGCACCCCCTCAAGGTGATCGGCTACCAAGTACATGTCCTCTGTCGCTGCGATGAAAGCGGCGAAATCTTTGATGATGGCATTGCCCACTTCAAAAATCGGTTCCTCGATGATCGTGAAGCGGTATTCCATTGTTTCCGCCGGTTGTCCCAGCGTCGCGATCAGATCCCCTAAATGTTTTCCTTCCGTCGACAGCTGCGCATCGGCAATCAGCAGTTTGGCGATCAGATAGGCACCGTCATCCAGGAAATAATTCTCCTTCAGAGCAGCGTGTCCGCTCGTTTCGATCGCCAACACCGCATTGGTGCCCGCTTCATTCAATTCGATGCCGCGGTTGATGACATTCCGGTAACCGGTCAGATAACGGTCCTGGACGCCTCCAAGTTCGGTGATGAACTTCTCCAAGTGGGCGGAGGTTGCCGAATTCGTCACGATCGTAGCGCCTGGTTCTTCCTTCAAAAGGACGGCTGAAATCAAGGCAATCAGATTGTTGCGGTTGAATGCTTTCCCATCGCTGTCGACGATTGCGGAACGGTCCACGTCCGTGTCGAAAATGATCCCGAGGTCGGCCTTGTTCGCAATCACGGCATCCTGGATGCTTTTCATTGCTGCTTTATTGTCCGGATTCGGGACATGGTTCGGGAACGTACCGTCCGGATCAAGGAATTGACTGCCGGAAGTATCGGCTCCCAAAGGCTGCAGCACCCGATCCACAAAGAATCCGCCCGCCCCATTGCCGGCATCCACGATGATATGGCGGCCGCTCAACGGTTTTTCAGAATTCTCTTTGGAGTCGATCCCTTTGCGGATTTTGTCCTGGAGATCGGCTGCATAAGCAGAAAGCAAGTCCTTTTCGATCACAACGGCCGCTTGTTCTTTTTCCGCAAAGCCTTCAGGCATTTCGTAGGCGTACTCGAGAATTTCTTCGATATCTTCATGCTCCGCTCCACCCGTTTTGGTGAAGAATTTAAGTCCATTGTATTCAAACGGAAGATGGCTGGCTGTGATCATGATCGCCGCATCCGTCGCATACTCATCATACTGTGTAGACATGAACATCGCCGGCGTAGTGGCTAGGCCGACATCAATGATTTCGATGGCATAAGGCGCCATGCCCGACATCAGGGCCGTTTTGATATCCCCTCCGGATAAACGGCTGTCCTGCCCGATCGCAATTTTGACTTTCTTATCGCCGTTCAAGCTGATGTTTTTCCCTTTTTGCAACCAGTCCACGAAACCATAGCCGATGCGCGTCACTTTGTCCGCCGTCAATGTCGCTTCATGTTTTTCCGTCGCAATCGCGATCCCGCGAACATCCGATCCATTCTGTAAGGCCAATAATGCAGCTTTTTCCATCATTCCATCCCCTTTTCGATTTTACGGTACTTCCATTATACCCATTCACTGAGCATAAAAAAAGACGACCGAAGCTTTTTTTGCTTTCGGCCGATAAAGAAAAGCGGAACGGGTTCGTTCAGCCCTGAAAGAAATTTAGGAAATCGGTCCGACTGAGCATCGAAGAGCGCAATAGGACCGATTTATCTAATTTCCGAAGGGCTAACCCGTGAAGCTGGACATCATTTTAGGTGCACAAAACATTTTTCTAACTAGTGGAGTACCTACTTTGATGCACTTCTGCATTAAAAATACAATATACTTTGCTACTTTATCAGAAAAACCGTACAGGTCCGTTTATCCCTTCAGCTTATCGTTCTCATAAGTGTGGGTCAATTCCAGATTGGGGAACCCTTGCTGACGCAATGCTTCATAGACGACCATGCAAGCAGTGTTCGAAAGGTTCAGGGAACGCACATGCTCATCATTCATCGGAATGCGCAGGCATTTTTCGGCATTTTCCTGCATGAAAGATTCAGGCAAACCGGTCGTCTCTTTTCCGAACATGAAGAAAATATCTTCGTCCTTCGTGAAATCAGCTTCGCTGTAGATGCGGTCGGCGAACTTCGTGATCAGATACAGCTGGCGATCGCCCAGATAGTCGAGGAAGGCCGCCAGATCCGCGTGATGGACGATGTTCACGTCATGCCAGTAGTCAAGACCGGCACGTTTCAATTGTTTGTCATCAGTCGAAAAGCCCAACGGTTCGATCAGATGCAGTGTTGTATTGGTTGCGGCGCAAGTGCGCGCGATATTGCCTGTATTCGCAGGGATCTGCGGTTCAAATAGTACGATGTGGTTGGTCATTAGTGACACTCCTTCATTATTTTCTATTAATCTGCTTCCTTGGTTCCGAGCATTTTCAGATATGCTTTCTCCAGTTCAGCTTTGGTTTCTTCATCCGTTTCGGTTTTAAGGCTTTCGGAGAAAAAAGCCAACAATTCCGGGTTGGCCTCGCGCACGATTTCCGCGATGGCCCAAGCCGCCGTCCCGCGCAGCACCGGCCGGGGATCCTGCTCAATCATCCGCAGCAGTTCCGGAATCGCCGTCCGGTCGCGGTAATTCGCCAAAGCGATGACCGCGTTGCGCTGCAGCGGTTTCTTGCCGCGCCACGAGCCTGCCAGATGTCCGAACTGCTCCTTGAAATCCCGGTTCGAGATCGTCAGCATCGGCTGCAGCACAGGCGTGACGCTTGCCGGTTCCGGCTCCATTTCCGGATGCAAATGATGATCCATGCCCCGGTTATACGGGCAGACCTGCTGGCAGATATCGCATCCGTAAATGACATGGCCGATTTTTTTGCGGAATTCCTCCGGCATGTACCCTTTTGTCTGCGTCTGGTAGGACAGGCAGATATTCGGATTCAATTGGCCGTTGCCGAGGACCGCCCCGGTCGGACAGAAATCCACACAGCGCCTGCACTCCCCGCATCCGTTGACACCCGGTTCGTCCGCCGGGAAAGGGATATCCGTGATGATTTCCCCCAGATAGACATAGGAGCCGAATTCGCGTGTGATCAACAGGCCGTTGCGGCCGATGAAGCCCAGCCCGGCCCGCTGCGCCACCACGGTATCGATCAATTCTCCGGTATCCACCATCGGCTTGAAACGGGCATCCGGAATTTTTTCCTGGATGAAGGCAATCAAGCGCTCCATCCTGTCGCGGAGGATGACATGGTAATCGGTCCCCCAGGAAGCGCGCGAGAAATTGCCGCGGCGCTCCCCGCGTGCCCGCTCCGCTTTTTCGGTCATTTTGCTCGGGTAGGCCAGCGCTATCGAAAGGATTGCCTGCGGATTTTCGAATATCCGCTCCGGATAGATCCGTTCGTCCAGATCCGGATGCTCAAACCCGACAGTATGGCCCTTCGCATGCTGCTCCTTGAGGCTTTCCAGCATGTATTCGAAAGGTTCGGCGGTCGTGAACCCCAGCTTATCGATGCCCAGCTTTTTGCTTTCTTCTATTATTTCAGCCTTCAATGCGGCAAAATCCATTTTCTCCTGCTCCTGACAGTCAGTATTTTTTGTACCACTCGGCGCATTCGTCGGTCCCGAAGATTGCGAAAATGCGCACAAAAAAACGTATCGTTTCGGTGTCAGGCACGGCGAATGCGATACGTTGGTCTGGTTCATTTTGTGAAACAAAACGATAATAATGGCTACAAAATGATATACGTATTATAACACATCACACCGCTGTGTCAACATTTTTCGGAATTTGATCAAATTTCTATCCCTGCGGAAATCAGTTTTCTTTACTGGCAACCAAAATCGTGACGGCCACAGTGACGGACTTCAAAGGATTCGCCTTTGCGTTCGCCAGTGCTGCTTCCGAAGCACCCCACGACAACGGCGTCATCTCCATCAGCCAGCCATAGCTTTTGGCATCGAGTTCCACGGTATAATTGAGTTCTTCCTTGATTGCCTCGGGATATATATCACAGAAACGGTCCACCACCTGGTGATTGTCGTACTCCCTTTTTGTGGTATCCAACGCATACAACTGTTCCCGCAGTTCGATCAGATATTGGGCATTCGGCACAACCTTGATGACCTTCCCGCCCGGTTTCAAAACGCGATCGAATTCCAGATAATGCGATGGTGAAAAGATGTTCAGGATGGCATCAAAAGCATTTTCCCCAAAAGGCGAATGCGCCAGATCGGCCACACACCAGAAAGCATCCGCGAAAAAATTGCCGGCTGCCAACTGGATCGCATCTTTGGATATATCAAAGCCTATTTTTGTTCCCCGTAGCCCTTTTTCGGTCAAATAATGCAGATGCGACCCTTCCCCGCAGCCGACATCGAGAACCGTTGCTGACCCCGGATCATCGATATGGGCGTATACGGCATCCAACAAAGGATGGAAAAAACCGGTATCAGCCAAATTTTTCCTGCTCGACAGCATATCCTTATCGTATTCGTTTTGGCCGCCCTTCATCAGAAGATGCAGCGTGCCTTTCTTCGATACATCAAACCGGTGCCCATTCGCACAGACGACGCTGTGACCATCCAGCTTTTCAAAAGCTCCTTTGCATACAGGGCACTGGAAAAGATTCCGATGTTCCTGCAGAAAAAGACTGCCCACCTCAATTTTTTTCATTTATGACTGTCCTTTCTCGGCCTCTCCGTTTACCCGGCGCGAGGCATCCACTGTCTCAAAACTCCCCTAACAGTTTACCACACAACCCGATCGGATTCAGCCTTAGCATCGCTCCCGCCACTTTGGAACCGTCTTCATTTTTGTGGAAATTTTGAAGCCATAGGTTTATACTGAGTGTGAACGAAAGGTTCAACAAAAAGAAAGGGGATTTTTCAAATGTCAAATGAGTTACGCAGAAGCAACAGTTTCTTCGACCTGCTGTCAGACACCGGCTCGATGTTCCAAAACCGTTTCTTCCAGGACATCAAGATGGACGTCCATGAAACCGAGGACAACTATCAGGTGACAGCCGATCTGCCGGGCTATGCCAAAGAGGATATCACTGTGGATTACGATAACGACATTCTCTCCATTTCAGCAACACGCCAATCGGAAAAGGTCGACAAAGACGAAAAAGGCCATATCATCCGCCAAGAACGTTCTTCTGGCTCCGTCCACAGAGAAATTTATCTGAAGGGCATCAATGAAGCCGACATCACCGCCACTTTGACCGACGGTGTCCTGAATCTCGTGCTGCCTAAGAAAGAACCTACCCCTCCGGCCAAACGCAAAATTGAAATTTTCTGACCAAAACTGTTTTAGGAACAGCCGGACAAACCAGCAATCGGTTTGTCCTTTTTTTGTTTCTGAAAAACAAAAAGCTTGCTTTGGTGCCCATCAAGAGATAAAATATATCCACGGATAAAATATATCTACGGAAGAAGGCGAAAATGATGAAAATGAAAAGCGGTGTCGAACAGGCCATCTGCATTCTGATCATGCTGGCGACCCAGATCGATCAACGCCCCATCCGGAGCGCCATCCTCAGCAAACGTCTGTCCGTTTCCGATTCATACCTGAAGAAAGTGATGCGCTCCCTTGTCGTATCCGGCTTGGTCGATTCAGAAGCGGGCAAGGACGGCGGCTTCAAATTAAGACGGACGCCGGATGAGATCACGATGCTGCATATCTACGAGGCAATCGAAGGGACGCACAGCTTTGTCCGGCCGACCAATCTGGCGGAAAAGGTGTTCCTGCGCGCGGAAAAAATCAGGGACAAGAAACAGGAAGTCCTCGAGGTATTCTTCGATGCGGAGCAGCAGTTCAAAGCCCGCCTGCAGCAATACACGCTCGGATCGCTTTTGGCCGAAGGTTCGGAGAGGATCGGTGCTGCCGATTGGGAAGCCATCGTCCTCGCCGCAGAAAATTAATAGAAGGAAGTGCAAGACTTTGTTGAAGCAAGAATGGCAATCGATTTTCAGAACGAAAAAAATGTTGATCATCCTGTTCGGGATCAGCCTGATCCCTTCCCTTTACACCGTGCTGTTCCTCAGTTCCTTGTGGGATCCCTACGGCAAACTGGCCGACCTTCCCGTGGCTGTGGTGAACCAGGACAAGTCCGTTTCTTATAATGAGGAAACCTTGGCGATCGGAGACTCGCTTGTTGCCGGCTTGCAGGAATCCGATGCCTTGTCCTTCGATTTTGTCTCTCAGGAGGAAGCGGATGCAGGTTTGGCGGATGGCAGCTACTATATGGCCCTCACCATCCCGGAGGATTTCTCGGAAAACGCAACAACCTTGCTGGAGGAAACACCCCGGCAGATGCAACTGACCTACCAGACAAGCGCAGGCAGAAGTTACATCGCCTCCAAATTGACGGCATCGGCCGCAAACGAAATAAAGGATACCATCTCCGATGAAGTGACCGCCATCTATGCGGAAACCGTCTTTGATCAATTGCGGACCGTAGCGGATGGGATGACGCAAGCGGCTGACGGCGGCGCGCAACTCAGCGATGGGACCGCCCAGATCAAGGAAGGCAGCGAAAGCTTAACTGCAAATCTCGAAACGCTTGCGGGCAGCTCCCTCGCCTTCAGTGACGGTGCTGATACACTTGCGGTCGGACTGCAAACCTATCTGGACGGTGTCGCTCAGTTGGATGCCGGAGCTACGGCATTGAACGAAGGCACAGCTCAGCTGACAGCTGCCATGCCGGCCATGCAGAAAGGCATCAGCCAACTGAGTGACGGAGCGGCTGCCACGGCTGCCGGCAGCGCAACGCTGAGAAGCGGACTCTCAAATGCAGCCACCAACAGCCGTACCCTTTCGGCAGGCATGGATGCCTTGAACGGCGGAATGAGCCAATTGGCAGAAGGCAGCGCAGCTTTAACCGCCGGACTGAACGAGTTGAGCACAAACCTGACAAGCACGGAGCAGCAGGAAAAATTGGCTGCGTTGCAAGGCGGACTCGACCAGATGAAAACCGGCATCGAAACGCTTGACAGCCAACTGCAGCAATCCAGTCTTTCGGCGGATTTGACGACCGCTTTGTCCCAACTGGAAGGTCTCTCAGCTACAGTAGCAGCTGCCCAAGCCGAGCTGAACAATATTGCGGCAGCGGCGGATCCATCCGTGAATGCCGCAGCCATCATGACTGCGATCGCACAAAGCGGCGTCGAATTGACCCCTGATCAGGAAGCTGCAGTCAGCCAGGCCGTTGCTTCACAGATGGCAACCGTCTCAAGCGCACAAGCCGGTTCGATCGAAACGATCGCTAACGGCTTCACCGCCCTTTCCGGATTGGGAGGAATCGATACCTCTGCCGTCACGCAGCAAGTGGCCGCACTCCAGAACAGCATCAGTAGCCTGTCTTCCGGTTATGCGAATGTCTACACGGGAGCAACGACGCTTGTATCACGGATTGGGCAAATCGGCGCAGCCAGCCAGACGCTGTTGGCCGGCTCCCAATCCTTGCAGACCGCCCTCATAAGCGCACAAAGCGGCGCCCAGAAGCTCGCTGGCGGCATGAGTCAGCTCACATCCGGGTCTGAACAACTGGCTGCAGGCGGACAGAGCCTTTCAGAAGGCAGTACACAAGTCAGCGCCGGCTTGCTGACCCTGAACGAACGGACTGGGACCCTTGCAGCAGGCGCGGCGGATCTTAAAGAAGGAACACAGGCACTGGCTGACGGAACCACACAGCTTGTCGAAAACGGCAGCCTGCTGAGTACCGGGACCAAGCAGCTTGCTGAAGGTGCCGTAAAAATCGGTGATGGTTCCGGGCGATTGGCGGATGGATCAGCGCAACTGGATGCCGGACTTGCCACTTTGCTCTACGGCACAAACGAACTCGGCGCCAAGCTGCTGGAAGGCAGCGCCGCCCTGAACGAAGTCGATGCGACGGAAAATACCTACGCGATGATGGCCGAACCGGTCGTCGCCAACCAGATCGAAACGGCGCCTGTTGCCAACAACGGTACCGGGATGGCTCCCTACATGATGTCCGTTGCCCTTTTTGTCGGCGCCATCAGCCTGAACCTGATGTACGACACCTTTACTCCGCAGAAATATCCGAAGAACGGCAGCAGTTGGTGGGCCAGCAAAATCTCCGTTCTCGCGGCTGTCGGCGTCTGCCAAGCCCTCATCATGGTCGCGCTGCTTGTGAACGTGAACGGCTTGGCGCCGTCCTCGATCGTCAAAACATTGCTGGTCACCGTTTTGACTGCGCTAGTGTCAGTCTCGATCGTCATGCTCTTCAACCTGTTGTTCGATAAAGTCGGCTCCTTCCTGATGCTGATTTTCCTCATCCTGCAATTATCGGGATCCGGGGGCACCTATCCGATCCAGTTGTCGAACGGTTTCTTCGAGGCGATCCATCCCTATCTGCCGATGACTTATTCGATCGATGCTTACCGGCAGCTCTTCGGCATCGGCGGCAGCATCTCCACGGATCTGGCCATCCTGCTGACGATCCTGATCGCCTTCAATCTGCTGATTGTCCTCTTTTATACGGTCAAACGGAAATCATTGCGGCAGGAAGATTTTGAGAACGAGGAAAAATCGGCTGCTCTGGAAACCCAAACTGCTTAGAAAAGACTCTATGAATGCAAAAGAGAGCGGGACAGAACGCGTTTAGCTCCGGACCACTGGAGCGAACAAGCGCAGAATGGTTGCA
>NZ_FNYT01000020.1 GCF_900109135.1 Trichococcus ilyis | reverse complement strand
GAAATTCATCCGAAGGACAGAACAATGGCTGAACCGCAGAATCAGACAACTTATCCTCAAACGTTGGAAAAGGACACGCACGAAGATTAACAGACTAATCAAGCTTGGTCTCGATAAAGACAGCGCCAAGCGCATCGGGTTCTCCAGAAAGAAATACTGGAGGCTTTCCAAAACGCCTGAAGTTCATCGGGCTCTTACAACGAAAAGACTCCACCAATGGGGCCTAACGCCATTAAGCCATCTGGTAGAGTCTGCTTACTTAAGATATTGAACCGCCGTGTACGGAACCGTACGCACGGTGGTGTGAGAGGTCGGAGCCTGTTGGCTCCTCCTACTCGATTGCAGGGAGCAGTCCGTGTTGTGGTTGTCGGATACTTCGGGGTTATCCGACAAATTCCAAAGCCGACGCGCGCAGATTGTCGGATACCTTGACCATATCCGACAAGTTACAAAAATACCGCACTTGTATTTTTCTGCTCAATTCACTATACTATTTGTACGGACATATGCAGAAGGGGAGCAAACGATGAAAACAAAATACCAGGTGATTGCCGATGAAATACGTTCAAAAATACTGTCGAATGAGTTTGTGGTAGGCAAAGTCATTCCGCCCGAACTGCAGCTGCAGAAGGATTACGGGGTCAGCCGCCATACCGTCCGGGAAGCGATCGCCTTATTGGTGAATGAAGGCTTCCTGCGCAAGGAGAAAGGTTCCGGCACTTATGTCGACGACAGCTATCAGCGGCGCGGCGATGGCGTGTCCTCCAGCAAGACGATCGGCGTCATCACGACCTATCTGTCGGATTACATTTTCCCGTCGATCATCCGCGGCATCGAGCAGAAGCTGCGGGAAAACGGCTACTCCTTGTTGTTGGCCAGCACGAACAACGATGTCGACCAGGAGCGGGCATGTCTGGAACAGATGCTCAGCCAAGGCGTTTCGGGGCTTATCGTTGAACCGACTAAGAGTAACCAATACAATCCGAATCTGGCCTATTACCTTTCCTTCAAGGAACGCGGCATACCGGTCGTCATGATCAATGCCTATTACGAAGAGCTGTCGGTCCCGTTCATCTGCGTCAACGACACGAAAGCGGGCTATCTTGCCACGAAACATCTCTTCGAGCAGGGCCATCAGCATCTGGCGCTGATCACGAAGATCGACGACCTGCAAGGGAAGTACCGGATGAAAGGCTTCATCAAAGCCCACGAAGAGATGCGGACAAATTTCGATCCGAAAAATGTTTATACGTACACGACAGAAACCAAAGCGCAAGTGTTCGAAACGTTGCGGGAGAAACTGGCGCGCGAGCAGGAAGTCACCGGTATCGTCTGCTACAACGATGAAGTGGCGCAGGGACTGATCCAAGCACTGGCAGCCATGGGCAAACGCGTCCCCGAAGACTATTCGGTGATCGGCAACGACGACTCGTTCCTGAGCACGGCCGGCAGCGTCAAGCTGACGACGCTCTCCCATCCGAAAGAAGAATTGGGCGAGGCCGCCGCGGAATGGATCATGCTGGCCGTACAGCAAGAGATGACAGGCAACAAAATATTCGAGCCGGAACTGATCATCCGCGACTCGGTCAAACGGATCACTAACTGAAGCAAGAAGCTGTCCCTGAGTCGGGATGGCTTCTTTTTTTTGTTGCTGTATCAAGCTTTCTGGCCGGTCTTAGCGTTATCCTCCGGAAGCGGGTGATGCACAAGCGACAGGCTGTCGTTCGCGCATCTTTTTTTGTGTTCGGACAAATATTTCAAAATTCTATTTACATGTACGTACATATGGAATATAATGAACCCAAGAAGAACGGACAGCATCCTCGGAAGGGTGCACCGAAAAAGGAGGAAACGTTTTGACTGAGAAGTTACAAGCGATAATCACTGACATCGAATCGCGCCAGACGAGCATCGGAATCGAATTTGGATCCACCCGCATCAAAGCGGTGCTGATCGACTCCCGCTTCGCTCCGGTCGCATCCGGCAGCTACGAATGGGAAAACCAACTGGTGGACGGTATTTGGACCTATTCGTTGGATCAGATTTGGGAAGGCCTTCAAACGAGTTACGCAGAACTGATGCGCGAAGTCCAGGAGAAATACGGCGTCACCCTGACCGCAGTCGGCTCGATCGGTTTCAGCGCGATGATGCACGGCTACATGGCCTTCAATCAGGAAAATGAACTGTTGGTGCCGTTCCGGACTTGGCGCAACGCCATCACCGCGGATGCCGAAAAGGAATTGACCGCACTTTTCAACTACAACATCCCGCAACGCTGGAGCATCGCCCACCTGTATCAAGCGGTTTTGAATAAGGAAGCGCATGTAAATGAAGTCGCTTTCTTTACGACTTTGGCGGGCTACATCCACTGGCAACTGACAGGCAAAAAAGTGCTGGGGATCGGCGACGCATCCGGGATGTTCCCGATCGATGTCGAGAAGAAAAATTATGACGAACGGATGCTTAGACAGTTCGATGACGTTGCCGCAGCAAAAGGTGCGGCTTGGAGCGTGGCGGATCTGCTGCCGGAAGTATTGCTGGCGGGGGACGCAGCCGGCAATCTGACGGAAGCGGGAGCCAGACTGCTTGATCCGACCGGCACATTGGAAGCGGATATCCCGCTGTGCGCGCCGGAGGGGGACGCCGGAACCGGGATGGTCGCCACGAACAGCGTGGCGGAACGCACCGGGAATGTATCCGCCGGGACTTCGGCATTCGCGATGATCGTATTGGAGCAGGACCTGAACGAAGTGCATCCGGAAATCGATCTCGTGACGACACCGGCAGGCAGCCTGGTCGCGATGGTCCACACCAACAATTGCTCATCCGACATCAACGCCTGGGTCAAGCTTTTCCGGGAGTTCAGCGTAGCGGCCGGATTCGCAATTGATACGGACAAATTATTCGAAACGTTGTTCAACAAGGCCCTCGAAGGGGATGCCGATTGCGGTGGCTTGCTCTCTTACGGTTATTACTCAGGCGAGAACATCACTCACCTGGCGGAAGGCCGGCCGTTGTTTGTCCGCACGCCGGAAAGCAACTTCAATTTGGCGAACTTCATGCGCACGCATCTCTTCACCGCTTTCGGCGCCATGAAGATCGGCATGAACATCCTCAAGCAGGAACATGTCGCGATCGACAAGATCGTCGGCCACGGCGGCATCTTCAAAACGCCTGAAGTCGGCCAGAAAGTCTTGGCTGCCGTCATGGACGCGCCGGTAACCGTCATGGAGACGGCCGGAGAAGGCGGCGCATGGGGCATCGCATTGTTGGCTGCCTACATGGATCGCAAAGAAACGGCAGAGACCTTGGATGCATTTTTGGATATGAAAGTATTCGGTGCCGATGAAGGCAGCACGATCGCTCCCGATGCGCGCGACGTTGAAGGTTTCGGCACATTCATCGAACGCTACCAGGAAGGTTTGGCGATCGAACAAGCAGCAGTTGCGCATTTGCGTTTGAGATAAAGTTGAATTTGGGATAGAAAGGAAGGAATCATCTTGCTGGAACAATTAAAAGAAGAAGTTTTTCAAGCCAATCTGGAATTGCCGGAGCGGGGACTGATCAAATACACATGGGGAAACGTCAGCGCGGTCGACCGCGAAAAAGGCTTGTTCGTCATCAAGCCGAGCGGCGTCGGCTATGACGACATGCAGGCAAGCGACATGGTCGTCTGCGACTTTGACGGCAACGTCATCGAAGGGGAGCTGAATCCGTCATCCGACATGCCTACGCATGCGGTTTTGTACAAGGAATTCCCGGAAATCGGCGCCGTCGTGCACACGCATTCGACTTGGGCGACGATCTGGGCGCAAGCCGGATTGGATGTGCCGGCCATGGGGACTACGCACGCCGATACTTTCTACGGCACCGTCCCATGCGCCCGTTTCCTGACGCAGGAAGAGATTGATCGTGGTTACGAAGCGGAGACGGGATACGCCATCGTCGAGACTTTCCGCGAGCGCGGCATCAAGCCGATGGAAGTCCCCGGCGTCTTGCTGCATGGGCACGGGCCTTTCACTTGGGCCAAGGACGCCAAGGGGGCAGTACTGAATGCCGTCGTGTTGGATGAGGTCTGCAAAACCAACCTGTTCGCCCGTCAGTTGAACAATTTTGCGGAAGAACTGCCGCAGCGCATCCTGGACAAGCATTATTTAAGAAAACACGGAAAAGACGCCTATTACGGGCAGAAAACTAAATAAAACAGAAAATCAGAGGAGCTGACAATATGTTAGAAGTAGGCAAAAAAGAATTTTGGTTCGTAGTCGGATCGCAACATCTGTATGGTGAAGAAGCATTGCAGACAGTGAAGAACAACGCGGCGGTCATCGTGGAAAGCTTGAACAACAGCGGCAAACTGCCTTATCCGATCGTGCTGCAGGAATTGGCGGTTACGCCCGATGTGATCACGAAAATCATGAAAGAAGTCAACTACCGCGATGAAGTGGCTGGTGTCATCACATGGATGCATACCTTCTCGCCGGCCAAAATGTGGATCCGCGGCACGAAATTATTGCAAAAACCGTTGCTGCATCTGGCTACCCAATTCAATGAGAGCATCCCTTGGGCAACCATCGATATGGATTTCATGAACCTGAACCAAGCCGCACACGGCGACCGCGAGTACGGCTTCATCAATGCGCGCCTGAAAAAGAACAACAAAGTCGTCGTCGGCTATTGGGAACGCGAAAATGTCCAAACCCAGATCGCGGAATGGATGGACGTTGCAGTAGCCTACAATGAAAGCTTCGGCATCAAAGTGGCGCGTTTCGGCGACAATATGCGCAACGTTGCCGTGACGGAAGGCGATAAAGTGGAAGCGCAGATCCAATTCGGCTGGACGGTCGATTACTATGGCATCGGCGATCTGGTCCAGTATGTGGATGCGGTCGAAGATGCAGAAGTCGATGCTTTGTTCAATGAATACAAAGAGCTGTATGATTTCGACTACGGCGACTACGCGCACGACAAATGGGAAGCGCATGTCAAAGTGCAGGCGCGTCAGGAAATCGGCATCCGCCGGTTCTTGGAAGCAGGCGGCTACACAGCTTTCACTTCAAACTTCGAAGACCTATATGGCATGCAGCAGCTCCCTGGTTTGGCCGTGCAACGTCTGATGGCGGACGGCTACGGATTCGCAGGCGAAGGCGACTGGAAAACAGCCGCAATCGACCGCATGATGAAGATCATGTCCCACAACATCGACACCGGATTCATGGAAGACTACACGTACGAAATGGCTGCAGGCAAAGAAGCAATCCTGCAATCGCATATGCTGGAAGTCGACCCAGGACTGGCAGTCAACAAACCAAAAATCCTGATCGCACCATTATCGATGGGCAATCGCGAAGAACCTGCCCGCCTTGTCTTCGACGGCAAAGCAGGGGACGGCGTAGTCGTTTCGATGGCTGACTTCGGAACGCACTACAAATTGTTGGTGAATGAAGTTGCCGCTTTCGAACCGACCGAAGCAGCGCCGAATCTTCCGGTCGCACGCGTTCTGTGGGAAGTAAAACCGAACTTCCACGACGGCATCCGCGCTTGGATCGAAGCTGGCGGCGGCCACCACACAGTCGTATCCTTGAGCTTGAGCACAGATCAGATCCTGGCATGGGCGAAACTGGTCGGTCTTGAAGTAGCTTTGATCAAATAGTTTTTTTCGATCGGTTTGGCAATAAATCGTCAAACCGATTTTTTCGAGGACATTTGTGAAAGTGTTCGCAAGCGTTTTCAAAAATACAACTGAAAAGGAGCAATAAAAATGACTGTATTTGATTCAAAAGCATATCTGGACAAGGTGGATGCCTTCTGGCGCGCCGCCAATTTCATCTCCGTAGGGCAACTGTACCTGAAGGACAACCCCTTGCTGCAACGCCCGATCGAGGAAACCGATGTGAAACTCCATCCAATCGGCCACTGGGGAACGATCTCCGGCCAGAATTTCATCTATGCCCACTTGAATCGCGTCATCAATAAATGTGACCTGAACATGTTCTACGTCGAAGGGCCAGGACATGGCGGCCAAGTCATGGTTTCGAACTCCTATCTGGACGGCTCCTACACGGAAATTTATCCGGAAATCACCGAAGATCTGGAAGGGTTGACGAAACTCTACAAACAATTCTCCTTCCCGGGCGGGGTAGCTTCCCATGCGGCACCGGAAACACCCGGATCGATCCATGAAGGCGGAGAATTAGGCTATTCGCTTTCCCATGCAACAGGCGCCATCTTCGACAATCCGGAAGTGATTGCAGCGACTGTCGTTGGTGACGGGGAAGCTGAAACCGGTCCTTTGGCGGCTGGTTGGTTCTCGAATGTGTTCATCAATCCGGTCACGGACGGGGCTGTTTTGCCGATCCTTTACTTGAACGGCGGGAAGATCTCCAATCCGACCATCCTCGACCGCAAATCGAACGAAGAATTGACGCAATACTTTGAAGGAATGGGTTGGGAGCCGTTGTTCGTGGAAGGGACCGAACCGGAAGCGGTGCACCCGATCATGGCCAACGTGTTGGATGCGGCTGTCGAGAAAATCAAAGCGATCCAAACGGAAGCCCGCAAAGGCTCCGCTGCCGAAGCCAAGATGCCGAAATGGCCGGTCATCATTTTCCGCACACCGAAAGGCTGGACCGGCCCGACAAACTGGGACGGCGAACCGATCGAAGGCGGCTTCCGTGCCCACCAGGTGCCGATTCCGGTGGATGCCCACCATATGGAGCACATCGATGCGCTGGTGGATTGGATGCAGTCCTACCGCCCGGAAGAGCTGTTCACGGCCGACGGAAAACTGGTGCCTGAATTGAAAGAAATGGCACCGAAAGGCGACCGACGGATGGCAACGAACCCGATCACGAACGGCGGCATCGATCCGAAACCGCTCAACATTCCGGATTGGAAACAGTATGCCGTCGATACGACAACACCGGGCGCCATCATCGCCCAGGACATGATCGAATTCGGCAACTTCGCCCGCGACCTGATCAGCGACAATCCGGACAATTTCCGCATTTTCGGACCGGATGAAACCAAATCCAACCGCCTGAACAAAGTCTTCGAAGTGACGAACTGCGTCTGGATGGAAGCGATCGATCCTTCTTATGATGAGTGGCTTTCCCCATCCGGCCGCGTCATCGATTCGCAGCTGTCCGAACACCAAGCGGAAGGTTTCCTGGAAGGCTATGTCCTGACCGGCCGCCACGGGTTCTTCGCCAGCTACGAGGCTTTCCTGCGCGTCGTCGATTCGATGATCACCCAGCATTTCAAATGGTTGCGCAAAGCCAAAGAACAGACATGGCGCAAACGTTACCCGTCCTTGAACCTGATCGCGACTTCGACCGTGTTCCAACAGGACCACAACGGCTACACCCACCAGGATCCGGGTCTGTTGACGCATTTGGCCGAGAAGAAACCGGAATTCATCCGCGAGTACTTACCGGCGGATGCGAACTCCTTGATGGCCGTGATGGCGGAAACGATGGCTTCCGAGGAACAGATCAACCTGATCGTGTCTTCGAAACACCCGCGTCCGCAATTCTACTCGGCTGAAGAAGCGGAAGTATTGGTCAAAGATGGCTTGAAAGTCATCGACTGGGCTTCGACTTGCGGAGACGCAGAACCGGATGTCGTGATCGCAGCGGCAGGAACGGAACCGAACCTGGAAGCGCTGGCGGCAGTCACGATCCTGCACAAACAGTTCCCGGAACTGAAGATCCGCTTCATCAACATTGTCGACCTGTTGAAACTGCGCCACCCGGATGTGCATCCGCGCGGCTTGAGCGACGAAGCTTTCGACGCCTATTTCACGGCCGACAAACCGATCGTCTTCGCCTTCCATGGTTTTGAAGGCTTGATCCGCGATATCTTCTTCGATCGCCATAACCACAACCTGCACATCCACGGCTACCGTGAGAACGGGGACATCACAACGCCGTTCGATATGCGCGTATTGTCGGAGATGGATCGTTTCCACTTGGCGCAGGATGCGGCCAACGCCGTCTATGGCGCGGAAGCGGCAGCCTTCTCGCAACGGATGACGGAAACGGTGGCGTTCCACCACAACTTCATCCGCGAAAACGGCGAAGACATTCCGGAAGTGACGGAATGGAAATGGGCAGCTTTGGAAGGTGCGACGGAAGCAACCAAAGAACTGATCGCCGGCAAAGCCGACTGAAGTTTCCGGCATAAGCATCGCTTCTCTAGAAAATAAAAAGATGCGTCCCCGCTCTTCGAAGCAACTGCTTCAGGAACGGGGACGCATCTTTTCAGTGGTTCACTAAACGGCCTGCAGCAGGTCGTACTGCGATTGGTAGAGATGGTGGTACAGTCCTTTTTTGGCCATCAGTTCTTCATGGGTGCCGGCTTCGGCGATCGTGCCGCCCGCCACGTAGAAGATCCGGGAGCTGTTTTTGATCGTCGACAACCGGTGGGCGATGATGAAGGAAGTCCGGCCTTTCAGCAATTTCTGCAAGCCTTCCTGCAGCAGTTCCTCGGTGCGGGTGTCGATGCTGGCGGTCGCTTCGTCGAGGATCAGGATTTTCGGATCGGCGAGCAGGGCCCGCGCGAATGACAGCAATTGGCGCTGTCCGGCCGAAAGGGTGCTGCCGCGCTCCTCAACGACGGTATGGTAGCCGTCCTTCAGGTGCTCGATGAAGTCATGCGCGCGCACAACTTTCGCTGCCGCGATCACTTCCTCCTCGGTGGCGTCCAGTTTTCCGTAACGGATGTTTTCCATGATCGTGCCGGAAAAGATGAAAGTATCCTGCAGCATGACGCCCATCTGGCTGCGCAAGGAGCGGAGCGTGACAGCGCGGACATCATGCCCATCAATTTTTACGCTGCCCGCATTGATGTCGTAGAAACGGCTCAGCAGATTGATGACGGTCGTCTTGCCCGCTCCCGTCGGTCCAACCAAAGCGATGCTCTGGCCCGGTTCGATATGGAAATTGACTTTGTGCAGGATATCTTTGCCGTCCTCATAACGGAAAGTGACGTCCTCGAAATCCACCGCTCCGGTGACCGGCGGCAATTCATAGGCAGCCGGCGCATCCTGGATGGAAGGCACCTCATCCAGCGTTTCGAAGATGCGTTCCAGGTAGGCGGTCGCCGTGATCAAGGAATTGTAGAAATTGCCGATGTTGATGACGGGATTCCAGAAGTTGTTGATGTAGCCGATGAAGGCGATCAGCGTACCGGTGGAGACGGAGACGCCGAGCTGGCGGATGCCCACAAAATAGATCAGGCAGGTCGTCAGGACGGAAATGTTCTGCACGCCGGGCCACATCAGAAACTGGATTTTGACGGCCTTCATCCAGGACGTCCGGTATTCCTCGCTGACTTCGTTGAAGATGTCGTAATTGGCCTGTTCCCGGGCAAACGATTGGGTGATTTTGATGCCCGAAATGCTTTCGTGGATATAGGCGTTGAGATTGGACTGCTTGTTGCTCAGTATCTGAAAAGCTATCCGCTGGCGTTTCTTGATGAACAGGACCAAGCCGAACAGCACCGGCAAAAGGGCCAGGCTGTAAAGGGTCAAGCGCACATCGATAAGCAGCATGAAGCCCAAGGTGATGAATACATTGAACAAGTCCGATATCAGGTTGATCAGGCCGTTGCTCAGGAGATCGCTCAGCGTGTTGATGTAGTTGACGACGCGGATCAGGATCTTGCCGTGGGGCCGGTTGTCGAAGTAGGCGAACGGCAAGCGCTGCAGATGCGCAAAAATATCGTAGCGCATGTCCTTCAGGATGTCCTGGCCGACTTCGGTAATGGCGTAGATGCGATAGCGCATGCACCAGCCGATGAGGGCAAGCGAAAGGATGAACAGCCCGCCCAATCCCAGCAGCTGCGGGACGTTTTCGGCGGGTATCAGGTCATCGATCGCGATTTTTGTGAAGTAAGGTCCGGCCATCCCGGCGATGTTGGACAGGATGATGACTGCCAGTATCTTGGTCAGCGGTTTTTTGTAGGGCCTGATGTAGCCGGCCAAGCGCCGGTAGTGGGCCCAGTTGAATTCCTGCTCCAGTGTTTCATCGACATCATAGGTGTTGCGTGCCATTGTTTTCGCCTCCAGTCAATCCGAGTTGTTTGCAGTAAACGTCGTAGTATTTGCCGCGTTTGGCCAAAAGTTCCGCGTGGGTGCCTTGCTCGACGACCCGGCCTTTTTCCATCATCAGGATCAGATCCGCATCCCGCACCGACGAAATCCGGTGGGCGATGATGAAAGTGGTCTTGGATTCCGTCAAAGCGATCAGTTCCTGTTGGATCTTCGATTCGGTTTCCATGTCGACCGCGGAGGTGGTGTCATCCAGGATCAGGATGGCGGGATCTTTCGCCAACGCCCGGGCCAGGGAAATGCGTTGCTTTTGCCCACCGGAAAGGCCGACGCCGCGTTCGCCGACGACAGTGGCGTATCCTTGCGGCATGCTTGTGATGAAGACGTCCGCATCGGCGATCCGGGCCATCTGTTGGATGCAGGAACGGTCCATCTGCGGATTGCCGAAAGCGATGTTGTCCTCAATCGTGTCGGAAAACAGGAAGACATCCTGCATGACCATGGCGATGTTTTCGCGCAGCTGGCGGACCGGGTATTCTTTGGCGTCTTTGCCGTCGATCAGGACTGTTCCCGAAGTCGGGTCGTAGAATCTGCCGACCAGGTTGACGAGCGTCGTTTTGCCGGAGCCGGTTTCGCCCAGGATGCCCAAAGTCTGTCCGGGCGCGATCGTGAAGGAGACGTGCGACAGGATGTCCGTTCCGGGATCGTCCGAGAAGGCGAAGGAAACGTCGTCGAAGCTGACGGTCCCCTTGATCCGCGAGTGCTCAGCGGCTGCCGTGACCGGGATTTGCGCTTTTGTGTCCAGCATGTCGCGGATTTTGACGCAGGCCGCGGAGAAGCGCTGCACATCATTGATGAGCCAACCGCTCATGCGCATCGGCATATTCAGCATCCAGATAAAGCCGTTGAAGGCAACCAAATCCCCCAGCGACATTTCGCCGCGGATGACATAGAGGCCGCCGAGCACCAAGGCGATTGCGTTCAGCGTGCCGGCGAATCCGTCGAGCCAAGGGAGATAGGTGCGGGACACAATCGCTGAATCCATGTTGCGGCGCTTGAAGTCCTCGTTGTGCCTCGTGAACTTTTCGATCTCGTGGTCTTCCTTTGCGAAAGCCTTGACGATGCGGTTGCCCCCGATGTTTTCTTCGACCATCGAGTTCAGCCGGGAGAAACTTTCCCGGATCTGGAAAAACAGCGGGAAAGCTTTGCCGGACATCTTTTGCGTCAGGATGAAGATGATCGGCGTGACCGCCACCAATGCCAGCATCAGCGGCAAGTGGATCGTGCCCATGACCGCGACGGCCATCACGAACCAGAGGATGCTTTCCAGGATATTGTAGGTGACCCAGGAGACGAAATGGCGGATGGCATCGGTGTCTCCGGTCATCCGGGCCATGATGTCGCCGACGCGGGTGTGGTTGAAGAAGTCGAAATCCAATTCCTGCAGTTTCCGGTACATGTCCTGGCGCAGCACGAAGAGGGAATTTTGGCCGATCCGCTCGAACAGCATCTGGTAGCTGTAGCGGATGATTGTCCGGAAGAGCGTGATGCCGATCATCAGTGCCAAAATCGGCACCAACAAGTCATCCCGACCGCCGTCGATGACTTTGTCGACCAATTCCCCCGCCAACAAAGGGTTGACGATGATCAGGAGGGCATTCAGGAAAATAAACAATAAAGCCAGTAAGCCTTTGGATTTGTATGCCCGTGCGTAACGCCAAATCCATTGATAATGATTCATAAGCTGGTCCTCCTCAAAAAAGTGTATGTTAACAGGTTACTGCTTTTTCGGGGAAAGAGAATGGCTTTTCTTCTTCAGATTCCTGTACAATATAAGGGTATTCAACAGAAAGGACGTTTGCGATGGCCTATACACACGTACAAACATTCAATCCGGAAATTCTTTATGCTTTCGACCCGTTGAACGAGGCCGGAAGCTATTCCAAAACGCACAGCCACAACTTCCTGGAAATCAGCATCCTCCTGGAAGGGGAAGCCGATTATTTGGTGGACGGAACGCGACAGGATTTGGGGAAAGGCACCGTCATGCTTTTCAATCCGGGCGTCAAACATGCGGAAAGGCAAAGAGAGGGCACCTTTTCCCATCAGCTGCATATCGGTTTGACGAACCTTTCGCTGAACGGGCTTCCCCGCAATCATTTCCCGAATAAGCGCGCGTTGCTGGACCTGGGCTGTTATGCGGATGCCTTCATGGCGAAGGCTTGGCAAGTGACGAGGGAGTTCAATGAGCAGCGCAGCGAATACCAGCTGATGGGCAAAGGGCTGATCTTGGAGATGCTGGGACTGCTGCTGCGCAGTCTGGAGGACGGATCGGACAATACGGTTCCCGCGGCGCTTTCCCAGACCGCCGTGCGCCAGCAGCATCTTGTGAACCATGCCGTCTATTACCTGGAGAAACACCATTCCGAGGAAATCACGCTGGAACAACTGGCGCAGCAGCTCTTCGTCAGCCCGGCCCACCTTTCGAAGATCTTCAAGGAAGCGACCGGCTTGAGTCCGATCCATTACCTGATCCACGTGCGCCTGAAGCATGCGAAGGAACTGTTGAAGCAGGAAGAATGGACCATCAAGGAGGTCGCTCAGGCTGTCGGCTATGAGGACGCATACCATTTCAGCAAATTGTTCAAAAAATACTACGGAACCGCGCCATCGCAAATCGCCAAGGAAGAGCGGCCGGTGTAGGGTCTATCGTTGTAAAGAAAGAGGCTATCTCGATGAGATAGCCTCTTTCTGTTGATGCATCCATAAATGTGTGCTGATTGTCGGATAACGATGCAGAATCCGACAACCACAGCACCTATAATTCAAAAGTTGTCGGATAAACCGAAAGAATCCGACAACCACAGCACCTATAACTCAAAGGTTGTCGGATAGATCGAAAGAATCCGACAACCATAGCACCTATAACTCGAAAGTTGTTGGATAAACCGAAAGAATCCGACAACCAGTGTGCTGTTACAGAAGGTTGTCTCATTCATCACGCTCTTGCATGGTTTCTTCGGTATTCTTTCGGTGTCTGTCCTTCCCGTTTTTTGAAGAGGTAGCTGAAATAGTTGGGGTCGTTGTAGCCGATGTCCATCGCGATGGCGGAGAGCTTGTCGTCGGTCCCGACCAGCAGCTCTTTGGCGTGCTGCAGACGGCATTCGGTCAGGAAGTCGATGAACGTCTGCCCCAATGATTGCGAGAAGATCGTGCTGAAATGCGAAGGACTCAGGTTCACGGCCTCCGCCACGACGTTCAGCGAGATGTCGGGATCGGTGAAATTCTCCTTGATGAAGCCCAACGCTTTCTGGATGACGCTCTGATATTTCACCATGGCCGGCTGGATGTGGGCCGCCATCAGGAAAGCCAGCAGCTTTTCGATCGTGTGGGTATATTCCGCGGCATCGGCCGCCACCGCCGCCAGCTGGTCAAGATCGTTCATTTTCTCCAGCAGAGGCTGCTCCGTCCCGGGCTTCTTTTTCTGGACCAGATGCCCCAACTCGGTCAGCACGAAGAAGCGGAAAAGCCGGTTGCGCTCCTCGGTGTCGCCGGGTGTTCCCTGCAGCTCCAGCACCAGCTCCTCCAGTTCATCCGCCTCGGTCCGGGCGATCCGCTGGGCCAGATCGAGCTTGAACGGATTCGTCGGGGAAACCTCGCCGTCCTTGATGTCGTCCTCGTAGCTGATGATCCGCTCCGTCCGCAGCACGCCGTAAGTCTGCAGCATATTCTGCGTGTAACGGTAGGCCTGCGGAATCTCGCTGAGCCGTTCGACGATCGGGCCGATCGAAACGATCAGGTCCTCCGCCTCTTCGTCCTTCAGTTCATGGACGAGCGTCTGAGCCAATTGGTAACTTTTTTCCAACAGCCTGTCCGTATCGCTGTCCATCAGCAGAAACTTGATGAAACGTGAAGAGATGCTGGAGAAAATGATGCTCTCATCCTCGCCGAAAAGAAACTGCAGATACTTGCTGAAGCGGAAATGATCATCGAAATTTTTATCGTAATGATTGGTGGCCAGGACGACGCAGGTCTTTTTTCCCACAACCGAGCGCTTCAGGGCGGCGGATTCCTGCAGCACTTCCGGCACCGACAGATCACCGCCGAAGATGCCGTTCAGGAAGTGGTTCTTTTTCAGCTCAAAGATGAAGTTGTCGGCATGGGGATCCCGGTCCAGGACGGGTTCTTTCTGTTTGTCCAACACCGCGATGACGCCCTCTAGCGTCTGGATCAGCTCCTCGTCTTTGATCGGTTTCAGCAGGTAGGCATCCGCCTGCACCTGGATGGCGGTGCGCGCATATTCGAAATCATCGAAGCCGCTGATGAAGATGATGCGGATCCAAGGGAAAATCTTCCGGACTTCCTTGGCCAGGCTCAGGCCGTCCATGAAGGGCATCCGGATATCGGTCAGCAGGATGTCCGGTTTGACGTCCATGATCGAGGCCAATGCCATTTCCCCGTCGGAAGCTTCCCCGGCAAAAAGCAGCGGGTGCGTTTCGGCAAGGGCCAGCAATTGGTTGCGCAGACTGTCGCGGATCAGGTGTTCATCCTCGACGATAAAGACTTTATACATAAAGAGTCGCTCCTTTTAAATGAACTTTGGGACGGTGACAGTGACGGTCGTGCCTTTTCGGTAGCTGCTGTCGATCGTGAGCGAGGCGGCAGCACCGTAATACAGCAACAGCCGCTTGCGGACATTGTAAAGCCCGAATCCGCCTTCGCTGGTTTCATCGACTGCGGCTTGGTCAAGCCGCTTGCGGATCTCGAGCAGGCGCTCCTCCTGCATGCCGATGCCATTGTCCGTCACGGAAAATTGGATCGTATCCTCGCTGCAGGTCGCCGCGACTATCACTTTCCCGGCGCGCCGGACATGTTTGGTTCCGTGATAGACGGCATTCTCGACCAACGGCTGCAGGATCATCTTCAGCACTTCCGTCTGCAGGATGGCCTCGGGGATGTCGATTTCGAACGCCAGCATTGCGCCGTAGCGGATCTGCAGGATCGTCAGATAGTCTTCGACGTGGCGGATCTCCTTCTCGACCGTGATCCAGTCCTGGCCTTTGCTCAAGGAGATGCGCAGGAAATCGGAAAGGGCGTAAGTCATCGTCTTCACCTGCTCGCTGTTGCCTTGTTCGGCCAAAGACAGGATGGCGTCCAGGGTGTTGTAGATGAAGTGGGGAGTGATCTGCGCCTGCAGCACCCGCAGCTCGCTCTGGGCCAGATCGAATTGCTTCATGGCATTGTCTTCGATCAGGATGCGCAGATTATGCGCCATGTCATTCATGCTCTCCGTGACGACGCGCAGCTCCGCGACTTCCGGCTCCTCGGCGCGGTAATCGAGATGGCCTTGCGACAGTTCCTCGGAAAGGACGATCAGGTCATGCAAAGGTTCCTGGATCTGCCGCGTCAGGAAGCGGTTGTTTTTGCGGGCATAATAGACGATTATCAGCACGATGACGAGCTCAAACAGGATCAGGTAATAGAGCGACACCAGCATGTCGTCGCTGGTCGCCCCGGCGATCTCGATTTCGACGCGCACGAAATCCTGGAGGATGCCGTAGAGCAGCACGGTGACGGCATCGACCTGGACCATGATGGCTTCATTTTCGTCGACCGGCCGCTCGTTCTGGATGTTGCTCTCCATTTCGGCAATGTACTTGTCGAGCGTGTCGAGTGTCCGCAAAGCGACATCGAGCGTGGCGGCTTCCTTGGCGGTGGTGGTGTTGGCCTGGATCGCTTCGATGGCCTGCCGCACCTTGTCCAGCTCGTTGCCGGCTTCGTATGCGGGGACGTCGATGAGTCCGAAGACCAGGTCCCACACTTCCTCCAAAACATTTTCCTGCACGATGGTCGAAACGGCGTTCGCTTCTTCGACGTTCGCCAGGGCGCTGCGGTATACCAGGATGTTGCGGGTGTAAAAGATGCTGATCACCAGCAGCGGAATAAGGGTGATGCTGAAAAGCAGTCGGTTGGTCTGTTCGAAAATTTCTTTGATACTGGCTATTTTTTCCATCGCATGGCCTCCCTAATATTCCCTTGGCGGAATGCTGTCGAGATTGCCTTTATCGGAAAAGACGGTTTCCGGCATGTAGATTTCGTTCGGGATGGTATTGCCGTTCAGATAGCGCTTGATCGTGTTGCGGACATACCAACCGGCGTTCGGATTGCATTCGACGACGCAATTGACTTTGCCGGCGCGCAGATTTTCGATCATCTCGGCTTGGCCGTCGATCGTGACGATGAGGATGTCCTGGCCCGGGACGATGCCATTTGCTTCCATGACCTCCAGCATCCCCAACGTCATTTCGTCGTTGTGGCTGTAGAGGACATCGATGTCTTCCCAACCGTTCTCTTCTATATATTTGCGGAAGACATCCTTGGCTTTGGACCGGATATAATCGCCTTGCAGGGAGGCTTCGATGCTGATCCTGGAATCGCGGCTGATCACTTCCAGGAAACCTTCACTGCGGAAGTTGGTCGGCGAAGTGTTGGCAAGCCCTTTCATTTCCAGGATCTTCACGGAGGATTGGGAGCTGTTTTGGAAATGGTTGGTGATGTATAGCCCGGCCCGATTGCCTTCCGCCTTGAAACTGGGGCCAATGTGCGTCAGATACAGATTCTCCTCCGCGGTGCGGATATGTCGGTCGACGACGATGACAGGTATGCCCGCATCTTTTGCTTCCGCAAGAACGGCATCCCAACCGTCTTCCACGAGCGGCGTGAAGACGATCATGTCCACTTTATAGGCGATGAAAGTGCGCATGTCCTGGATTTGGCGGTCCTGGTTCATGAAGCCGTTCCGGTACAGCACTTCGTAGCCTTCCTTGGCTAATTCCTCCCTTATCGATTCCGTGTGGCGCTTGCGCCAATTGCTCTCCGTGCCAGATTGCGAGAAGCCGACGACGATGTTGCCTGGCTCATCTTCCGGAGCGGGGCTGTTCGCGCAGCCGCCGATGAACAGGAGCAGGAGCAGCACATGCAAGAGGTATTTCTTCATGGCGGCAAAACTTCCTTCCTATTATAATTCCAAAATAAAACGCTGCCATGGAACAGTTTAGCACAATTTAGGAGACGTTCGAAAAAAAACAAAGGAAATCGGAAAAAATCCCTATGGAAACGGATTCAAATCAAAAAGAATGTCAAGAAACCGGATAAGATAGTGAATGTAAGCGGTGCCTTCAGAGGGTACAATACATATATCAAATAAAACAGCAGTGGAGGAATTCGGGATGAAATTCAATTGGAAGAAAAGTTTTCTCACAGCAACAACGTTACTATCCGCAGTAGTGCTGGGCGCATGCGGAAGCGGGGACGCAGCGACGGACGATGCCGGCTATGTCGGAATCGCGATGCCGACGAAGTCAGCGGAAAGATGGATCGCGGACGGCAACAACATGGTCACTGAGTTGGAGAAACTGGGCTACAAGACGGACCTGCAGTACGGCGAAGACAAAGTCGAAAACCAAGTGGCGCAAATCGAGAACATGATCACGAAAGGCGTGGATGTTTTGGTCATCGCTTCGATCGACGGATCGGCCTTGACGGACGTGCTTGAAAAAGCGGCCAACGAGGGGATCGAAGTCATCGCGTATGACCGCCTGCTGATGAATTCCGAACACGTCGACTACTATGCGACTTTCGATAATTTCGGCGTCGGGGTGCTGCAGGCTTCCTACATCGAAGATGCGCTGAACCTGAACGAAGGCGAAGGCCCGTACAATATCGAACTGTTCGGCGGCTCTCCGGACGACAACAATGCTTTGATCAATTACAACGGCGTGATGTCTGTGTTCCAACAATACATCGAAAGCGGCCAGTTGGTCATCCCTTCCGAGCAGACGAAATTCAATCAGATTGCGACTTTACGTTGGGACGGTTCGACCGCACAAGCGCGGATGGACAACCTGCTGAGCGCGAATTACACGGATAAAACTTTGGATGCGGTCTTGTCTCCATATGATCCGATCAGCTTGGGAATCATTTCTTCCCTGAAAGGCGTAGGCTACGGTTCCGCCGAAAAACCATTGCCTGTCATCACCGGCCAGGATGCAACCCAAGCGGGCGTGAAATCGATCATTGCCGGCGAGCAGACGCAGACGATCTTCAAGGATACGCGCATTTTGGCCCAGAACACAATCGAGATGATCGAAGCGATCTTCAACGAGGAAGAGGTTCCTGTGAACGATACGGAAACGTACGACAACGGCGTGAAAGTCGTGCCGACTTACTTGGCTAACCCGGTCTCGGTCGATAAAGAAAACTACAAAGCGGAATTGATCGATACGGAATACTATTCCGAAAAAGATTTAGGCTTATAAAAATGTGAATATGTGAGACTTCCTTCGCGATGCTGAGGAAGTCTCTTCCATAGAGGAGGGATATCATGGCGGATTATATATTGGAGATGCGGAACATCATCAAGGAGTTTTCTGGCATCCGGGCATTGAATGATGTGAATCTGAAGATCGAGCGGGGCGAAATTCATGCCCTGTGCGGCGAAAACGGCGCGGGCAAGTCCACGCTGATGAATGTCTTGAGCGGGCTGTATCCATACGGCAGCTACGAAGGGGATATCGTCTACGACGGGGAAACCTGCAAATTCAAGGATCTGAAGGACAGCGAAAACAAAGGCATCGTCATCATCCACCAGGAGTTGGCGCTCAGTCCTTACCTGTCCGTAAGTGAAAATATTTTCCTCGGCAATGAACAAGCAAAACACGGCATCATCGACTGGGACCTGACGGAAAAGAAAACGGCCAATCTCTTGAAGACGGTCGGGCTGAAAGTGAACCCGAATACGCTCGTTTCCCAGATCGGGGTCGGCCAGCAGCAGCTGGTCGAAATCGCCAAAGCTTTCTCGAAATCGGTGCGTCTGCTGATTTTGGATGAGCCGACAGCCGCACTGAATGAGGAAGAGAGCGCGAATCTGTTGGAGCTGATCAAGGAATTCAGGAGGCAAGGGATAACTTCCATCATCATTTCCCACAAGCTGAACGAAATCGTCAATGTGGCTGACCGCATCACGATCCTGCGCGATGGGCGGACGATCGAAACGCTGGAAAAGGAAGCCATCAATGAGGAACGCATCATCCGCGGCATGGTCGGCAGGGATCTTACCAACCGCTATCCGGAGCGCCATCCGAACATCGGCGACGTCTACTTTGAAGTGAAGGATTGGACGGTCCATCATCCGATCGATGCGCACCGGATCATGAACGACAAGATCAATTTCAACATCCGCAAAGGCGAAATCGTCGGCATCGCGGGTTTGATGGGGGCAGGCCGGACGGAATTCGCGATGAGCGTCTTCGGGCGTTCCTACGGCAGCCATATTTCCGGCAGCATCCACAAAGCTGGACAGGAGATCTCGGTCAAGGACGTGCCGGCAGCCATCGAAAACGGGCTTGCTTACGTATCCGAAGACCGGAAGGCATTGGGGCTGAACCTGCTGATGGATATCCGCGAAAACACGACGATCGCCAGCCTCGGCAAGATCAGCAAACAAGGCGTACTCGACAAGGAAAAGGAAGTCCAGGTGGCCGAGTCCTACCGCAAAAAAATGCGCACGAAGACGAGTTCGATTTACCAGAAAGTCAGCAGCCTCAGCGGGGGCAACCAGCAGAAAGTGGTCCTTGCCAAATGGCTGATGACGGAGCCGGATGTGCTGTTCCTGGATGAACCGACGCGAGGCATCGACGTCGGCGCCAAATACGAAATCTACACGATCATCGAGGAAATGGCGGCTGCCGGCAAATGCGTCTGCATCATCTCCTCCGAGTTGCCGGAAATTTTGGGAATGTGCGACCGCATCTACACGATGAACGAGGGCAAATTCACGGGTGAGGTTTTGCGCAAAGACGCCAACCAAGAATCGCTGATGAATCTAATGACTAGGGAAGAAGAAGGTGTGCTATAGATGGAAACGACGAACGGAGTAAAAAACGGAGCGAAAAAAGAAAAGCAGACAATCGATCTGAAGGCAAAGGCACTTGATATTTTCAGCAAATACAGCATGGTCATCATTCTGATCGGATTGTTGATCGCTTTCCAATTGATGACGGACGGCATCTTCTGGAGGCCGCTGAACATCACGAACATCGTGCTGCAGAACAGCCACATTCTGGTGCTGGCCGCAGGGATGCTGCTGGTGGTCCTGTTGGGGCATGTCGATCTTTCGGTTGGTTCGGTGATGGCTTTTGTGGGCGCCATTTCCGGTATTTTGATGGTGAACAACAACATCAGTCCTTGGTTGGCAGTGCCGCTCTGCATCGCGATCGGTGCGCTGATCGGCGCTTGGCAAGGTTATTGGGTGGCCTACTTTGGCATCCCGGCTTTCATCGTGACTTTGGCGGGGCTGTTGATGTTCCGCGGTTTGACGCAGGTCGTGCTGGGCGGGCAGTCCTTGGCGCCTTTCCCGGAAGTGTTCCAGAAAATCTCGACGGGCTACTTGCCTGATCTGACGGACGGCAGCATCCACCTGTTGACGATGATCTTGGGTGTGCTTATCGCCGCGGCGCTCGTTTTCGGGCAATGGCGCACACGTGAAAAACGCAAAAACAATCTGTTCGAAGTGGAATCGATGAACGCGTTCACGCTGAAAGCAGTCATGACGGCAGTGGTGATGATCGGCGTGACGTACATCTTCGCATCATATCAAGGCTATCCGGTCATTCTGGTCATCCTGGGCGTCATCGTGGCGGTCTATGCTTTCCTGACGAACAAGACCGTTGCGGGTCGCCAAATCTATGCAACCGGCGGCAACCGTAAAGCAGCAGAACTGTCCGGTATCAAAACGAAAAAAATCACTTTCTGGGTATTCGTGAACATGGGCGCGATGGCTGCATTGGCCGGGTTGATCTTGGCTGCGCGTCTGAATGCCGCGACACCGCAAGCGGGCACTTCGATGGAACTGGATGCGATGGCAGCCGTATACTTCGGCGGAGCCTCCACTTCAGGCGGGATCGGCACGATCGTGGGAACGATCGTCGGCGGTTTGGTGATGGGTGTCCTGAATAACGGGATGTCCATCCTCGGCGTCGGTGTCGACTGGCAACAAGCAATCAAAGGTTTGATCCTCTTGTTGGCCGTTGTTTTGGATATCTACAACAAGAAAAAGAAAGCAGCATAAGGGGTTGAAGCAGATGACCGAACAAAAGACAGCCTTATTGATCTGTACGGCCGGCATCACGACCGGCTTGCTGGTGAAGAACGTGCAGAACGCCGCGGACGAAAGGGGCCTGGACATCCATGTCTACTCCGCGCCGGCGATCATCGCGGAACAGGCGATCCAAAACCAAGCGGTCGATGCCCTGATGATCGGCCCGCAATCCAAATACGAAATCGCGCGGCTGAAGGATTTCCTGACCTACAAAGCCGTACCATACAAGCTGATTTCGAAGGAAAATTATGAGATCCTCGACGGGGAAGCCGTGCTGGAGGAAATCATCGCGTTAATCAGGTAATGAATATGAACTAATGTGGGGCCGCCTCGATATTTCGAGGCGGCTCTTTCGGTTGTGTGACCTCCGGCGAACGAAGGCTTCGCCGGAGGTCGGCGTGCAGTTTAAGTTGTGTCCTCCGGCAAGGCATGCTTCGTCGGAGGACAGGACAAAGGTAACCGGCTAGCTCCGGGGAGAGACGGCTGGCCGGAGCTGCAAGTGCGATTCAAGTTTTTTCTCTGACGGCAGGTCTGGAGGTGTGTTTCGGTTCAAGCAATCAGAGTCGATGGATTTCCCTTGACTTCACCTTACTTCAAGGGCTTATGATGGAACCAGCAACAAAGATTCGGGACGGAGGAAAATGAAATGAACAAACCATACAGGGTGATTTGCCATATGGGGATGTCGATCGATGGGCGCGTGGCGGGGGCGTTTTTGGGTTCGCAGCAGTTCGGTCCGTATGGGAAAGCCTATGAGGAGACGTTGCAAGCTTACGCTTCGGACAACTGGATCTGCGGACGGGTAACCTTCGAAGAGCACATCACTTTCGGCAACAAAGCGGACTTGTCCGCGTACCCGGAAGAAGCCATCCCGGGGGAAGACTATCTTCATCCGGCTGCATTCAGCTCTTACGCGATCGCCGTCGATCCGGAAGGCAAACTCGGCTGGCAGACGAACGTGATCGGCGACGAGTATCCGGAAAGGAAGGGCGACCACATCGTCGCGATTTTGAGCGAGGCGGTTTCGGACCGGCATCTGGCCCATCTGAGGGAAATCGGCGTTTCCTACCTCTTTGCGGGGGAAAGCAAACCATTGTCGATGAAGGTCGCCTTGGATAAATTGCACAAGCATTTCGGCATCGAAACCTTCATGCTGCTGGGCGGCGGCTTTGTCAACGGCGCCTTCGCTAGCGAAGGTTTGGTCGACGAAATCAGCCTGATTATCGCGCCACTTGTCGAAGGCGTTTCCAATTCCGTGTCTTTGTTCGAGTACGGAAACAGCCTTGACCAGAGCATCCGGCAATTTCGCTTGGACAAATTCGAGCGGATCGGCCCTGACGGCATCCGGCTGACCTATCTTTCAAATCGTGACGCGTGAAAAAAGAAGAACCATCGGATCCAGTCTCAAAGCGACTTGGATGCGGTGGTTCTTTCGTTTGCTGTCTGTCTACGCTACAATTTCCCGGACTGCATAGTAGCTGCCGTCCCGGTCGGGGAAGTTGAAGGTCCGGGCGCCGCCCATTTCGATGATCTCGCCGACCGTCTCGTTGTTTTCCTTGAAACGCGCATACAATCCATCAAAATCCGCGATGTCGAACAACAAAGAAGGCTTGTTGGAGGCCACTTCCGGTGAATTTTTTCTGATGAAATCGATGTCGAACAGCTGCAGGTTGCAGGCAGGATTTACGGCCAGCACGATGCTGATGGAGCCTCCAAAATCAAAGCGTTCCGTCTCCTTGAAGTCCAAGTATTTTTTCCAAAAATCGGCATTCGCCTCGACGTCCTCGACATAAAGCATGATATTCGCTGTGGTCATTTCATTTCCCCCATTTCTTTTCGGTCTATGCCCATTATACGTCGGGAAATCCCCGATGGCCAACGGGAGGACAGCTTGCGGCTGCGGTTCTGGAAAAAGGGCGTCGGATTCGTAATCATGCGGGGAAATTGTTAAAATGGAAGCATAACGAGAGCGGCAAGAGAGGGGATGAGGCGATTGAACGGCAACAACGAAGCCTTTCTGGGCTATTTCAATGACATCGAGAGTTTCTTCAACAAGGAGTACAAACCGAATCGCGGGAAATCTTACTACAGCTTTTACGAACTGGTGGAGAACGCCGCGCGCTACGACAGCTATGTGAAAAGGAAACGCGATGACTTCCAGATACTGGGGGATCTGCGCAACTTCCTGAGCCACGGGAACCAGAGCGACTTGGTGCTCGTCAACGAGGCATCCCTGAATCTGATCAAAGCGATCCATGAACAGCTGCTGAAACCGAAGACCGCGTTCGACATCAAATCCGACGATGTGAAGTTTTTCAAGGAAACGACGCCGCTTTCCGCGGTCCTGGAAACGATCCGGAACACCGATCTGACCCAATTTCCGATCAAGGACGGAGACGGCAAAGTGATCGGGCTGCTGACCGAGAACGGCATTGCGCACTGGCTGTCCCAGCATGCACATGAGGCGAGCATTTCGATCGGAGGGACGTTGGCGCGGGACATCCTTCTGTTGGACGAGAACAAAAACAATTTTGCCTTCATCAAGAAGGACGCGACCATCTATGAAGCGGAAGCCCAGTTCGACAACCAAAAAATCGATGCGCTGCTGGTGACGCACAGCGGTAAAAATACCGAGAACCTGCTCGGCATCATCACCCGCTTCGACTTGGTGGAAGTGTAGCGACAGGGAATCATTCAGCTGAAATTTAAGGCAGGCCGGCTCTCGATGAACCGGCCTGCCTTTATTTTTTTGGCGGTCACCGGCTACTGCCGGAGGAGCGTGGCCAAGGCATGCATGCGCAGCTCCGGTGAGGGGACCGCTCACCGGAGGACACCGGTAACGATCAGCCTCAGCTTCGACGAAGCCGCCCCCGTCGGAGAACAGGACCAAAATGTTGGCCGAACTCCGGCGAAGCCTCCGTTCACCGGAGCAGGAAACAAACGAAAGAAAAGGCCACCCCAATCTAATGAGGCAGCCCAAGAACTGTTTTATTCTTCCGTGTGGATCGAAACGCGTTTGAAAAGGGCGGAGCTTTGCGGGTTCGCACCGGTGAAGGTCGTCTTGACGCCGCGTTTTTTGTTGCGGGTGATGAGTTTGTCGATCGCTTCGACAGCTGTGGAATCCCACAAAGTCATGGTGCTGATGTCGATGACGACTTCTTCCTCGTGCGCTATCTCTTCGGCGAAGAAATCCAGGAATTTTTCGGCGGAAGCGAAGTAAAGGTGGCCGTCCACTTTGTAGTGATGGTCATCATCGGCAGTGCCGGCTTCGACTTGGAGATGGGCCATTTTGAAAGCGGCGAAGACCGCGCTGACCAATGTGCCGGCTATGACACCGTAAGCCAGATTGTGGGTTCCGACAACGATGGCGACGGTAAGAATCATCGCGAAGCTTTCGTTTTTGGGATTGGTGCGCAGACGCTTGATCGAATCCCAGTTGATGGTTTCGTAAGAGACGACGACCATGACGGCCGCCAAAGCGACAACCGGAATCTGGACGACGGCACCGTTCAAAAGGACGACAGACACCAGCATCAGGAAGCCCGACAAGAAGGTCGCCAGCCGGCCGATGCCGCCGTAAGTCAGGTTGATGATCGTCTGGCCGATCATCCCGCAGCCGGCGATGCCGCCGAAGAAGCCGGAAACGACATTCCCTAGGCCTTGGCTCAAGCTCTCCTGATTTTTGTCGCTTTTGTCCTCGGTAATGTCATCGACCAACTGCGCGGTCAACAAGGATTCAACCAAGCCGACGATAGCGACCGAAAGTGCCGTAGGGAAAATGATCCGCAACGTTTCAAGCGTCAGCGGAACAGCCGGGATGCCGAAGCGCGGCAAAGCGGTGGAGATCGATCCCATATCGCCCAATGTTTTCACATCCAGGCCAAAGCCGAGCACGATCGCCGTGATGACCAGGATCGAAACGATAGGGGCCGGTATTTTTTTCGTGACTTTCGGGAACAGGAAAATGATGGCGATACCCAATAGCCCCAGCAGCGGCAAAATCAGATTGCCTTGGAAATGAGCCAGTTGCGAAGTGAACATCATGAGCCCCAATCCATTCACGAAACCGGTCATGACGGGCTTGGGAATGTAGCGCATCAAGGAACCGATTTTGAGGAATCCCAGGACGAGCTGCTGGACGCCTGCCAGGATCGTCGCGGCAAAAAGGTACTGGATGCCGTGGGTTGCGACCAGATGAGCCAGCACCAATGCCACGGATCCTGCGGCGGCCGAAATCATGCCTTTGCTGGAACCGAAAAAGGCCGCGATGGCTGTGATGAAGAAAGTGGCATAGACTCCGACGACCGGGGGCACTCCCGCGACGATCATGAAGCCGATGACTTCGGGGAACAAAGCCAGACAGACGACGATGCCGGCCAGGATATCCCCTTTGATATTGCCGAACCATTCTTGTTTGTATTGTTGCATAAAATACCTTCCTTCTTGAAAAAAATGTTGTTTATTTGATTTTCAAAATCATTGGAAAAACTTACAAAAACATATTAACACATAACTGAATTGAAATGGATTAAAATTTATGCAGAAGTGCATATTTTGAACAATCAGTGCAAAAAAGAGTGGAAAAGCTTTAAATTCCGAGCCGCGGTGTGTTAGTATGTAAAAAACAAAGTTGAACCAAGAAAAAGAGGAGCGGATCAGGATGGAAGTAGGCAGTCGCATTCAGGAGTTGCGCAAACTGAACAAAATAACGGCGAAAGATTTGGCTGAGCAGATCGACGTTTCACCTTCGTTCATTTCGGCCATCGAACACAATTCGACCAAACTGTCCCTGAAGACGCTCAGCCACATCTGCGAGGTGCTCGGCGTCACGCTGGCGGAATTCTTCAATTCGGAAATGAGCCCGGTCGAAAAGAAACTGACGGCCCAAATCAAAAAAATGCCGGAAGAGAAAAAATACGAACTGCTGGCCTTCCTGACAGGCCTGATTTCCTAAAAAGGAAAAGCGGAACGGGTTCGTTCAGCCCTAAAAGAAATTTAGGAAATCGTGCCGACTGAGCATCGTAGAGCGCAATAGGTACGATTTATCTAATTTCCGAAGGGCTTACCCGTGAAGCTGGACAGCGTTTTGGATGCGCAAGATATTTGTAAATGTATCAAATACCTCAGGTGATGCACTTTTGGATTCAAAATATTTTATACTTTCACAACAAAAGTAAAGGAAGATGCATCCCGCTTCAATTATGAGGCGGTGCATCTTCCTTTTTTCATTCATTCAATCTCCAAAAGTTGTTCGATCGCGGCCAATACGCCTTCTTCGTTGTTCGAAAGGGTTTGGTATTTGGCGGCTTTTTTGACGTCTTCGGCGGCGTTCGCCATCGCAAAGCTGTAGGCGACGTGCTGCAGCATTTCGATGTCGTTGCCGCTGTCGCCGAATGCGGCGGTCTCCTCATCGGCGATGCCCCACAGTTTCTGCAGCAACTGGATGCCGGACGCTTTGTGCATGCCCGGGATGATGAGGTCGATGGAGCCGTGTCCGGTCGGAACCGGTGAAACGACATCGCCGACTTCGCGCAGGAAGTGTTCCAACAGGGCGGGAACTTCCTCTTCAGCGAAGCCGGATGCAAATTTAAAGATGGTATCCTCTATTTCGGAAAAAGAATCCACTCGTTTCAAACGGTGATAGAAGCGTTTCGTATTTTCGTAAAAGTGGTCGGAAACGGAACGGTCAACGTAGGCACTGTTTTTGCCGCAAACGACCAATTTCGAATAGGCATCCAGTTCCTTGAAGATCCGGAGCACTTTGTCGATCGTTTCCTGCGTCATCTCACCGACGGCCAGTTCCTTGTTGCAGTCCACGACGAACGCGCCGTTTTCCGCCACGAAGGCAAGTTCATCCTGTATTTCCGGGAAGAAGGAACGCAGTTGGTAGTATTGGTTTCCGCTAGCCACGACAAAACGGACATCCTTTTCGCGCATGCGTTTGTACAGGGCAGCGAAGCGCTCCTTGTTGAATTCCTTCCGGCTGTCCAGAAAAGTCCCGTCCATATCGACGGCAATCAGTTTGATGGGCATGGCAAATCTTCCTTTCGTTGGATGCAGAAATGACCTGCCTCGAGCCGCCAGTTTGCGCATCCGCTTATGTTGACAACATCTTAACACGTTTGCTTACTAATCGAAAGGGGGAAATGGCCCCGCAACAAAAGTAACAGAAAAGGAAATGATTGACAAAAAGAACGTATGTTCGTAAAATGGAGGCAAAAGGATGTGACGGATATGGAAAAGGGGATTTGCCTGAAGGGTTCGGTGGAAAAAATCAAAATTGTGAAACTCGAGGAAACGCCGCTGATCCGCTTCACGCTGACAGTCGGCAAGGAAGACAAGGAAGAGAAGGAAAATTGCCTGATCCGCGCGCATTCGTTGGATTTTCTGTATCAGGTCACCGAAGGGAACGCAATCGTGATCTACGGCAGGAAGAACAAGCGCAACCAGGTCGTGGTGCAGAAATATCATGTGAATCAATAGCGAACGTTGATGGATGGGGTGAAGCAAATGAGGCTGCTGCAAAAAGGAATCTGGAGAGAAAAATTGGCTGTCGCCGACCTTTTGGAACGAAAAGGCTGCAATGAATTCACGCTGTTGGAGGACCAGCTTTCCGTCGGGAGCAGGCTGTTCGAAATCTGGTGGTATGTTTATGAGGGGCAAAACCATATTTTGGCCAAGGGCAAACAGCATCCGAACCAGCTCTATTTCTTTTTGCTGGAGCCGGGCGATCTGTTCGCGGTCGATGACTTCCGCATCTATCTGGAAACAGGGGAATTGAAGCATCCAGTCGCCGTCCGATACAAGAAAAACGGCAAGTGATCAGAACCAGCCGTTTTTCTTGAACCAGCGATACATGGAGAGCCCGATCACGAGCATCAGGCCGATAGCCAAAAAATAGCCGTATTTCCAGGTCAATTCCGGCATGTGTTCGAAATTCATCCCGTAGATGCCGGCAATCAGAGTCAAAGGCGAGAATATCGAAGTGATGATGGTGAGGATCTTCATCACATTGTTCGTCTGGTGGGAATTGAGCGACAGATAGCTGTCGCGCATATCCGTCGTCACTTCGCGGTTGGAAGTGATCATCTCGGACACCTTCAGCAGGTCATCGTGGATATCCGAAAAATAACGATGCTGTTTGCGGACGCCATCCAAATGCTGGGAATTCAGCATCCGGTAGAGCAGATCCCGCATCGGATTGACGGTCTGCATCAGCCCAAGCAGGCGATGGCGGATGTCGATCAGCTGCGGCATCTGATCGGTCGAGCGTCTTGTTTGGGAGCCGTCTTCGATGCGGATCAGCTCGTCTTCAATGTCGTGCAGCAACGGGAAATAGTTGTCCACGATTTTGTCGAGTATTTGATAAAACACGTGGTGGGGATCCCACTTTTCCGGATTCTGCTGCGCAAGCAGACGCTCCCGGATGTATTGCACCTCTTTTGAAGGGGCATAGTGGAAGGTCACGATGAACTTTTCCGCGACAAAAAAATCCAGTTCCTCCTTGATGAGTTTGTTCCGCTCCGCATGCACGTGATGTGTGACGTAAAAGGTATAGCCTTCGTAATAATCCAGCTTCGGCCGCTGCAAAAGCTGGAGGCAGTCTTCGATGGCCAGTGGATGGAAATGGAAAGTGTCCTTGAGATGCTGCGCTTCTTCGGTTGTCGGATTTTCGAAGTCGATCCAGGCCCATTTGTAGGAAGAGAGATCCGCAGTGTTCAGATTGAGGTCCGTTTTGATTTGATTTTCAGTTGTGATGCCGATGACCGTTATCATATAAGTGCACCTTCTTTGCGAATGATTTCAAGGTTCATTATACGGGAAATGCACTGCCGGCGCCATTGCGGGATTATTCAGCGGCCAGAAGCAGTGAAGTGTGCGATAATGGAAGGAGAAGATAATCTGAATGGAGGGCGTCGGATGATCAAATTGATTTTGACCGATATGGACGGGACATTCCTGAACAGCCAAGGGGATTTCAACCGGGAACTTTTCAAGCAAGTGAAGCAACTGATGACGGAAAAAGGCGTCGTATTCGCGCCATGCACCGGCAAGCAGAGCGAGCGCGTCGAAGAAATATTCGGCGAAGATGCTGCTGATTTTTGGATTCTGGGGGACAGTGCTTCCCGGATCAAACGCAACGGCGCCGTCGTCTACGAATCGTTGCTGGCGAACCGGACAGGCCGGGCCATCCTGCGCGAACTGGAGGAAATGCAGCTCGGGCATACGCTGATCGCCTGCACGAAAGAAGCCGCGATGATCAAAAATGATCTGTCGCCGGAGGAATCGGCGGCCGTCAGGAGGTCCTACAAAAAAGTTGTCGCCGTGGATGATTTCGGGGCGATCGAGGCTGATTTCATCAAGATAACGGTCCGCGAT
Organism: Trichococcus ilyis; assembly: GCF_900109135.1. GTDB lineage: Bacteria > Bacillota > Bacilli > Lactobacillales > Aerococcaceae > Trichococcus > Trichococcus ilyis. Next base: position 26,602 of record NZ_FNYT01000020.1, on the reverse strand, counting down.
ATGCAGGAACGCTGCGTCGGGACCGCTGAAAAATTGTCCGCTTTCCGCGACAGGGCGCATATCGTCGCCTCGGAGAAGGCCTGGCTGGACATCACCGATCTGGGTGTGCATAAAGGCAGCACGATAGCCCGCCTGCAGGAACTGCTGCAGATCACTCCGGAAGAAACGATGGTGTTCGGTGACGGAATGAATGATGTCGAGATGATGAAGAGCGGGAGATACAGTTTCGCTGTGCGGAATGCCTATCCGATCATCAAGGATACGGCGGCTTTCATCACCGGCAGGACGAACGATGAGGATGCGGTGTCGCATACGATCTTGCAGTTGCTTGCGTTGCAGGGCTGAGTTTTTTCGTGGCAGCCTGAATTTCTCTGCCTGCAATTTCTGTTTGACTTGGAGTCCACTCCAAGGTGTAGCATATAACCGAGGATAACAAACAGGACAGGTTCTGATGCCGAAAGGATGGACACGATGATGAACATAAAGAAAGCCAGCGAGGAAACGGGTGTATCGGCCGATACGATCCGCTATTATGAGCGGATTGGCCTGATCCCGCCGATAAAAAGGAACGAAAACGGGGTCCGCGAATTCGACGAGGAGGATCTGAGATGGATCGTCTTCAGCCGCCAGATGCGCAATGCGGGACTTTCGATCGAAGCCCTGATCGAGTATCTGACACTCTTCCGCAGCGGGGAGGAGACCGTTTCGGCCAGGGTGGACCTGCTGATCGAACAACAGAATGAATTGCAGGAGCGGATCGACGTGATGCAGCAGGCGCTGGATCGGCTGAAATACAAGATATCCAACTATGACAGCCATATGGTTCCGAGCGAAAACAAACTGAGGGATTTCGACGAAAACAAAGCATGAAAGACGCACAGCAGCCGTCCCCTTTTGGGACAGCTGTTGTTTTTTTGTCTTGCTCCGGCGAACGGAGGCTTCGCCGGAGTTCGGCCAACATTTTTGGTCCTGTTCTCCGATGGGGGCAGCTTCGTCGAAGGTGAGGCTGATTGTTGCCGGTGTCCTCCGGCGAGTGGCTCCTCGCCGGAGCTGCGCCCGCATTCCATCGCTCTCCTCCGGCCAGCGGGCATCCAGCTTAGACTTAGTCGAACCGAAGAAAGGGGCAATCTCCAAATGAGACTGCCCCGGGGTTTACCTGCATTTTCAGTTGGTCCGGATCCACTGGGTCGACATGTCGACACCCGCATCCAGCATAAGGTTGTAGACGGGACATCTCCGTTCGACTTCGGCCGCCAATTTCTCGATGGCTTCGTCGGTCTCATCGGTATCGATATGGTTCACGAGTGTGATTTCCTGGAAGTAGGTGCGGATATCGTCTTCCCCGGCAAAACCGCGCGGATCGAAGGTACCTTCGACGGTGAACGACAGGCCTCTGTACGAGAGCCCTTGCTGTTCGGCCACGTAATAGGCGATGATCGAGGTGCAGCCCGCCAGCGAACCCAAAAGATACTCAAGCGGATTCGGCCCTTTGTTGTCGCCGCCCATCCGTTCCGATTCATCGACAAAAAATTCGGGCAGATTGCGGACTTTTACCGTAGTGGTGATGCCTTGGTGCGCTTGGCCAGTGATCCTCAGTTTCGATAATTTTGTTTCTGTCATCTGGATAACCCCGTTTCTATTTTTGATAACGTTTACAATTTTATTTTATCACAGCGGCACGGGATAGGCGCAACAGAAGCCCTCATCTATTGCTTGCCGGATGTCCAAAACAGCCCGCGAGTGGTATACTAATCTTGAAGAAAAACTGCTGAAAGGCAACTGCTTGCTCACGTTTATTCTTGAAGAAAAGGGGTCTTCTCAATGGAAAAGAAGGATTTGGAACTGATATTGGCTAATTTCGGACCGAAAAAGGAATTCATCGGCGATGGTTATTTCCGCATCCGTGATAAAGGCAACGAGCATTATGAAATCGCCTATCTTGTCTCGGCTTGCTGCGGAACAACGAACTATTTCCCGCAGATCGCGGTCCATGTCGAGGGCGATAAAGTCGTTCCCGATTCCGTGTTGGATCTGGTATCCAATCCGGCCAAAATGCTCAGCTATTCACCTGAGACGAGTGCCGTGATGGAGCAGGAATTGGATAAACTCTGCGAAAAGTTTTTGGCCGTCAAGAACTTGAAAGCGGGAAGCACCGGAACCCCGGACTGAGCGTTGATTTTCACCGGGAATGTATTTAAGGCAAAACAAAAAGGAGCAATGGAATGCGCACTGACGCACTCCATTGTTCCTTTTTAATTTGGGTTAATAAGGCTTTGCGGCTTCGAACGAGCCTTTGATGACGCGATTACAGTCTCCGCATTTCAGCCAGTGCCCCAGATCGTTGCTTTCCTGGTAAACGCTTGACGGCTTTTTGCATTGGCAGTAAAGGATCTCGGTTTCTTGAGGGGGATCTTCGGGAATGATATCCAGGTAAGGCTCTTCGGTCAACCAAGTGGCATCGATAGCATCGTGGTCATCTCTTGATAGTTTGTCCATGCTGGTCCCTCCTGTAAATGGATTTCAGGATTGCTGCGGAAAGAATGGGGGCCATCCTTCCTCACTTCGATGATACAACTTATCTATTCACAGTCCAAACAAAAGCCCTCCGAAACCGGCAAAGGATCCCAATTTCAGATCGAATCGCTGTAGGCTTTCATCAGTTCCTTCGCCATATCAATCATCGCCAAGTCCACGGATGAAAGCGTCTTTTCTTTGCTGTAAGCGATGAAATACTGTGTCCGGACGATGCTGGTCTCGATATAAAAAATATTGTAGCTGTCCATCGCTTCACTGTTGTTGAGCGCGCTCTTAGGCAGAAAAGTCAGCCCCATCCCTTTTCTGGCAAGGGCGGCAGCGGTGGAGATGTTCTGCGATTCCATGACGATGTCGGCCTTGATGTCCAGATGCTTCAGGAATTCGTTCGCCTGCTTGCGGATCCCGGATTGGGAAGTGGTCAGCACGTATTTTTCGTTCTTCAGCAGATTCAAAGGATAGGGGAATTTTGCGATTTCCTTCAGGTCGGGCTGGTAGAGCGGGCTGGTGTCCGGAACGATGACGCACCATTTGTCTTCCGCGAGCACGGTGTAGGAAAGCTGTTCGTTATGGATCGGCATCATGCCTAAATACAGATCGACTTTGTTTTCCACCAAATCCATTTCCGTTGTTTTGGCGTCCTGTTCCATGATTTTCAGGACGATTCCCGGATATTTTTCATGAAACTTCGGCAGGATCAGCGGAAGCAGGAACGATCCCATGATCGGATGGACCCCAACGCGGATTCGGCCGTACTTCAGGTTGGTGATCATGGTCAATTCATTGACCATATCTTCGTATTGGTTCTGCATCTTTTTCATGTGTGTCAGGAAGCGTTCGCCGGCATAGGTCAATTCCATCGGGGTCCGATTGCGCTCGACCAACTTTGTTTGGAGTTCCTCTTCCAATTTCGTGATGGTTTTGCTGAGGTAAGGTTGGGAAATATATAGAGACTTTGCCGCCTGGGTGAAGGTTCCTTCACTGACGATGGCATCGAGATAGGCAATGATAGTAGTCTGTTGCAGCATTTTTGGTCTTCCTTTCGATTGAGGTCTTCCAGTGCTTGTTATACCGGAAAAGGAGTGCTGGTTACAAGGTTTATTTTACCTCACTTTTTCATTGCGAAAGATAAAATAATCACAAGTATAACAGAAAGGTTATAAAAATAATAGCTATCCAGAACAAAATAGATATGGTCTCTAGCCGTCCCATAAAATAATAGGTGCATTAAAATTGTGCCTAAACGCATGAATAACGTGCTTTTTGTGTGGGTGAAAGTTATTTGATATAACCAAACGGTTATGATAAACGGCTGAAGATTACTATTTCACAAATAATCGGATCAATTCTATAATGCAACTATCAAGAGAAAAGGTGAGCAAACGGAATGGCAATCCCAGCCTGGCTGTCCAAGCTCATCACTCACAATTCAAGGAAGAAGGAAAAACAGATGACAACAATTTGCGAAATGCTTGGAATAAAATACCCTATTTTTCAAGGAGCGATGGCACGTATCGCGACGGCTGATATCGCTTCTGCGGTTTCAAATGCAGGCGGACTCGGCATCATCGCTTCAGGCGGTATGACAGCGGATCAATTGCGTGCGGAAATCCAAAAATGCAAGAGCATGACCGACAAACCATTTGCGGTCAACTTGATGCTGATGATGCATAATTGCCCAGAATTGGTTGATGTCGTGATCGAAGAAGGCGTCAAAGTCGTCACAACCGGAGCAGGCACCCCGAAACCATTCATGCCTAAATTCAAAGAAGCCGGCATCAAAGTCATCCCGGTAGTCGCTTCCGTGAAACATGCACAAAAAATGGAAGCTTTGGGCGCGGATGCAATCGTGGCTGAAGGAACCGAAGCGGGCGGACACGTCGGCGAAACAACAACGATGTGCTTGGTGCCGCAAGTGGTCAGTGCAGTCAACATCCCTGTATTGGGAGCCGGCGGAGTCGGCGACGGCCGTGGCGTCGTTGCGATGTACGCAATGGGAGCACAAGGGATCCAAGTCGGAACACTTTTCTTGTCGGCTGAAGAATGCCCGGTACCGGCTACATTCAAACAAGCCGTGCTGGATGCTGATGATACGGCTACAGTCGTTACAGGACGCCGCAACGGCGCGCCTGTCCGCTCCATCAAAAACAAAATGCTTGCGAAGTTCCAGGAACTGGAAAACAACAATGCATCCCGCGATGAATTGGAAGAATTGTCATTGGGCTCATTGAGCAAAGCCGTATACGAAGGCGATGTCGAGAACGGATCGGTCATGGCCGGCCAAATCACTGGTATGGTGAACAACATCCGCCCTGCTAAAGAAATCATCGAAACATTATTCAAGGATGCTGAAGGCATCGCCGCTTCATTGAAGATCGCTTATTAAGCAAAACTGAAAAGCTCAGATCAAGACTGAGCTTTTTCTTTTCCGAAACAATGTGAATGAACGAGCAAGGATGAACAAACAGGAGGGTACACTTATGACAAAAGTAATCACAGCTGCAGAAGCGGCAAAATTGATCAAAGACAACAGCACGGTGGCGTTGACCGGATTCGGTTTGGCCTGCGTGAACGAAGAAATGGCTATTTCCATCGAAGAGCGTTTTAAAGCGGAAGGCCATCCGAACAATCTGACTGTCATCCATGCGAGCGCTGTTGGGGATCGCCGCACGAAAGGGATGAGCCATTTGGCGCACGAAGGTCTGATCAAACGTTGGATCGGCGGTATCGTCAGTGCTTCTCCGCAAATCAGCGATCTGATCGTCGAGGACAAATGCGAAGCCTACAACCTTCCGCAAGGGGTCATCACGCAACTGTACCGCGAAATCGCGGCAAAACGTCCGGGGTTGTTCACTAAAGTCGGCATGCGCACCTTCGTCGATCCGCGTCTGGAAGGCGGCAAGCTTTCCCCGCGCACGACCGAAGACATCGTCAAAGTTGTCGAAATCGAAAATGAAGAATGGCTGTTCTACCCGACTTTCCCGATCAATGTCGGCCTGATCCGCGGCACGGTAGCCGATGAAAAAGGCAACTTGACGCTTGAAAAAGAAGGTTTGCATATGGAAGTGCTGCCGGTCGCACAGGCTGTCAAAAACTCCGGCGGTATCGTGATCGCTCAAGTGGAAACATTGGCGGCTGCAGGCACGCTGCATCCGAAAGACGTAAAAGTTCCGGGCATCATGGTCGACTACGTCGTCGTGGCGCAACCGGGCAACCAGTTCCAGACGGAAAACACCGAGTACAACCCAGCCTTCTCCGGGGACACAAAAGTGCCGTTGGATGCAGTAACAGCACTTCCGTTGGATGCCCGTAAAGTGATCGCCCGCCGTGCAGCAATGGAGCTGGTTCCGTCCACTGTCCTGAACCTTGGCGTAGGGATCCCTGTCAATGTCGCGACAATCGGTGCCGAAGAAGGCATCAGCGATCAATTGGTGTTGACTACTGAAGCCGGCTCGATCGGCGGCGTTCCGGCAGGACTGAAGGACTTCGGACATGCCTTCAACAGCGAAGCGATCATGGATCACCATGCGCAATTCGACTTCTATGACGGCGGCGGCTTGGATCTATCCGTATTGGGACTGGCTCAGACCGATGCCAGCGGAAACGTGAACGTATCGAAATTCGGCAACCGGGTCGCTGGTTGCGGTGGTTTCATCAATATTTCCCAATCCGCCAAGAAATTGGTGTTCGCCGGAACCTTCACTGCCGGCGGTCTGCAGCAGGAAGTAAAAGATGGCCGTCTGACGATCATCCAGGAAGGCAAAGCGAAGAAATTCGTTTCCGCCGTCGAACAAGTGACTTTCAGCGGGGAATACGCGTCTGAAGTGGAACAGGAAGTATTGTACGTGACCGAGCGTGCGGTTTTCGACCTCGAGAAAGGCAAATTGCGTCTGATAGAAATCGCGCCGGGCGTCGATCTGGAAAAAGATATTTTGGGTCAAATGGACTTCAAACCGGTCATTGCCGAAGATCTGAAAGTGATGAACGAAGGCATGTTCCGCGAAAATTGGGGAGAACTAAAAAACATCGTCATGGCGAATGGAAATAAGGGAGAGTGTAGTTGATGAATAAGGAAATTAATCGTTGGGCTGTCTTGGTCAGCTCTATGGGTATCTTGATGTGTACGGGTGCAGTTTATGCATTCAGCGTGTTGGCAGGACCGCTGTCTGCCGCAAGGGGTTGGACGATGGCTGAAGTCATGGGCGCCTTCGCGATCAACGCGGCTTTGGGGCCGATTCCGATGATCTTGGGTGGCTTCTTGACCGACAAAGGTTGGTCGAAATGGAGCACGATGGCCGGAGCGGTGTTGTTCGGCATCGGTTTTGCTTTGACTGGTACGGCAACGACTTTGACTGAATTGTATATCTACTACGGTTTGATGGCCGGTTTCGGACAAGGCTTCGCTTACTCAGGCTGCCTGAGCAACACAATCCGTTTCTTCCCGGACAAAAAAGGTTTGGCTTCGGGCTTGATCACGGCAGGTATGGGCGGAGCGGCCATCATCGCAGCGCCGATCGCAAACCAACTGATCCAAAGCATCGGCGTTGCCGACACTTTCGTGCGCATGGGTATCGCTTATGCCATCATCAGCTTCACTTGCAGCCTCTTCATCAAGGTTGCTCCGAAAGATTATGCACCAAAAAATATGAACGCAGCAGCAACTGCAGCGGCGAAAAAACCGGTCGTCAACAAGAACTGGAAAGAAATGCTGCAGGATCCAAAATTCTACCTGATCATCCTGATGTTCGCGATGGGCGCTTTCTCCGGCTTGATGATCGCTTCAAACGCTTCTCCGATCGGACAATCCATGTTCGGCCTGTCCGCAGCAGCGGCAGCCGTTTATGTCAGCGTGTATTCTTTAAGCAATACGATGGGCCGGGTTATCTGGGGTGCTGTTTCCGATAAATTGGGCCAACCGACTACCATCAGCATCATGTACAGCGTCATCATTCTTACTTTCTTGATCCTTATTTTCGTCAAATCGATCTTCGGGTTCACATTGGGAATCGTTGGTTTGGGCTTATGCTTCGGCGGTGTGATGGGCGTGTTCCCATCACTGGTCATGGATAACTTCGGACCGAAATTCCAAGGCGTCAACTACGGCATCGTGTTCATCGGTTACTCGACATCCGCTTTCGTGGCGCCTAAAGTAACTGCGGGCATCGCTGCCGCAAACAACGGCGACTTCACCAAAGCCTTCTACGTTGCAATCGTGGTTGCGGCTGCAGGACTGATCCTGGATCTTGTCTACAAGAAAAAAGCAGCAACAAAAACGATCCCAGAAACTGTTCAATAAGCTGAAAAACACCTCCAGCACGCATTTTCGCGCGTTGGAGGTGTTTTTTTGAGTTGCGATCCGTTTAAAGATGGCCACCGTCGTCTTCCCACTCGTCTTCGTCGTCATCCAGAGCGATCCACTCGTCTTCATCCAGCCCGGGTAATGCTTCGCCGAAACTGCTGACGTTCAGATATTCCAATTCTTCATTGATTGCTTTCGCGATTTCCCCGGAATCCTCATAGGCGAGGTCCAGTGTGCCGTCCGTGATGTCCAGGCGGGTATGGTCTTCCTCGGGAGCCAGATTCTCGGCGCGCACGCAACGGGGGTAGAGCACGTCCGGCTTCGCCTCGAATGCTTTCTGCAGGACGATTTCGTGTTCCCAGTTTTCTTCCATGTTGTACGTGTAGATGACCTTGTCGTCTTTTCCTTGGATGTGGTCCCGCAAGCGATCGTTTTCTGCCAGTTTGTCCTTGTGCGGCGCGGCAAATTTGAAGGCGTGAGGGTGCAGATCGGACCAATTGAAGGCGCTTTGGAGAATGAAATGCAGATCGGAGAAAGTGGTGTCGTCATCCAACTGGATATCCCGCCAAACCGGTATGCCGACATCCAAAAGTGTAACCCTGAGTTCGAACATCATCTGAAAAACCACCTTTTTTGTTTTCAGTATAACGTTTTCATAGCCTGAATTCAAATAGGAAGGGTGACCGAACCGCTAGGGAATTCAGGCGGCCAACGCTTTAAAATCCGCAAACCGGACTTATTCCGATTTGCGTGCTATAATGGCAAAAAATGAAAGAGGAAGAAGGTCAATCTGTGTTTTATCCAAATAATTTCCAACAAGCAACTTCAATAGAAGAAATCCGTCATTTCATTGCCGATAATAAGTTGGCGTTCGTATACATTTCCCGGACGAACTGCGGCGTCTGCCATGCCGTCCAGCCGCAAGTGCAGGAGATGCTGGAGGAGTTCCCGGCCATCAAAACGATCCAGGCCAACGCCGACGACATCCCGGAAGTTGCGGGCGAATTCACCGTCTTCACCGTGCCGGCTTTGCTGTTGTTCGTCGAAGGCAAGGAGATGATCCGCGAAGCCCGCTTTGTGGTGATGGACGATCTGCACCGTCAATTCCAGCGGATCGCGGACAATTTCTGACAGTGGCAGTGCAACGCAGAATAGTGAAAGCGGAATAGTGGGGAGGTGTCTCGTGGAGGCACCTCCTTCTTTGTCAGTAAAGGAGACCTGTATTTGTCGGCTGTTCCGAATCCTCAGCATCACGAGCAGTCGACAGATCCCGCACCAGTTGGCTCTCTCGGCGCAAATAGCATTTTATCGGCACGAATATATTGCTTTTGGTGTACACTAAAGGTAACCATATCTTCAGAAGGGAGCCTCCCATGTTTAATCTATTCATTTTGATTCTGGAACGGGTCGGCTTGATCATCATTTTGGCTTACCTGTTGATGAATGTTCATTATTTCCGGGACAGATTGGGTGAACGCCAACGCTTGAGCACAAAGCTGCAGCTGATCGTCGTGTTCGGCATCTTCGCGGTCATATCCAACTATACAGGCGTTGAAATCAGCCGGGACCAGATCATCTCCGACCAGGTGCTGATGAAACTGTCGGAAGGCGCCTCCTTGGCGAACACACGCGTGCTTACGATCGGCGTCGCCGGCCTGATCGGCGGCCCCATGGTCGGCACGAGCGTCGGCGTCATTTCGGGCATCATCCGCTTCTTCCAGGGAGGTGAAGAGGCCTACATTTACGTGATTTCTTCCATCCTGATCGGCCTGATTTCCGGCCTTTACGGGGCCAGAACCATGCACAAAAATGCCTATCCGACAATAAAGGAAGGCTTTATGATAGGCGCTGTGACGGAAGGGGTCCAGATGCTCAGCATCCTTTTGTTGAGCCAAGATTTTCAGGCAGCCTGGGATTTGGTGACGTTCATCGCCTATCCAATGATTCTCGTGAACAGCATGGGGACCGGCATTTTCCTATCCATCATCGGATCCACGCTGCGCCAAGTCGAACAGACAAGAGCGGTACAGACGCATGATGTGCTCCAATTGGCTAACGCGACGATGCCGTATTTCCGTTCCGGTATGAACGAAGCTTCGTGTACGGAAGCGGCAAAAATCATCCAACAGCTGATCAAGGTGTCCGCCGTCAGCATCACCAACACAGAACGGATTTTGGCTTATGTCGGCGCGGCCAGTGATCACCACATCGCTTCGAATGAAATATTGACCGAGTTGTCCAAGGAAGTGCTGCGCACGGGAGAAATCAGGGAAGTCCACTCCCATGATGAAATCGGCTGTCACCATCCCGGCTGTCCCTTGGAGGCGGCGCTCGTCATCCCGCTGAAGGCGCAAGGGAAAACCGTAGGCACTTTGAAGCTGTATTTCACCGATGCGACCAAACTGACTTTTGTGGAACGGCAGTTGGCGGAAGGCCTCGGCAATATCTTCTCCAGCCAGATCGAATTGGGCGAAATCGAACTGCAGAGCAAGCTGCTGCAGGATGCCGAAATAAAATCCTTGCAGGCGCAAGTGAATCCGCATTTCTTCTTCAATGCCATCAACACCGTCTCGGCGTTGATCCGGGTTGACAGCGAAAAGGCGCGCAGGCTGCTGATCCAACTCAGCAATTTTTTCCGGGCCAATCTGCAGGGCGCCCGCACCAACCTGATTCCGCTTATGAAGGAACTGACGCAAGTGGAAGCCTATCGGTCGTTGGAACAGGCCCGTTTTCCCGATCGCTACCAAGTGGAGATTTCCGTTGAGGATGGCTTGGAGGAGGTGCTGGTGCCGCCTTTCCTGATCCAGATTCTGCTCGAGAACGCCTTCCGGCATGCTTTCGGCAGCCGGAAAACCGATAATCGGGTATGGATCGACGTGAAGGGCAGTCCGGACGGGGTGTTCATCTCCGTCCGCGACAATGGGGAAGGCATCGATTCCGAGCGGCTGGAGAAACTGGGCAAGGAAACGCTGCCGTCGCTGGAAGGGACCGGCTCGGCATTGGAGAATCTGAACAAAAGGCTGATCAGTCTGTTCGGGGAAGCGGCCAAACTGCATTTCGTATCTTCGCCAACAGGAACGACCGTCTACTGCACGGTGCCTTATCAAGAAAGGGAGGGATGAGCATGCGGATATTGATTGTGGATGATGAACCATTGGCAAGGGATGAACTGGCTTACCTGCTTGGGAAATGCGAGGGCGTGTCCGACATTGCCCAAGCGGATTCGATCGAAGAAGCGCTCGGGGCGATGCTGGAGGAGCAGGTGGATCTGATTTTCTTGGACATCCACCTGACGAACGAAAGCGGCCTTGCGCTGGCTGAAAAGATCAACAAACTGAAAAAGCCGCCGCTGGTCATTTTTGCGACGGCCTATGACGATTATGCCATCAAAGCGTTCGAACTGAATGCGATCGACTATGTGCTGAAGCCTTTTGAATTGGAGCGCATCCAACAAGCGGTCAAAAAAGCCTTTGAACAGTACAACAGGCAACGCAGCAGGCAATCGGAAACTGCGAAGCCGAAAGGTGATGGTTTGCAGGTGCTGCCCATCCAGATGGACGAGCGGATCTATATGCTGCAGGTCCCGGAAATCATCGCCATCGGAGTGGAGAACGGCGAAACGACCATCTATACGAGAAGTATGGCATACAGCATCCATGAGCCGCTCACGACGCTCGAGAAGAAAATCGGCGGACATCCGTTCCTGCGGGTACATCGCGCGTTCCTCATCAACTTGAGGGAAATCAAGGAAATCCAGCCATGGTTCAACCACACTTTCCAACTCACGATGGGCAATGGCTTGAAGGTGCCCGTCAGCCGTTCCTATATGAAGGACTTCAAAGAAAAAGTAGGCATTTGATGCAATTGACCAAATGAATTTCAGGACTGCAGGCGTGCAACTCGGCCTGCAGTTTTGTCGTTTCGGGCACAAAACCCCCAATGGCATCTATTTCCCGAGTAAGATAAAGGCATATAGAGAACGTGCTGGCCGCACATTTATTTTGAAGGAGGAAAAAAAGATGCTTACTTTACTTGGAGGAATCGCGCTGCTGATTTTAGGCTACTTCACCTACGGGCGCTACATCGAAAAGAACTTTTCCATCGATCCGGAACGCCAGACACCTGCAGAAGCACTGAAGGACGGCTATGACTTTGTCCCGATGTCCAAATCGAAAAATGCCATCATAGAATTGCTGAATATTGCCGGAACGGGTCCTATTTTCGGACCGATTATGGGAGCGCTTTATGGTCCGGTCGCCTATATCTGGATCGTCGTCGGCTGCATCTTCGGTGGAGCCGTCCACGACTACATGATCGGAATGATCTCCTTGCGCAACGACGGGGCCCACTTGCCGGAATTGACCAGCAAATACCTCGGCAAGCCGGTTAAGCACGTCGTCAACATCTTCGCCATGCTGCTGTTGATGCTGGTGGCCACGGTCTTCGTCACATCACCCGCCAATCTGATCGCCAGCATCACACCCGATTGGATGACGATCGGCATGATCACGGTTTTGATTTTCGCTTACTATTTGATTTCCACCATCCTGCCTATCGACAAAGCGATGGGTAAAGTTTATCCTTGGTTCGGTGCGATCCTGATCATAAGCACGATCGCTATCGGCATCAGCTTGTTGTTGGGGGGCCATAACCTTCCTGAATTGACAGGGGCCGCTTTGCGGAATTTCCATCCGAAAGGCACGCCGATTTTTCCGGCCATCTTCTTCACGATTTCCTGCGGCGCCATCTCCGGGTTCCATGCGACCCAAGCGCCGATGGTTTCACGGACATCGACGAACGAGCGCGAAGGTCGCTTCCTTTTCTACGGCATGATGATCGCAGAGGGCGTCATCGCGATGATCTGGGCTGGAGCTTCGATGGCCTTGTTCGATGGCCAAACCTTGAGCCAAATGATCGATGCCGGCACGCCGTCTGCCGTTGTGAACCAAGTTTCCACTATGTTATTGGGGAATGTCTTCGGTACCGTCGCAATCATCGGCGTCATCGTATTGCCGATTTCCTCAGGACTATCCGCTTTCAGAAGCCTGCGCACCATCCTGGCTGACTACATGAACATCAAACAGGATACAATGAAAAAAATACTGATGATGACGATTCCGCTGTTTGTCATCTCATTCTTCCTGACGAAAGTCGATTTCAATCTGATCTGGAGATACTTCAACTGGGCGAACCAAGTCACTGCAGTCATCGCACTGCTGATGTCCACCCGCTACCTGTACCTGAAAAACAAAAATTACTTGGTGACTTTGTTGCCGGCCTGCTTCATGCTCTATGCCTGCGTCGTCTATATCCTGAGCGAACCGATCGGCTTCCGGATGGGGCTGCAGACCGCCACTTACCTGGTCGGACTGGTCGCAACAGTAGGGATCCTGGCGCTTTACTGGACAACCGGTGTGAAACAGAAAGCCGCATTGGATCCGGAATCGGAACTGCTGAACGACCATCTGCCGATCGGAACGTTTGCTTCCGCTGAAGCAGTGCCGGCAGCAGTTGCAGCCGAATAAATTAAAGAAGGAAACTCCCCTTGAGACTATATAGGCCTCGAGAGGAGTTTTTGGCTGCTGCCACCTTTTCAAATCTTCTGCATCAGGTGTTGTGACTATCCTTGCCAGGACAGAGGGAAACTTGTTGACGACAATATGTCGGTGTGCTATAGTTTTGGCTGTAAGAAACGTTTCCCAATTTTCATATGATTTAGGGGTTGAAGCGCATGGCATACACTGGAAGTTCAATGACAAAAGGACAAATCGAATCGAAATTGAGCGAAGCGATCAGTAAATTTGAGATTGAACAAATGGGTAGAGGCCCAGAGAAAATTCGGACTGTCATCTTTCAAGATTTGATCTTGATAAGGCTCAATGGTTTCTTGAGTATATCTGAGAAAAATCTGGCGAAAAACCCAGGTGGAATCCAGATGATAAAAAATGCTCGAACCGCATTGTTTGAGAATGCGCGGGAAGAACTCGAAGCGACAATCAAAACAGTGCTTGATGTGAATATCGTAAGTACCTATTCCGATGTAAGCACCAAGACAGGTGAAAAAATCATCGCAATAGTCGTAGACCAGGATATAGAAAAATTGATTAAGTAAATACGGAAGATGCAACGAAAGGCAAGTAGCCAGTCGACGCGTAAGCCAATGGCAAGTACTCCAGAGTGGGGGCTTGTTATTGGCTTTTTTTTTTTCGGATTGGCATGTCAGGAAGGAAATGTTTCCGGAATTTATATGGATTTTAAATGGAAAGAGGGCAAAGATACGAATGGAACAGAAAATAACAGCAGAGAAGAAAGTGATATCAAAGGCGAGATGGCTGTATGTGATTTTGGGGCTGGTAATTATGATGGCGCTTGGGACGGTATATTCCTGGAGTGTTTTCCGTCTACCGGTGGAGGCGTTGTATAATGTCGGGACTGCCCAAAGCGGATTACCCTACATGACGGCGTTATTGTTTTACGCCCTGTTCATGTTTTTGACCGGAAGGTTTTTTAAGGCTTGGAGTCCGAGGAGAACCATTCTGACAGGGGCGCTCTTGGTTTCGATTGGCTGGATTCTATCGGCGTTTGCCCCGAATATCCAGGTATTGACTGTTACCTACGGTGTGATAAGTGGCACAGGGGTCGGGATAGCGTACGGAGCCCCGTTAACGGTAGTGACCAGATGGTTCCCGGAAAAGAAGGGTCTTGTGATTGGATTGGTATTGCTCGGATTCGGACTATCGCCATTGCTTACAGCGCCGCTTGCTAGGGCATTGGTTGAACAGTACGGGGTGACGCAAACATTCCTCCTGCTGGGAATCATCTTTGGATTGCTGTTGCCAGTGCTGGCAATGCCGTTCAAGTATCCTGAAGCGGATTATGCTGTGGAGTCGAACACCTTCGGAGCGGATCCCAAGGAGAACGATATGGATAGCGCCCAAATGATCAGATCCGCCAACTTCAAGGGGCTTTACTTTAATTTTATTATCGGAACAATGATTGGACTGATGATGATAGGTTTGACCAGCAACATCGGTATTGAGCTGATAGGTATGGCGCAAAAGGATGTGGTGCTGTTTGTCTCTATGTTTGCGGTGTTCAATGGTGTCGGACGTCCGGTGTTCGGATGGCTGACGGACAGGTTATCGGCGAAGAAAGCGATGCTTTTTTCCTATACTCAAATCATCCTGGCGGCCGCTTTGATGTTGTTGGCGAAGAACGACAGTGTCGTTCTGTTTGTCGTAGCCTTTTCCATATTTTGGTTCAACGTTGGAGGCTGGTTGGCGATAGCGCCCACTGCCACTAACAACATGTATGGACCAAAATATTACAGCCAAAACTATGGCGTAGTATTTACAGCATACGGAATAGGTGCTGTTTTAGGTGTTAGCAGTTCAGGATTATTGCTGGATACTTTCCAGAATTACGCCTACATATTCTATCTGGTGATCGCTTCATGCCTAATTGGCTGTCTGTTGACGCTGATATTTTTTAAGGCAAATGATGGAAGCAAAGCCGAACAGACGACGCCTGCTTGGGCTAGCCACAAAAACAGTGATCTTAGCGTTCCGTTGGACGAATTGCGCGAGATTAACAGTAAAATTGGGGCTGGAATCGGAACTGTTGAATGATCGGTTTTCGGTTGATTCCTGGATAATAAGCGAAACTCCCCGAAAAGGTCCCTGCATTTTGCAGGTCCTTCGGGGAGTTTCTTTCTATCACAAATATTGTTTTAAGGCCTCAGCGATGCCTTCGAGAACGGCAAGGTCATCTTTAGTAGGGTTTTCCAACGTCATCAAGGCTTCATCGTCGCGGACTGAAGCATTTTCTTCGTCTTCCGCCGCTACATCCAAAATCAGCAGTTCGGCATAGAGGTCATCCAAATCCCGTTGCGGTTGCACGAGGAAGTCGAACGTGCCTTCGGGGTGGCTTGCTTTGAATGCTTCGATCTTCTCGATCAATTTTTCCAGATCCATGTATTTGCTCCTTTATGTTTAGCGTCCTTTGTCTCAGCATTCATTATACCTTAATCATCCACCGTATGTATCGCATAACAGGTTCAAACTGCTGCGGAATGCAAAATTTTGGGTTGCAGAATATATCGTTCCGGATCGCAAGCCGGTATACTTGATGTTGAGAAAGTCCGATTTCTAAGGGAATTCGGTCCGGTTGGCCCGGCAGTAGTTGGATACATGGGACAATTTGGCTTGTGATTTTGTCGGATTGCATCTTTTTTATTCAGCCGGGGCTGATATGATTAAGTAACAGAATTCTGGGTTACTTTGGACAAGAAGGGAGCCGCCCCATTATGCACTACCTGAAACAATTCACCATCATCATCGCCATTTCCGCCGTCAGCGAATTGTTGGCCACGTTCATTCCGCTGCCGATTCCGGCCAGCATCTACGGGATGTCGCTGCTGTTCCTGCTGCTGATGACGGGGATGCTGAAACTCAAACAAGTGGAAAGTGCCGCCAACCTGCTGTTGGGCATCATGCCCGCGCTGTTCGTCGTGAGCGGGGCCGGGCTCATCACCTCCTACGGGCAGATCGCCGAAAACTTCGCCAGTTGGGTGGCCGTCAATGTCGGCTCGACCATCGTGATTTTGGCGACGACCGGGCTGTCGGCGCAAGCTTTGATAAGAAAGAAGAAGGCAAAGGAGGCTGAGCGGAATGATTGATCATCTGCTGGAAACGACTAAATACCTCGGGCTGTTCATCAGCTTGGGCGCCTTCATGATCGGCCTGAAGCTGAACAAAAAGTATCCCTATGCTTTCATGAATCCTTTGCTGATCGGGACGGTACTGGTGATTGGTTTGATGCTGGCGCTGGACATCGAAGTCACGGTTTTTCAAAAAAGTGCGCAGATCCTGTCCGATTTGCTGACGCCTGCCACCATCTGTCTGGCGGTGCCTGTCTATCGGCAGTTCAAGATTTTGCGCGAAAACAGTTGGGTCGTGTTGATCAGTTGTCTGGCGGGGATGATCAGCGGTCTGGTCACCATTGTCGGGCTGGCCTTTATCCTCAGGATGAGCGGAACCACGACACTGTCCACTTTGGCGCGTTCGATCACGATGGCGATCGCCTTGGACACGACCGAACTGATCGGCGGGGTCGCCGGCATCATCGTGGCAGGGGTCATCTTCGCGGGAATCTTCGGGACGGTTGTTTCCGGGCTGATTTTCAGAATCTTCAAAATCGAAGAACCGATCGCGAAAGGTTTGGCTTTGGGTGCGGCTTCCCACGCGATGGGGACGGCCGAGTCGCTGAAAACGAGCGAACTTCAGGGTGCCATGAGCAGCCTGGCGATGGTCGTTTCCGGGGTCGTGATGGTGGGGCTGATCCCGCTTGCGGCCATGTTCGTCCAAGCGTAAGCAAATTTAGAAGCAGTCTCTGGGTTATCGGAGGCTGCTTCTTTTTTGCTTGCTGGCAGCGGGGGTGCCTCCGCGAGGGTTATCCGATGCCAGACTTTTCCCGCTATGCTATACTGAGGGCATAAAATAGTATCGGTATCTTGTTTTTTTGTCTGGCCGTTCCCGAGTCGATCATTGCGAAAAGGAAGGTGGAGAAATGGGAGAAACATTGCAGGCGCACATTCAATTATCAGCCGATCTGGATGTGAAATATGCGCTGTTGCCGGGTGATCCAGCCCGTGTGGAAAGAGCGAAACTGCTGTTGGAAAATCCTGTCGATTTGGCGTTCAACCGCGAGTACAAAAGTGTGCTGGGGACCTACCAGGGGATGAAGGTCCTGGTCATTTCCTCAGGGATCGGCGGACCGTCCACAGCGATCGCGATCGAAGAGTTGGCGAAGATTGGCATAGAGGGGATCATCCGGATCGGCAGCTGCGGCTCCCTGCATCCCGATGTGCACCTTGGGGATGTGATCATCGCCACGGCGGCGGTCCGGGACGATGGCGCCAGCAGAGCCTACATCGATCTGGCGTATCCGGCAGCAGCCGATTTGGATCTGCTGATCCGGCTGAGGACAAGCGCGGAAAAAGAGCGGATCCCCTACCGTTTGGGGATAGTCCGCAGCCACGACAGTTTCTACACCGCCCGCGAAGAGCAGCTGACCGCTTACTGGAGCGGCAACGGCATCGTCGGGTCGGATATGGAGACAGCCACTTTGTTTGTCGTTGGGGCGCTGCGGGGATTGAAGACCGCCTCGTTGCTGAATGTCGTCGTCGGCCCGGATGAAGGGATGGAAGAAGGCGTCCGCCAATTCGTTTCCGGAGAAGCAGCCACCCGCCAAGGGGAACAGAATCAGATCAGACTTGCGCTGTCCGCATTCCATGCGTGGCATCAGGCAAAAGGAGGAAAATGAAATGAACGCAGAAACAAGGAACAAATTGCGTTATAAGTTGTCGACAGCTTCGATCGTGCTGATCCCGATCGCGATCGGGATCAATTATCTCGGCAAATACATCGCGGGCGTGTTGCGTCTGCCGCTCTGGCTGGACTCGATCGGGACGGTCTTGTCGGGCATGCTGGCGGGGCCGGTCATCGGTGCCGCTTCCGGGATCATCAACAACATCATCTACGGAGTCACGGCCGATCCGATTTCGACAGTTTATGCGGTCACCAGCGCGTTCATCGGTCTGATGGCGGGTCTGTTTGCCGCTAAAGGCTGGTTCCGGGACATAAAGACCGTGTTGCTGGCCGGGTTGATCATCGGTGTAGTGGCCGCGACTGTTTCGACGCCTTTGAACATCGTCTTTTGGGGTGGCCAAACCGGGAACGTCTGGGGGGATGCCCTCTATGCCTTGCTGATTTCGAACGGACAACCGCAATGGCTGGCCTCTTTCCTGGACAGCATCGTCGTCGATGTGCCGGATAAATTGGTGACGGTGCTAATCAGTTATTTCATCTTCAAGGGCTTGCCGAAGAAACTCACGAACACCTTCCTGAAGGGTGGCGCGATAGAAGAATTATAGGGGCTGATGTGAATGGATGCAATGACATTATATGTGCCGCGCAACTCGCCGATCCATCGTCTGGATCCGTTGACGAAGATGCTCTACATTGTCGTAAGCATCGCCGCGGCTTATCTGTTGGACGGTTTGTGGCAAGTCGCGGCAGTGATGCTGGCCAGTTTCGGCATTCTGCTGATCGGGAAAGTTTTCCGCAATATTTTGCCGGTGATCGCGCTCAGTTTTTTGCTGATCCTCTCGATCGTCATCGTGCAGGGCTTTTTCAATCCTGCCAATGAAACGCTGCTTTTTGAACTGGGGCCGATCAGATTCTACAAAGAAGGTCTGGTTATCGCCTTGCGTCTGACCATGCGCGTCATCAATATGGTCTGCGCCTTCGGGGTGCTGGTGCTGACGACTTCGCCGACGGAACTTGTCGAGCGGCTGCAGCAGAAAGGCATGTCGCCGAAAATCGGCTATGTGATCCTTTCGGTCCTGCAGATCATCCCGCAGCTGCGGGCAACCTATGCCAAAATCCAGGATGCGCAACGCGCGCGCGGGATGGAAACCGAGGGCAGTCTGCTTGTCCGGGTGAAGGCGTTCTTCCCGTTGTTGGGGCCGGTCATCCTGAACGCGTTGAACGATACCCGGGAACGGGCGATTGCGCTCGATGTCCGCGGCTTCGACAGGGATACGCCAAAAACGTATCTGAATGAAGCGAAGTCTTATCGCTACAGTGTTATATGGAATGTTTTGCTGCTGTTGATCCTGGCTGGTTTGATCGTCTGGAGGTGGATGGGATGAGCATCATAGAAGTGAAGGAGCTGAAATACCGCTATCCCGACACGACCAAATTGGTGCTGGACGGCATCAGTTTTTCGGTCGAGCAGGGGGAATTCATCGGCCTGATCGGCAGGAACACCGCCGGGAAATCGACGCTGTGCTATGCGCTGAGCGGTTTGGTGCCGCATTTTTTCAAAGGGGCTTACGGCGGATCGGTGGAGATAGCCGGGCTGAATGTGCGCGTGACCGATGTGAGCGAAGTCACGGCGGCCGCTGGATTGGTGTTCGAGAATCCTTTTTCCCAGATCACCGGCTCGCGGTTTACGGTCTATGAGGAGATCGCCTTTGGTCTGGAGAACATGGGCTTGCCGCGCGACGAAATGATCAGACGGATCGAAGAGGCTTTGGACCTCCTGGATATCCGCAAAGTGAAGGACAAGAACCCGTTTGATCTTTCCGGCGGGCAAATGCAGCGGGTTGCGATCGCCGGTGTCGTCGCGATGAAGCCGAAAGTGCTGATTCTGGATGAGCCCACTTCCCAACTGGACCCGCAAGGTTCGGAAGAAGTCTTCAAAGTGGTGGAGAACCTCACGAAGGAAGGCATCACGATCATCATGGCCGAGCAGAAGATGGAAAAGATCGCGCAGTATGCCGACCGGGTTTTGCTTTTGGATGACGCCAAACTGATCGCCTATGACACACCCGAAGCCGTGTTTTCGCGCGATGACTTGGCGTCTCTGGGGGTGCAGCCGCCAGCAGTGACCGCGATAGCCCGCCATTTGGGCAAGCGGAAAGCCGATGGGCACTATCCGGTGGACTTGGAAGAACTGAGAGGGCTGCTTGCGGAAGAAGGTGTCGCTCATGAGTAAACTGGAAATTGAAAAACTGCATTTTGCCTACGATAAAGCGACGCCCGTCATAAAGGGCATCGACCTGAAATTGGATAACCGGAAAACGGCGATCATCGGCCAGAACGGTTCGGGGAAAACGACCTTCGTGAAGCTGCTGAAGGGGCTGTTGCGCCCCGATTCCGGACGGATTTTGCTGGACGGCACCGATCTGGCGACAATGACGGTAGCCCAGATCGCCAAGCGGATCGGTTTGGTTTTCCAGAATCCGGACGACCAGATATTCAAAAGTACGGTTTTGGATGAAGTCATGGTCGGCCCGTTGAACATCGGACAGTCCATGGATGAGGCACGGGCCAGTTCCCGCGCAGCTTTGGCTCGGGTGCAACTGGCCGGCGTCGAGCAGGTCAATCCCTACGACCTCAATCTGGCGCAAAGGAAAATGGTGGCGCTGGCTTCGATTTTGGCGATGGATACGCCGATCGTCATTTTCGATGAGCCCACGATGGGCCAGGATATGGCCGGCAAAGCCATCATCAAAAAGGTGATCGAAGACCTGCAGGCAGAGGGGAAAGCCGTGCTGTGCATCCTGCATGACATGGACTTTGCGGCTGCCGTCTTCGAACGCGTCGTTGTCTTCAGTCAAGGACATTTGCTGCTCGAAGGCGACGCCAGGGAAGTCTTCAGCCAAAAAGAACGCCTGCAGCAGGCGTATCTGGATCAGCCCCAGGCCATGAAGATTGCGCACGCTTTGGGCATTCCGGGCAATCTGCTGACGGTCGAGGAAGTGGAGGATGCTTTGGCAAGACCGCCCCAATTACCGAAATGAAGAAGCACCGCAAAGAAACCGGACACGCTGGAATGGCAGCGTGTCCGGTTTCTTTGCGGTGAAAACAGATGGTGCCGAGTGTTGGATAGCTGAAAATTCAACGGGAACTCCGGTGAACAGAGGCTTTGCCGAAGTTTCACTCGTATTTTTAACTGCGTTTTCCGATGAGAGTAGCTTCGTCGGAGGTGCGGCCAATCGTTACCGGTGTCCTCCGGAAAGCAGATGCCTTGCCGGAGCTAACGCCCAATTAATTACGCCGCGATACTCTGATGAGCCAGCGCTGTTTGCGCAATGATTGTGTTCTTCCGGATCCTCAATGGTTGTTCAAAATGTTTTGCAGTTTGAATGCTAGCGATAGGATTGTATAGCTGTCCAGTTCACGGGGGTTATATCCGGTCACTTTATGCAGCTTGTTCAGTTTGTATTGCAGCGTATTTTTGTGGATGAACAGTGCATCGGCTGATTTATAGATGCTGCCGTTATTGGTCCCGTAAACACTAAGAATTCCAGCGTATTCCTTCAGTTCCTTCTTGTCCAGTTTCCCCAGGATCTGGCGGATGAATTCGTCGGATTTGTTTCTGGAAATGTCCGTCAGGATCATCCCCAGATCGAGCTTGTCGTAGTGTTCGATCATGTGGTGCGAATTCAGGATCGCCCAGTCCAGCGCGGTCACAGCTTGATCATAGCTGGTGCGGAAGCCGGTCAATTTGTCGCAGGCCAGCCCCACCCCGATGTGCAGTTGCAGACCGTATTGCTGTTCGGCTTGGCGGATCAGGCTGTTCAGCTGGTAGTGGAGGGTGGCTTCCGGCAGGTTATCCCGGAACAGGATCCGGATATCCGGGCCGTTGACATTGTAGATGGTCTGTTTGTCGTTCGTGAGGATGACCTTCAGGAGATTCATCACATTTTCGATCTGCTCATTCCGTTCGGCGGACAAATTATTGATGCGGCCGGCAACGACAATTCTGGAGATGTCCAAGTTGATTTCCAGCAGATTGGCAAGTGTCCGGATGTTCTCCAGATCAAGGGCAGGCGCCAACACTTCTTCGATGAAGAGCCGGTAATTGTCGCGCTTCTTGAAGGAAACGTCTTTGATCCAAGCGTCCTTCACAAGGATTTCGGTCATGGTCCGGATGATTTTTCCGTATTTTTCCACTTCCTCTTTATCGCCGGTGATGCCGATTACGCCGACCAGATTTTGTTCGCTGTAGATGGGGATATTGATGCCTTTCTTCGTCCCCTCGAACTGACCGTCGTACTCCAAAATCAAATCCGTCTTTGTCTCCAAAACCCTCTTGGCGCCGGAATGGTGTTCGCCGATGCGGGATTCGTCCGTGCTGGCTATGATGATGGCGTCGGTATTGATGAAATTCAGTTCCTGGTTGATGATTTCCTTCATGCTGACGACGATGCTCTGTGCAAGAGCGGCGGCTATTTCCATACGATTCCTCCTGTTTTATGAAAAATGCTGAAATGTGTTCTGTATGACATGCATTGGTTCCATTTTACCTGAAATATTTAGTCTGTAGAATATATAAATAAAAATGGAGAACCTTTATACTGTCAATATCAAGCGCTTACGCAAATTGGAGGGAAGCGCCTGTGAGTTTAGTTGCGCAGATAGGAAAGGGGGCAAAACAAATGGAAAAAGAACTGAAAATAGTCATCGCCGCCGATTCTTTCAAGGGCAGCGCCTCGACCATCCAGGTGGAAGACTATATCGAACAAGGGATTCTGCGGTTGAACCGGAAAGTCGAGATCGTAAAGGTCCCTGTCGCTGACGGCGGCGAAGGGACCGTGGATGCATTGGTGCTCGGATGCAAGGGGGAATACTGCTACGCTGAAGTCACCGGTCCGATGGGCGACAAAGTGCAGGCGAAATTCGGCATCATCAAAGACAACATTGCCGTCGTCGAAATGGCGGAAGCTTCAGGGTTGACGCTTGTGGACCTTGCGGACAACGATGTCTACCGTGCGACGACCTACGGAACCGGCGAATTGATCCGGGCGGCCCTGGATTGCGGCGTCACAGAAATCTTCATCGGTGTCGGGGGAAGTGCGACCAATGACGGGGGTGCTGGGATGGCCCAAGCGCTGGGAGCCTCTTTCAAAGACGCTGAAGGGAATGAAATCCCGTTCGGCGCAGGCAAGCTGGGGGACATCGCTTCTATCGATGTCAGCGGTTTGGATAAGCGCATCCATGCCGTGACCTTCACAATCCTGTCCGATGTGACAAA
This sequence comes from Trichococcus ilyis, assembly GCF_900109135.1. Lineage (GTDB taxonomy): Bacteria > Bacillota > Bacilli > Lactobacillales > Aerococcaceae > Trichococcus > Trichococcus ilyis. The sequence continues at coordinate 3,165 of NZ_FNYT01000020.1, read as the reverse complement.
TCCGCTGTGCGGAGAGAACGGGGCTTCCTACATTTATGGACCGCAGAAGGGGGCGACCCCTGAAGATGTCCGAAAATTGGACCAGTTGTTGCATCATTATGGGGAAAAGCTGGAGGAATCCTTGGGCATTGCGGTTCTTGACGCGCCGGGAGCCGGAGCAGCTGGCGGTTTGGGAGCCGGCCTGATGGCTTTTTGTGGAGCGAAAAGCTACAGCGGCATCTCGAAAGTCCTCTCCATCCTCGAAATCGAAGCGCATTTCCAGGATGCCGACCTTGTCATCACCGGCGAAGGACGGATGGATTCGCAATCCTTGAACGGCAAGGCGCCGGTGGGCATCGCCCAATTGGCGAAGAAATACCAATTGCCGGTCATCGCGGTGGTCGGCAGCAGTGATGACGACCTCGGACCGATCTATGCGACAGGCATCGACTTGGTTTTGGACATCATCAACAAACCGATGGAATTGGAAACAGCCATTTCACAAACGGAACGATTGATCACGAATGCCGGCGAATCGGCTTTCCGGGCCTTTTTGCTGGCCAGCAAAGTACCGCTTTCGGTTTGATCATTCAAATGACACCTGCCCCAGCAAGGCTTCCAGCCTCCTTGGAAGCTTATGTTGGGAAGGGTGTTTTTTTTGTTTTGGGAAGATGTTTATCCTCTTCCGAAGTCTAACTGGAAGGAGGATGGTATACAAGTGAACTGTTTGGCGGTAAAATGGAATCAGTTTTAATTGGTGGAGGTGCCCCTAAATTATGAAAGAAAAGAAGAATCTGCTGATCAGTCTGGCCAAATTGTCGAAAATGTATCGGGCAGAAATCAAGGAAGAGATGTCCGGGTCGGATTTTTCGCCGAATGAACTGGACCTGATCACCTTTTTGTCAAACAACGAAATGGACACATCCAAAGAAATAGCCGATTGCCTCGGGCTGTCAAAGTCCTTGATTGCAAGATCGGTTGATGCGCTGGTTGCGAAAGGCTACCTGGAGACGAGGGTGGATGAGGAAGATCGTCGCTATATCCATCTGGAACTGACCGTACAGGCGAAACCGATAGCGGAACGTTTGCGCAACCGCCGCAAAAAGTTCATCGCCGCGATGACGGAAGAAATCAGCCAAGAGCAATTCGAACAATTCGAAGGGCTGCTCGAACAGATGCTGGCGAATCTGGAGCGGAAAAAGGAGGAATGATTATGCAGGAAATGAAAGAATCGCGGATGGGAACGGAGAAAATTCCCAAGCTGATGATGGAACTGGCCATACCGAGCATCATCGCCCAAGTAATCAATATCCTGTACAACATTGTGGACAGGATGTACATCGGCCATATCCCGGAGATAGGGGCTGTCGCGTTGACCGGTTTGGGCATCAGCGCACCGCTCGTATTGATCATTTCCGCGTTCAGCAGCTTTGCCGGAGGCGGCGGGGCTCCCTTGGCTGCGATTGCATTGGGGAAGAACGACAAAGCCGAAGCCGAAAAAATTCTCGGCAATGCTTTTTCGATGCTGTCGTTCATGGCGATCGTGTTGACCATCGTCTTCACCCGGATCAAGGCGCCCTTGTTGTTTTTATTCGGCGCCAGTCCCGTCACCTTCAACTATGCGAATGACTATACTTCCATCTATATAATGGGCACGATTTTTGTCCAATACGCATTGGGGCTGAATCTGTTCATCACTAGCCAAGGCAAAACCAAAATTGCCATGTTTTCGGTATTGATTGGCGCAATCGCCAATATCGTCCTGGATCCGATCTTCATTTTTGGATTCGGTATGGGGGTGAGAGGTGCAGCGATCGCTACGGTCATTTCCCAAGCCTTGAGCGCGATCTATGTCCTCCATTTCCTGACTTCCGAGCATTCGCTGATCCGGATCCGCAAGCAAAACTTGGCTTTGAAGCTTGGCTTGATCAAACGGATTGTGTCGTTGGGGATCTCGCCATTCATCATGCAGGCAACTGAAAGTGCGATCGTGATCGTCTTCAACACCGGTCTGTTGAAATACGGCGGCGATCTCTACGTAGGATCCATGACGATCATGCAAAGCATCATGCAATTGCTGACGGTGCCGATACAAGGATTCACGCAAGGTGTCCAACCGATCATCAGCTACAACTACGGTGCGCGGCATTATGACCGTGTGCGGGAGACCGTGCGCCATTCCATGAAGGTCACAGTCGGATTGACCGCCGCCTATTTTCTGTTGGTGCTGCTCGTGCCCGGTTTATTCGCCCGGATATTCACGACTGATTCGGACTTATTGGCGTTGGTCACCCGGATTCTGCCGATATACATGGGCGGCATGTGGCTGTTCGGGGTGCAGATGAGCGCGCAAATGTTTTTTGTCGGAGTGGGGGAGGCGAAAAAGTCATTGTTCATCGCCCTTCTTCGCAAAGTGATCATCCTGATCCCGTTGGCGCTTATTCTGCCCAACTACTTGGATGTGATGGGGATCTACTACGCGGAACCGATAGCGGATATCCTGTCTGCGACTACTTCGGGATTCCTTCTGTACTTCACGCTGAAGGCTTTGCCAAAACAATTATTCTGAGCGTGATTGCCGCCGTTCCGTTCCTTACAACCGGACGGGACGGTTTATTTTTTTCTGCCTGGATTCCAAAGGAGCATCCGGCTGATAAAAGCAAAAGGCGCTTTTTTTTGATTATTTCCGCAAAAAACGTTGACACGGGCTGAGTTTGGGTGTTAGTATGATTAAGTTATCTGAAGCGCAGGACAATTAAATGCAAGAAATGTATTGACAGTGTCCTTCGGTAATGATATTATTTAAAAGTTGCTGCACAAGCGATTTTGATTCAAGAACAATAAGAATAAATATTCAAAAAACTTCTTGACGAAATCGGGAAGTTGCGGTATTATGAATAAGCTGTCACGTAACAAGTGATAACGATTGACCTTTGAAAACTGAACAAAGAATGAACGAACCAAATGTGCAGGGAGCTTCGATTTCGGTCGAGGCAAACGAAGGCGATACTTAGTATCGCAAACATAAAGTCAGCAAGAAATTAAGAGCTATTCAGCTTTTCATGCGGGTTTCTGTACAAGAGCCCATTTTACATGAGAGTTTGATCCTGGCTCAGGACGAACGCTGGCGGCGTGCCTAATACATGCAAGTCGAACGGTCTTTTCTATGGAAGCTTGCTTCCACTG
>NZ_FNYT01000029.1 GCF_900109135.1 Trichococcus ilyis | reverse complement strand
GCTATAGGAAGGTGAAAGTATGATAAAGGAAACCAGAAAGCGAACAGAGAAAGTATTTGAAGAGTACAACGACTACCAGGATAGAGGCATGGTTAAGTGGTTAACGGCATTCTCAATGGAAGAACTGACAAGGTCCATTTCTGCTGGAAAAGAAGAGGCTCTGAAGGATATCCCTATCCTCGCTCAAATGAATGCAAGTGAAATTGACGAAGTATTAGCGGAGGCTCTGCAGAAAAACAGACCCGTATCCATTCAATTGAATCAAAAAGATTCCCTCGGGCGTCAAACTGAATCGATAGTAGGGCATTTCAGAGGCTCTCTTACGGGAAATAAAATCTTCATTAACAATCAATGGATTTCACTGGAATCTATTCGCAATATACAGCTTTTACAAGCGGAAAAATGGTTCCAGATTCACGTCTTTACAAATAATCGAATGCAAATAGCCGGAAAGAATCCTAATCCAACATCTTCCCCTATTGAAGAAAATGATACTTTGGATACGGAAATTACCTGGATTGAAGACTTCAATCAGAGCGAGGAATGGATAGAGTAGTCAGCGGCAGCTGTGATATCTAGACACCACCGAAATAGGTCTTCAGAGTATTGCTGTTCAGCGCTTTTTTCTAGTTTTTGAACTATTTCTTTCCTGATTAAGAAAGCGTATACTTAATTTTAAGGGGGGGATATCATGAAGTTGGAACATTATGCGGAAGTAGTGGATCAGATTTGTTCTAAGATTGCAACTAGTAAGGCTACTATCAAAACGACAGAGACGTATCTACATAAGCAATTACGTTCGGGTGCACCGATTGAGCAATTCTCTGATCATTATGCATTGCTGGATAGTGAAGAGGGCCGTCTTAGCGGATTGAACGAAGCACTAAAGATACTCCAATCACAATTATTGAAGTACAAAGCCGACCAGCAGTAGCAGCGGTCGGATACTCATAGGGACTACCTATCAAAATCTACTACGAAAAAAGAAGGAACAAAGCTGACTAAATCAGGCTTTATTCCTTCTTTTTCATTTCTGTAAGATAGTTAAACCTTCGAAAATTAAACAGCGGTATTCCTATCCACGATTCCCTTTCATGATCCCCACTACTTGATTTAGATGTAACAGGGCTTTTTCCAGAAACGCCTGCTCGGACAAAACACAAACAGAGTGGCCTTCTTGTTGTAAAGTATCCACCTTTTGCATCTTCAGACTTCGCGGATCTTCTTGAAACAGATTAGTACTCGCCTTTCCGACCACAAGGATGGTGGTATCTTTGGTGACGGCAACTTGCGGCTTTCCTCCTAAGGCAGTAACTAATGCCTGCGCTTGTTTCCGCGATAACGTATCCAATTTACCCGTAAATACAATTTTTTCGCCCCGCAACATATGCGCGCCCCCCCTTTTTCACAAGCTATCTGCTAATCAGATCCGTTCTTTTCTTCTATTTTACCGCTATCGGAAGGGGGTTCGCAACATGCGTCGAACATGTATTCTGATTCCTGGTCAGAAATTTACTCTTTATTTAAAAAGGAAAGCTTAAATAAGGTTTTCTAAAGAAAACGGAGCGAAAATAAAGGGTTTTGAGGCCTTTTCAAATTCAAACACAGATCCCTTATCCACCAACTGACAAAAACTCTCCCATCCTCACAGTCGATTTTTCAAAAACACAAGAACAAAGGCAGTTCGTAATCATTTTTTCGTTTTGAGTCGCCATACGCCCTGAACGATCCTGCGGAGCCGGATCAGGGCTTTACCATTTCGGACTGTTCCATGGCAACCGACATGCGGGAGGCCCCTCCTTCGGTCCCACATGCTGCTATCCCGGAACAGAAATCAAAATCAAGAACCGCAAAAACTTTTTTCTCACTCCCTGGCGTCCAATCCAAAAAAACTTTTTGTCTAAAGAGTCTCTACCCACTGAAGTGGCAAGAGGCTCTTTTTTCTTGATTTCGATTTATCCTCATGATCACTGGCTAGCCAACAAAACGGAAAAAATTCAGCTTTTAGCTCTCGCTTAGGCGTCACAAAACAAAAGGAGGAAATAAAATGACTGAAGGAAAATCAGAATTAGTAAGTGTCTATATCCACGGAATTTACAAAGGAAAAATTAAAGCAGACACGGAAACCATTGCCCACATTGTAGCCGGAGCCCTTCCCTATGAAAATTACGCTATTGTGAAAGGATTTAACAAATTAGTCCTCACTACATTCGGGAATTTTTTGAATAATGTACCGGACCAAGAATGGTTGAAACGAGAATTGTTGCCCATCCTGATTCCCTTGCAAATGGGCCAAGAAGACATTAAAAAAGTCACCTACCAATAACATAAGGCAGAATTTTCCGTTTTGAAATTTGAGAGAGAGTAGGAAAAGAATATGACTAAAAAAGTTAAAGTGGAATGGAAACAGGAAGTGGTTACGGAGATTGTACGCGTGAAACAAATCGTAATGGAACGCCCCATACAATACCAGGATAACATTGCTTCCACCCATGAGGCGGGCCGGTTCGGGGCAACCGAGATTGGAGACGAAGCCCAGGAGGTAGTCCTAGTGGTTATTCTGGATACGAAAAATAAAATCAACGCGATTCACCGTGTTTTCACAGGAAGTTTAAATACAAGTGTGGCGCATCCGCGAGAAATCTTTCGAAGCGCTTTACTTAACAACGGCGCCCGGATTTTAGTCTATCATAACCACCCCAGCGGCAACACAGAGCCCTCAGAAGCGGACCTTATCTTCACAAAACGCATGGAAGAAGCCGGAAGTGTCCTTGGAATCGACTTGCTAGACCATATCATTGTCTCTGGCAAGGAATGGCTCTCTTTGAGAGAGTATGGGATACTATAACAAATTTAAGAGAGGTCAGATGATTAGTCTGCCCTCTCTTAAATTTTTTTATTCGTCCTGTAATTCAATCTGATTATGCATTGTAAGTCCATCAAAATCATGTCCTAGAACAACCTGAGCCAATTGCTTCATTGTTCCCCTGCCATCATTTATAGTATAGAATTTCAATCCTTTAATTTTTACTCCCTGGACGTCATCTTCAAAGAGAAGTTCCGCTTCATTTTCGTTGATATAGGTAAGCAAATCTTCCTTCCATTGTTCCTGCTCCAATAGATTGATACCTTTTGGTTCAATGAAAACTTGAACAAAAAATTCAGCATTTTGAAGATATAGAATAAAATCCGGTTGGAACCGTTCAAAATGCACATCTTGCGTGTGTTCGCTAAACTGATGGAGCTTGAGAGCAGCATTCTTTGCTGATTCTCGGTGCATATTCTCGTCCATTCGAATCAGATAAACATCTGAATATTGTTTCTTCAACTCTGCTACTCGTTCACCAATCCGATCAACTAATTGTTTCTCTGTCAAATTGATAATGGCAGAATCATATACAAAATAGTCTTCATCAATGACAAAGCGCTGCACTTTTTGAGGATTTCTCTCTCGTAAAAGGTTTGAAGTATCGTAATTGGGTACACGTTTGCGATAATCAGTGATATATTCTTTGACCGGATAGCCAATAAATTTCCCTGTTCCGCGCTCATTGCTGTATCCTTTTTTAATTTTTTGAGCTATTTCCAATAAATACGTTTCTATAATTTTAAGTTTTTCCATCGGCGTCAAATCAACTTGCTTCATTGAAATTGGCGTCACCGCATAAATTGTTCGGTTATGAAGATTCAGCCATTTTTCTTCTAACAACTCCGCTCGTGACTGCAACTGCGGTAGATATCTTTTCAAATTATCAAAGTGATAGAAGGTCAACCGATTCATAGCTTTTTCGTAATAGCGCCGGTCCACTTCTATGGCCATGTTTTTCGTATTAACATAATTTCCATTTACGATATTATCTTTGTAACCAACCTCTTGAGAAGAAAAAATCCAAGGGATGACAATGTCACTACGATTATCAATGCCATATTTATCTAGACCATCGTAATAATCATCTGTGATTTCAACGGATTGATTGTAATATACTTTTCCATATTTCCATACATCCGTTTTTGTGAACTTCTTTTTCACTCTAATATCAATTAAAGGATTTTTTTCATCAGTTCCTGTCGGTAGATTCATATCATTCAATGCTTCTACAAGGTTCTTTAAATACTGTGGCTCATTGATTGTATGGTAATGGAGAGTTTCTAGAATGAGACTCGGCGTTACATCTTCTCGCTCATCGAATCTTCTGGTATATTGTTTTTGGCCATCCAATATAAAAGGATTATACCTCGCACCCCGCCCAATCAATTGCGCTTCTGCCATAGTAGTCTTTTTGTCTCCTTTTGTATCTTTGTAATTGCTGATACGGACAATATCATAGAGATTTAAGACATCCCAACCTTCTGTTAATTTAGCTACGGCGAAAATGACACGATAAAGGTTGGCAGGACTTTCCAAGCTATTCAACGCCTCATATTGCCCCTTTTCAAGCATTCCTGCGCCGCGATCACTATCGTTTGCATTAATTACCCGACCAGGGGAAAACTCTCTTTTAATTTCACGAACGATCTGATCTAACTCTGAATCGTTTTTCCGATAATATTCGTGCGCTATACTTAGCGTTTCGCTCTCCCTTTCATTACCTACGTGTTCTTGACGAAGAAGAAATTCCCGAATCAATTGTGGCGTTAAGGAATCAATCAACGTATTAAACGTTTGATTTGCTTCGTTGGAGGCATCAATTCTTTGAGACTTGAACATGATCACTGGCTTGACATAGGTTCTGTATAATTCATGAGCATAGCGCCTTCTGAACTCACTCAGCAACACGACATTCAGCATATTTTCCTCATCCGTGTTACTCGACTGGATTCGTTTCACATTCTTAGAAAAACGATCTTGAATGAAGCGATCGAGTGCATATCGATAAATTACTTTATCCTTATATTTTTCGTAGATGCTTTTATTTTCCAGATCAACCGTAGCAGTAAATTCAAGTAGCCGGTTATCTTCACGGGCGCCTAAAATAATTGAAATGGCCTTTTCCCATGACTGTTCCAATTCTTTTTCAGACTTTGTAGAAGCTGAGTAATGATGGGCTTCATCACCAAGAATAGCTACTTTATTCCGAGCATAGTCATCTTTTCCCATCGAATTTTCACTCTGAGTAAAAATATCACTGGCTATGTTTTGAACAGAAGACAGTTTAATGTAAATCGTATTTTTACTTTGAGTCCGTGGAAAAGTTTTTACACGTTCAATCGTAATACGCTCTCCTTCAATTTCAATCTCTGAGTTATACAGATATTTTTCCGATTTTTTATTCGTCAAGTTATCAATGGTCTTATTTAAGACACTGTTCGTGTTCACAAAAAATAGAAAGTTTTGATAGTCATGCTCTTGATACAAATAGAGAATCAACCCTGCCATTAAATCTGTTTTCCCTGACCCAGTTGCCATATTGAACAGTACATGATTGATATTTCTGAATTTAAAGACTTCATTTACTTGGGAATAATGGAAATAACGTAACGCCTCTTCTTGATAGCCCCGAAATTCGTGAACCATGTTTTGATTGATATATTCAGGTTGTTCCCATCCTAAATGTTCATTCATAAAACTTGTATCTAGTTCCGCTAGTTCCTTATTTAAGGGTAATTTTATTTTTTGCTTCGTTTCTTTCTTTACTTTTTCCACCTTTACTCACCACGCTCTGCATAATAGCTTTGATTGAAGGCATAATCAGTATCAGAAATCAAATCTCGAACATTTATATCATCTATTTCAGAATAATTATAGTACAGCTGATTTTTATCAATAATTTTAACTAGGGTTCGTTTCTGATCCTCAACCGATAACCGCCATATAGTATTCCTCACTTCATCTAAATTAACTCGGAAATCAAAGTCTGTCGTTTCTAACATTCGATTAAAGATTTCTTGCAATTCAGTCATTGATTTAGCAGACATAATCGAGTGTAAGAATCCAGTATTCTTCTCCATCAATTCTGCATAAACAAAGCTTCCACCACCTTGCCAACTAACGTCTTTAGAAATTCCGCCTTGCTCACCCTCAATAACTTTTTGAAGGCGGGGGATAGAGATTGTGTTGACATAGTCCATTTGTTCAATTCCGATAAATTTACGATTCATCTTCATTGCCACGGCTTGTGTGGTAGCCGATCCCATGAAAAAATCTAATATCATATCATTTTCACAAGAACCAATATGAAGAATTTTTTGGATTAACCTTTCAGGCTTTGGAGTTGAGAAAAGGAAATCACTATTTAATTTTTTCACTTCATCTCTAGCCTCATGATTATGCCCAACTTCGTCAAACCTCCAAACCGTTCTACTAGGAGTACCATCATTTTTTAAATCTAACAAAAATGTCTTTTTTGAAGGTACTGCCGTGCCGTCTTTCCCGAACCAAATCTCATTATTATCATCCATTTTTTTCAGTGTATCTATAGAGAATCTTGGATAGGTCCCTTCTGGAGGAGTCCACACGACCCCATTTTTAAACTGATATTCAAATTTTTCTGCTCTATCAGAACCACTCTTTGCATGTAATGGGGTAGCTTTCCATAATCCTTTAGGATGGTTATCGGGATTTTTATAAGCTGCATTCATTTTCTCAGTTCTAGAGAGTTTATTAGGTATCCAATCTTGTTTAGACTTTCCGTACACAAGAATTAAATCATGGTTATCAGAAAAAAATTTTGCATCGTTTGAAATTGTATATTTCTTTTCCCAAATAATTGTGTTTATGAAATTATCTCTGCCAAAAATACCGTCTGCTAATACCTTTAAATAGTGACCTTCGTCATCATCAATATTAATCCAAATACTCCCATCATCTGATAATAGTTCTTTGGCTATCTCAAGTCTATTTTTCATAAAAGTAAGCCAAGTACTATGATTAAATCTATCATTATATTTGAAGCTATCTCCTCCAGTATTATACGGAGGATCTATATAAATCAATTTCACTTTCCCTTCATACTGCTCTTTCAAAACTTGCAAGGCTAATAGATTATTACCCTTAATAATTAGATTATCATCAGTAAAGCGATCAATTTCTTCTTCCCCCTCAACGCTGTACCGTTTTGTATTCACAAAAATCTTCTTATCCAGCAGAACGTCTATTTCCTCTTTAGCTATAACTTCATTCAAAAATGGCTCTTCTGGACGCAAATCCTCTTTATCTGTGTCCTCTTTGGACATACTTGCCTTTAGAACCGTATCTTTGTATGGAAAATCTAATACCACATCTGTAGTTTCATCAATGAACTTACCGCCCGAAGACAAACCGATTTTCTTTGAATATTTTGTGTAAGAGTCTTTCCAGAACTCATCGGCTTCAAATAGTTCGATTAGATTATTTATCTGAAAAATTGTCGTATCTGCTACCTGCATAGTAAAATTTTCTTTCAACAGGTCGCTATTCAACATTGCTGCAATCAATTCACTATCGTAGTTATATAAATCTTGAATAACTCTTTGTTTATTTACTATTCCGTCGATAAAATACCTATCCTCGAACTGCCTTAGAGCCGTGTGTATCTCTTGATTAATTTTCGTCTCCATTTCATTCTCCTTCATTTGTCGTGCTATTTTTATGTATATTTCATATTCGACTCAATAATTCTACATATAACTATTGAATTAGTAGATCAATTAATATAATAGCATATATAAAAAGTAAAAAAGCAAGGCTCCTATAACAGAACCTTGCTTTTTTTCACTCTAGTTCCCTCTCATTTACCTTCTGCATGGTGTGCTGAACGCCTTTATCCTTCAGCTGCGCAATCTGATCATAAGACGCTTGCGTAAATGTCCCTTTTTTATAGGAATGTGAAATCGTCTTGGTCATCTTCTTATCTGTAATTGGGTCTGTCGCATGACTGTCAAATAGCTGATAACGGATTTTGAATGGTTGCTCCTTTTCTTCCTCAAAAACCTTCTCAAGCTCTTCTACCGTGTAGATAGTTCCCTTTTCAATTGGATTCTTACCATCATCCGTCAGAGATTGGATATTTTGAATGAGCACATACGGTTTATCGGGCCGTTCTTTACCTTCTTCACGTTCATCTTGCTTCCTTATTTCATCTGCCTTTTCCGGAACAGGTATCTCGGTTTCCTCTTTCACGGTACTTTTCTCAGCTACTTTTTCTAGCTCTAATCCATAGTGCATATCAATCCCCTGAATCATTTCACGGGCGGTCTTTTGGATTGCCGCTAAATTCTTTTCGACATCTTCAATCTCCGCAAATTTCCCTGTCCAGTTGGCCACATAATGGATTGATTCATCTGCCGGATCCAAACCAAATGATTTTGCGACTACATAGGCTGTCATTTCTGCCTGCATTTCCTGTTCTCGGGTTGTTGTATCCTTATACGGACTGTTTTCTCCATGCATTTTGGCGTGTGCCAATTCATGAATCAATGTCTTCGCCTTCTCCGAATCGGTTAAACGACTATTCATTACAATTTTATGTGTTCCGACCTCGTAGTAGCCTTTGGCCACGGTTGGGATAGGTTGATACGAAAGGGATTGGACAGTCTCCCGAGCATATCCTTCCAAGGCCTTGTTGAACGCTCCAAAGCTTTCTCCATTAAATTCAAATGCTACCCGTTTATTTGGATAATACGCCGGATAGTCCTTCTCCTCCGCATTCGTCTGCGTAATATCAAATACATGCCCCTTGGTGAAGCCAGCTACCTGCTTCATTACAGGAATTTCTTTATTCTGAATGCGCTCCTTTGTAAGAGGATCTGCTGCCGAAACGGGGACCAGCTTCCCTTCTTTATCTTTGTAATATTTACCAATACTTGGAATGAGAATTTCAATGGCTTTTTCGCCTTTTCGTACCGAAAATCCTTCTTCTTTCCATTGCTTGAATCCCTTCACAGCTAAAGCCCCTTCAAAACTCTCTTTGATCAACGCATTATTCCTAGGGGAATACTGGTAAAATTTAGACATAAAAGTAAGATATGCACGAATTCCTTCGGAGTCTTGCGCATACTCTTCCACTTTATTTTTGGCTTCCTGAGACAATTCTTGCACAGCCGCTTTTATTTCTTGCGGTGTTTTTCTTCTGTAAGTCATATGCTTTTTCACTCCTTAGAATAGTGTAACTTGCGTATCTACGACTACCTTATTTTCTAGATCGAGGGAATAGACGACATCTAACTGTTGGTAGTAATCCTGTAAAATAAGATCCCACAAATCGTTGTAATCATAGATGGGCACTTCAATATCTTTCGTCGAATCCTCGACATCGTAGGATTCTAACGTCTGAAAGAATCCCACATATTCCTCTTCTTCTATCGCGACTAAGCGCACTGGTTGTATGCTCATGCTTTCCCCTCACTTTTTTTCGACAACTTTTTCTCAAGTACTTCATGAATAATACTCTCTTCGATTAAAGGTAAATCTGTCGTAGCGGAAAGCGATAGGGGCGTTTCACTTTCCGTACTTTCCAAATTGGAATAGCTATTAAACACCAAGGCCCCCACTAATTGCTTCACGATTGCCACTTCTTTTTCTAGCTCTCCTAAATTGGTTTTCGTTTCTATTTTTTTTGCTACATTTCCTTTAGCCGCAAAGTACTGCTGAATGATTTTCCGGATTAACTGAGACCGATTATGACAGTCTGGTTCCCGAATAATTTCGTCGTCTAATAAGTCTACAACCCTTTCGTCCAGGCTGATCGATACAATTTTATGCATACGTTCCCTCCTTTTTATTCCAATCCATACTCTTGCCTATGCCTTACGTACTCCGCTTCGCGTTCATTTTGATCGTAGTATAAGAGATTCAATTTTTTCTGATAAGTATCTCCCATGACACGATCTAACCTTCGGCGATCACGTAACGTAAAACGAATCTCACTTGTTCCGTCTTCTTTCTGATTCTTCTGTAAAATTCGGCTCACACTGCGCAATTTATTTTTTTCTTCTAGCTGCACCTTCAGTTCTTTTAGGAGTCGATTCCCCAGCCGATACTCCAAATCCGCCATTTGATTCTCTTTGTAATTGTGATTCCCTCCATACAATCGCTCGCGGAAACGCGCCTCTTCTTTCAACACTTGTTGGAAAGCAACTTTGTTTCCGGAGTTATGGAGATACCGTTGGGTATAGCTATCTATTCGCTCCTTTGCGATCGGGTGCTCTCTACTGATCGTTTTATACTGCCACTTCTTTTTATCCTGGGGTAATACTTGAAGGATACGTAGCAGTTCTTTTCGTTCCGTAAAAGTTTCTTGCGGTAGTTGTAATTCTTGAACCAAGGTATCTCGTAATGCCGTTTGTTTTTCGAGAATTTGCTTTCGACTGGGCCGGGTCAACTCATTCAAAAAGGCACTCTTCATTTTCTCCAGCGTCGTTTGCTTCAGCTTTCCTTTCGGCTGTAAAGATTCCGCTCCCTGGTCCCGATAAAAACGCGTTTGCATGCCCGTAGGTGACAATGTTTTTTCTATTTTTTTCTGTCTCCGTTTCACCAATTCCCGCGAATTTTCTTTTTCGACCAGCGAAATATGAAAATGCAGATTATCCGTATTGTGGTGGAACGAGGCCGCCCAAATCGTTTGACTCGGAATAAATTTTTCTTCTTTAATCAAGCGCTCCATCATGACGCGGACCGCCTTTTTGAGCGTCTGCTCTCGTACCTCTCCATCCGGATCCAGGATCTGATTTTCTTTTAGCCACTCATTATCAAAGGAACCCACAAACTTCCATTGCAAGCTGCCATTTTGTTCCGCTTGCTGATAGCTCTCTTTTAATTCCCGGATCGAATTTTTATCGACAAAATCCTTTTCTTTCGTAAAGAGTCCACTGGCTTTTTTCTCGTCAGACATGTAGGATAGAATGCCTTCAGGAAAATAATCCGGCGTGTTGTATGCCTCACCTTTCTTTACTTTTTCTTTATCCGTCATGTAGTCGACGATACCGGCGTATCCCTTGGCGTTCGTACCTGGTAATTCAAATTCTGATTTTAAAACGAAGGCAGGTATTGTCATGGACCTTCCCCCTTCACAGCTCGTTCAGAACTTTTTGGAGCGTTCCGGTGTTTGCATTTAAGGACTGAATCAATACATTCATCTTTTGATCGATAGAATCAATTTTCGCCACTTCTTTTGCGACAGCACCCAAAAATTCGCGTTGTTCTTCTTGGGCCTCTTCCTCATAAGACTTCCCGATATATTCTTCCAACACTTCAATCACGAGGTCAGACAGGGAATAGCGTTTCGTTCCTAATGCTTTTTGTTTCTGCTCCACAATCCGGAATAATTCTTTCTTTAGAGAGTGGGACACTCCCGATACCCGGATTTCGACTTTATTGTTTGCATACATAAACACACCTCCAATATCCAATCCCTTTCAGCTTTTAGAAACCATAAACCAAGAATCCACTAGATTTTTCCATGAGCATAAGGGGGTCACTCCGCTGACGTTTTCTCGATCCCTCGAAAACCGCTTGATATCAGGCAAAGCCTGATGTGTCCCCTACTCCGCTCAAAATGCGCTAAAAACCCTCTTTTTAATAGGATTTCATAACATTTAATAGGTTTTAATAACCTCAAATCCAAAAATTAATAAGTTTTATGAAGCCCTTCTACAGCCAATCTACCAATAATCACTCGGTATTTTTGAGTGCGTCCTTCTTCTGTTCAGCCAAGGCGATTTTTTCTTTTAGTTGGCTGTTCTGTCTGCCTAAGTCCGCTATGCCCTGTTCCATTTTTACGATTTCTTTCACTAATTTGTTATTGGTAGAATCGATTTCCGCTTGTTCTTCACTCAGAAGATATTTCTTTTCTTCCTCGTTCTCTTTAATTTTTTCTTCGTACTGTTCGATTTTTTCTTTCAGTGCGCTTCTCTCTTCTTGATTGGCCGCGATCTGATTTTCTGTTTCCGAAATTTCAAAGGCAATAGCCTTTTCTTCGTAATGCAGCGTGTCCTCTGTTATTTCATACGCCGGATCGACTTTAAAATCTTCTTGTAGGTAACGCATCTTCGTCAGATCTGCGCTGGCGTCCTCTTCCTTCACTTCCGCTACCGTAAGTGAGAGTGCCTGAAAGTCTTTTGGCACATCTCCAAAGAAGACCACGTAATAATTTTCTGACACTTGAATCATTTCTTGCGGCAAATACGTATCCGTATCTGTAAAAACCAAACCTGCAAATTCGTAGGCTGGCAAGTCGTCAATCATGCTTTGCTCTTTCTTGATATAGACATCGACTTCCACAATGCCGGTTTCCGGATTATAAATGAGATCCGAAACAGTCAGGTCGTTTTGGCCAACCCCAACATACTGTCCGATTTGATTCGTTTCTACGTTCACTTCGCCTGATCCAGCTGTGACACGCAAGGTGAAAATGGTTAGCAGACTCAATAGGTACGCCAGTAAGATGCCATAGTAAAGATAGCGCGGGTTCTCTTGAAATTTCATTTTTAGTTCGCTCACAAGTCTTCTCCTTTCTTACTGGTACGGCATCAACGCACTGACCTCATCAACCATAAACGTACCTTCCGCTGTGTTGCCAAGCGTCACCCGATAATACAATCGGGATTGTACAGCCGTGGCATTCTCTTGATCAGTTTTTGTCTTTTGGTGAACGACAATCAGATATTCATTTGTATTTTCAGTGTCTAGCTGGCGATAAATTTCTGTCTCTTCTACTTCAATCGTATAGCCAATGGCAGACGGTATAACGTCCACACTGCCGTTCATTTCTTGGAAGGCTTCCGCACTCATGAGTGTCCCCAGTTGTGCCAAATTTTCTGCCCGCTGATCGGCACCCATTCCAAATTGCAAGCGAGCAAATTCCTCCAAGAAGGCGACTTGCTTCTCGTTTGACCCAGGAAGTCCGACAGTCGTTTTTCCTTCTTCAACAGGATCTGTTGCTTGCGTATTTTCTTCTCCGGACGAAGAGTCCGATTCCGATTCAGTCGTTAAGAGTTCATCAATCCGTGATTTTAATTGCGTATTTTCTTCTTCCAATGCCGTAACCAGTTCTGCTTGTTCCTGACTCTTTTTCTCTTGATTAGAGTGACTCCCTAGCCAGTTGACGAAGAAAATCACATTCCCAACAACTGATACCAATAGCAACAAGTAGATCACTGTAAAGATCTTTTTTTCCTTCATATCCTACCTCCTACGATTTACATCCGAACCGCAAAGTCGGGTTGAAAATATTGAAGAGGCGTTATTTTGGTCACGTCCCCTGGCTGCGGCGCGTGAATAAAAGTACCGTCTCCCAAATAAATGGCGACATGCGTTTCTGCACCTGTGGGACCCCAAAAAAGCATGTCTCCTGCTTTCGCTTCACTGACCGGAATCCGCTCACCAACCAAAGCTTGCGTAACGGTCCAAGTGCTGACATCTATCCCCCAGGCTTCTTTGTAGACCCATCCGACAAAGCCCGAGCAGTCCCACCCATTCGGCGTCTTACCACCCCAAACATAGGGCACGCCTAAGTATTGCTTCGAAACGTCCAGTAAGTGTTGCACATCCCCATTGATGGCTTCCTGATTACCTGTTCCGGCCACCAAATATTGTCCTACTAAGTCCGCATAATGAAAGTTCCCGCCATTATAGTAGATGTAGGGCTTCCCATTCGCTTCACTGATTGCGTTTCGATAAGGCATCGTAATGCCAGTCGTATTTCCAAGGGAAGGCGCCACGATGTTTTTGGAGTATTGCTCTGCCAGTTCCAGCGTGTGGACCCCGCCATTTCGTGCAATGTATTGAATATACGCGGTCCCGAAATTGTAGCCCATCAACAAGGCACCTACATCCGTCACACCACGTTCTCTCGCATAATCGATATTTGCCTTCATGTACTTCACGCCCTGCTCGATACTTTGCAGTGGATTGGTGAATGCATTAGGTGCCAAACCGGCTGATTCTGAGGATTGCATAACGTCTGCCAACAGACCTTTGGATTCCACTTGAATGATAGCCAGAATCACACTTTCATATTCTGGTATGCCATAGTCGGTCAATACTTCTTGGACCATGCTACGGTATTGTTCTGTCTCCGGACTCAACCCGACATTGCCGCCGTAAAAACCGATTGGTGCCTGACTATCGGTGCTACTCTCACTCTCTCCGATAAAAATTGAGAGGACTCCTCCCAGGGATCCTGCTACTACCATTAGACCTAGAAGCAAAACGACCAGGACCTTCCAACCTTTCTTTAATAACACTTGGGGCTGCTGCAATAACTGCATGGAAGCATAAAAAGAATGGTGCATACGTTTCCTCCTTCTCCTTAATTCCCGCCCTTAAACCGATCAACTTCTTCTTGAGAGACAAAGACTTTCATTTTAAAAGCTTCTGTTGCGCCCGTTGTGAGTACGGTTTCCCCTTGCTGTAGCTTCGGAATCTCACCTTTCAAGCTATCCGTCAACACATCCCCGATTACCCGTTGGACCGTGTCCACCTCGGAATGGTCCAAACGAAAGAAAAACTTATATTGGCAAAGAGCAAAAATGGTTTTGAGCGCTTCATTCGTATCGTTGGCCAGGTTACTTTTCAAAATCGAATCGATTGTCTGGGTCGCAAACAAGACCGATCCGAAAAATTTCGGCATTTCCCGCTGAAACTGAATGATATAGTCTACGGAAGCTTTGTTGTCGGGATTGATCACGTTATGACATTCATCTAAATACACCGAGAAGCGCCGAATATGCGCCCATTCCACTTGATTATTCTCGTACAGTTGCTTCATTTTCCGCCCATTCCGTAAGGCATCATTCCAAATCATCGAAATGGCCGTGTAGAGTTGCGCCCGGAAAACATTGCTGGAAAGGGACTGCAAACTGGAAATGTCATAAAACACCACTTGTTCATCCTGGACATTCGGAACGGTTGTCCGGCCGTTGAAGATATTCCCATTTTCTTGCAGCATACTATCCAATGTGTTGCGGATTTTCTCGATCCGAACCCGTCTGGCCGGCGTGGGGGCTTCCCGTTCAATGACCTGCTGATATTTTTGTGTCATGAAGGCCAACAAATCGATCAAAATAGGATAATCGGCAGAAGGTCTGCCAGCGATAGCCGTTTGTTGTTGCGCCTCTGGCTCGTTGGTATCTACCCAAAGTCCATAGTCTACATAGAAAGCCGCCAACATCCGTCCGAACTCATTCAAATCCGTCTCCGTAAAATCACTATTCAACATCCCGATCATGAGCTTGCATTTCGCGATATGCTGATGGAAGCTAGCCACATGATCGACGGATAGATCCTTTTCGGATCTCGTAGCGGTAGAGAATACTTCCAGCCAATTGATTCGACCATTTTTCCCGGCCAAATCGATATACGCACCACCCTTGTCGGCTACCACTTCTTCAAAATCACCCGCTTTATCAAATCCGCGGATAAAATTATCCCGGTTATAGTCGTCCTCAAATAACTTTTTCAGCAAAGTCGATTTTCCGTACCGCATTTGGCCAAATAAGAAAGTATGCGAGTATTTTCGATTCCGATTGTCATTCATATAGCGATCAAAAAGAACGACGCCATTCGTACTGGTACGGCCCAAATACATGCCGTACGGATCTTCCAGACTTTTGTGGTGGAAAGGATAGCCGCCGCCAAGAGACCGCGCTGGAATGTATTTCCCATTAATCGTAAAATTACTTTCCATTTGTTTATCCAACGGAAGAAACAGGCCGTCCCATTCTTCCTTCATACCCGTCAAAAGAATGGTTGTTTTATAACCAAGTCCGGTCAACTCCCCTTTTAACCGATTGATTTTCTTGTCCAATCCTTCTCGGGTGGCTGCTGATAAATACAAGCGATTCACCACAATTTTGATCGATTCTCCTCTTTGTGAAATTTCATTGGCCACTCGCTGTAAGGTGGAAATGCTCATTTGCGATTCCAATTGTTCGATATTACTTTTTTCTTCCAAAGCGCGGGCGTAAAATTCGTCTATGGACCGATCAATCGTTTTTAAAATATCGTCACGTTCCGCCGTCAACACGTCCATTACCGCAATCACTTCGTCTCGTTGCATAAGTTGATTTAACCAATAGGTGTTCTGGGTTGTTTTCATATCGTATACATGCAGACACGTTTCATAGCCATCTGCTTTTTTGACGTACTTATCTTCAAAAACAAGACCACCTTTTGGCTGAATTTCAGCCATAAATGCTTTGTTATAGACTTCCGCTATGTTCTCTTTTTTATTTACTTCTGCTTGAAGGGCTTTTGACTTTTTCATTGTCCGTTCCATGTTCACTCCTCCCCATCTGCATAACTACTCATATTCATTAGCCGATCTAATATCTTCAACTTTTTTTCAACCGGGACCGGTTTGGCGCCTAACGCTTGACCACCAAAAATATAGATTTCATTTTCAGCTCGCTGCAGCTCCTGGATTGTGGTGGCTGAAAAAAGTAAATAGTATTCCTGGTTCGTTGCATTTTCTTCTACAAATTTGAGTTGTTCGATGGTGTGTAAGATTCGCTTTTTCTGTAAGTCATTTTTTGCATTCCGATACATTTTGGCCCAATAATTGCGCTGATCGGACGTGTCTACATTGCTCCGAATACTCAAATACTTTTGCGGAAAATTCGTACTCGTCAAAAAACGGGAAAATTCCTCGATCAATCGGTTTTTATCACTCTCAGTCAATGTGTTTAAATCATGGGATTCAATTTGAACCATGTTCTGGTATCGTCTATCCCGCATCACAAGATAGCCTTCGGCAGTCAGATCAATGTAAGGGATCCAATCAGCCATCTCTTTGATCCCCCCGTTCGGGCTTTGAAACAACGATTTGATATTCTCCCAAGCAGATTTGCCGTTTGTTTGCATTAGTTCGCCTCCTCTTCCTTCCATTCTTCTAAATGAGCGACTGCGGCATATTTTTGATAATCCAAGCTTTTAACTTTCCGAAAGTCTTGCAGAAGTCCATGGGTGATCAGCTTAAAAATGGAAATATTCGGCACCGGTTTGGTAATAAATAGAAAAGTGAATAGGACATTCACGGCATAATAGGCTAGCTTTAAACGGAAGATTCCGCCCGTAAAAAAATCTTCCAACATCAGCGTCAGCAGCAACATCATCAATAAAAAAGGAATGTCACTGGAGTAAACCGCCCATAACTTGATATCGGTTTTCAACTCTTTTGGAATTTCATACATCTTTGTTCCTCCTAACCAGAAAAGGAAGCGGAATTGCATAAAGCTTGCAATAACCCCTTCCGCCCTTTATTTTCGGTTCCCATTTCGATTCTGAATGTCTTTCGTCGGTTTTATCGAATCTTCCATTCGTTTCTGACGCGGTTGTATTCGCCCGTCTATTGCGCGAGTTTCCAGAATGGATTCTGAGATCGGGGTACTTGGACCGGAGTTCTCTTGCTGTAACACGTACCGCAAAGTCGGCTTTGAGTCTGTTTGTTCTGAGGGTCTGTTTACTAGCACCGTTTTTTGTATAGGTGCGGACCTTCTGACGGAAGAATCCGTTTCGTACTGAACGCGATTGGATTCCACCGGGGAATCCTCTACGATCTGTTCCATACGGGGGACATTGACCGTGCCGTCTGAATTGATTCGCTTTCGTGAACCCGTCGTTGTTTGGGAAATATGCGTATTTACCGAATCTGCCATTCCGCTATTTTGAACGTTTACAGCAATATTTCGGTCTACTAAGCTATTTAACCTATTTGAAACTTCTACGCTCTCATAGCTTGATTTTGCGCTATTTGTGGACGTTTCATTAGGTTCCAGCGGTTGGAAGGAAGCGTCTTCTTCATACAAGAGATTTTCCATACGTGGAACATTGATCGTGCCATCCGAATTGATCCGCCCTTTAGTGCCTGCACTTCCAGTAGAAGTCAGTGCTGTCCTCTCCGTAATCACCCCTTCATTCCGTTCGTTTACAGCAACATTTCTTTCTGATAAGGTATTTCCTTGATTTACACGATCTATGCTTTGAGAAGAGCTGTTTTGGGCCAATGAATGACTATCAGCCCCTGCAATGCTTGTTGAATCGCTCTCGGTATCAGTATTTGCTTCTTCGAAAGAGTGCTTCTGTAAGGAATCCAAGGATTGCCCTGTATGGGTAAGCCCCGTTGTGGCGACAAAATTTTTATTTTCATTTAAAGCAGAAGGCTCCATACTTTGTGTACGGGTTCCCCCCTGTTTGGCCAAAATCGCATTTAAATCTTTTTTACCCGTCCCGTCTGTATGGAGAGTTGATTTCTCTGATGGTGTACCCGCTATTCCCACATCTGATTCAACCGATCCTGCCCCCCATGGAGAATCTGCGCCCGTTGCTTGTGGGTCTTCCATTTCGTTTGTCATGCCCATTTGTTGCAAGTAGGTTTTGGCTTTTTCTGGATCATTTCCATTCAGCTGCAGTGCTTTACCAGCATTTGTTTTCGTAGCCCCTGTTTCCATTGCCAAGTCATTCAATTGACCTTGTTGAAAGCCTCCCTGGGCGAATGAGTGCGCCAGGTCACTCGATCGCATAGCGTTCTGCGCTGTTTGCAATGGGTGCTTGAAGCTGTTCATTTTATCTTGCATACCGTTTTGCAGGTGATTTCCTATACCACCCGCCTCTTGGCGATTTTCATTCCATTTACCTAATTTGTCTGCATTGTAGTCCACGCTGTTGCCAATACCATTGGCCAATCCTTTAGTCCCTCGGCCCAACGCCGCTCCTAACCGTGTGCCTGCATATAAGCCCATCAAAGTCGCTTGCCCATCTTTTACACCTGCGTCGAATCCGAAAATACGAGGAATGGTTTTCGTTCCATCGATCACCACAAATGCCGCAACAATCATAATCATGGCATTTAGAATGGGTACATCGAAGAGATCCATTGCCAAAATCCAACTCGTGAATAACTGATATAACCGCAAAATATAAAAAATGGAGACGAACGTCGCAAAACCATTGATCATTTCTTTTAGAACCACTTTAGCTTTTTGCCCTGTACCGATATCCGTGTTGATTGCAAAGGGCGCTACCAACTTCGTAGTAGCCAATTCGAATGCAACTGATATCAGTTTGAACGAAAAGAATATGTAAATGACAATCAGCGAAAGAAACTCCAACAGAATCACCAAAAAGTCATAAGAATAACGGAAATAATACTCGTCCCAAAAACTAAATAGACCACCATTATCCAGTTCCTCATCAACAACACTATCTCCAGTTGAAACAAGCTTGACACCTAAGACGTCCTCGTCACTATCTGCTGCTTCAGTCAGATCGAGTGCTTCAAAAGGTAATTCACGGGAGAGATTTTTTCTGGCTTCTAAGTTCTCCCACTCTCCACTTTCCGCAAGAATTTCAATATCTGTGATATTGTCATACAAGACGTTCGCAGCTAACATAATGTTCCCTTCTTCGTCCGTACCTAAAGCCGCAACACTGGCATCTGCGATAGTCAAGAATTGGGTCATAGTCCATGGAATGGCGATAATGAATAGAACTCCCAGCACCGTATTACGGAATAAATCAGAAACAGTTTTTCTTTTCCCGAGAATAAAATTGTATCCCTGAAACATAAGGGCAATCGCTAGGAAAACAAAACTTGCCAATGCCAAATACTGGTAAAAATCCTGAACTTCCGGCTGATTAAAAAAGGCCAATATGCTCGCCAGATGGTTAACCATCGTCTCCATACCATTTGCCAATCCGTACAATAAGCGAAATAAGAATTGTTCAACATAGCGGAAAATCCATGCAGGTATGGACCTCAGTTTAAATAAGTCAGCATACTGCATTAGTATTTCTTTTGGAGTCATGCTATAGCTCCTTTCAAAAAAAGAAGTGGTTCCACTAAATTCAATTTAGTACCACTTCTCTTTTTTAATCTTCTTCAGTTAATTTCAAAACATACTCGTTTTTTGCTGTGCTTCCGATTTCATCAGGATTATGCGTGAACCAAAAATATACATCATCTTCTATTCGTCCTGCATAATATGTTTTCTCTCCCCATTCAACCAAGTAATAGTCCGTTTCGTCTGGTTCTTCTGCTACTTCCACTACTTCTGATGCTAATGTTTCACCATTTTCCGCTAATCCTGTTGCATAAATCTTTTCCTCTTCTGCCGTAAAAGTTACAGTCGCATAATCTTTATTGGTCCGTAAATTTTCCACGCTGAACGTTTTCCCCACGAGCTCTAACGGATCTTTCACTGTTGTGCCGCAAGCCGCGAACAGGAAAAACAACGATAACAATAAAACATATCCGATTCTTTTTTTCACACTGCTCACTCCTTTCAAGTCTCTGTTCTCAACCCCAACGCTATCTTTTGCTTTTTAGTTTCAGGTTTTATGTATTGCTCATCAAAATCCATTTCTTCAAAATCTTCTTCCTCCAGCAACGAATCCAAATCAATATATTCGAGCGGCTTTCCTTTTAGAATATTTTGAATATCATACGCGATATTCTCCACCGTCAATCGATTTCCGTCCCGATCTACTTTATCCTGCTCCAGAACGAACGAGGCGATTAGTCCTTTGATTTCCTCTGCTGATAAATTCTTATTTTTTCGATCAAAGACACTAATCGTCCCATTTAGAAATACGGTATCAAGTATCATTTTGATTTCATTCCGCTGCCCGGTACTGATTTTCATTCTTTGCGGATTTTGAAGTTCTTCATAATCCATTTGCAGCGCGTGTAACTGCAACTCTGCATGCAACGAAGGAATACGTAATTCATGACGATCTTTTTCCGTATCAAAATCTTCCGCTAAGTATTGATACCGGTATTTCATACGGGTTTTTCCTGTATTGAAAATCGCTTTGGGTCGGATATCGCGTCCTTTCTTGTCTCGTCGCATGATCGATCGAATCACAACCATCTCGCCTTCCTGTAGCTGCATGAGCCTATTTTCGGAAAGTAACGGCTGCCGATCCACACTCGTGGTGCGAGTGGAATCCAAATCCAACACTTTCCCGCTACGACTATCGATTTCAATGGTGCGGTAGCCGATCTTCTCACTGATTTCTTTTGCCGTCTCTTTGTTCGTTGTAAAAATGTATAAGTGGTTTTGGCAATTGTCCTTTATGGACGTCGCTTTGTCTTTTCCATACAACGAGTCAATCTGGTTGTATCCTTGCACGACCAGGGCAAACAGGATATTCCGGCCAAGACACACAGTCAGCATGCTATCCATTCCTTCAATGGGCGGCATGTTTCCGAATTCGTCCAAAATGAACTGCACGCGTCGGTGTAATTTCTGACCCCGGGTAATCGTGGCCAGTTGACTCAACGTTTGATACATCTGCCGGACAAAAATCGAGCAGATAACATGCATAGATGAGTCATAATCTGGCACGACCATGAAGACGGCATACGAATCTGTGATATACAAAACTTCCAGGGATTGAATGGCTCTCTCTTTTTCCGATACGTCTTCACACCACTGCATGTGCGCAAAATCTTCGAACTCTTCTTTCCCATACTGATTGTGCCCTTTTGAAACACGTTGGAAGCTATACGTAACTGCTTGATCCGGATTATCTCTTGGCACAAACTGGATCCGATCCCCATCTGCTAACGCGTAGTCAAAATGAAGGTGGAGTAACCCACATTGGGTTGTCGGACCGGAGACGGCTTCTACACGCCCAATTTCCTTTCCAAAAGGTTGGGTTTGGTTCTTTCGGTAGAAAAGGACTTCAAAATCCTGTCCTTTCAAGCGGATATCGGTCCGCAAATGAATTTGTTTCGGAAATCCGACACGCGTCATATCAATGGAATTGATACTCGTTAATTTTGCAATGGCATCTCCTGTAAAAATCTCCAGTTTTGAACTGGCCACCGAAAAGATCGAACCGCGGGTATTCCCTTTGGCAAAATTACTGGTAGCGTATTGCTGTTTGGCCACACTGGTAGGCGGCAATCCTTCAAAATACTCGTCCAGGGCGTTGACTTCCGTCTTCCCGCCGTCTTTCGAATAATTTTTTGATCCCATTTCACTCAAGAAAGACGCTACATTTTTCAACGTAATCCTCTCCGGATGGTAATTATCCGCGTCATAGTACTCTTCACATAACGCTAAGATAATCGCAGAGACTAACGCTTGTGCGGAATTGTCCCAGAAAGGTTCCTTCGCATTGGGGTTGTTGTAGAGAGAAAACGTCAATGTTTTTGTTCTCTTCTGTGCTTCCGCATAGTCCCCTTTTTCAAAGGCTTGTTTCACCAATTCCAGTGGATTGTAGCTCATACCCTCCATTGGATTCAGGATATTCAGCACTTCTACGCGGTAGCCTCTTTTTCGTAACGTCTCATAACTCGCCGTATATAGTTCTCCTTTTGGATCGTTGATTACCAAGTTCGGTTTCGCGCTGGCTCGAGAATTCACGTCAATCATAGGAAAAACCAGCAATTCCCCTTTCCCAGATCGGGAGGTCCCGATTATCGCGGTGTTTTGTGTGCTTTCGTCCACAAACACCGTGTCCTTTACCCGCGATATCAACGTCCCACCTAAGCCATCCCATTCTTTTTTCTTTTCTGGAACCGCTGTGTAGGTACGGGAAATCTCTTCCAGCGTTGCTAAGGCGCTGTCGCCTTTTTGATTGCGATTCAAGGTACCATATCTGCTGCGCAGCTTAAACATGGTGTATAGGGCTACCCCGAAAGCAAGGCCATAACTTCCCCAATGCAGCCATGTGACCCCTCTTGTATCCGGATAAAAATTTCTCGCGTTGATAAAAGTAGTCCAATTGACACCCGAAAATCCGGTTAACAACTGAAAATCGGGAGCTGTAACAAACAACAACAACCGTGTGACCGTTTCAATCAGAAACGTAGCAGCGATGGCTGAAACCACAAAAACTGTGACGCCAACGAAGAAAATCATACCCCAGTTCCCCAGGTAGGCAGATAACCCTTTGGGTTTGCCTTCTTTCGAACGATCCTTTGAAAATGTAGATGGTCTTGTTCGCAAAAACGATTCACCCCCGCTTTCTTTACAGTAATGTGGATAGAAGGACAATAACCATAATCAAGAACGATGACGCACTCAGTACCATACCCGCTTTTTGTTTCTGACTATTGACTTCCAGGAAGGTTTTGAAGGAATGATTCAGTTCTTCTTTTTCTTTCGCATACATTTCTAAATTCGCTTCTTTGCGCTCTTGCTCGGCGTGGGTTTTTGCCATAAATAACTGGTACTCTTTTTCTACCTTATCCACTTCCGCACGCAAAGCAGCGATTTGCAGGTCTTTTTCTCGCAAAGTTTCTTCCAAGTGTTCCTGTGCCCTTAAGCGATAGGTTTCCGCTTTGATTCGGTATTGCTTGCTTTTTTCTGTTTGTTGGATTTCCCGTTCCATCCCGATAAATTCTTCCAGCCATTTCCCTTTATTCGTGGAAAGTTCTGCGGCTGTCTGATCATCAAACTCTGTCAAGAGCGTCTGACGTTTTTTGAGCAGCTCTTCTTTTGCTTCCTTTTGGCTGGTTGCCAACGCTTCAAGAAGTGCCGCCCTTAATCGCTGCTTTTCCTCTTGAATGGTGTTTTCCAGCTCTGCTTTTCTTCTGGCATATTCTTGTGTCAAAAATGAATTCCCTTTTTCGGCCAATTCCTCTTTTTTGATCCGCTCCTTCTCTCTCAAACGATCGTCCAACTGGGTAAGGGCATATCGATAATTCCGTTCCAGAATAGCTTGCTGTTCTTGTTGTTCTTCTTCAATTCTAAGAAGGAAGAGGTGTCTTTCTTCCGCGTACTGTTCTTTCGCTCGCGCTTCCACATTTTGCAGAATTTCCTCGTATTCTTTTTCCTTCATTATCCGGAACGCCGTTACTTTCCCTTCCAAAATCTTTTCCAATTCAGCTGTTTTTTCCGCTTGAAAATACGCGAATGACCGTTCATGAGAAAGCATTATATTTTCTAATAGCTGTGCTTTCTCTTGTTCCCGTTCCAAATGAAACTGCGCCAGTTGCTTCTCGTAAACATTTTGTTCGGAATCAGCCAGAACCGTTTGCCAACCGCTTATTTTCTGACGGATTGCCCACAATAGCTCTTTTTCAAAAAAAAGGGACCCTGATTCTATTATTGGGGTTTCTTCCCGGATTTCTATTTCTGCTACAGCGACATCCTGCGGATTATTCCTTTTTGAAGGTCCTTCCTCTTCGCTCTCTATTGTCAGATTCTCCGGATGTCGTTCAGACTGCTCTGTATCTTCCAACTCACTTTCGGCTAACGCCCACTCTGCTTCCGTGAAATCTTGGGTGAAATCATATTCCTTCACAACCTGCAGTGTCTCTGAAAGATTTTCCTGATCCGGATCCTTTTTCTTGAATGCAGGGAGCCAGCGTTTACTTTCTTTTTTCTTCCGCACTGTGACTTCTGGTCCGATACTTTTTAGCAATTCTTTTTGCAGGTTCTCAAAATCAGGAAAATCCATATGATTTGAGAGGAAATATTCTTCCAAGTAGGACGCCAATGAAAAATACTCCTGTTGCACTTCATTACTTTTCAATTCCAACTTCAACAGTGCAGAAGAAGATTCCGTATCCGTTTGCTTAATTTCCAATTGGGGCATTTCAAAAAACGAACTGGTTTGAACGGCCTGATAGGCCTTCATTTGACTCTCCGCTTCGAATAACGTAACCTCACGCGGGTTCTTCCCCACAAAGCGTTTAAACGCCTTCGGCATATGGCTATACGTAACATACAGCATAGTGTTCCTCCTTTCTTGGCAAATAAAAAAGGACTCTTCTGGTATTCCTTCAGTCCCGTTTATACGCTATTCACTTTTTTAAAAATTCGAAATTTGTTGTAGCCATTCTGCAAGGGCTCCTGCACCCCAGATTAAAACAGCCCCAATGATCAGGCCCACCACAGAGCTTTTCGCTTCACGCAGCCCCTCTCTGCCGCCAGTAACTACTTTAAATCCTAATATGGCAATAAAAACAACCAGTACGCCGATTCCGATACCTTGCAGCAAATTTGTAATATCCCCCGTAGCTTGGTTCAAACTACTTTGTAAATTGCTCGTTAAAAGAATAGATTGAAGTATCATGGTATTTCCTCCTACGTTCTTGGATTAATTATCTACTTGTTCTTTCGGTGTAGGCATATCGGCTTCAACCAACAGCGCTACTTGTGGAACGATTTGCGTTGGATTCTGTAGTTGCTCTGCCAGGCGTTTGTTTATTTTTTCTTGCTTGTGGTAATCCAAAATGACGGCTTTAAACAGTTTATACTCCGTTGAAGTCCGATCAAAAAGCTTTCCTAATGCTTCTTGAAGCATTTCGTCTTCAAAAGCTTTGACACTTTTCCCTTCCAGGGCGAGTTGCTTTTTATAGAGTTGATTGGCTACCTGGGTGTCTAATGCAATGGTCATGGGATCCCTTCCTTTCTTCAAATTTCGCAATAAGTAATAAAAAAAAGGTTGCTCTCTTTCATGCATGAGAAAACAACCTTGTAGCTATTCATTTTATGTTGCGCTTCCTCTGGTAGCATCCGTTGAATAGAGGCTGCCATTGCTTGTTGAAAGCTTTCTTTACCGCTTTGAAACAAGGCGTAAAGAAAGTCTTCGCTATGGGCTCCGCGAATGTCATCTACGCAAAAATTCACTTCAGTAATTTCGGTAGCGTTTTGTCCCAAAATAACGGTAAAAAGCATTTCCAAACCATAATTTTCCAATTGCCAATTGACTTTGAAAACCTGGTGATTTTGTTCTGAAAGTCGGTAAATGTCCGTAATCTCAATCTGTGGTTCCGGTAGGCTATAGAAGTATCCCAATAAATCATTGGCTGTGATATTCAATGTTTTCGTGATTTTTTCGACACTTGCATACTGAATTGACCGATTCTGCTGTTTAGCAATCTTGGCTATGCCATTGTAGGTCATGCCGCATTGCTTTGCCAGTTCGTCATACGTCATTTTCCGGTTACGCAGTACCGTTTCAAGAGTATTCTGAATCTTCTTCCCCTCCTTCTGCTTCGTAGAGATGCTTCCGGCATTTACTCGCAAACAGCCACTCGGCTGTATTAAGCGCTTCGTCTTCGCTCGCTTGCGTGAACAACAAGAATCCTGGCAAAGATGTAGCTCATGTTGTGCGAGAAATAACGGATAAACCTAATGTTGCTATTGCGGGTATCCCCCTGGATCCCTCCGACCGTCGTTTTCTCGAACGATATCTTTTAGAGCATAGCAGGCGGTTTCTACCGCCAATAGTCCGTCCACTCCGACCGACATAGGATTTTTCAAGAGCTCCATACGCTCCTTCCCTTTCGGGTATTTAGTTGTCACAAGAGCAATTTAAAAGTTTTCATTCAAAAAAACTTTTATTCTCATGAAAACTTTTCATTTCACTATAGGTTTATTATAGCACAACTGGTTGAAATCACAAACGATTTTTCTTGTAATATACTACTCTTTTGTCTTCCGCTTTACTTCGCGTTCTTCTGCCTTTTCTATCAGCTTTTCCTTCACTTTTCGGGCCGATTTGTATGAGGTCACTTCCACGTATTTCGCATAATTTTTAACATCTTCTTTCCAAAATAAGCGGGTATAGTAATATTTTTTATCTCCAAATATGTGCACAGGAGTTAAAATTCCATTACTTACATCACGGGTAATCCGCGCATTTTCTGCACCTGTTTTTTCTGCAAACTCTGCTTGAGACAGACAGTAACGTTCCAGTACTTCTGTGAGTAATTCTTGCCGGAGTGGTTTATCGGCGTCTAACGTTTCGTAAAATAGTTCTCCTTCCGTTAACAAATGATTCATTACTTGTTGCGCTAGTTCAGGATCATTCTTAATTTGATTGAGTATCTGATTGTCTGGCATGTTGTCTGGCATGTTCTTTCCCCTTACTTTTCAGGACAGCTGCTCATTTGCGCGCCTGCTTTGATATTTTTAAAGGTCTCTTACACGTCAAAATTGAGTGCGAAAGTAGGGACCTCTTCTGTTGGTGATTCGTCTAACGCTATGATTTCAATCCAGTGTAGCGCCAGTTTCTTGAAACTGATAAAAAAGTAAGCCTTTGGATCGCGAATCGTTGCATTTGTACGCAAGTGGCGCAAGACGTTATACAGCGTGGTTAAATACCCTTCCTGCAGGTCCTGACTGTATGCACTCGTGTCTGCAAAGAAATAGACTCCAAGGGGCTTCCCGCTTTCTTTTTCTGCAGATTTCGTAGCTTGAACGACGGTTTCAATGGTTTCTAAAAACAGACTATAGTCCTCTCGGACGTATTTCACGAGAATTTCTACAAAGCGCTCCCCGTATGTTTCCACCAACTCTTTTTCTTGAATCGCTTGTTCAATCATAAAAGCATCCGTATTTTCCGGAGGTGTTTGAAAAGCATGGTTGAATGCCTGGTTTTGTAAAACGTCCGCGACGCGTTGATCTTTATACTCTTTATTATCTTTATGTTTAGTATTAGTAATATAAGTCTTATTAGGTAGCAGAATCTGCGACACTGGACTAGCAGATTCTGCTACACTGTGAAAAGGTTGATCTGGCGCTGTTTTATTCAGTCTAGCAAATTCTGCTAGACTGTTTTGATCTTGATTTGACGGTGTTTTTTCCAGTCTAGCAGAATTTGCTACACTGGGAGATTCTGCACTCTCGGACTCAGAATCTTTTGATACAGTTAGGATATCTTCTCCCGTTTCAGCTTGATTAATCTGATAAATGTCATCAACTGTGATTTCTGGCTTCATCAAATATAACCGAAAGGGTGCGTTGAATTTCTTTTGTTCTTGACTCAACAAATTCGCGTCCATCAGTTCTTTTTTGATATTGGTGATTTTACGAGGCGACACATTCAAAATTTCTGACAATGTTTGATTCGTGTAGACAAAGTACAGTGAGTCCGAAGAATCAATCCACTTATTTTTGATAGATAGCTGCAGTCGATCCAGCAGCAAAGCATATAAAATTTTGGCATCGTTAGAAAGCTTTTTGTATTTCTCATTCGTGAAAAAAACTTTTGGCATTTGGTAGTACTTCATGCCGTATTGTTCTTGCAGCGTAAAAAATAGATTATGGGTTTGCATAGAAAAATTTCCCTTCTCAAACAAAAAAATGTAGTAAGGGAAGTTTCGAATCAGTAAAGGTATCCGTATTTACACGAACATAAAATTATCGTATACTGAAGTTGCGAAGTTAGAAACTTCCCCTACTCCTACTCCTAAGACAGGTGGGTAGGGGATTTTTTTTGTATTTTTT
This sequence comes from Trichococcus ilyis, assembly GCF_900109135.1. Taxonomy (GTDB): domain Bacteria; phylum Bacillota; class Bacilli; order Lactobacillales; family Aerococcaceae; genus Trichococcus; species Trichococcus ilyis. Next base: position 9,654 of record NZ_FNYT01000029.1, on the reverse strand, counting down.
TATATTTTAACAAAATAAAAACTTTTAACAAATAAAAACTTTTAATTTGATAAAAGTTTTTATTTGTTTTAGAAATTTAAAATTACTAAGGATAGTATCGTGCTACCATTTATTTAATACTTGAGGTGAGTTAAAGATATCTCAAAAGAAAATAACTGTAAAGGCTTATTTTATAAGGGTGTAAGCGATTTTTGGTGAAATTGTAGATTTGTAGACCCATCTACATGTAGATGGGTAGATTTGTAGATAAGTAGATTTGTAGACTCGTCTACTTGTAGATTCGTATACTTCGGGTGGATTAGTAAAATATTTTAAAACACTGTTAAATTGGGGTTTATAGGAAATCCTTTTAGTGATCAAGTTATATTTTGAAAGTAGACGTGTAGATGTGTAGATTTGTAGACGTGTATATACGTCTACAAATCTACACGTCTACATGTAGATGTGTAGATTTGTAGATGGGTAGACGGGTTTGGTTTTTATGTTTAGACAAGGTGAAATGCGTAGAATAGAGTATGAGTGTACGGACATAGACACGTATACATAAAGACCATGTAGGATTAGTATTGAACGTTGAGGTGATAACGTTTGGAAATTTTAAAACTGCATTCCTAATAATTTATAATGGAGGGTAAATCCATTATAAATTATTAGGTTCTACAAAATTTTTTTTAATAGTTAGGAGAGGGAAGGGCTATATGCGGATTTGGAAAGACTACTAACAGAGCAGGAGTCAAGCATTTATGAATCAAAAAAATATCTACAAACCTGCTCGAAAGTTCTTTTTTGTCAATTCCACGCTCAATAATTGTCGTGACTCATTGAAATAAATAATAAAGGTATTTTCCTTATAGTTAAAATTTTTGAAATCCAAATTCGCTGCTTCCTCCCATGTCACCTGAACTATTTACGAAAACGGAAAAGAACGAACCATCTCATTTAAAAAAATTGGCAGTAAAAAGTAATCAGGCTGATTGTTCACGCACCGGTAGGATATCAACCTCTAAATAAACCAGAATCAATGTCCTTATATTTATTCAGTTCATTCCTGTATTATCTTTTGAACCACGCCATTTCACTACATTCAGACCGTGTGATCTGCTGATTGCTATTTGGTTGGAGTGGCTTAGATATTTTAGTGACTAGTTTTTTGTTTTCGGATCGACTTGCATTGGCTCAAAAATGTATAGACGCTAGTTGTTGGGCACTTAATAAGGGCAATGCGAACTGTGTTTTGGTGTTCATTCAACAGAGACAATTGAGTCATTAACCCTTCCTACTTCATTACACTCCTTCGATTAATACTCGGTATTTCATACTGATGCCTAACATAAGAGAACCTAAAAAGATGATTCTCTTATGTTAGGCAATTTAAACTACGCGATCCTAGTTGTGGGATGTGCTCATTACCAATAGATTCTATTCTAAGTAGGAGTATTTCAAAATAACTACAGGGATATATTTCATCGAACATGTAATCATCTTTAGTTTTACATGTAGACGCGCCTACATGTCTACACATCTACACGTCTACATGTATACAAATCTACATGTAGACGTGTAGATGTAACCTGTCCTAAATGACTTATAATAGGCGCCTGTTAGGTTATTTTGAAGACTATTGAATAAAAATGTATATGCGTCTACAAATCTACATGTAGATTTGTAGACTATTTTGTTATTTGTATTTTGACATGGAGATATAGTTAGTATATAGTAGAAATACACAGATGTAGACTCGTCTACATGTAGATGATGAGGAGGTAGTGTTGAATGAGTAAGGTGATAACTTTTGGAAACTTTAAAGGGGGAACTGGTAAGACGACCAACAGCGCAATGATTGCTTACACATTGTCTAACCTAGGATACAAAACATTATTGGTTGATTTAGACCCTCAAGCTAATGCCACTGCTTTATGTTTAAGAACAAAGCAAAGAATAACTAATAATATCGTAACATTTGATAAAACACTTATGTCAGCTGTAGCAGAAGGAGATTTATCTGACATTATTATTGATATCAAAGAAAATCTGTTCTTATTACCTAGTTTTGCTGACTTTACGTCTTACCCATTATTTCTCGAAAAGAAATTTCCTAATAATCAATTTGGAAGAGTGACCTACTTCAATACACTGCTGTCAGAAATAAAAGAAGAATATGATTTTGTCCTTGTGGACGTTCCACCAACATTAAGTTCATATACAGATTCTGCTTTATTTGCTTCTGATTATACGATAATCGTACTTCAAACTCAGGAGCGCTCTCTGGTGGGGGCTGAGGCTTACGTTGTTTATTTACAAGAGCTGATTGATAATTATCATGCTGACTTTGACATTCTAGGGGTTCTTCCAGTGTTATTGAAGAACAACTCTAAAGTAGATGAATCTACTTTAGAAGTTGCCCATAATAAGTTTGGTTCAGAAAATATCTTCAAAACGTTGGTTAAAAATATGGAACGTCTAAAACGCTATGATATTATCGGAATTGTCGATTCTCGATTAGACTCAAAAGCAGATATGCATGATAGACGAGTAGCGGAATTGTACGAAAAGGTAACCAGAGAAATGTTAGAAAGATTACAACAGAAAGAATTGAAGTAATCCCCCCAACATTAGGAATGGAGAATCAAAATATGGCAAAAGAACTGATTAAAAAGAATTCTTCCCTTCAAAGGGGAGCGGATATTAAACCTAAGGAAATATTTGATAGAAACTCAATATATACTGTTACAGAGGACGCTACTCCAGAAGCTAAAGTTATTCCTAAGAGAATAAAAACTTCCGAAAAAACAACCACAATCCGGTGTTCTGCTATGACTTCTAACAGACTCAATGCAATTGTAACTTCTTTTGGTATGGATAGTGTAAATGAGCTTTTGGAAACCTTACTAGATAATTACGAAGCTTCTCTGACCACCGACGAAAGGCGAGAATTAAAGACATTGATCGAAGTCTATAATCGTAAGAATAAAAAATAAAGTTTAACTTCACTACAAATAGGTTAGGCCCTATATAAATTCGAAAAATATTTATCATGAACTTAGAAAAGATAGAAAATGAATGGTGTTAAAATGGTAAATAACATTTTAACATTATGGGGAGAAGAGGAGGGTTGTCTTTGTGAGCGGATTTCTAAAAAAAATACCACAAGACTATTTAGATGACATGCTAGTGCGTCTTGCCCACCATTCAGCAGGGATAGAAGGAAATACGATATCATTGCCTGCGACTGTTTCGATTATTTTGAATGGCACACTGCCCGTTAGCGGTGGGGCAACTGTACATGAATTTTACGAAATTGAAAATCATAAAATAGCTTTTTCTAACCTAATGGATCATTTAGAGAATAATGATAAACTTTCTGTGTTCATTATCAAAGAAATCCACGCCGATTTAACCGATAGGCTTCAATATGATAAAGGCCAATTCAAAAAAAACGACAATCTGATTATAGGTGCAGAATTCCAAACAGCTACACCAGGGGAAACGCCATTTCTTATTCAACAGTTGGTGGATAACCTAGAATACCGGCTGGAGAATGCAGCTACTGAAGAAGAAAAATTAGAGAGCATTTTAGATGCACATATTCAATTTGAACGGATCCATCCGTTTTCTGATGGGAATGGACGTACAGGTCGTATGCTAATGAACTATTCATTGCTACAAGAAGGATTCCCGCCTTTGATTATTGAGAAGGAAACCAAAGCGACTTATATTGAATTACTAGCGAAACAAGATTTAAGAGGCTTTATGTCTTTTGCCAACAAAATTTTAGCAAAAGAGCAGAAGCGTATGCAAGCATTTGAGAATATGAAAAAAGAACAAATAAATTTTTAGGAATGATAGGTTCTAAAGTAACTAGAGGTGGCACTTTCCTGTCAAGGAAAGTGCCACCTCTAGTTTATTCTTTGTAATTTAATGCGACCTTTGTTAGGTTGAGTTCCTCTGTCATTAAAGTAGCGTCCTGATAGTGTATTTTTCTTTTTATTGAAAGTTAATTGATTAACACCTGTATGATGTCCAGATTCTACATTAAAATCATCACTTTGATTCTCATAGATGAAGTCGAGGCAGGTGATAAGATCATTATCCCTAAGTATTCGGGCTAAAGAACTATTGGAACTGGAATCTCCAAAAGTTGATACAAAGCTGATATGTGTAAAGGTTTGAGAAATGCATAGTTCCATATCTATCTGCTTTTCTTTATCAAAACTAGAAATTAATATTCCTTTATACGAACCGTTTAAATTGGGAATCCCTGTCCATTTACTGATGAAAGACCATTTCCATAACCATTTATCGAAGAGAAGAAATAGAGTTTTATAAATTATAAAGGGGGTAAATGCAATAGAAAATAATGAAAAACGAGATAATTCAGAGATCACTGGGTAAGTATCTTGAATGTTAATGAGCTTTTCTATAACGCCTGTTTCTTCAAGAATTAAGAAGATTACAACAGATAAGGTTATGGAATAAAGTTTAATAGAGCTTCTAATCATACTTTCTACAGAATAGGGGTGCATTCAATTACTCCTTTCTCGGTTGAAATGGTCACCGTTAACCTCTTGTCTTTCCCCATAATAAGGAGAATTGTATAAGGAAAATAGTTGCTCTTTTTTTCGGCAGTTAATTCCAAAATTGTGAGCTTGTCTCTCTGACTAGGGGTGGGAGGGATATTGGGATGAGTGTGCCACTCTCCTAAATAATTTAATTCTCCCTGAGTTTCCTGCCATAGACTATCTATGATTTTTTGCGCTCTCTTGCCATCTCTTATATATGCTAAAGAGAAGAGTTTCTTACCTTTAATAGATTCCGCCTTATCGATAAAAATAGTCTTCCGATTTCGGGAAATTTTTCCAAAGAGAACTCCTCCCGTTTCCCAGTACCGTGCATGGCTATATTCTTCTTCAATTTTATCTAAGGCTGATTTTTGGATACAAAGAGCGTAAGGAAAAGATTGCTTATTCATCAATTCTACGTATAGATACTGATCGATCATCTTGGTGTCTCCATTTGGGAAGGATATCCATTTCATTATGGCGTGCCTCTTTCATTTTACCAATCCAACAATAGTGATAATTACCGTTTTTTTCTAACCCTTTTCTATTGATTAGATAGTCTACTAAATTTTGTGTAAATAACTGCATATCAAATCCAGAATAAGGCATAAAACGACTTTGACATCCTGCCTCCGCCCGCGAATACTGATTAGGATTGCTAGTAATTCCAATTTTAATATTTCCTGCGGAATCGAAAATATAGTCTTTTGTTTTTTCGTCAATCCTGTCATTCAAGATCAGGGCATGTCCTGCTACCAAAAATGGTTCTACCCATGCTATTATGGTTGGTCTCTTTATTTTTCCGGATTCCAGGAACTGAATAATTTGTTCCTCGATATTTTCGTCTCCTGTCGCAATTACTAGTACATTATATTCTTCTTTGGTCAGGTTTTCGTCTTTCCCGAGAAGTTCTCGATAAAAACTGTGGGTATAGGTATCAATTTTTATAGATGGATAGTTAGCATTTATTCTGCTAGCGACCGCTAGTGACTTGGGATATCCCATATTATCCACGCCGCACAAATGTCGGCCGATATTTTCGCTTTTTAGTGATTGATTATCATGCAGGATAAGTTTGGAGAAATCCCCTGTATCACTGAGACTTTTGCTCAGAAAGCTGCCTAGCGATCCACAACCTACTACATAGGCTGTTTTAGCATCGCTACCTGGAATACCCTCTCCTCCACGAGTTAGAACCCTCACATGAGACAAGTCTTCTACACTCAAGCGGGTGACTCTTTTCCCTCGATTGAATGTTATAATTCCCCTCATAGCTTTTTCCTTTTTTACCCTTCCTTTTGGGAATACCATACTGGGGATAGTTAGAGCCACTAAACTCTTAACCGGCAATTCCTCATTTTTAATTCCTAAAATAATTAAATTAAATTTGGAAGGAGAATGGTGCGTGCGTAGGAAATTGAGAAAAAAGGGAAAGCAGGCCTCATATTTTAACAACTGGTATAAATCTTGAATAGTCTCAATGGGTTTCCCCAATGTTGTTTCTTCCACTGGTAAATAGGCAGCTACTTCGCAATATTTTTTTGTAACAAGCGAAAGATTGTCAGAAAGATTTACGATTGATTTCACACTCACGTGGGGACTCTTGACTACCATGCATATATCCTGATTCCTAGTCTCAAAAAAATGGGAATCTAAAAGAGTAGGCGAATTATAATCTTCCAGCATCGAGTAGATTTTCGTGGGCTGGTTGTTTCCCCAAAGGTCCAGAAATTCATAGGGATATTCTGAGAGGTTACCTTTTTCTTTGGAGTTTTCCAACAGTACTTGTGCCCGCTGCAAAGTTTCTACAGCAATCTGAGAATAATTTTTATAGTCATGCCTATCGGAAGCCTCTTCAAATAGGCATAGGCGGTTACCTACAATCATGTGAGCAACCTCAAAACTTAAAGAACTTTTCTCCTTTAGGTAAACTTGTAAGAAAGAAAATGGATAGTCTTCAGGGATAATTACTTCTACTTTCACCTCTTCTTCCCTTATATCGAGAGAAAGCTCGATTTTGTTATCAGTGATAACCGAGTGATATCCATTTTCTTGAAATATTTGATTAATCTCTTCAAGCGTAATGTCTATTTTTTCCACCCACACTTTCCGGTTGATTTGTTTTTAGGTAATCCTCGCCATTTTTATTTTCCCTGTTTCCCAAAGGAAATCTGCTGCCAAATAATTCTCTCAATACTTCAGAAGCTTCCCGTTCGTTTGGGGAGTCATATATAGCATCATTAAATTTGTTCTTTAGGGTTTTCAGATCTTCCAGTAGAGTTTGTTGTTCGTTGTAGGTATAACTGGAGAGAAGATCTTCATTCTTCGGTCGAACAGGCTTATAGCAGGTAAAATCATCTTCCAAGCGATCGATGATATTCGTTATGGTTCCGAGTAAAATAAGGGAGTCATTATCATCTGAATAAAAACACTCCGACGCAAGAATAGTGATGGTGATTCCTTTCAGATTAATTGAATTATGGTGTGTCCAAGCTTTTAAATATCTTACGGTTCGCCGAAGCACTTTTCCATGTTCCTTTACTTTCTCCGTAAACCAATCTGATAAAGCTTTAGGGTCACTTATCTGCCAGTCTTTTGTAGTGTGCGCAAGATAAGCGACGTCGTTCCCTGTGTCGTCTTTACCCATAATATAGATAGGTAAATCAATATGGTAGTTGTCTTGGTAATTCACCCGTATACAAGTATCTTTGTCAGAAATATCTTTTGTATGCCCTTTTACTGCGGAGAGGATATCATCATGTACGGAACGTGGGGCTGGCCAATTAGTTTGATCGGTTGCATAGCCTTGAAGATAGACACCGTTATCCAAATCGAAGTCCTCCTCTTCTTTTGGCATAATGGCAGTATGCATGTGAAATGATCCCTGTGAGCTGTGCTTTGGTGCTGATAAACCATTATCGATATAAGAAGCGTTGATTTTCTCCCTTAAAGCCTCTCTACCCCTGCGTATATTTTCTTTGTAGGTATCCGTTAAAACAATTTTTTTATTGAAAGCAGAAAATAAATTTGACAAGTCATTCATTAATATTCCTCTTCTCCATTTTTTAAAGTACAGATTATTCCTTTGGTCCTATTATAACAGTGTGAAATCCAAGTATCTACTATATATAGTTGCTTTTTTTGTTTAGATGTCTATATATGGTTATTTTTAGATGTAGCGCATTCCTATAGGTAAGATGTTTTTCTGAATCATATTCGTGTATATGTGCTTAGAACAGACATAGGGTTCTCAGAATTAACTGACAATTCAGGGTAAAATCTCTTGATAAAATTCAGGGTATCTCTGAGAATCATTTCTTCCAGAAGAATGAAGACTCCTTCTATTTGAAGCACTAAGCATTATGTTTCATATCTGCTCATAGCTACTTCATAAAAAGGACTAGTTTGGGATTTTTTCTCCTGAAATTAGGGTGTTTAAGGAAATTATTTAAAAATCGTAAGAAAAACAGTAACCTCTTACTGAGAATAGACAGAAAAACCCCTCTTCAAAGAATAAGGAGGGGATATTTCGTTTTATACTACTTTAAAATTTTCCTTTACCTCTGAAGATCCGTCGAAAATAGCTTCCATTTGGTCACAAATCGCCATGATTTCATCGATTTTTTCGACAATACGCTCTTGTTCCGCGAGTGGAGGAAGAGGGACTAATAAATTATTCAGCACTTTCATTGGGGGTATATTTTTGATGGCGGAACCTTTTCCTTGAGCTCCATCAGTATGAATAACATGATTAAAAATCAATCTAAAATATTGTTTATTAATTGTATAAACCCGAATCCTCATTAAGGCTTGATTTATAATTCCTAATCTTGCACCGTCTGGGATAATATACGATTTACCAATTGTTCCTGCACAACTGACTATTATATCTCCGGGCATAACTGTATTAGATGCCATTTTTTCTTCATAGTAGTCTTTAGTTATAAAGTATTCTCCCAGCGTACAATCACTTTGAATAGCATTCTTTTGCTCATATACTTTTATAGATTCTAACGAATCCTCTACGAATATACTTTTGGTTAATGCACTTCCAAATGGGCCTTTTTTAAAAAAACCTAAGTCTCCCAATCTAGTCCATCTCCAATTTTTCGGAATTTCAAATGGAATTTCATTTTTATCAATTTCCAGCAATGGTTTTTCTTTCTTAATCTTTTTCTCTATAACCAGCTGTTCTTTTTCAGCCTGTATCTTTTCGTATAGAACTGAAGCTGGTTCATCATTTTCTTCCTGCTCCACTAAAACACCTCTAATGGCGTCTTGAAGAGCTGTTTGACGTATGTTTCGGATGATAGACAGCGCCTCTTCCTTTTTGGTGCCGATCTGATTAATAATCGCAAAAATTTCTTCAATTTTTGCGACAATACGTTTTTGTTCTTCGAGCGGTGGGAAGGAAATTAATAATTTTACCAAGTTATTTTTACTTATCCTTTTTCTTGTTGTACCGGAAGATTTAGCCATGACTTGCATTTGAAATAATGGTGACATCATGGCATACATCATATATCGCGAATCATAGACTTCTTGGTTGGGTTTCATTATACAAACATCCACTGATGTTATTTTTTTCCCATTTATTTCTGGAAGTAATGTCACAAGCATCTTATCACCTATGAGACGGTTTATAAGTAAATCATTGGTTGTTATTTCCGTACAATTCAATTTATTGAATGTTTCATATGAAATATGCTTGTAATTTTTTTCTAAGAATTTACCAAATCCAACGCTTGTCAGTGCTAAACTAAATTGAACAGTTTTCGATGAATAAGATTGAACACTTTCACCAAAGAATATCTCCAATCCTGTATACTTTTAAAGGTATCTTAGGTTATTGGAGGACGAAAGGTGAAGAAGAAGTTAATGTTATATTTGGAAATTCAACAGATGAAGGAGCGGGGCTTTTCCATCCAACAAATCGCAAAGCAGTTGAAGGTATCCCGCACAACGGTTTATAACTACATGGAGAAGACACCGGAAGAAGCTTTCGAATGGGTCAATTCATTAAGTTCGAGGAAGAAGAAATTGGACCCATACAAGGATTGGATTGTTGCTTGGCTTCAAGAGTATCCGCATCTGA
>NZ_FNYT01000004.1 GCF_900109135.1 Trichococcus ilyis | reverse complement strand
TAACGCACCGGTTTGTGGATCCGGCATTCGTGGGTTCAATTCCCATCAGTCGCCCTCTTTATTGGGCTATCGCCAAGCGGTAAGGCAACAGACTTTGACTCTGTCATTCGTTGGTTCGAATCCAGCTAGCCCAGTTTTTTCAAATAGCAACATCTCGGCGGTATAGCCAAGTGGTAAGGCACAGGTCTGCAAAACCTCTATCACCGGTTCAAATCCGGTTACCGCCTTTCCATGGAAACATCAAGATGGAAACTTGCAACATTCATAATCATGCCGGCGTGGCGGAATTGGCAGACGCGCTGGACTCAAAATCCAGTGCCCGCGAGGGCGTGCCGGTTCGACCCCGGCCGCCGGTATCACACACAAACAAGCCCAGAAAGATGGTTTCCATCTCTCGGGGCTTGTTTTTTTGCATGCCGCTGATATTGGAGCAGTGGCTGCGGGACGCCGAACTCCGGTGAGGCGAGTGTTCGCCGGAGATTGGGCGCCGGTTTCTTTGTCCAGTTCCGGCGAGAGGGGCTTCATCGGAGTTGTTGGGCGAATAGCTCGCTCAGCTCCGGCAAGCCGGCCCTTCACTGGAGCTGGGACTCCCGAACCCATCGTCCCCAGGCGCATTGATAGTCCCTATCTGTACCCCGTGATATTCCTTGGAACATAAGCTTCTTCCAGATACTTGATCTCCTCAGCGCTCAAGGCGACCCCGAAGGCACCCAGGGCATCGTCCAGGTATTTCACTTTTGTCGCGCCGATCAGCGGGGCGGTGACGAAGTCTTTGCTCAGCATCCAGGCCGTGGCGACCTGTCCGCGGGTGATGCCGCGCTCGTCGGCCAACTTGTGGACCCTTGAAATGACTTCATTGTCGGAAGCTACTAGATAAGCGGGCAGTTCGATTTGTGCGGCTTGGCTGGCACGGGCCGTGACGGCGCCGATATCCCGCGTCAATCTTCCGCCAGCCAGCGGGCTCCAAGGCGTCATCGCAACTTTTTGGTCCTGCAGCAAGGGGATCATTTCGCGTTCTTCTTCGCGGTAGAGCAGGTTATAGAGATTCTGCATGGAGACGAATTTCTTCCAGCCGTTTTTCTCGGCGACGAATTGGGCTTTCGCGAATTGCCAGGCGTGCATGGAAGAGGCGCCGATGTAGCGGACTTTCCCCATTTTCACCAGATCATGCAAAGCTGCCATCGTCTCTTCGATCGGCGTGCCGTAATCCCAGCGGTGGATGATGTAGAGATCCAGATAATCCGTCTGCAGCCGCTTCAGCGAATGCTCGATTTCGGCAAAGATGCTCTTGCGGGACAGGCCTTTCGCATTCGGTCCCTCGAACATCGGGAAGTACAATTTGGAAGCCAGCACGATTTCGTCGCGGTTGGCGAAATCCTTCAAAGCCTTCCCGACGATCTCTTCGCTGGAACCGGATGAGTACAGATTCGCGGTGTCGAAGAAATTGATCCCTGAGTCCAGGGCTTTTTTGATGATTTCCCGGCTCTCCGTTTCGCCGATCGACCATTTCTCACGGCCGCGTTCCGGCTCCCCGAAGCCCATGCACCCCAGGCAAAGTTTTGAGACATCCATACCGGTGTTCCCCAATTTTACGTATTCCATGTCAGCGCCTCCAATGTTTTTGTTTTGATTATACCGCTAGTGTACAGCTTGGAGTAAACTCCAAGTCAAATCTTTTTGTCATCCCCAAAAAATATTTTTCCTTAGCCACGGTTGCGGTTGACTTGGAGTCCACTTCAGGATTTACACTGAAAGCAACAAAACGAAAGCTGGAGGAATGGAAAATGAAGATCAGTGAAACTGCGCAAAAGAACCACGACGAACTGTTTCCGGGACATGTGTCGGTATTGGCCGAGAAGGATCCGGAACTGATCGAAGTGTTCGACAATTTTGCGTTCGATGAGGTGCTGCAGCACACCAGCCTGGATGTGAAGGAGCGGCAAAGAGTGCTCTTGGCGGCGTTGATCGCCATGCAGTGCGTGAACGAATTCAAGGCGATGGCAAAGGGGGCCCTGAATGTGGGCGTCACGCCGATCGAGCTGAAGGAAATCGTCTATCAGGCGGTCCCGTACGCCGGCCTGGGCAAAGTGTTCGATTTCCTGCATGCGACGAACGCTGTGCTGGAGGAAAACGGTATTGCGCTGCCGTTGGAAGGGCAAGCCACGACGACGGCTGAAACGCGGTACGGGAAGGGGCTGGAAATCGTCCGCGAAGCCGCGGGTGAGGCTGTGGATAACCTGTTGAAAACAATGCCGGATAACCAGAAACATTTCGCCACTTTTCTGGCGGATAACTGCTTCGGCGATCATTTTACCCGCAGCGGGCTGTCCATCCAAGAACGGGAGCAGCTGATTTTCGTCATGCTTGCTTCGATGGGCGGGGCTGAAACGCAAATGAAGGGGCATATCCGCAACAACATCCGTGTCGGCAACGACAAGCAAAAGCTGTTGGATACGCTCACCGTGCTGTTGCCGTTCATCGGCTATCCGCGGACGTTGACGGCCTTGCATTGCCTGAATGAAGTCGCACCGGAAGAAAGCTGAAAGCGCAGGGGATATACATGAAAATCGCTCAAGTCAGCAAAGAGAAAAAAGTGTCGATCGATAGTCTGCGGTACTACGAACGGATCGGGCTGCTGCCGCCAGTGAAACGGATTGCAGGCAGCACACGGGATTATTCGGAGCAGGATCTGCGGTGGCTGGATCTTGTGATCGCCGTGCGTTCGGCCGGCTTGTCGCTCGAACCGCTGATCGACTACGTGCAGTTGTGCGGAGCGGGGTCCCATACCGTTCCGGCCAGAAGGGATCTGTGGGTCGACGAGTGCGACCTGCTCGAAGAGAAGATCCAAGCATTGCAGGCGACCTTGGCGCAGCTGAGGGGGAAAGCGGACCATTACGAGGCGCTGCTGAAAGGAGAAAATTAAGGAAACGGCTGTCTCTGGCGAGGCAGCTTTTTTGAGGTGGAGAGCGGGTGGGGAGAGCCTCAGTTCCGGTGAAAGGCCGGGTCACCGGAGGAGCGGATGCGATCCGGGACCGCAGCTCCGGCGAGGACCGGCAAACCGGAGCTAGGCCTGGTGATGAACCCTTCAACTCCGGGGAACCCTTGCCTCACCGGAGTTCGGCAGCATTTTTCCTCGTTTTTGTTTTTGGGTATAAATCATCCGCACTTCTTTTTTTTGTTGCAAATGCAATAAAAATGGGGTATGCTGTATCTAAATTTCCGGAAAAAGGCAGGTGAGCAGGAATGGCGGAAGTATTGCGGGAAATCGGGATGATCGCCAGGGCGCTGGATTCGATCGCGAACATCGAATTCAAGGAATACGATCTGACGAGGGGGCAGTATCTGTACCTCGTCCGGATCTGCGAAAATCCGGGCATCATCCAGGAGAAGCTGGCGGAAATGATCAAAGTCGACCGCACGACGGCCTCGCGCGCCATCAAGAAGCTAGAGGCGAACGGCTTCATCGAAAAGAGAGCCGACTCCACAAACAAAAAGATCAAAATGATTTTCCCGACAGAAAAAGGCAAAGCGATCGCACCGAACATCAGCAAGGAAAATGACCACTCGGAACGGGTGGCGTTGCAGGGGTTATCGGAAGCGGAAACGGCGCTTCTCAGCGGACTGCTCCAAAGGGTCCGGAACAACGTCGAAACAGATTGGGAATACGTGAAAAAAGGCTACAAAAGAGACTATTGAAACATGGAAAAGGAGATACCCCATATGGCAATCACACTGAAAAAATGCGGCAGCGAAAATTTGAAGGAGCTGCAGGCAATCGGCATCGAAACGTTCACGGACACGTTCGCGGCCCACAACACGCCGGAGGACCTGCAGGACTATCTGGAAAAGGCCTACGATCCGGAAAAGCTGAAGGCGGAGCTCGCCACGGTGGGGTCAACTTTCTGGTTTCTGTACGATGGGCAAGAGTTGGCGGGTTACCTGAAAGTCAACGTCGATGCGGCCCTGACGGAAGACATGGGCCCCGATTCTTTGGAAGTGGAGCGGATCTATATCCGGCCGGCATTCAAGCGCAGGGGACACGGGAAATATCTGATCGACAAAGCGATTGAAATCGCCCGCGCGCAAGGCAAGACTACGATCTGGCTGGGCGTCTGGGAGCACAATCTGAATGCCCTCGCGTTTTACGCAAAAATGGGCTTCGTCCGCACCGGCGCGCATTCCTTTTTCATGGGCGACGACGAACAGACGGACTTCATCATGACGAAGCAGTTGGGCTGACAAGAGACGCAAAAAGCCATCGTCGGGTTGCGGGCGATGGCTTTTTGCATGTTCTTTACATGGGAGGAATAAAGAAGAGAACAGGGTAAAAAGGTTGTTTGATTGGCTTGTCCTTATAATAGGCCGCAAGTGTGAAATTATCATGAAGAAAAGCCAATTTATTTTTGCTGTTTTCAAGAACACGGCCGAGCGTTCATTTTTCCGGAGCCTGCTCCTCTTCCTTGATGATGTCCAGCGTGGAGAATCTGCCGGCCTCGATCATTTTGGATGTGTTGATCCGCAGCTGCAGGTTCCTGTCGTAATCCAAAGCGAAGATGCAGGAATACAGCACGTCCAGCAGGTAGACGATGGCGCTGTCGGTGGAGAAGGTAGCGATTTTTGAATAAAGTTTCTCCCGCGTGCTGATCCTGAGGACGCAATCCGCCAGCCGCGCCGTCGTGTTGTCGCCGATATTGGTGATGGCGATGATGGGGATGCCGTTCGCCTTCAAATAGTGGATTGTTTCATTCAATATCGTGGTTTCTCCGGAATAGGAAACAATGATCGCGCAGGAGGACGAATCCGCCAAGTGCGCTTTGAAGATCGTTTCGCCCTGCAACGAGCAGATATCGACCCGCTTTTGGATCCGTGACATATTATGCTGGAATTCCTGCGTGATCAGCAGGTTGTTGCTGACGGCAAAAAGGCTGATGTAGGAAGACTTGCGGATGATCTGGATGGCCTGCTGCAGGTCGTCGTGGGTGATCAGAGACAAAGTGTCGTCGATGGCTTCCTTTTCCAGGGCAGCGATTTTACTTGCGATCGACAGGATGGTATCATTACCTTGAAAAGGCAAATTGGCGTTTATTTCACTGAAATGTTTCTGCAGATATTCTTCCTCGTTCAGGTAGGCTTCCTTCAATTGGCTCCAGCCGCTGAAATTCATCTTATGGGCGATCCGCACCAACGTGGACGGTGAAGTGAAGGTCGCTTCGGCAATCTCTTTGGTGGTCATCTCCCGGATGGCCAATTTTTTCTCCAAGATATAGGTCGTTATCATTTTTTCGCTGTTCGAAAATTCAAAATTTTCGAGCCGTTCTCTGATGAGCATCCCAATCCCCCTCGCGTATTTTCTGAACCTCAAGAACATCATACCAGATTTGAGAATCTTATTTAAAAATCCGGAACAAAAAAACGGGAAATTTGTAAACGTTGTTACGGAGTGACCGGAAGTTATTGCCTTTGGTCCGCTATCCATTATAATCGAATGGTAAATGAATGCAGCCGTCTTATTGGCCATTCGAGTCGCGCATCCAAACCGGTAGGGGGAGAAAATAATGATAGGCTTCATCGCAGCTATTTTGACAACGCTGTCTTTCGTTCCGCAAGCTTGGCAGATCATCAAGACAAAGGACACTTCGGGTATTTCATTGGGCATGTACGCCATGTTCGTGGTGGGCGTGTTTCTCTGGCTGATCCACGGCTGGAACATCCAGGATTATGCCGTCATCGCGGCGAACGGCATCACCTTAGTGTTGGCTTCCATCATCTTGGCTTATAAAATCAAATACAAATAAGAGGAGAGATAGATATGGCATTGGATAAAGATTTCTTGTGGGGCGGCGCCTTGGCTGCCCATCAGTTTGAAGGAGGGGTTCTGAACACCTCGAAAGGCTTGAGCGTGGCGGACGTCATGACGGCCGGAGCACACGGCGTTCCCCGCGTCATCACGGATGGTGTGGTTGAAGGCAACTACTACCCGAACCACGTCGGCATCGATTTTTACGGCCGCTATAAAGAGGACATCGCTTTGTTCGCGGAAATGGGCTTCAAGTGTTTCCGTACGTCGATCGCCTGGTCGCGCATTTTCCCGAACGGCGACGAAGCCGAGCCGAACGAGGAAGGCCTGCAGTTCTATGATGATGTCTTTGACGAATTGTTGAAATACGGCATCGAACCGGTCATCACGCTGTCCCACTTCGAGATGCCTTACCACTTGGCCAAAGAATACGGCGGCTTCATGAACCGCAAAACCGTGGATTTCTTCGTCAAATTTGCCGAAGTCTGCTTCAAACGCTACAAAGACAAAGTGAAATATTGGATGACTTTCAATGAAATCAACAACCAAATGAACTACAAAAACGACATCTTCGGCTGGACCAACTCCGGCGCGCATTTCGGCGACTATCCGAATCCGGAAGAAGCGATGTACCAATGCGGCCACTATGAGTTGCTTGCCAGCGCATTGGCTGTGAAAATCGGCAAAGAAATCAACCCGGATTTCCAGATCGGGAACATGATCGCGATGGTGCCGATCTATCCGTTTTCCTGCCGCCCGGCTGACATGGTGCTGGCGAACCAGATGATGCACGACCGCTGGTTCTTCTGCGATGTCCAATGCCGCGGCCACTACCCGGCTTACGCCTTGAAGATGTTCGAACGCAAAGGCTTCAACCTCGACATCACTGAAGAAGACAAAAAAGCCTTGGCGGAAGGCACAGTCGACTACATCGGCTTCTCCTACTACATGAGCAACACTGTCGATTCGACCGTAAACAAAGACGTGTCGAAATCTCTGGACGGATCCAGCGCGCATTCCGTGAAGAACCCGTTCATTGAAGAATCCGACTGGGGCTGGGCGATCGATCCGGAAGGCTTGCGCTACACCCTGAACCAGTTCTATGAGCGCTACGAAAAACCGTTGTTCATCGTCGAAAACGGCTTCGGTGCGATCGACGTCAAGGAAGCGGACGGCAGCTGCCACGATCCTTACCGCATCGACTATCTGCGTTCGCATATCGAAGAAATGAAAAAGGCCGTCGAAGAGGACGGTGTCGATCTGATGGGCTACACGCCATGGGGCTGCATCGACTGCGTCTCCTTCACGACCGGCGAAATGAAGAAACGCTACGGTTTCATCTACGTCGACCGCGACAACGAAGGCAACGGGACTCTGGAAAGAAGCAAAAAAGATTCCTTCGACTGGTACAAGAAAGTCGTCGCTTCCAATGGGGAAGATTTGGCTTAAAATTACATATTTGGAAAAGGCTGTTCCGAATTTTCGGGGCAGCCTTTTCACGTGGTTGTCCGATACTTCCGGGAAATCGGACAACCGGCATAAATTCGAACAACCACAAAAAACCACCGCTCATAAGAACGGTGGAATAAAGGAGTTGTTCTTTACTTTGGAGGAGTAAAGAAGAGTAAAAAGATTGTTGTGATTGGCCTATCTGTATAATAGTCCTTAATTGTGAAGAGAATATGAAGAAATCCGTATATTTTTTGTTTTTTTCGGTAAGTATAAGAAAAATATTGTGACCGTTTCCACCATAAAACCGCTAAAATGATATACTATACTTATAAAAATTGCAGGGAGGAAAACGAATGAAAGTAGCATTAATCGCACACGACCGAAAAAAAGATTTGATGATCCAATTATGCACCGCCTATAAAGCGATTTTGGAAGAGCATGAATTATTTGCGACCGGAACAACCGGAACCCGCATCATGGAAGCGACCGGGCTGGAAGTCCACCGTTTTAAATCTGGGCCGCTTGGCGGCGATCAGCAGATCGGGGCGATGATTTCGGAAAATGAAATGGATGTGGTCATCTTCCTACGGGATCCGTTGGCCGCCATGCCGCATGAACCGGATGTGACCGCTTTGATCCGTCTGAGCGATGTCTATGAAATTCCGTTGGCCACCAACATCGGTACGGCTGAAGTGTTGCTCCGCGGACTGGACGCCGGTTTCGTCGATTGGCGCGAATTCTACAATGCGGAAGGCAGCATCGATTTCGGCTAAACAGGTGATTGTCTGTAAAAATTCAAAACGCGTTGCCCAGATGGAATAATCCATCTGGGCGACGCGTTTTTTTGGGGATCAAAAAGGGCTGCTCAGATAGGCCAGCGCATAGGAAACATGGAGTTCCGTCGCGATGGCTAAGCCTTTTTCATCGATGTCGAATTTTTCGTGGTGATGGCCGTAAGCCGTCTCTTCGCCGCTCTGGGTGCCGACGAAGCAGTAGACGCCGGGTGCGACCGCAAGGTAATCGGCGAAGTCATCGGCACCCATGCTTTTCGGGCTGTCGGTGATGACGTTTTCGATGCCGACGATATCCGAGGCGACCCGGATGGCATGCTCAGCCGCCTGCAGATCATTGATCAGCGGCGCTGCGGCATCGTAGTTGGAGAATTCGATGGTTGTGCGATGCGCATCGGCAACGCTTTTCGCGATCCTTTCCACCGCTTCCAGCACTTGCGCGCGGACTTCATGACTGAAGGTTCTGACGGTGCCTTCGATTTCAGCTTCGTTGGCGATGATGTTGTAGTTCGTGCCGGCACGCAACACGCCGATGCCGACCACGACTTCATCGGTGGGGCGGACTTCCCGTGCGACAATCGTCTGCAGTTCCGTAACGATGGCAGCGGCACTGACCAAGGCATCGCGGCCCAGATCCGGCCGCGAGACATGCCCGCTCTTGCCGAAAACTTTGATCTTGAAGATGTCGCAGGACGCATTGGAAGGCCCTGGTGTCGCAACGATTTTGCCCAGTTTCGTGCCGGATTGAAGATGGATGCCGAAGACATGGTCGATGCCGTCGATATGGCCGCCGCGCACGAATTGGCGCGCCCCACCGCCGATTTCCTCTGCCGGCTGGAAGGCGAACTGGATCGTCCCCGCAAACGTATTCTGACGCTCCTTCAGGATTTTCAGCGCACCCAGCAGGGAAGCCGTATGTCCGTCGTGGCCGCAGGCGTGGTTGAAGCCAGAATTGACGGAAGCGTAGGGTTTGCCGGTCTCATCCGGCAGCGGCAGCGCATCGATATCGGCGCGCAGCAGAATGGTTTTGCCTGGGCCTTTCCCGCCGGTCAAAGTGGCCAAGATGCCGGTCTCTCCGACATTGATGTAAGGTACGCCGATTTTTTCCACTTCCTCCTTGATGCGTTGGATCGTTTCGAATTCCTTCAGGCTCGGCTCCGGATGCCGGTGGAAATGGCGACGCAAGGCGACGATATAATCGTAAATGTCGGTAACTTCTTCGTGGATCTGCTTTTGGATGATGGTCATGGCTGGTTCCTCCTTGGATCTGTATGGGAAAGGGGCTCTGGGCTGATGGCCCACGCCCCTTTAAATGTTAAGCTTTTCTGATTATTCCGCCTGGTCCCAAACCGGGAATTGCGAGCCTTTTGATGATTCTTTGATGACTTTGGCAGTTCCTTCGGATTGATAATATTCCACAATCGTCTGGAAGACCTCGTTGTCGGCATCTTCGTCAAGCGCCGCGATGACGTTGTAATAGGGGTTTGAATCTTCCGTAACCGGCTCAAGGAAGACAGCATCTTCACTCGGGATGAAGCCTGCATCAACTGCCATTCCGCTGTTGATGACGGAAGCAGTCACGTCCTGCAAGGCGCGGGCAGTCTGATTGGATTCGAGCGTCCGGAACTGCAGGTTCAATCTGTTTTCGATAACATCTTCAGTTGTTGGAACCAAACCGGCCTTAGGATCAAGCTTGATCAGTCCGGATGTCTGCAACAGGATCAAGGCACGGCCTTCATTTGAGACGTCATTCGGGATGGCGATCGTGTCGCCTTCCTTCAATTCGTTGAAGCTCGTGATTTTTTCGGAATAAAGCCCTAATGGAGCCATCACCGTATAGCCGATGGTCGTCAAGTCCGTACCGTGGTCTTTGTTGTAGTTGTCCATGAAGATTTCGGTCTGGAACGAGCTCAGATCGATCTCACCTTCGGCCAAGGCATTGTTGGGGGTTGTGTAGTCGGTGAATTTGACCAGTTCGACTTCGATGTTCTCTTTTTCTTTCAACTCTTCGATGACGTAGTCCCAAGGCTCGTTGACTTCGCCGACGACACCCAACGTGACTTTGATCGGCTCGTCGGCGCCCGTAGCGGCAGAGTCGCTGGCGGAATCGGAGGCTGCGCTGCCGCAAGCGGCAAGGAAAAGGCTGGCTGAAAGGGTCAAGGTTGCTAAAAAAGGCTTATTTTTCATTAGTAAAGGGCTCCTTAGTATATAAAGATAGCATCAAGAGCGGTGCGAAAGAAACGCACCGGCTTGATGCTACTCGTAAATTTAGTATGTTATCGGGCTGGGGAAGAAGGGTTGTCGCTTAGTCCCAAGCAGGGATATCCGTGTTTGCGGTTGTTTCTGCAATCAAAGCTTTTGTTTCTTCCGTTTGGTATTCCGCTACAACTTTTTTGTAGACTTCGTTGTCGACGTCTTCAGCGCGGGCAGCCACGACGTTTTTGTAGATGTCCAAGACTTTTTGGATGTTGTCCGTATCCAAGTAAAGGGCATCTTCGGTAGGCACTAAGCCGGCATCGACGGCGAAGTTGGTGTTGATGACTGCAGCGCCTGCATCCTGAAGCGAACGCGGCAATTGAGCGGCATCCAATTCTTCGATGTTCAGGTTCTTAGGATTTTCGATGATGTCCGCTACTGTCGGGGTTGTGCCGGTTGCGTTGTCCAGAGTGATCAAGTCGATGGCTTGCAGCAGCAACAACGCGCGGCCGCCGTTGGTTACGTCATTCGGGATAGCGATTGTGTCGCCGTCCTGGATTTCGCTGTAATCTTCATACTTGTCAGAGTAGATTCCCAGTGGAGACACAAAAGTGAAACCGATCGGGGTAAGGTCGGCATCGTTGTTGGCGTTGTAGTTCTCCAGGAAAGCAACGTGCTGGAAGGCGTTCAAGTCGATTTCGCCGTTGTCCAGAGCGATGTTCGGCTGGTTGTAGTCCGTGAATTTGACGATTTCAAGGTCGATGTTGTCATCTTCCAGACGTTCTGCGACAGCTTCCCAGATTTCGACTGCGGATTCGCTGACCAGCCCGATTTTGACTGTAGTTGCTTCTGCTGCTGCGCTTGACTCCGCAGCGGATGAATCAGCGGTTGTGCCGCTGTTTCCGCATGCTGCCAAAAATAATGAAGCTGAAAGGACTAGGCCGCCAAATAATTTACTCTTTTTCATATGTATTTCCTCCGATTGTTTTATTATATTTTTACATCACGTCTGCAAACATGATTTTTGTAAACAAATGAATGGGTCTTAGGTCTTACTGTTCCCAAGCGGGTACGTCGTTGCCTTCTGTGACATCATCCAGGATTGCTGCTGTTTCGGCTGTTTGGTATTCCGCAACGACCTTTTTGTAAGTTTCGTTTTCAGCATCTTCAGCGCGAGCGGCTACGATGTTCTTGTAGACGTCCGCAACACTGGCGATGTTGTCTGTATCCAAGAATAAAGCATCTTCTTTAGGGTTCAAACCGGAATCGGTAGCGTAGTTCGTGTTGATGACCGCTGCATCCACATCCGGAAGGGAACGGGCAACTTGGGAAGCATCCAATTCTTCAAAGCTGATGTTTTTCGGATTTTCGGTGATATCATTGACTGTCGGCGTTGTTCCTTTTGCTTCATCCAGTTTGATCAGACCGATTGCTTGCAGCAGCAGGAGTGCGCGTCCGCCGTTTGTCACATCGTTCGGGATGGCGATTTTAGCTCCATCGGCGATATCGGCATAGTCCGTCACTTTTTCGGAATACAAGCCAAGCGGGGAAATATAGGTGAAGCCGATCGGTGTCAGATCCGATTTATTGTTGGCATTGAAATCCTCAAGGTAAGCAACGTGCTGGAACGCGTTCAGGTCGACGTCGCCATTCTCCAAGGCAACATTAGGTTGTACATAGTCTGTAAATTGGACGATTTCCAAATCGATACCTTTGTCTTCCAGACGCGCTGCGACATCTTCCCAGACTTCGACTTCTACTTCGCTGACTACGCCGATTTTCACTGCTTCATTGTCTGAAGCGGTTGTGTCCGCTGCCGAGTCCGTGTCCGATCCGTTGCTTCCGCAAGCTGCCAAAAATAGGGTAAGTGCTGCAACACCTGAGAATAATACATTTTTCTTGTTCATGATTTGTTTCCTCCGATTTTGTTTTTTTAGTTTCCAATAAGGGTGTGTAACTCCAACATAGTTGGCTAGCTTCACGGGTTAGCCCTTCGGAATTTAGATAAATCGTACCTATTGCGCTCTTCGATGCTCAGTCGGCACGATTTCCTAAAATTCTTTCAGGGCTGAACGAACCCGTTCCGCTTTTCTTTCTTTAATGGCTGACTTTCTTCACCAAGGCATTGCCGATGGCTTGGCTGATGAATACGATGATCAGGATGATGATGGTTGCGACCAAGGTCACATCGTTCTGGAATCGATTGTAGCCGCGGGTGATGGCCAGGTTACCCAAGCCGCCTCCGCCAATCGCTCCGGCCATCGCCGTCAAGCCGATCAGGTTGATGATTGTTACGGATGATACGCGGATGATGCCGGGCAAGCCTTCCTTCAGGTAGACGCGGAAGATGATTTCCCAAGGACTGGCACCCATTGATTGGGCCGCCTCGATGACGCCGGGATCGACTTCAACCAATGCGTTTTGGATCTGACGGGCATAGAAGGGAACCGTTGCGACCACAAGCGGTACGATCGATGCGGTCGTTCCGATCGAAGTGCCGACCACGAAACGCGTGAACGGTACGATCAGTGCCATCAGGATGATGAACGGCAGCGATCGGAAGATGTTTACCAGTTTGTCCAGGATGCTGTACAGGTATTTGTTCTCCAGGATGCCGCCGTCTTGGGTGACGAGCAGGATGACGCCCAGGATGACGCCCAGCCCACCGGCGATCAACCCGGCAATGAGAGTCATATATAAGGTTTCCCAGGTACTTTGGATCACTTCATCCCAGATTTCAGAGACGTTCGGGAGAAATGTAGTGATGAATGTGTTCATTCTTCGTCTCCTCCTTTATTTTTCTTTTCGGCGATGATTTCTTCCGTGATGATTTCCACGGTTACGCCGTTATCCTGCAGGTAACGGACCGCTTTTGCGACGGCTTCCGGTGTCCCGCTCAGGACGAGGAGCAGGGTGCCGACTGGCGTGTCCTGCAATATTTCGACGTTCCCGAACAGGATGTTCCCGTTCACGTTGAACGAATTGGCCAGCTTGGCGATGAGCGGCTCGCCTGTGGAACCTCCGACGAAGGAAAGCTTCGTCAGCACATCATGCTCGCCCAAATTCAGGATGGTCGGATGGGTGATGACCGTTTCGATGCCGTGTTCGACGTGTGTCGCCGTATCGATGAAGTCCTTCGTCAATTGGTTCTGCGGTTTCGTGAAGATATCAAGGATCGAACCGTATTCGATCACGCCGCCGTTTTCCATCACTGCCACTTTGTTGCAGATTTCCTTCACGACCTGCATCTCATGCGTGATGATGACGATCGTCAGGTTCAAGCGTTTGTTCAGCTCTTTCAGCAAGGCCAAGATCGAAGAAGTCGTCTTCGGATCCAAGGCGCTGGTCGCTTCATCGCAGAGCAGCACTTCCGGGTCGTTCGCCAAGGCGCGGGCGATGGCCACGCGCTGCTTTTGTCCGCCCGACAATTGGGAAGGGTAGGCTTTGGCTTTTTCGGACAAGCCCACTAATGATAGCAGCTCCGTCACTTTGTCGTGGATTTCCTGTTTGCTCAGGGAAGAGTTCTTCAATGGAAATGCGACGTTGTCGTAAATGGTGCGGGAGCGCATCAGGTTGAAGTGCTGGAAAATCATCCCGATTTTTTTGCGCGATTCGCGCAGTTCCTTGTCGTTCAGCGCCATCATGTCTTTTCCGCTCACGATGACTTTTCCTTCGGTGGGCCGCTGCAGCAGATTGATGGTCCTTACCAAGGTGCTCTTGCCGGCGCCGCTGTAGCCGACGATCCCGTAGACGTCGCCTTTGTCGACTTCGAGCGAAACGTGCTGAACGGCATGAACGGTTTTGTTTTTGTCAGTTTTAAAAGTCACTGAAATATCCTGTAGACTGATCATGTATCTTTCCTCCTCTAATAAAAAAGCATCCATCCTACATCAAAAAAATATGACGTTAAGGACGAATGCGGACGCTTCGTGTTACCACCTTTGTTCGGATCCCCCTCGCGGCTGGATCCCTCAATGAGTGAAGGCCTGCTTCACCCGTGCACGATAAAGGGTGCTCCCTTGAAGGACTCACTGATGTGCCAGCTCATCCCTCCCGCTCCAAGGCCATCTTCAAAACCGTTCCGTATGCCTGTTCTCATCCAACCAGGCTCGCTGTGATACGTTGCGGATCTTACTTTCCTCTTCCTCGCGTTCAGATTATATCATAAAAATCAAAAAACTCCCGTCCTATCTGCTGCATCATTTATGCGCAAGATAAGGACGAGAGCTCAAAATTCGATCTCGTGTTACCACCTTAGTTCACGGAAGCATCGCTGCATCCGCCTTAGCCAGTGCGCTTGCAAATTGCTGCAAGTCAGACTGAGACACTGTAACGGGTGTTCCCGTCCTGCCCTAAGAAACCATTCATCGGACAAGCCACTCTGAGACCATCTTCAACCAACACTTCCTTGCTTGCTTTCACCTGACCAAGCTCTCTAATGAAGGAGTGGAATGATTTACTCTTCTCTTCGCTGTGTTTTTGATGTGATTACTATACCCAATCCCGCTTTCGTTGTCAACACATAAGATTAAAAAGAATGGCAAAAATTTCAAATTTTCTCATATTCAAAATGGGAAAACGCTCTCTTCGTGCGGGCGAAGCCATGGGGCGCTTGACTTATGGGCGGAATAGTCGTATTCTGATTAATGTTAAAATCATGTGAGAAAAAGGATGCTTTCCTATTAAAAAGCAGGCGCCGCAAGGTTTTTCGGTGGCGCCTGCACACTTGGATGGAGGATGTAAGAGATGGCTTTGACAACAAACGAATTATTTTCCCGCATCAAACCTTCGCAGATCCGCGAATTTGATGAATTATTCCGCAGTGTGGAGGACTGCATACCGATGACGATCGGGGAACCGGATTTTGACATGCCCGAAAACGTCAAGCAGGCCGCCATCAAGGCGATCGAAGACAATGCTTCCCACTATGCCCACACTTCCGGCGAACTCGGCGTCCGGAAAGCGGTCAGCGCATTCCTGGAAAAGCAATATGATCTGCACTACGATCCCGAAACGGAAATCGTGATGACGGTGGGTGCCACGGAAGGGCTCTTTGCTGCGGCATTCGGCTTGTTGAACCCGGGCGATCAGGTCATCATCCCGTCGCCTTACTTTCCATTGTACAGCTATGCGGTGGAGCTGAACCGCGGCGAATGCATCCTTGTCGACACGTCCGACAGCAACTTTTTGATGACGCCGGAGCTGCTGCACAAGACGATGGCCGAAAACAAAAACGTCAAAGCGCTCTTTTTGAACTATCCGAGCAATCCGACCGGCGCGACCTACACAAAAGAAGAGTTGACGGCTTTGGCCGACGCGATCAAGCAGTACGATATTTTCGTGCTGAGCGATGAAATCTACAGCGAAATCACCTACGGGGAAAAGCATACGTCGATCGCGACTCTGCTGCGCGACCGCACGATCCTCTTCCAGGGGGCTTCGAAAGCTTTTGCGATGACCGGCTGGCGCGTCGGCGTGCTCGCTGCGGATGCGAAATGGATGAAGACCCTGTTCTTGGCGCATCAGCAATTGGTGACGACCGGCGTGACGGTTTCCAACCGCGCGGCCGAGGAGGCATTCCGCAACAGCGCGCCGGATGTCGAAAAGATGCGTTCCGAATATGAAAAGAGAAGGGATATCCTCGTTCCTGCTTTGCAGGAAGCCGGCTTTGAGGTTCCCGCACTGAAAGGTGCCTTCTACGCTTTTGCCAAGATTCCGGCGAAATTCGGTACAGACGATAAGGCTTTCTGCCGTGAAATCGGCATGAACGCCAAGGTGGGCATGCTGCCGGGATCGATCTTCGGACCGGGCGGAGAGGGCTATGTCCGCATGAGCTACGCGCTGAGCACGGAGATGGTTGCTGAGGCGGCTGAACGCCTGAAGACTTACATCGCCTCCAAATAAGTAGGGTGCAATCCGCAGAGATACTTGCTAAAATGAAACGGAGACGAAACCATAAAGCGAAAAGAGGGAATGGAAGATGCCATATGTTCACATTGAATTATTGGAAGGCAGAACCGACGAGCAGAAACAAGCGTTGATGCGCGATGTCGTGGATGCTGTGGTAAAGAATGCCAATGTATCGAAGGAAAGCGTGCACGTGATCCTGAATGAGATTTCGAAACAACATTTGACCAAAAACGGCGAATTCATAGGCGAAAAAGCCTAAGGGTGCCGTAAAATAAGCCAAGGCCGGGATGAAAAGTCCGGCCTTGGCTTATTTTTTACATTGAGTATACTTATCATAGTTCAGGCTATCAATTGAAGAGATAATTTTTCAGCTTTTTCTTATTGATTCCACGAATTCCCCATAGCGTAGCCACACTCATTATCACAAGCAAAAGCAATAAGGAGTACAGGATGTTTCCCAAAGAAAACATATTGGTGAAGTAAGCATAACTTCGTGAAAATTGGAGGTAATAACGATAGGTCAACCCTAAAATTGCATAGGCTACCACCGCATCTGTACCGAACACTATCAAATTTTCCAATAAGAGGACGAAAGCCGTATTTTTCTTTGAATATCCCAAACTATAGAGAATGGCAAGTTCTTTGTTCCGCGAGTGAATGTAGCCTTTGTTCAGGAAGGTCACGATGACGCCCAAAATAATAGCAAGAAGCAGCGTTCCTCCTATCAACATCGTCATCAAACGCTTATATATTTTAGAAAACTCTCCGCTTTTGATAGAATATTGGGAAAGTTGCAAAAGGCTCGGAAACATTTCCTGAATCTGCGCTGTCACTTCCGACAAGCGCTCCTCTGATTCTGTGATAATTAGCAGCTCCGAGTAGCCTGTTCCAAACTTTTTCTGAAATTCTTGAAAACTATCGACAGCGATTCCACTGGAAAGGGCAGAATCTTTCTTTATCTGTTCATAGGTAGTCTGCATATCATTTTCACCATATGTTTCCTTTACTATATCAATATAGTTCACATATACACGCACCATTTCAGGAATTTGATTTTGATACGTCGTTTGATAAATCCCACTTATGGTGTAACTTTTGGTCGTTGGATTTCCTTCAAAATCTACAACATCGAGCAAAATCTCTTTTCCCACCAAATCTTGGGTAATGGATAAACCTAGGCGTTCACGGAAATCGAACGCCAGAATATCAGGGATCAAAATCTCATCGGTCCTGTCATGCGGAAGAGTACCCGCGAGCAAATTAAGTTGATCCTTATTGTAAGAGTCTTTGTATGCATACGGAACTGTCGAAGACATAAAACTGAATTGTATCGGCGTATTGCTTGATGAATAGCTTGGGCTTTCCTGCAACTCTTCAGGGAACGCTTCTCTTTCAAGTGTGCTGTTGAAGATGAATTTGTCGTTATCATAGAGTGCTCGCGTTGCGCCGGAAAAAGGAACTACCTCTTTCACTCCTGGAAGCGATGCGACACGCGCAATCTCACCTTCTGTGAAACCAAACTGATCGCTCTCGGTTTCCCCTTCTGCCACCTGATTCAGATCAAGTATGATGACGTCCTCAGTCAGGCCTTTAAATAATTGATTAAAAGAGGCAACAGAAGATGATTGAAAAATGTTGTAAACAATAAGGAAAGACATGAAAATCAGCAACACCGCGATATGGTTGAAAAAGAGTTCCTTGGATTTAGTTTTGACGCTGGCAAACGCATACTGAACCAGTTGCCTTAAGGAAGCTTTCTTTCGGGACTCTGACTTAGGATTTGTTGATTCAACGGCCGTGTTGTCCCCATGAGAATGAATGAAAGTCCTCCCATCCATTCTCTGCACAGCCCCCGCTTCAATCCTGTATACATAATCCATTTTCTCTGAAACCCGTTTATCGTGCGTGATTAGAATGATGGTGGTACCTTCTTCTCTAATCCTATCCAAATACTCCAGAACCCTATCCACATTCTCTTCATCCAGATTACCTGTCGGTTCATCTAAAAGAAGAACGCGAGGATGGTTGAGTGTGGCTCTCGCGAGAGCAATTCTCTGCTTTTCTCCGCCACTCAAATTCCCCACCTTTTCCTTCAAACGGTCCTCCAAATCTACCTTCCGGAGCACTTCCCTAATTCTGACATCTACATCTTCCTCCTCCGAGAGCCAGGCAGAATAGTATAGATTTTCATAGACAGTCATAGCAGGCAAAAGATTGAAGTTCTGAAAAACAATCTGAAGGTGGTTTTTTCGGATCATATCCCATTCTTCGATACTATACTCGTGTGATTTTTTTTCGAACAAGTAGTAAGTTCCTTCAAAATCAGAATCCAAACCAAACAAGATGTTCAGTAACGTAGTCTTTCCGCTGCCACTCTTTCCGATAATGGCATAACTCGCGCCTATTTCGCTAAAATCTAATGATATATTGTCCAACACTATCTTTTGTTTATATTTTTTCGTAAGTCCTTCGATTCTAAGCATAAAGATCCTCCTTCAGCATAAATTTATAAAATAAATAATAACAGACAACAATCAGGCTATTGTCTGTTATTATTCTGATTTCAAGGTTATGAGAGTTATATAGAATTAGGGGTTAAAACCTGGTGCATGATACCCTGAGAAGTAAACTCTTCCCTGTCGATCTAGGAGCGGCTGCCCCCAATATGTATACTCGCTGTATGAATGAGCTGGAATATTTACATTTTTTGAACCCAATTGCCCTGAAGCACGCCAAATTGAAAAGAGAGTCCATACTGAATAAGTATTTGCATTGGTAGTATAAACAGTAGAACCTCCATTTGCATCCCATAGCCATTGAGAATTCCAGGTACCTTCTGCCCCATTCACATTTTGAGCAGAAAGAATCCCTACGAATGACAATGTGAGTAGAGCGATGGTAATAACTTTGATAGCATATTGTCTTTTTTTGATACTGGCCTTTCTCGTCACGTTACCTCCTCTAAATTTTTGAAAAATTTATTTTCTCAATAACCTTGAAAACAATATGACGGTTTTTTACCTTATTTATTTGTCCAAAGATTTAATGTATTTGAGTTCCCTTAAGGGCAACTACTCAACACCTCTCCGCTATTAAGTCAGTCTTCGCGGGCACAAGCTTGCATTTCAATAGATATTGGGATTTGGGACATTTATGTTAATACGTTTATATTTTTGAATTGAAACCTACAAAATCTATACTTAAAGTAGGTGAAAAATTATGGTTTCGTAATAACATGTAATTTTTTTTCTTGTTCTTATCTATATATACACTTCAAAATAATGCTTATTAATATTGTAACACAGTAAATATTTTATTCAAATTTTAAAGGTTAATATAATGTTTTTTTGCTATATATTTATGCATTGTATTACCCATCTAAGTTAATGGATTGAATTTTTTTCTATTCAATTTGCTATAGAAACCATATATCGCCGATGATCAGACGGATCCAATTCATGGGTGAGGCCTCCTTTCACAGTACAGGTAACCTTGCGACCGGATACAATGACTACAAAACAGCTATTTTTCGTGAAAGGTACTTTTGATATAGAGAAGCAGGAAGATTGCCAAAAGGACAACGATATTCACTGACATTCCCAAACTTGGTGGAAGGACCTGAATAAGCAAGGCCAGCACAATCAGGTTCAGGGCATCGATGCCAAGGAAGGTCCAATGCTGCGCGGATTCCATGCAGTTGCTGGAAACAAACAACAAGCCGCTGCAGATACCGATTGTGAGCCACCAGGATTCTGGCACTTCAGGATACCGTGCCCTTCCGATCAGGCAGGCACAGCCCAGTATATAAGCGCATAGATTGCATCGTTTTGGATTCATTGACTTTACCTGCCTTCCTTCCAAGAAATGCTCATTTTGGGAATTATCACGACAGTCTTCCCATAAGTGTTTTCATTTTAATACAGATGGTTCGCCTCTTTACGAAATATTCCTATACGCATAAAAGAGCAATCAGCTGTTTGATTGCTCTTTCAGGAGGTTATATTCATTTTCGAGATTGACTTTGAAATCCTGATCATCCGCTGCTTCGATCAAACGGAAGGCTTGGTCGATCAGCAGTTGGCCTTCGGGATTTCCCGTCTTCGCTAAGGCAAGACCTTTTCTGAGATAGCAGACGGACAAGTGCCGGTAGGAGCCAGCTTCCTTCGCCGCCGGGATCAGTTCATCGATGCGCATGATCGTCTCTGCGTAACGCCCATTCTTCAACAGCAATAAGCACAAGTTGTGGCGCAACGAGACGGCGATTTTGCTTGCGAAGGGATGATTGACGTATTTTTGAATCTGAGCCAAAGCGGTCCCGGAAATCAGGATGGCTTCGTCGATAGGGAACAGGAATAGCATTGCGTTGATCATCCTTAATTCCACCAGATACCAGCCATCAAGCTTCTCGAGCCTTTCCCAAACAGGGCGCACATGTTTACGGGCGTCTGCAATATCTCCGGTTATTGCCAGAATGATCAGTGCATCCGTCAGATGAACGATGTCGGTGATGATGTAATCAGTATGCACATCCAGATATTTCAGGGCTTTCTCCCGAATTTCTTGCAAGAGAGGGACATCGTTAAAGGACAGATTCATGAAAGCCGTCAGCAGTTGTTCCTTTTCGGAATGATTGTAATCGTTCATGATGTACTGGAGCTCTTCATCGGACATGTCCAGCCTGCTCAAAAGATGCCGATAGTTGCCCAGCGTCGGCTCGATCAGATCCCTTTCGATCTTGGAATAGGTAGATTGATGGATCTTATTTTCGGCCATATATTGTTGGGAATACTGTTTGTTTTTTCTTATCCTTAGGAGGGTTTTGCCGAACCCCGCAGAATGATTGTCCATATCAGGCACCTGCTTCACGCGTGATTAAAATAATGGGGCTGTCTCAATGAGACAGCCATATGCATACCTTTTTTAACATATAGGAATTCATAAAATTTTCCAGAGTGAAAAGTGCATCACCGTAGGTATTTCACAAGTTTGCAAAATGTTTCATGCACCTAAAATATTGTCCAGCTTAACGGGTTAGCCCTTCGGAAATTAGATAAATCTGTCCTATTGCGCTCTTCGATGCTCAGGCGGACAGATTTCCTAAATTTCTTTCAGGGCTGAACAAACCCGTTCAGCTTTTCTCAAATTTATTTATTCAAGTAGGTCCGGATTGCATGTGCCACGCCGCTTTCAGCGTTGGATTTAGTGATGAAATCCGCAGCTTCTTTCACTTTATCGACGGCATTGCCCATCGCGACACCGACGCCTGCGTATTCGATCATGCTCAGGTCGTTCTCGTTGTCGCCGATGGCCATGATGTTTTCTGCGTCAATATTCAGCAATGCAGCCAATTCGGCCAAAGCGCTGGCTTTACCGGCATCTTTGTTCAGCACTTCCAGGAAATGCGGTTCGCTGCGGACGATCACATAGTCTTCATGGAACTGCGCTGGAATCGCTGGAATCAAGATGTCCAACAGCTCAGGCTGGTCGATGAACATGATTTTCGTGAACAGTTTATCTTCCGGCAATTCAGCCAGTGAGCGATAGCGGATCGGCATCGTCGTAATGAAGGACTCGCGTGTTGTGAAGATGCTGATGTCTTTGTTCGCGGTATAGATGGCTTCGCTGTCGATTCCGTGCGTGTGCACATGGAACTTTTCGGCCAATTCGTTGATCCGGACGAAGTCGCTGTAATCCAGTGTGTGTGAAACGAGCACTTCGTTTGTTGCGGTGGACAGCACCAAAGAGCCGTTGTAAGTGATGACGTAATCTTCGTCCTGATCCAATTCCAATTCTTTGATGTAGCGTTTGACGCCCGGGAACGGTCTGCCGGTGCAGAGTACGATTTTTACGCCTTGTTCGCGCGCTTCCGTGATAGCTGCTTTCACTTCCGGGGTGATCTTGAACTCCGGGTCTACCAATGTGCCGTCGATGTCGATGGCAATTAATTTGATGCTCATAGTGTACCTCCTGTTTTTTGGTTTTGTAAAATTTCATCATTTTCGAAAAAAGTTGAAAATTCCTGTGACAGCGACTCGAACAGGTTGATGCCCGGTTCCTCATCGCCGTGGGTAATTTCACGCGGAAAATAGAAACGTTCATCCCCGCGGACTTTGCCCGTCAAAGCCGAAACAATCGAACTTGCTTGCGAAAGCTCCAGGAAACTGCCGTTTTTTTGGACAAGTTCAATCTGGGTCCGAGTGGTGGCCTGATGCGGCCGGTAAAGATCATACGGTAAGTCATAGCTGTTGTTGACAGCCGTATAGTAATCCCGATTGAAGCCCATGCGCTCAATGATGGCGCTCATACGTTCCAGTGTAGCATCATCGCGTCCTTTTGTGTAGCGGACCGATTTGAAAGGATGACGATTGACGAAGCGATAGGCCAAATCGTTCAGAATCGGATCCTTTTCGTCAAGCCAATGGTTGAAGTAGGTCGTCAGGACGCCATCATCCAAGCGCAGATAATCCTTAAGCGTCCAGGCCTGTTTGAAGAACGGCGTCAGGAAAGTGGCGGTATGGCGGAATTCAGCTTGTTCATCCAAATAGACATCCTTTGCCCGTTTCAAGAGATGGCTCAGCACGACCTCCATGCCGCGCGAAACTGGATGGAAGTAGATCTGCATATACATTTGATAGCGGCTGACGATATAATCCTCCACCGCATGCATGCCGGAAATGTCAAAGGCGATACCATGCTCATAAGGACGGATGACGCGCAAAATCCTCGTCAGGTCGAAATTACCATAAGTGACGCCGGAATAATAGGCATCTCGCAACAGGTAATCCATTCGGTCCGCATCAATCTGACTGGAAATAAGCTGAACGACCTGCGGATTATCGTAGGTCTTGGCGATGACAGCGGCAACCTGATTCGGGAAATCCGGACCGACCCGTTGGAGAATCCGATTGATTTCGGTATCCGGTGAGGTGATGATTTCGATTGTGATGGCTTCATGGTCCGTATCGAATATTTTTTCGAAGGTATGCGAGAACGGGCCGTGGCCGATGTCATGTAGCAAAGCGGCGCAAAGCGTCACGAGGCGCTCACCATCGTCCCAAAGGCCATCCCCAGGTTCTTTGCTGGGGTAATTCCGGACAAATTTATCGCAGATCCGGCGGGCGATTTCATAGACTCCCAAAGAATGATTGAAGCGGGAGTGTTCGGCGCCGTGGAAAGTATAGGAGGAAGTTCCCAACTGCTTGATCCGGCGTAATCGCTGGAATTCAGGCGTATTGATCAGGTCCATGATGATCCGGTACTGGATGTGGATGTAATCATGGACCGGGTCCCGGAATACTTTTTCTTTCGGCAATAATTCCGCGGTGTAGTGTGTACTCAAATCGCATCGCCTCTTTCTGTCAGTCCGCTTCTGGATGCTGTTCCTGATTGATTTGTTCATTGCGTTTCTTCATTTTTGCATAGGCTGTATCGTACTCCGCCAGCAAACGTTCATTGTATTCTCCTGGCAGGAGCGTATTTCCGTTCTTGGTGAAGACGGACAGAATCCGTTTCTTCACATCGGCTACGGTCAGCGGTTTGTCCAAAAGTTCCGCCAAGTTCGCCATGGAAGCGGGGTCGACGGCCGGGAAATGCCAACGGGTCGTTTCTCCCTGCAGGCTTTCTGCGTAGAAGCGGCGGATCATTTCCCCGCGCTGCTGCTGATCGCCGGTCACGCTCATGTAGATCATGATCGCCACGCCGTTTTTGAAGCGGCGCTGCGCGATGCCGGCAAATTTTTTGCCGTTGATGCTCAGGTCGAAATCGCCCGGACAATACGAGTCGCTGATTTCGAAGGCCTCAATCGTTTGTTCCGAATCGGAAAAGGTCTGCTCGACCAGGTCCTTCATCAATACATAGCCATCATGGATGGTGAGTTTGGCTTCTTCGGTTTCCGGGAGCACCAAGGAGAAGTTCAGGATCCCCTCATCGGCAACAACGGCCAATCCACCGGCGTTGCGGACGACGACATCGGTCGGGACGCTCCGCAAATAGCGCAGCCCTTCCCCGAGATGGGGCAGGCGGGTGTCCATCATGCCCAAAATGACCAGTTTTTCCATCGGCCAAAAATGCAGAGCTGCAGGAGCTTCGGCGTTCCCGACCAACCGGATCAAAGCATCGCCCATCGCGAAATGCGAAAGGGCATCGGTGCCGATTTGCCCGCGCGACGTATCGTAAATATGGTAAATGTTGTTTTTTAAATGGTTTGTCATGTTCGTTTCCTTATCTGTATGGCTATTTCTGCTCCCATTATAGCAAAGTTCAGCTGAGATTCGAGAGTGAATTGCGGCGAAAGCCGGGATTTCTTCGGATTTTGGAAAATCATCCCGCAAATGATTGACCAGCGCTCATTTGTACCGCTATACTATATTTGAAAAACGCGTGCGGCCACAAAACGCCCGTACGTTGGTCAATGAGGTGGAAAAAATTGTCTTTAAAAGAAGGAATGCCCATCGAATTCCAATTGGAAACGCTGGTGAAGCAAGAGGGGGAGCAGGAAAGCTTCCTATATGAAGGGATGGGACAGATCGTGGAGATGGGCAATTGGCTCTATCTGCGCTACGTCGAAGCCGAAACAGCGGTTCCGGTCACGCTCAAACTATCCCGTGAAGGCAAGATGACGATCATCCGCAGAGCGGAACAGGCGAGCCGCATGACTTTCGATGCCGAAGCAAAAGGCATGGCCACGGTTCCGACGCCGGCAGGTCTGATGGAGATCGAAACGGTCACCCATGAGATGCTGCTGGAATTCAAAGAGAAGCCGTTTGCCGGGAAAGTCAGCCTCCGTTATGAACTCCAATTGAATGAACAAAAATTGGGAGATTACCGAATTGAATTGCAATTTACCACCTGAGTATTGTATGATTAAGAGTAAACTTTTGAAAGGACGTGACACCATTGAAATTGAAGCAATTAGATGGCACGAACAAAAACGAATTGTCAATGATAGAAGTTGCACACGCAATTTTCGAAGAAAACGGTGACGTACTGGACTTCAACCAATTATTGGTTCAGATACAGGACTATCTTGAAATGTCGGAAGAAGAATTGGAAAGCAAGATGACACGTTTCTACACTGACTTGAACATTGATGGCAGCTTTATTTCTCTAGGAGAAAATCGTTGGGGATTGCGTTCATGGTATCCGATTGATTCAATCGATGAAGAGATTCTTTCCAGTATCGATGAGGATGAAGTGAAAGTCCGCCGCAAGAAACGCAAGAAATTGAATGCCTTCGCCACATCGGAAGACGATGACGATGTGATCGACTACAATGATGACGATCCGGAAGACATTGATGTTGTCGACGAAGATGAAGATATCGATGTCGATGAAGATGAAGTCGATGAAGTCGACGCAGTGGACATCACGGATGACGATGATGACATCACGAGCGGTATCGAGGAGGACTTGACTCTGATCGATGAAGAAGAGTTCGAGGACGAAGAAGATTTCGAAGAGGAAGAAGATGAGTTCGTTGCGGAAGAAGAGGACGAGGAGGAATAACCACTCCCCCGGTCGCCAATTCTTTCTTGACACCCTATGCAATTGGATGTATTATCTTCCTTGGGCTCCCAAAAAGCATTTCTTTTTGGATAGCATACGTTGAATTTTAACAGCTCCCTGTTCTGGAAAGAACAGGGAGCTTTATTTTTTTTAGTGCAGCGTTTGAGAAACCTTCGGACATAATTTTTCACATTCAAAAACAGGGGGAAGAAAAAAATGACTAAGTATATTTTTGTAACAGGCGGGGTAGTATCTTCAATCGGTAAAGGTATCGTTGCGGCTTCTTTGGGACGCTTGCTGAAAAACCGGGGACTGAAGATCACGATCCAAAAATTCGACCCTTACATCAATGTGGATCCGGGCACGATGAGCCCTTACCAACATGGGGAAGTGTTCGTAACGGATGATGGCACCGAAACCGATTTGGATTTGGGCCACTATGAACGTTTCATCGACATTAACTTGAACCAATATTCAAATGTGACGACCGGTAAAGTTTATTCCGAAGTCATCCGCAAGGAACGCAAAGGGGATTATCTGGGGGCTACCGTTCAGGTCATTCCGCACATCACGAATGAAATCAAAGAAAAAATCATGCGTGCCGGTGAAACGACAGATTCCGACATCGTCATCACGGAAGTCGGCGGCACGGTTGGGGACATCGAATCCTTGCCGTTCCTGGAAGCTTTGCGTCAAATGCGGATGGAAGTCGGCGCCGAAAATGTGCTGTACATCCACACAACCCTGATTCCTTATTTGCGCGCAGCCGGCGAACTGAAGACAAAACCGACACAGCACAGCGTGAAAGAATTGCGCAGCCTGGGGATCCAACCGAACATTTTGGTTGTGCGTACGGAAATGGCTTTGCCGCAACACATCAAAAACAAATTGGCTTCCTTCTGCGATGTGAAACCTGAAGCGGTCATCGAATCCCGTGACGTGGAGACTTTGTACCAAATCCCGTTGTTGCTGCAGGAACAGAACATGGATCAGATTGTCTGCGACTATCTGGGACTCTCCGATCTGCCGCAAGCAGACATGACCGACTGGAAAGCCTTGGTGGAAAAAGTCCAAAGTCTGGAAAAAACAACCAAAATCGCACTTGTCGGAAAATACGTGGAGCTGCAGGATGCCTACTTGTCCGTAGCGGAAGCGTTGAAGCACGCCGGTTATGCGCATGATACCGAAATCGACATCCGATGGATCAACGCGGAAGAAGTGACTGTTGCGAACGCCCAAGAACGTTTGGGTGATGCGGACGGCATCCTTGTTCCCGGCGGCTTCGGAGACCGCGGTATCGAAGGCAAGATTGCTGCCATCCAATACGCCCGCGAAAACAATGTGCCGTTCTTCGGTATCTGTCTGGGGATGCAACTGGCGTGTGTGGAATTTGCCCGCAATGTTGTCGGTCTGGAAGATGCGGATTCAGCGGAAACCAAGCCGGGATGCAAAAACAACATCATCGATTTGATGCCTGATCAAGAAAACATCGACGAAATGGGCGGCACTTTGCGTTTGGGTCTGTATCCTTGCGAATTGAAGGAAGGGACTTTGGCCAAGAAACTCTATAACAATGCTGATATGGTTCAGGAACGTCATCGTCACCGTTACGAGTTCAACAATGCCTACCGTGAGAGTCTGGCCGAAAAAGGCATGGTCTTCTCAGGCGTATCTCCGGATCAGCGTTTGGTGGAAATCGTGGAATTGAAAAACCACCCGTTCTATATTGCTGCCCAGTTCCATCCGGAATTCATTTCCCGTCCGAACAGACCGCAGCCGATATTTGATGGTTTCATTGAAGCTGCTTTGGAAAAGGCCTGTAAATAAGAGTTTTTTAAAAGAAAATGAACGGTTTTGCGCTTTCATTTTGAGCGATTTTCCTAATAAGGTAGTAAAAAAATACATTTTCTGATAAAATGAAATTGTTGTAAAGTGTTCACATTCCAAGATGTGAATTTTCTGCAAACAAAAGAGACCAATGGATTCCAAGGAGGCAACAAGAATGAGTCGTTTAGTAAGTATGACAGATATGTTAAACAAAGCGTTAGAAGGAAAGTATGCCGTAGGACAATTCAACATCAACAACCTTGAGTGGACACAAGCTGTCCTGCAAGCCGCACAAGAAGAAAAATCACCAGTTATTTTGGGCGTTTCTGAAGGCGCAGCTAAATACATGGGTGGACACCTAGTGGTAGCTTCAATGGTTAACGCATTGTTGGAAACAATGGACATCACTGTTCCTGTAGCTTTGCATCTTGACCACGGAACAAGCTTTGAAAGCTGTAAAGCTGCTATCGATGCTGGTTACTCTTCTGTAATGATCGACAAATCACACTACCCTATCGATGAAAACATTGCACAAACTAAATTGGTTGTTGAGTACGCACATTCCAAAGGCGCTTCTGTAGAAGCTGAAATCGGAACTGTCGGCGGTACTGAAGACGGAATCACTGGCGGAATCCAGTACGCTGATCCGGCTGAATGCTTGCGTTTGACTACTGAAACAGCTATCGATGCATTGGCTGCTGCATTAGGTTCCGTACACGGACCTTACTCCGGCGAACCTGTATTGGGCTTCGACGAAATGAAAGAAATCTCTGAATTGACGCACAAACCATTAGTACTGCACGGTGGTTCAGGAATTCCAGAACACCAAATCAAAAAAGCTATCGAATTCGGACATTCAAAAATCAACGTGAACACTGAATGCCAACAAGTCTTCACAGCTGCTGTAAGAGAAAAATTAGCTTCAGACGCTAACGTTTACGATCCACGTAAAGTTATCGGACCTGGTAAAGAAGCGATCGTTGCAGTCGTTAAAGAAAGAATGCAAGTTTTCGGTTCAAGCAACAAAGCTTAATTCCATCAACGATCTTCGAGGAGGTCTGGGACCCATGTTCCGGATCTCCTTTTTTTGCCCTCATTTTTCCGGATATTCCTACGTTTTCGACAACATTGCGCCTTAAAGCAGACGTTTGCATAAAAAAACTAGTAATACACCCTGTATTTTTGTTAGAATTATAGATGATCACCCATCAATTGGATAAAACTTAAAAATAATGGCATTTCGGTATCGTTGCACTGGTTGTCCTTTTCCGGGCAGTTGGTGCAAGCGATCCATTCATTTCCGGGCTATAGCTTTATCGTTCGGCAACTACACATGAAGTGAGGATTTTTTATGAAAAAATTAGTTATAGAGGGGAATAAACCGCTGAACGGTGAAATCACAATCAGCGGAGCGAAAAACAGTACTGTTGCGCTGATTCCGGCTGCTATTTTGGCGGACTCCCCAGTCATCCTGGAAGGCATCCCCAACATTCAGGATGTGCACTCGCTGATCGATATTCTTGAAGACTTCAACGTCGATGTGTCATTCGAGGAGGATGAGGGCATCCTCACGATCGATCCGACCGACATGATTTCGATTCCGATGCCCACCGGAAAAATCAAAAGCTTACGCGCTTCGTATTATTTCATGGGAGCTATCCTTTCGAAATTTGGCGAAGGCGTCATCGGGCTGCCGGGAGGCTGCTTCTTGGGCCCGAGACCGATCGATCAGCACATCAAAGGCTTCGAGGCGTTAGGCGCGACAGTGCGCAATGAAATGGGCGCCATCTATCTGACTACGCCGGAAGAGGGTCTGAAAGGCGAACGGATCTATCTTGACGTGGTTTCCATCGGAGCGACGATCAATATCATATTGGCAGCTGTCAAAGCCAAAGGGCGGACAATCATTGAGAACGTGGCTAAAGAGCCGGAAATCATCGATGTCTGCATCTTGTTGAATAACATGGGCGCGAAAATCCGCGGCGCCGGTACCGACATCATCCGCATCGAAGGCGTGGAAAGCCTGCACGGCTGCAGACACACCGTAATACCTGACCGCATCGAAGCGGGCACTTATCTGGCCGCTGCCGCTGCGATGGGAGAACGGGTGCTGGTCAAGAATGTAATCGTCGAACATATCGAAAGCCTGCTCGCAAAAATGGAGGAAATGGGCGTGGATATGGAGATCGGCGAAGACAGCATCCTCGTCAAGAAGTCCGACAACCTGAAGATGGTCCACATCAAAACGCTGCCTTACCCTGGTTTTGCAACGGATCTGCAGCAACCGCTGACGCCGCTGATGCTGAAAGCGAGCGGGGATGGAACCATCATCGATACCATCTATCCGAAACGCGTCAACCATATCCCGGAACTGCGCAGGATGGGGGCGAAGGCCAAGGTGGAAAGTGATATGATCTTCATGCAGGGCCCCAACAAATTGACCGGTGCGGAAGTAACGGCCAGCGATCTGCGCGCCGGCGCCTGCCTGGTCATTGCCGGTTTGATGGCGGAAGGCACGACCACTATTTCCGGTATCGAGAATATCCTGCGCGGTTATGACCATATCGTCGAAAAATTAACCGCCTTGGGTGCGGACATCAAAATGATCGAGGGCGAAGAATAAATTTTTTCGCGCAACACAACAATCACGAGGCGCCTTCAAAGCAGCAAACGACTTTGGGGGCGTTTTGATTCCTGTATGCTGCAGCCGGAAACCGACAGCATAAGAATGAGAAGAGAGGAAGGTGGAGCTGATTGGAAGATATGCTTACCTTGCATGAGTTGGAAAGCAAGACGCTGAAAGAAATATACACCTATGCCAGAGAACTGAAGATCCCCTATTACAGCCAAATGAACAAAAAGGAACTATCCTTGGCGGTCATCCGTGCCCAAGAAGAGAAACAGGGGTTCTTCATGACTGAGGGCATTTTGGATATCGTTTCCCAAGAGGGATTCGGATTTTTAAGGCCGATCAACTATTCACCGAGCCAGGAAGACATCTACATATCGACATCCCAAATCAGACGCTTTGACCTGCGCAATGGGGACAAAGTTGCCGGAAAGGCCAGGCCGCCGAAAGCATCCGAACGTTATTACGGCCTGATGCAAGTCAGCACCGTGAACGGAAAACGGCCCGATCAGGCCAAGGAACGTTCGCATTTCCCGGGATTGACCCCGATCTACCCGAACCAACAGCTGAAGCTGGAAAGTAATCGGACAAACGTAACCGCTCGCATGATCGATCTGTTCGCTCCGATCGGTTTCGGGCAGCGCGGGATGATTGTGGCGCCTCCGAAAGCCGGAAAAACGACCCTGCTGAAAGAGATTGCGAACGGCATCACCACCAACCACCCCGATGTTGAACTGATCATGCTGCTCATCGATGAGCGTCCGGAAGAAGTGACGGATATCGAGCGCAGTGTCAAGGGCGATGTCGTCTCCTCGACTTTCGACCAGCAACCGGCCAACCATGTCCGGGTGACGGAACTTGTCCTGGAAAGGGCCATGCGCCTCGTCGAAGACAAACGCGATGTGGTCATTCTGATGGACAGCCTGACGCGCCTGGCCCGGGCCTACAACTTGGTCATCCCGCCAAGCGGCCGGACTTTGAGCGGCGGGATCGATCCGGCTGCCTTTTATCGGCCGAAACGCTTTTTCGGTGCGGCCCGCAACATCGAAGACGGCGGCAGCCTGACGATCATCGCCACCGCGCTTGTCGATACAGGCAGCCGGATGGATGAAGTCATCTATGAGGAATTCAAGGGAACAGGGAACATGGAACTTGTCCTTTCGCGTGAACTGGCAGAACGCCGCATCTTCCCTGCCATCGATATCAAAAAATCGGGTACCCGCAGAGAAGACCTCCTGCTCGATGCGAAAACGCTCGAGAACATCTACAAAGTCCGCCGCAATATGCGCGGGGATGCTTTGGAATACACCGAAAGCTTCCTGAAACAGATGAACACAACCGAAGACAATGAAGCTTTGCTGAAGCGGATTGCCTTGATGAAATGACTACGGTCTGACGGCATGTGAGCAAATGATGAGCGTTTTTTTTAGCTTCCCGGTATAGTGGAACTATCAAAACGCGAAACTGGAGGTTTCAGAATATGTTCAACAAAGGAAATTACGAAGAAGACACAAAAGAATTCACAGAGATCAGCGCCGTGCAGTTCGAAGCAAAATTGGCTGCCGGTGAGAAAGCGATCGTTTATATCGGCAAGGCAGTTTGTCCGTATTGCCGGAAATTTGTCCCTAAGTTGGAAAGCGTCCGCAAAGGAAAGAACCTGACGATCCACTATCTGGATAGCCTGAATACACCGACCGATCCTGCAATCCAAAGCCTGCGCGACAAAATGGGCGTCCGTACGGTGCCTGCGCTCGTAACGATCGACGGACCGGGTCAATTCACGAACCTGAATGCCGACAGCAGCCTTTCGGAAGAAGCAATCGCGGCCATTCTCGACAAATAACGCAAACACGTTTTTCCCGCCGCGGCCTGTGTGGGGAAACGTGTTTTTTTAAAATTATCATTGCATTCCTGCTGCAGGCATGGTATCATTTTAACGTTAAAAAGGAATACCATGCGGTATGACTTTTATTACAAATGACAACTCTGGCTTAGTAAATAATCCAGGGCAAAAGGAGCGAAAGAGACATGAAACAAGAAATCCATCCAAATTACCAAACAGTTGTATTCATGGATACAACTACAGGATTCAAATTTTTATCAGGTTCAACAAAAGGTTCAAGCGAAACTGTTGAATGGGAAGATGGCAACACTTACCCAATGATCCGTGTAGAAATTTCTTCAGATTCACACCCATTCTATACTGGACGTCAAAAATTCACGCAAGCCGATGGCCGTGTGGACCGCTTCAACAAAAAATATGGTTTCAAAAACAAAGAAGAACAAGAATAATCTTCTTGAGGGCTTTCCCGGTTTCGGGAAGGCCCTTTTTTGTGTGCGGCGGCTTTCAAAGGCATCCGATTGAGCGGGAGCGCTGCTCTTCGGAGCTGAGGCTGAAAAATGTGGGGTGAACTCCGGTGAAGCTTGCGTCCCCCGGAGAAGCGGAGTATCTCCGGTCCCGCGGCTCGAGCTCGGGTCAATGGGCCCGCCGCCAAGGCTTGTGTTTTGCCGGTGTCTGGTTGGTTTGTTATGATAGCTGTAACAAGCAAAGGACGAGAGGGGAAGCGAACGAAGATGGCATACGAACCCAAGACCAAACCCACGGAAGTTTCCGTGGAGGAATTCATTGAAAAGATCCAGCAGCCGCAGAAGAAAGAAGACGCTTATGCGCTGCTGAAGTTGTTTTCAGAAGAGTCCGGCGAAGAGGCCAAAATGTGGGGGCCGAGCATCATCGGCTTCGGGAAATACCATTACCGGTACGCGAGCGGCCATGAAGGCGATGCCCCGCTGGCTGCTTTTTCGCCGCGCAAAACGGCACTGACGCTCTACTTGATGTTGCCCGAAGAAAAACGTGAGGAACTGCTCGCAAAACTCGGCAAGCACAAAACCGGAAAAGGTTGTGTGTATGTCAATAAATTGTCCGACATCGACACAGCGGTGCTGAAGGAGATGATCCGGGAAGACATCGCTTATGCGACCCGGCTTTATGGGGAACAGGCCGCTGGCGAACCGATTTCGGCTACAACATCGCTCACGCGCCGGTTGGGTTTGGAAAAGTTCGCCAGGCGGGCCGTTCTGGGGAAAGAGCGTGCGGTTGCTGATGATTTTACGGGCCTGGAAGCCTATGATCCAAGGCTGGATGGCGGGAAATACGATCTGATTTTTGCCTATGTGCTGACGTTGGAGGAACTGGCCGAGCGCGTACGGGACACGATCAAAGCGGAGCGCCTGAATCCGGAAGGCTACCTTTACATCGCCTATCCGAAAATAGGGAACAAGACCTATGGCACATCGGTGCACCGCGATGCCATTTTTCCGAGTCTTGGAGTGGACGCCGGCAGCGGATATGTCGGCGACAGCACGCTGAAGTTTGCGCGGATGCTCAAATTGGATGACACGTTTACGCTCGTCGGGATGAAAAATGACGTCAAAGGCAAGGGCAAGCAAACAAAAGCCAGTAGCGGCAACACGGCTGACTACGAGCAGTTCATTCCGGAGCTTGGAAAATTCATGGAAGCAGGGCACCCGGATATCGCCAGACTCTATGCGGAACTGACGCCGGGCTATCAGCGCGATTGGGCCCGTTACATCTACAGCGCCAAGCAACCGACTACGCGAGAGAAACGCAAAACAGAAATGCTGGATATTCTCGGCAAAGGCCACAAAACGAAGAACCTCTACCAGCAGTGGCTGAAGGAACAAAGGCGTTAAAACATAAAAAACATACTAAGATTAGAGCGGGACAGAATGCATTGAGGCGACGGTACCCGACAGATCAAGCGTCTGTCGGGTGTTCGGTCTTAGCAAGGATACAAAAGCAAGTAGGGAGGACGGCTCATTGAATGAAGAGGCAACCCTTGGCTTTTGGCTGTAGGTATGGAGCTTTCGTCTCCGGGGTACATCTCTTGTCCGGTGAAGGGGGCCTGGCCGGAGTCGCG
Organism: Trichococcus ilyis; assembly: GCF_900109135.1. GTDB lineage: Bacteria > Bacillota > Bacilli > Lactobacillales > Aerococcaceae > Trichococcus > Trichococcus ilyis. The sequence goes on along the minus strand of NZ_FNYT01000004.1, from coordinate 124,370 downwards.
ATTAATTTCGCGGCACCAGCTCCGGCGAGCGTTTCCCCGCCGGAAGTGACGATGCTTTCGCGGCACCAGCTCCGGCGAGCGTTTCCTCACCGGAGCTGGTGCTGATTTTGCGTTCCCTTCTCCGACGAGCGCCAGCCGCTGTCATTGCACCTGTCCGAGCGCATCCGCGCATCAGCCGTCCGTAAGTTCTTTTTTCAGCGTCAGGGCCAATTCCCGGATCGCAGGATCGGGATCGGCCAGGAATTTCGCCAGCACAGCGTGGGCGATATCCGGCAGCTCACTCCGGAAGTAGAGGATCTGGGTTTCGAGCGCTTCGCAGGCGGTTTTTCGGCAGTCCGCGTCGGGATGGTTGGAAAAATGCGCGATCCATCGGAGATACCACTGTTTATCCGGGTCGTCCTCGAAGTGCAGGAACAGCTCAGGCAAGCCTGCGCAGTCGGCCAGCCAAAAGGCGTGCGCGCCTTCCGTGTGCGTGAGCCGGACTTCTTCCGGGATGGCGATCGGCGCCGGAATCAGGCTACGCAGGAACTCGTTAAAGTCGGCGGCGACAGTCTGCCAGTTGTCCGTCTCGATATCGATATGGCGAATGCTCGGTTCACCGGATGGAGACAGTTTGGAATAGTCGAACGCGAAGAGCTGGTTGCCGTTGATGCTGAAAGGCACAAAATAATCCGGTAGCCCCGCCGAATGGGCGACTGTTTGCCCGGCATAGAGGCTGTTTTCCGGGCCATCGTGCAGTCCGAGGATGGCATGGACCGCGGCATAATCGATGCCGTCGGAGGTCGGCTCATGGGTGGGGATGCGGGAGCACAGCAGATAGCCGCCATTCTGTTCCGCCAGCAGATCCAGATAGGCCTGCGGCAAATCGGCAGCGGTGATGGCGCTGGTCAACCGATCGGCCTTGAACAGGATGGGCAGTTGTTTGAAGGCTTGTTGCGGGATGAAATACATATCGACACCTCATCTGATTTTCTTTCCCTAATGATAGCACAAAAGCCGCTATTTTTCGGCGCGGAGCTGGATGGTCTATTTTTTTACAAAACTGCAGGAGTCTTCTATAATGGTAGGTGTAGACGGAAAAGTTGTCTAGGTCAGCCGCAGAGGTGGCGTGAGAAAAGGAGCTGTGGATAAAATGAACTGGTTTTTTGGCATCATTGCGTTAGCCGTTGTCGTCGGGGTAGTTTGGATATCCCTTTATAACAGTCTTGTGAAAAATAAATTGTGGGTCACGGAGGCATGGAGCCAGATCGATGTCCAGTTGAAGCGCAGGAACGATCTGATCCCAAACATCGTTGAAACGGTCAAAGGCTATGCGAAGCATGAGCAGGAAACTTTGACCAAAGTCATCAATCTGCGCAACATGATTTCCGATATGGGCACCGAGGATCCTGCCAAGAAAATGGAACTGTCCAATCAGCTGTCGAGCCAGTTGAAGACCGTTTTTGCCTTGGCGGAAGCGTATCCCGATCTGAAAGCGAACCAGAATTTCCTGGCTCTGCAGGAAGAACTGTCCGCAACCGAAAACAAAATTGCCTATGCGCGCCAACTGTATAATTCCAGTGTCACCCAGTACAACATTAAATTGGGGACGTTCCCGAGCAATATTGTGGCGAATATTCATGGTTTCCGTCCGGAAGTCGTGCTTGCCACGCCGGAAGAAGAAAAAAATGTACCGAAAGTGTCGTTCTGATCGCGTATGATTTAGATGGAAAGTTGGTGAGTACCTTTGCTCCATCAACAAATTGAGCAGAATAAACGGCGCACCGTATGGATCGTATTCCTGTTTTTCCTTCTGTTTGCGGCTTTGGGCGCGGCCATCGGTTACCTGAACTGGGATAACGCCTTGTCCGGTGTCGCGCTCGCGCTGATCATCGGCTTGGCCTACGTCGGCATCATGGTGGCGCAATCCACACAAGTGGTCATGGGCCTGAACAATGCCAAGGAAATAACCGACAAGGCCCAATATCCGATGCTCTGGAATATCGTTGAGGAAATGACGATCGTGACGCGGTTGCCTTTTCCGAGAATCTTCATCATCGAGGATGAAAGCCCGAATGCTTTTGCGGCCGGGAATTCCCCGGAAAAGGCCTCGGTGGCAGTGACGACGGGCTTGTTGGCAAAGCTGAACCGGGAGGAATTGACGGGAGTCCTGGCGCATGAGTTCGCGCATATCCGCAACTATGATATCCGCCTATCCACGGTCGCTTTGGCCATTGCAGGCTTGATCGCCTTTTTGGCCCAGTTCAGCACCCGGATGATGTTCTGGGGTGGCGGCGGGCGTCGGCGCAGGAACGACAACAGCGGCGGCCTGGGCATCATCCTGTTGGTGCTGTCCTTGTTCATCCTGATCCTGTCGCCTTTTGTGGCCACGATCATCCGCTTGGCGCTCTCGCGGAACAGGGAATACTTGGCTGATGCGAGTGCGATTGAGTTCACGCGCAATCCGGACGGGCTGATTTCCGCCTTGAGGAAAATTGCGACAAGCGAACCGATGGAGGCGGCCAATGCCGCCAGTGCTTCGCTCTATATCGTCAATCCGTTCAAAAGGATGAAGACGGGCGAAACGGAAAGTGACGGCTTGTTTTCGACGCACCCCTCCACGGCAAACCGGATCAAACGATTAGAAGCTATGTAAATAGCTTCTTTTTTTCGGACGTTTTGTTCAAATCGTCCAAACAAAGTTCGGCTTTTGATATGAAAACCCTTTCAAATTATTGGCGCAAAAAAAAATAGGAGAAAAAGACAAATTATCTTTGTAAAAGATACGGATTTGTAATAATATTAACATGGTACTGATACCTTAAGCAGTTCTGCAAGTAGTAGAATGATAATAAGGGATATTATGGAAAGGGGGGGATCATTCATGAACGAAGATATGCTGTATGTTCACTATGAAACAGTCAGCAACTATGTTTTAAGCAAAGGGATAGCGGTGAAGGACTACACAAAGTTGGCCCGGAAACTGCCGGAAAACTTGTTGTTGATAGACGGCAGAAAAAGTATCGGAACCTATGACAATCATACCGGGTTTCAGGTGATCAAAGGCCAAGAAAACGTGAAGGCATTCTTCCAAAAAGGGATGGACAACCATGCCGCTATGGGAAAATGGATCGATTTCGTGAATGTAGACATGTTGCACCTCCTTACCCCAATCGAAATATCCGAGATCCTTTATATCGCTCATGCGCATACACACTTGCACTCGCCGTTCTACTATAAATTACAAAATAACTACATTTATCTGACCATGCCGAACGGGTTCATCAAAATGTACTATCGTTATCTGGATCAATTCCACGAGCTGTTCGCTGAAGCGATCACCGTCAAGCTGGCGGAAAAAGTGAATGAGAAGAAACGGTTTTACCAAAAAAGCAAAGAAATTGCGCCGTTCCCGATCGAACGTGTGAAGGAATTCATTCCGATCTTCAAGGAAGGAGCCGTCATCTCCTTCAAGCAGATGAGCACGGCAGGCAATAAGTGCTGCATCCCATTGTTCATCGCGGAAGACCGTTATGCCAGCATCGACGGCCGCTTCAACGAAAAGGATTCGGTAGGCACCATCTGTTATGACATGGAACGCAATGAATGGAACATCGATATAGACTTCGAATGAAGAGGAAAGCCTAAGCCACAACTTAGGCTTTTTTGGTGCATGCGGATCCGGACTTGCGGTTGTGGCCGCGCTGACCGTGAGCGGCAACCACTTTTCACAAAAATCGTTTTAGGGAAAAAATAAATGTGGTACAATGTTCCTTGATTAGAGTAGTTATCAAAAAATTCGGAGGATTTCTCGATGAAAATTTATTTGATTTATGGGGGAAAGAGTGCTGAGCACGATATCTCGATCCTGACAGCACATTCGATCATAAAAGCAATCTATTTCAACTATTATGAAGTTGTGCCCGTCTACATCACGAAGGCAGGCGCGTGGATTCAAGGGCAGACTCTTTCGGGTCCGGTGGCATTCTCTGAGAATCTTTATTTGGAGCCTGGTTCCGAAAAACGTTTTGCCGACTCGAAAGAAGGAAAATCCTACGGCGAGCTGATTTCGCCTGCTGATATCCGCTCTGAGGATGCTGTCATTTTCCCGGTACTGCATGGACCGAACGGAGAAGACGGAACGGTACAGGGGCTGTTTGAAGTCCTGGATATGCCGTATGTCGGCTGCGGTGTCCTTGCCAGCGCCAGCGGGATGGACAAAATCATCAGCAAACATCTTTTCCAACAAGCAGGCTTGCCGCAGGTGCCTTACGTAGCCGTCACACGCAATGACTGGAAAAATGACCGCGAGAAGATCTTCATCAAATGCGAAGGCAGCCTGATCTATCCGATGTACGTGAAACCAGCGAACATGGGATCGAGCGTCGGCATCTCCAAAGCAACCAATCTGGAAGAGCTGACCGCCGCGATCGAAACAGCCTTCCGCTACGACCGCCGTGTGGTCGTGGAACAGGGCATCGAAGCCCGTGAAATCGAAATCGCCGTATTGGGAAATGGCGATGTGCATACCTCCGTACCCGGTGAAATCGTTAAAACCAAAGATTTCTATGACTACGAAGAGAAGTACGGCAATGAGGAAGTGTTGCTGCAGATTCCGGCTGAATTACCGGAAGAAATCACCGCCAAACTGCAGGAATATGCCACGGTTGCTTTCCAATCGCTGGATGGCAGCGGATTGAGCCGTTGCGATTTCTTTGTGACCAAAAACAATGAAATCTACATCAATGAAGTCAACACTTTGCCTGGTTTCACTTCCCGCAGCATGTATCCGTTGCTTTGGGAACACACAGGATTGAAGTACAGCGATTTGGTGGAAGAATTGATCCAACTGGCTTTGAAGCGCCATGAAGAGAAAGTATCCTATCAATTTGTAGAGTAAAGATGAAAGGCCGTGATTTTCCTGATCGCCAGCAGCACCGAAAGCATAGGATGCTTGCTGCGATCTCAGGGGAAGGACGGCCTTTTTTAGATCAAGCCAAAGCAAAACCAAAGTAAAACCGGAAATGAGGAACCCAAAATGAAACCATTACGCATCATCGATGTTGTGAAAGCAGTGGGCGCGATCGATTATACGTCGGCCAACCGCTTCGCTGAAATTACTTCTGTTGTCTTCGACTCCCGTAAGGCGGAGCCGGACAGTCTGTTTGTGCCTTTGCAAGGGGAAACGGACGGGCATGATTATGTCCAAGCGGCCATCAAAAACGGAGCGACAGCAACCTTGTGGAGCCGTGCGGCGGGAGAAGCGCCGGAGGAAATCGCGGTCATTCTGGTGGACGACACGCTCGAAGCGTTGCAAAAACTGGCGGAAGCCTACTTGACTATGGTCCACCCGAAAGTTGTCGCAATCACCGGCAGCAACGGCAAAACGACCACCAAGGACATGACCGCGGCCGTTCTCTCCGCCCGTTTCCGCGTCCACAAGACTCAGGGCAATTACAACAACGAAATCGGCATGCCGATGACCATCCTGGAGATGCCCGAAGACACAGAAGTGCTCGTGCTTGAGATGGGCATGAGCAACTTCGGCGAAATCAGCTTGCTGAGCCGCTTGGCTAGACCGGATGTCGCCATCATCACGTTGATCGGGGACAGCCACCTGGAATTCCTCGGCAGCCGCCGCGGCATCGCCCAAGCCAAACTGGAGATTTTGGATGGGCTGAAACCGGAAGGAACGTTCATCTATCCCGGCGATGAGCCGCTGATCGCGGAAGAGCTACCACAAGGAAGCAGCTTCCGTCAGCTGACTTTCGGCACGGATGAGACCGATGCAGTCTATGCCTACGCTGTCGTTCCCGGCAAGACCAGAACGACTTTCCGTGTGAACCTCGATCCGGCGGTCGATCTGGAGATTCCGGTATTGGGCGTGTACAATGTCCGGAACGCCTTGGCTGCCTTGGCTGCTGCTCAGGTATTGGGCCTGACGATGGCTGAAGTGAAGGAAGCTTTGGCGACCTTTCAGCTGACCGCCAACCGCACCCAGTGGCTTGAGGGAATCAACGGTTCGCAACTGCTGAACGATGCCTACAACGCCAGCCCGACTTCCATGACAGCGGTGCTGCGTTCGTTTGCGCAGCTCCCAAGGGAAGGCAAAAAAATCGTGGTATTGGGCGATATCCGCGAATTGGGCGAACATTCTTCAGAAATGCATGCTGCCTTGGCGACTGAAATTTCTTCGGAGGACTTCGATCAAGTGTATCTGTACGGCGCCGAAATGGCTGCTCTTTACGAAAAACTAAAGCCAGCCTTTCCTGAAGGAGCGCTTTATCATTATGTTGGAGAGAAGGCGCCGTTGATCGACAAGCTGAAGACGGAACTGCAGCAAGCCGATCAAGTGCTGATCAAATCCAGCTTCGGCACGGATTTGTTGGCGGTTGTGGCGGCTTTGCGTGTATAATAGGAAATGTAAGGTGTTTGAGCTGCTAGTGGCGTCGCAAAAGCAAAGGAACCTCGTTTCTCGGCCAACCGGAACTGCAAACGGCAAATGTCAGTAAATTGTGGGGATACTTGTCATTTTCATTGGAAATATTCTTATATCAAGGTTTTTTTGTAAGAAATTTCATTATTCTGAGAGAAAATGATTTGTAAAAATCCGCGGAGCGTGTTATTATTGCTGATGGTAAGAATAGAGAAATAAGAGGGTTTTTTCTGCGAAGTGCAGAATGTTTGATTTATCAAGCTTTCTATTCAAGGGATTAAGTAAAAAGGTTTATCTTTTATTTATAAGATTATGAACCGCATGAAACATGCGGGTAAAAGAAAAGACTCTCTAAATTTTAGTTTCTCAATCATAGGAGGAAACATGAAATTTTCAGAATTAGGGTTAAACCCGGAGTTATTGAAGTCGATCGAGCAAATGGGATTTGAGGAAGCAACACCGATCCAAGAGCAAACCATTCCTTTAGCCTTGCAAGGGTTGGACGTTATTGGGCAAGCGCAAACCGGTACTGGTAAGACAGCAGCATTCGGATTGCCGATGCTTCAAAAAATCGACAACAGCAACAAAGTCATCCAAGGTATCGTCATTGCACCGACACGTGAATTGGCTATCCAAACGCAAGAAGAATTGTACCGCTTAAGCAAGGACAAACGTGTAACTGTACAGGTTGTCTACGGTGGAGCTGACATCAACCGTCAAATCCGTGCTTTGAAAAACAAGCCGCAAATCATCGTCGGAACACCTGGCCGTCTTTTGGACCACATCAAACGCAAAACAATCCGTTTGGACCACATCGAGACATTGGTACTCGATGAAGCGGATGAAATGCTGAACATGGGCTTCCTGGAAGACATCGAAGCAATCTTGAGCGAAACGCCAGCAGAACGCCAAACATTGTTGTTCTCAGCTACAATGCCTGACTCGATCAAAAAAATCGGCGTCAAATTCATGCGCGCTCCAGAGCATGTCAAAATCAAAGCGACACAAATGACAGCGAATCTGATCGATCAATATTTCGTGAAATGTAAAGATTTCGAGAAATTCGATACAATGACGCGTTTGTTCGATGTGCAAAATCCTGAATTGGCGATCGTCTTCGGCCGTACAAAACGCCGCGTTGATGAATTGTCCAAAGGTTTGGAACTGCGCGGCTACCGTGCGGAAGGTATCCACGGCGACCTGACGCAACAAAAACGCATGAGCGTTTTGAACGCGTTCAAAACAGGCGATCTGGATATCTTGGTCGCGACTGACGTTGCTGCGCGTGGATTGGATATTTCCGGCGTAACACACGTTTACAACTACGATATCCCGCAAGATCCGGAAAGCTACGTACACCGTATCGGCCGTACAGGTCGTGCCGGTAAAGAAGGTATGTCCGTTACTTTCGTGACACCAAACGAAATGGATTACTTGCGCACAATCGAAAACTTGACCAAAAAAGCGATGACACCATTGAAGCCGCCGACCGACGACGAAGCGTTCCGCGGACAGATGCAAGCAGCCATCGATCAAGTGGAAACATTGGTGCAGGAAACTGAGACCGACAAGTACAAACGCGCAGCTGTGCGTCTATTGGAAGACCACAATCCAGAAGACTTGGTAGCAGCGTTCTTGAAGAGTCTTTCTAAAGACGCGACTGATGTTCCTGTCAAGATCACACCAGAACGCCCATTGCCATCAAGAAAAGGCAAAGGCGGCTATAAAGGCGGTAAAGGTGGCGGCGGCTACAAAGGCAACCGTAGCTCATCCGACAGACGCGGCGGCGGAGAACGCGGCGGCAACAGAAGTCGTTCAAACGATGGAAAGCCACGTTCAGGCGGCAAACGCTATGACGAAAAACGCAGCGGCGGCAACACCGGCGCACCTAAAAAAAGCGGCCATAGCTTCACTATCCGCAACAGCAACGACTAATCCGTAACCAAAACCTCTTCTCCGACTGGCTCGCGCCTGGGGAAGGGGTTTTTCTTATGGTGGAAAATTTTTCTTTTTTTGGTAAAATGAGAACAATGTATGCAGAAGAGGCGGCGATCGGAATGATTTATGGGATAGGATTGGACGTAACCGAGCTGGACCGCATCACGAAAGCCTATGATCGGCGGGCGGGGTTTGCGGAACGGGTTTTGACAAAAGAGGAAATGAAGCTGTTCTTGGCTTTGGGCGGGTCGCGCCAAATGGAATTTCTGGCGGGGCGCTATGCCGCGAAGGAAGCTTTTTCGAAAGCTTACGGCACGGGCATCGGCAAACTGTCCTTCCAGGACGTCGAAATTTTGCCCGGAGAAAACCGAAAGCCGGAAATAACCAAATCTCCGTTTGAGGGGAAAGGATTCGTTTCCATCACCCATTCGGGGAACATCATTGCCGCTCAAGTGGTACTAGAAAAGTAAAGGGGTCTTTAATACATGGTAGTAGGAAAGCACCGTCCCACGGTAGAAACAGTCGATTTGGAAGCTATTTCGTGGAACATCCAACAAATCCGGAAGAGTCTTTCTCCCGGAAAGAAATTTTTCGCGGTCGTCAAGGCGGACGCCTATGGACTGGGGGCTGTACCGGTCGCGAAAAAGGCGAAGGAAGCCGGAGTGGACGGTTTTTGTGTCGCGTTGCTGGATGAGGCAATGGAACTGCGGGAGAATGGCCTGACCGATGATTTCGTCATGGTTGTGGGTCCGACGGAAGCGATGGATGCCGCCCTGATTGCAGATAACGGGATCAGCGTCGCCGTCACGGCGACGGAATGGCTGGAAGCGGCCTTGCCGCATCTGCAGGAACGCAAAACCGATTTGCCGGTGCGTGTCCATTTGGCGATCGACACCGGGATGGGGCGCATCGGGTTGCGCACGGTCGCGGAGGTCAAAGCCTTCGAAGCGCGCCTTGCCGAACTGGATGGTTTTGTTTTTGAAGGCATCTTTACGCACTTCGCTACGGCTGATGGAGAAGATCCGACTTTGGTGGAGCGCCAGTTGGCTTTGTTCGAAGAAATCCTGGAGGCGATGGAGCAGCGGCCGCCGATTGTGCATCTGGCGAATTCGGCGATTTCGCTCTGGCATGAAGCGTTCCGGACGGATGCGGTCCGCGTCGGGATCGCCATGTACGGCTACAACCCTTCCGACACCGTGCTGGAACTCCCATACGAACTGAAGCCATCCGTGCAGTTGGATACCGAAATCAGCTACGTCAAACAGATGCATGAAGGCGATACGATCGCATATGGCGCACGTTACCGCGCGTATGAGGGGGAATGGATCGCTACGCTTCCGATCGGCTATGCGGACGGTTGGAGACGGGATCTTCGCCATCAGACAGTCATCGTCGACGGCCAGCGTTGTCCGATCCGGGGCGTTATCTGCATGGATCAATGCATGATCAGCCTGCCGAAAGAATATCCGGTCGGGACCAAAGTGACACTCCTGGGCGAAAACGGCGGAATCGTCAACAACCCGTCCGAAATGGCTGTGACGATCGATACGATCGGCTATGAAATCTTGACTGGCATCAATGCCCGCGTTCCGCGCATCTACAAATAGAGAAAACAAAGAAAGCTGTCAGAGATGGCAGTTTTTTTGCTGTGTGTGAAAGGACTGGCTGCGAATGATGCGGATGAAGGGCGCGTGCGTCCCGACGCCGGTCGAGGATGGATCTACCGGCGGAGCGCAGTCTGAGCCGGATCTCCGGCGCACATCGCTTCCGGCCATGAAAATCAGATGAAAATGCTCCGTTTGCCGTTTTCAAAAACGGACATCTGTGGTAAACTGACTTAGCTCTTGGAGGAGCACGTGGTTCGTCGACCATCCCACGGAAAAAAACTAGGGGGTTTTCATCTTGAATACAAGAAAAATGGTTATCAATACAATTATCGCAGCACTATATGTCGCTATGACGGGGATTTTTGCTTTTATGTCGTTCGGTGCTATCCAGTTCCGCGTTTCGGAAATGTTGAATCATCTGGTGGGCTACCACAAAGATTACAAATACGGCGTTCTGGCGGGGGTTTTCATCGCCAATCTGATCTTTTCGACATTAGGGGCTTGGGACTTGGTTTTCGGATTTGGCCAGACACTGATTTCTTTCCTTATTCTGGAAAAATTGTTCAAACCCAATGATTCCGAAATGAAACGCATGATGATGACCGCACTCGTCTTCACATTGACGATGGTGCTTGTCGCGATCGAACTTTATATCGTGCTGGATCTGCCTTTCTGGTTCAGTTTTGCCACTGCGGCATTCGGCGAAGCGGTCGTGCTGGTTGTTTCAGCACCGCTCATGAAATACCTGAATAAGCTGATCGGTTTCGCCGAAAAAATGGCTTGATTCATTAAAATTTCATATGAAAAAACATGAGAACGGGGGCTTTTTTCGGATGAAAAGCAGAAGCCCGCGTTTTTTTGCTAGGATTTTTCTCATCATTCTCTTATAATAGAGAGGTAATCCAAATCGAGGGAGGAATGAGTATATGGAAATGTACGCAATTACAGTCGGTCCTATCCAGGAAAACTGTTATTTTTTGATCGGTGATCATGAAAATGATACGATCATTTTTGATCCAGGTGAGCAAGCGGAGGATATCATCGCCGCCATCGAAGAAAATGAACTGCATCCGATCGCGATCGTGTTGACTCATGCGCATTATGATCACATCGGCGCCCTCGAAACAATCCGGGAAAGATACAACGTTCCCGTCTACCAAAACCCTATCGAGCGGGAGTGGCTGTTGGATCCGCGTCTGAATGGCTCAGCAGGCAACCCGAACGTTCCGGATGTACGCTTGACGAAAGAAGCGGATATCTTCTTTGAGGAGATGGGTCCTTACGAAATCGGCGAGTTCCGTTTTGAGATGCAGCATATTCCAGGGCATTCGCCGGGAAGCACTGTCTTCATTTTCCGCGAGAACGGCTTCGCAATCGTCGGGGATGTCATTTTCAAAGGCAGCGTCGGCCGCAGCGATTTGCCGGGCGGCAGCCATACTACCTTGATCGAAGGGATCCAAAAATATATCGTGACCTTGCCGGGCGAAACAGTCCTTTTCCCGGGACACGGCGATCCTACGACCGTAAGGGAAGAAATCTATTCCAACCCATATCTGAACGGCGCCACCCGCTGATTCGGGTGCGCGCAAAAAAAGTCGGACCAAGCCTAAAGCTTGTCCGACTTTTTTATGCGTGTAACATGGGAGCTTTTTCAGAAATCCACTTGCAGGTTCTCGATTTCGGTCACGCGGAAATCCTTGCGCTCCAGTGCCTTCACGATGGAATCCAGCACTTGTTTGGGAGTGCCTGCGGGCAAAGTGACCAGTACCCTGCGCAGCGCATCTTCCCGGTTGATGTCGAGGGAAATGCAGCTGGCGATGGAAGAGTAGCGGTTGATGATTTTGGTGATGTGGTACAGATCGCCTTTTTGGCCAGGTGCGATGACCGTCAGCACATAGCTGCCGACATCGATGCTCCAAGATTGGGCAAGCATGTTCAGCAAGGCGTTATGGGTCAGGATGCCGTAAAAGGTCATATCCTTGTTCAAAACGGAAATGTAGGGCAATTCTTTGATGGTAAAAAACACCTTAAAGAATGAACTGTCTATCGAAATGAATTTGGTGGCATTCTTCAGCAGATGCGTGACCGGCAGGTTCATGTCGCCGCCGTTCGCTTTGTGCCGATAGATATGCATCTTGTAGATATTCCCACGAAAAATGGTTTCGGTTTCGTCCAGGATCGGAACGCAACGGAAGCCGGACTCTTCGAGAATATCCAGCGCATCCCGAAGCGTGGCAGACTCTTTGACGATCGTCAGCTCCCGTTTCGGGATGGCAAGTGAGCGGATAAGCATATAGTATAGGTCCTCCTAAAAACACAGTTGTCTAAAGTGATAATAACATTAAAATGAAAAAAAGCAACGGTTAAAAACGCATACTTGGAAAATATTAAACATTTGATAAATCAAGCAGTGAAGCCCTTACAACGAGGTGTCGGGTTCGGGTAAACATTAGATTGGGATGAGAACACTTGTCGCTGCCCGGCACTCCCGAAAATCGCCACCGTGAACAGCACGAATCGGATGCCTCAGCCGGAGCAGGAAAAATCTCTTGATTTTTCGGGTGGCGTTCCCTATATTAAGTAGTATATAATTGAACAGAATCTATATTTTTTTATGCAACTGGACGGAGGCCGCTTTCAAAAGGCATCCTCGTTGCGTGAGCAGACATGAAAAAGGAGAAAAAAATCATATGAACCCAGACCCCGAAGGCCAGTCGTTATCATCAAAATTAGCATTGATCCTAACCCTGACTTTATTGAATGCTTATTTCGCCTCAGCGGAATTGGCATTTGTTTCCATCAACCGTTCCAAAATCGAGAAGCTAGCCAAAGAAGGCGACAAAAAGGCCAAAAGGGTCTTGCGTCTCCTGGAGAATCCCGATGATTTCCTGGCCACCATCCAAGTCGCCATCACCTTTGCCGGATTCTTCAGCAGTGCATCAGCCTCATCCAATTTTGTCGGATATATCGAACCGTTGTTGGGAAGCATCACCGGCGGCAAAACGATCGCGATGATCATCATCACCGTCATCCTTTCCTACATAACGCTTGTGTTCGGTGAACTGTATCCCAAACAGATCGCCCTGCAGATGCCGGAAACGATTGCGCGCCATACTGCCGGCCCGATCGCTGTCGTGAAGACCCTCTTCAAGCCATTCGTCTGGCTCTTGTCGTTTTCTACAGGCATCCTGAAGAAGCTGACGCCGATCGAATTCACGAATGAGGAAGAGAAGCTCACCCGCGATGAAATGAAAGCCATCCTCGCCCAAAGCCGAGGCGAAGGCGTCATCGATCCTTCCGAGTTCACAATGATGCAGGGCGTGCTTTCGTTGGACACGAAGCTGGCCCGTGAATTGATGGTGCCGCGGACCGATACCTTGATGATGGATTTGGATGATGATCTGGAATACAATATCGCGCTGGTGCTGAACAGTCAATATTCGCGGATTCCGGTCTATGAGGAAGACAAGGACAATATCATCGGTGTTCTGCATATGAAAAATGTTTTGAAGGCATCGAAGGAAGTCGGCTTCGCGCGGATTGATTTCCGCGAACTGGTCAATGCGCCTTTGTTTGTCCCGTCGACCATCTATATCGACGATCTGTTGGTCGAGTTCCGCAAGACCCACACGCATATGGCCATCATCAAAGATGAATACGGCGGCGTGGAAGGGATCATCACCCTCGAGGATCTGCTCGAGGAAATCGTCGGGGATATCGAGGACGAGTATGATGAGATTTACCGTATGTCGAAAAAAATCGATGAGAACCATTACGTCGTGAATGGACGCATGCCGCTGGACAAGTTCAATCAGTTGTTCAAGACGGCGATCGCTTCCGAAGAAGTGGACACGATCGCCGGCTACATAATCGAGGAACTCGGGTATTTCCCGAAAGACGATGAGCAGGCGACGATCCAAGCTGGAGAGTATCTGCTGACGACTACGCAGGTCGAAAGCGGAAGGATCCGCGGCATCCGCGTCACGAGGGGGCCGGTCCAAGAAGTTGTTGTTGAAGACGAATAAACGCAAAAGAGCGGGACAGAACGCGTTCAGCCCCGGACCACTGGAGCGCACAAACCCAGGATGGCTGCAAACCATCCGCGCATTGTCTGTGCAGTGGAGCCAGGGGCTGCGTTCTGTCCCGCGTTTATGCAGACCCAAACAAGGGCCGGATGCAGAAAGCGGCTTTCTGCCCCAGCCTTGTTGCCATTAATAAAAGTGTGTTTGATAAGGAGAAAAAAGCATGGCATTGAATGAAATGATGAACAGACCCGTCGTTAAAAAAGAACTGGTCGCTTTTATGCGCGACAGACTGAAACGTTTCCCGGGAGAGTTGGGGGAACTGGAAAAAACCGCGAATGAAAAAGGGGTGCCGATCATCCCGCACGAAACTGCGGTATTCCTGAACATGCTGCTGGGGCAGATCAAACCCAAGCGGATACTGGAGATCGGTGCAGCGATCGGCTTCTCGGGCAGCCTGATGGCGCAGCATGTCGGAGCGGAAGGTCATGTCACGACCATCGACCGTTTCGAGGTCATGATCAACAACGCCAAAGCCAACTTCGAGAAGCTGGGCCTTGCCGACAAAGTGACGCTGCTGGAAGGCGATGCCGCAGAGATCCTGCCTACGCTGGAAGGGCCTTATGATTTCATCTTCATGGACAGCGCGAAAGCCAAATATTATGAGTTTCTGCCGCATTGCATCCGGCTGCTGAAAAAAGAGGGCATGCTGGTCATCGACGATGTGTTCCAGGGCGGCACCATCCTGGACGACGAGGCGGATGTTCCGAAAAGGGTCCGCAAGATCCACCGACGCCTGAACCAGCTGATGGACACCGTTTTGGACCACCCAGCCTTGGAAACTTCGCTCGTGCCTCTGGGCGACGGGCTGCTGCTGATCGTAAAGAAAGAGGATTTCGATTTCAGCTATATCCTGGATGAAATCCAAGCGGAGAAACAGAATCACGCATAAGAAAGAAGGGGCGCCCTTGTCGAGAGGGGGCCCCTTCTTTCTTTAGCCCAGACTGGCTCCGAGCCGACAATGAAAGTCCGTAATGAGATAATCGGACAAGCGCAAGGCAAATGTAGCAGAGCTTGTCCGATAACCGTAAGAAATCGGACAAGCGCAAAGATACCATACAGGAGCTTGATCTCTGAATCAATCGTCAGCTCCGGTGAAAGGTCCGCTCGCCGGAGCACACCGGTAACAGTCAGCCGGAGCTCCGACGAAGCCGCCCGAATCGGAGAAGGCAACCCCCATGTTGGCTGAACTCCAGCGAAGCCTATGTTCACCGGAGCAGGGTGCGCGAATGAAAACGCAGCATGCCTGTTTGCAATTCTGTCCCATTGGTATTATGATGAAAGTCTAAGAACAGGCCGATATATAAAAAAATTAAGAAAAAATCGCTTGCTTTTGGAAGAAAACATGGTAAAGTAATAAAAAGTAAGTTACAATGATTTGTAACACAAACGTAATCGCAGTGTAACAAAACGAGAAGGTGGTCTGGACAGTGAAAAAGAAACCCATCATCATTGGCGCTACGGCGGTCTTATTGATTGCAGCCGGATACTTTGGTGCAGGTAGCTATTATGAGGATAAGTTCTTACCGAATACAACGCTGGATGGCATTGACATATCGAATGACACCGTAGCCCAAGCAAAAGCAGAGACAACCGCGGCAATCGCACAGGCACAGATCCAAATCGTCGAAAACGGGGAGGCGATCCATGCCTTCACACCGGCCGACTTGGGCGTGTCCGTCGACAATACCGAAAAACTGGAAACGATGAAGGCCGAGCAGAGAGGGTGGAATTGGCCGATCCTGCTGTTCCGGGAGAAGCAGGCACAAACCGACCTGAGCGGCGTATCCGTTGATGAAGCAGCTTTGGCGGGCATCCTGGCGGAGATCCCTTTGGATAACGAGAACCGCACGGCCCCTGTGAACGCTACAGTCGTAAAAGGAACGGACGGCTATGAGATTACGCCCGAAGCAGCGGGGAACAAGGTCGATCTGGAGCAGTTGAAGGCAACGATACTGGCAGCAGTCGTTGCCGGAGAAAGCGAAGTCGATGTGGCAGCGGCGTACCAACAGCCCGCGTTGACGGCGGATGATCCGGTTCTGAAGGAAACCGTGCAAAAATTGGACGAGTTGACGGACACGGTCATCCAATACACCATTTCCGGACAGACCGAGACGGTGCCGCAAACAGCCATTGTCGAATGGTTGGGCATCGATGAGAACGGCGAGGTGTCGGTCAACCGAGAAGGCGTCACAGCCTATCTGCAGGGACTGAGCGACAAATACAGCACTTATTCCCGCACGCGGGATTTCTTGGCGGCGGACGGCGAAACGGTCCAAGTTCCAGCCGGTACGTACGGATGGACCTTGGCTGTCGCAGACGAAACGGACAACCTGATCAGCTATGTTTTGGCAGGTAAGGACGTTACGGTGACGCCTAATTACAACGGCACCGGCTATCATGCCGATGGCGCTGATATCGGCACAACCTATGTCGAAGTGGACCTTTCCAGCCAGCACATGTGGTACTACAAGGACGGCGCCGTTGCGCTCGAAACGGACATCGTTTCCGGACACCCGCAGACACCAACTCCGACAGGTGTCTTCTATATCTGGAACAAAGAAGAGGATGCCGTTCTGAAAGGCTACAACCCAAAGACGGAAAAAGATTATGAATCGCCCGTCGAATACTGGATGCCTGTCGATTGGACCGGGGTCGGTATCCACGATTCATCCTGGCAGCCTGCATACGGCGGCGAATATTGGCTTACCGCCGGCTCGAATGGCTGTGTCAATACGCCACCGGGGGTAATGGCTGAACTGTTCGGGATGATCAGTGTCGGGGTTCCGGTCGTCATCCACAGCTGATGCGTCAACGAACGCCATAATGTCTAACAGGAGGATGAGCCATCAGTCAGGAAAACGATTGATGCCTCGTCCTTTTTTGCACAGTCATGCTGTCCCTGAATCGGCAATCCGGGTTCCTGTCCGGGGCTGATTCAGGAACGCTTTGCACTTAATCGACGGCAATTGTATAATGAAGAGTAGACGTTCCGCATGGGACAGAGAGTTGCAAGAAACAAGGAGGTTCGAATATGAAAAAGATATTAGTGGTGGACGATGAAAAACCGATCTCGGATATAATCAAGTTCAATCTGACCAAGGAAGGTTATGACGTCTTTACTGCCTATGATGGCGAAGAAGCTTTGGCGCAGTTTGCCGAAGTGGGCCCGGATATCATCCTGCTGGATCTGATGCTGCCGAAAATGGACGGATTGGAAGTCTGCCGGGAAATCCGCAAAACGAGTGATGTGCCGATCATCATGCTGACGGCAAAAGATTCCGAAATCGACAAAGTGCTCGGTCTGGAACTGGGTGCGGACGATTATGTCACGAAACCCTTCTCGAACAGGGAATTGGTCGCGCGCGTCAAAGCGAATTTGAGGAGACAAGCCGCTCCGGTGGCAGCGCCTGTTGAAGAAGAGGACACGAACGAAATCAAGATCGGTTCCTTGGTCATCCACGAAGATGCCTATATCGTATCGAAACGCGGGGTGGAGATCGAATTGACCCACCGCGAATTTGAACTGTTGCATTATTTGGCGAAACACATCGGCCAGGTGATGACGCGGGAGCATCTGCTGCAGACCGTCTGGGGCTATGATTATTTCGGCGACGTCCGCACGGTTGATGTGACGGTCCGCAGACTGCGTGAAAAAATCGAGGATACACCAAGCCACCCGACCTGGCTGATCACACGAAGAGGAGTAGGCTACTTCTTGAAGAATCCGGATCAGGAGTAAGAATATATGAACAAAAAGATACGTTTGGTTCACTCCATTCATTTCAAGATACCGATGCTGTTCATTTTCCTTCTGTTGGTATCGCTGCAGCTGATCGGAGCATATTTTATCCGGGAGCTGGAAACGAAAATGATCAGCAACTTCGACAGCCAGATGAGCCTGAACGCGGGCTTCCTGGAGAAGACGCTGCAGCCGCTGCTGATGGATGATGATGCGGAAAAGCTGGAGGCTTCCGTGCAGACTGTTCTCAGCGATTTTACCGGAACCAACATTCTGGAAACGCAAGTCCTGGACGAACAGGGCTATATTCTCGGCATCAATGACCAAACGCTGCAGTCCCTGATCGGAACGAAGTCAACCGACCGAGATGTCCAACAAGTCATCCTGCTCGACTCCCCCTCCTCCTACCAATATGTGAAGGAAGACACGAACAGCCGGGTGCTGAAGAATATCAGCCCGATCTATTCGACCGACAATACCGGAACCCTTATCGGCGTGTTGGTGATGGAGTCCAACATCGAATCGGTCTACTCGCAGATGAACCAGACGGTCAGCATCTTTCTGAATGCATCGGTCGTCGCAATCATCATTACGATCATTTTGGCGGTGATCATCTCCAGAGGGATCACGCGGCCCATTTCCGAGATGCGCAGGCAGACGGCGAATATTGCTGAAGGCGATTATTCCGGCAAGGTGACGGTCTACGGCGCGGACGAATTGGGCGAATTGGCCGAGACGATCAATGATCTGTCCTACAAAGTCAAAGATGCCCAGGAAACGACCGAATCCGAACGCCAAAGGTTGGACAGTGTCCTGCGGCATATGACGGATGGCGTACTGGCCACCGATCGCCGCGGCAAGATCATCATCATCAACAGTCGGGCGATGGACTTGCTTTCGATTTCACAAGACAAAGCGATCGGCCAATCGATCATGAAGGTGCTGAAGCTGGGCGAGAAATTCACTTTCCGCCAGTTGCTGGAGACGCAGGATGAACTGATCCTGAATATCGCGACAGAAGACCAGGATACGATCCTGCGCGGAGAGTTTTCCGTCATCCAGCGGGAATCCGGCTTCATCAGCGGACTGGTCTGCGTGCTTTCCGACATCACCGAGCAGGAAAAAGTCGAACAGGAACGCCGCAGCTTCGTTTCCAACGTGTCCCACGAATTGCGGACGCCGTTGACGAGCGTGAAGAGTTATACGGAGTCGCTGATCGACGGCGCTTGGGAGGACAAAGACATCGCGCCCGAGTTCCTGAAGGTCATCTCCACAGAGACCGACCGGATGATCCGGATGATCACCGATCTGCTGAACTTGTCGCGGATGGATCAGGGCAAACAGGAATTGAACTTCGAGTTCGTCAGCATCAATGAACTGGTCGCGCATATCATCGACCGCTTCGAAATGATGCTGAAATCGGAACAGTACCGCAACAAAAAATACAAGATCGAACGCGATTTTACGCAGCGCACGCTCTGGGTCGAAATCGACCAGGATAAATTTATCCAAGTAATCGACAATATCATGAACAATGCCATCAAATATTCTCCGGACGGCGGAACAATCACCTGCAGGCTGATGGAAACGCACAACAGCGTCGTCATCAGCATCACCGACGAGGGTTTGGGCATACCGCGCAAGGATATCAACCATGTCTTCGACCGCTTCTACCGTGTCGACAAGGCCCGGGCCCGTTCCATGGGCGGCACCGGACTTGGCTTAGCCATCTCCAAAGAGGTCGTCCAGCTGCATGGCGGAAAAATCTGGGTGACCAGTGTGGAAAATAAAGGCTCCACGTTCTTTATTTCCTTGCCTTACATTCCGATGGACGAGGAGGATGAATGGGGATGAAACAAAAAGAATCACCAATATTGAGCGCTGTGCTCTACACACTGGTCGCAATCAGCCTGTTCCTGACGGTAAGGATCCTTTCCACCCCGAGTACGATGGGCTTAAGCCAGAATTCGGCGACATCCGTCTCCGCCAATCTGACGAACACGAAAAAAATTGAGGATGTCTTTGCGCCGATCAGGATGATCGTCCATACAGACAAACGCATTTATTTGACGCAGGCACCCGGAATCATGCAGAGCGTGAACGAGTTGTTGGGGGAGGGCGCGCTTGACGGAATCGAAGGCGTTTCAACCTACCTGCAGGAGGACTATGATGCGCTCATCCTTTCGCCTATGCAGCTGGAGATCCGTTTTGCCGAAGAAATCCCGCTGGAACTGCTTTCGCGGTATTTCGCGAATCTCCAGGAGGACTATTATGACGACAGCATCGACCGGATCATTTTCAATGCGAAGGAAGAAGATCCGGTCTATCTGTTGAATGACGAGACGAAGCAAGTTTTCACCGCACTGCGGCCGGAGAACGTATTGCAGCCGCTGGTGGATCTCTATGAAGGACAAAAGGACGCCTATATGGAAGTGGAGTCGTATGAATCCGAGTCCGCCATCTCGTACCTTCCGAAAGAGGCAATCACGATCCAAAAGTTGGTCTATCTGGTGGAAAAGCCGTCGAACAGTTATTTCATCGATCTGCTTTTCGATGACACGACAGATTTGAAGGATAACGGGAACGATGAATATGTGAGCTACAGCGATAACATTTCTGAATTGAGCATCCATAAGGCGACGGGCTTGTTGAGCTATTACCGCAACATCCTCGATGCCGAAGAGCTGCCCGATTACCGTTTGATCCGGGACAGCTTCCATGAAATCAAGATGTTGGACAATTGGACGAATCCATTTTATTTCTACGGGTTTGACGCGGAGACGGACAATGTCTATTACCGCCGATATGTGAACGGCTATCCGATCTTCGGGGAAGTCGACTACGGGTTGACCCGGATCCATATGTCGGGTTCCTCTTTGACCGAACTGCAATTCCTTTCGCAAGTCATCCAGACGCCGTTGACGGACCGCAGAGAGGATGTCACGCTGCTTAGCGGTGCGGACCTTTTGGCTGCGCTGGCGGCTGCTGGCTACAGCAGTCAGGAAATTCAGATGATCGCATTGGGGTATGACTGGACCTTCAGCGAAGAATCCAATCGTCTCGTCAATCTGACGCCGAAATGGTTCATCCAGATCGACGGCGTCTGGAAATCGCTGGACCGTTGGGTCGGCGGAACGGAAACGGAGGCGGACGACAGTGGACTTTAGACGCATCAAAATCATTTTCATCATCACTTTCGCGGCTTTGAATGTCTATCTGCTCAGCGTGCTGTTGGAGAAAAACGCAACCACCTTGAGCTTCGGAAGCGAGAGCACAACCCTGAACATCGAAGAGGCAATGAAAGCCGATGACATCAGTTTTCCGACGCTGTCGACCGATCAGGAGAAGATTCCGTTGCTGAAGACGGACAAAGGCGGCACCTTGGAAGCCGATCAAGCGAAGTTGGTGAATCAGACGACGGTCTTCGAGGAGGGGGCGTTGTCGAGCATCTTGTCCGAACCCATCCCGCTCAAGCTTGACTCGGATAATCTGGCGGTTGTGGACAGGACACCGATCACGCAATTCATCTCGGAAGGCAACGTACTCCACGGGGCTGAATACAGATTCCTTACCTATTTGCCGCTCCGCAGGCAGTTGATCTATGCGCAGGTCGCCAATAATGTCCCGATCGGCGACAATACGGGCAGCATCACGTTCAACTTGGATCCCGATTATGAAGTCATTTCCTATGAACAGACTTATGCGGGGGCCGCAGAAGTGCAGGGCAACAGCAGATCCGTGATTTCGCAGAAGCGTGCAGTCGAAGCGCTGTACCTCAACAATCAGATCCCCGTGGATTCCACCGTGAGGATGGTGCAGTTGGCGTATTACCGCACGTTGAGCCTCTCGGACATGGATATCTACAGTCCGATGTGGTACATCGAGATCGAAATAGAAAATGCGCCCGTGGAAATCAGGCGCGTGGATGCCTTGACCGGCAGCATCATCACGTCGCCTACCGTCACGTTTCCGGCAGCCGAAGCGCAAATCAAAGCCAAGACATCCACAAGCAGTGCGTTGCTGCTTGAGGAAGCGGACTCGTCGGGAACAGAAGAAGTACGCGAGTGACACAAAACTGAAAGTACAAAAGGAAGGATTTTCCGAAAGGAGGTTCTTCCTTTTTTTGTGCAGACATCTTTGTTAAAATGATTGTATCAGAAGCGACAAGCTTGATGGAAAGTACCGGAAGGGGAAGGTGACGATGAAACGGATAGGCTCGATTATGCTGTTCCTGTTCTTTTTTTTGATCGGATTTGGACAGAAGGAAGCGCAGGCCCGTTCCTATGAGATTACGAATTATGATGTGCTGGTCGAAATACAGCGGGATGGCAGCGCTTTTTTCACCGAAAGCATCACATACGATTTTGAAGGGGAATTCAATGGTGTGCTGTATGATCTGGATATTTCGGAGGTGGCGGATCCTACCGACGTGAAGGTTTCGATGCAAGGCTACCTGTCGGAAAATCCGTTTCCGTTCGCTTTGAGCGACACGGAGGAATCAGGGACGTTCAAACTGGACAACACCGGCGACTTCCTGAAATTCACCGTCTACAACAAGATGACGGATGAAATCCAGACGGTCATCTATCAATACCGCATTCCTGAAATCGTCACGAATTACAACGACACCGCCGAGTTCAACCGCAAAGTCATCGGTTCCGCATGGGAGGATCCGCTGAATGATGTCGATGTCACCATCCTTTTGCCGGAAGCGACCGGCGAAGAGGAATTGCGCGCTTGGGGCCATGGCGGCGGCGAGAACAGCACGGTGTCGCTGGAGGATAACCAAAAGGTCTCGCTGTACGTCCCGCAGAATCCGGCCAGCCAATTCGTCGAAGCCCATGTGATTTTTCCGACGAGCATCACGGCAGATAACCCGAATGTGGTGAACGAAGACAAATTCGAGGAAATATTGGCGCAGGAAGCCGCCTTGGCTGAAGAAGAGCAACGCAATGCCCTGCTCTTCGGCATCCTCAGTGCGGTGCTGGCCGTAGCAGCACCGATCCTGCCGATTCTGGTCTTCCTTTGGGTGCGGAAAGCCCGGAAAAAAGAAATTCCGCAGGAAATCCATCTGCCGGACCACATCTACGAATTGCCCGAGGATATGACGCCGGCCGTCATGAGCGCTGCGGTCTTCAGCGGGAATGTGCAGGCTGCCGACATTTCGGCGACCATCCTCGATCTGGTGCGGAAAGGCTATCTGACGATTTCGCCGGTTCAGATCCCCCAAAAAGGGCTCTTCGGACGGGAGAAAAAACCGGAAGATTCTTTCCGTCTGACGCAGATCAAGGATACGAAAAACGCCCCGCTCCTGAGCCACGAAAAGCAGCTTTTGGACTGGTTCATCCAGGACGTCGGGGACGGGGAAAGCGTCACGCTCGATGACATCGAGAACATCGCCGACAACTCGGCTGAAGCCAAACGCTTCAATGAGAAACGGGAAACTTGGCAAGAGCGGGTGATGGATGTCGCTTCGCCGAAAAGGAAAAACTATCGGTCCAAGGACAACAAGAAAGCTGTCGCTTTCGCGGCCTTGGCGTTGCTTGCAAACATCGTCCTGCTGCTTGCGATCGTGTTCTTCGGCATCATGGGCGGCACTTTCACCGTCTGGGCGATCATCCTGGCAGTCCTGGGCGTGGCACTCAGCTTCATCCAGCTCCTCATGGTTAGCGTCAAGCCAATCATGACGGCCGACGGTGAACGGGCGAAACAGGAATGGGCGGGTTTCCGCAATATGCTGAAGGACGTGGGGAATTTCCCGATGCGCGAAGTCGGTTCGATCGCTTTATGGGATCATTTCCTGGTCTATGCCGTTTCTCTCGGTGTGGCGGACAAGGTCATGAAGCAGATGCAGGTCGAGTTCCCGGTGAATGAGATCCAGGCTTCCGCTTTCGGCAGCTATTACTACATGAACAACGCCATCTTCCTGTCGTCCTTGAACAACAGCATCAACACCGGCGTAACCAAATCGATGCCGACTTCCTCGAACAGCAGCGGCTTCGGCGGCGGCTTCAGTGGCGGTTCATCCGGCGGGTCGGGTGGCGGTTCCGGCGGCGGAGCCTTCTGACCAATGCCGTCCATACTTTCAAAAACATCCTATTCTGAAGCAGAGCAGGGTGTTTTTGTTTCAGCCAGCAGTCCCTTTTCGGACAAATAATCTTTTGCTTAAAAAAATGAAAGGTCGGGGTGTGGATAAAGTGAAAGAAAAAGAGTGGAATGAGTTGCGGTCATTATATCAGGAGATGCGAGCGCTCCGGGAGTCGGTCCACGAGGAGGGCAATGCCCTTTATGCGGAGTGGGAGCCGAGCATTACCCGGCCGGCTTTCCGGCTGAGCGCGAAAAATCTTGCCTACTATTTGGCTCTGCGCCGCAGGGATATCCGAATGTTGCAGAGCCGTCTGTCGAAATGGGGCCTGTCGTCATTGGGAAGGACGGAATCGAAAGTACTCCAGCAACTGGATGCGATCGTGCGCAACTTGGCGCTGATGGCCGGAGAAATCAAACAACTGGATGACTATCCGAAGACGCCCGAGAAGTTCCCGGGCCGGAAAAAACTGGCGACCGAGGCAAAAGCCTTGCTCGGGGAGGCGCCGGTGCACCGCACGACCCGAATCATGGTCACCCTGCCGGAACAAGCCGCAACAGACAAAGACTTCCTTGTCCGCCTGCTGGAGCGCGGCATGGACATCGCCCGCATCAACTGCGCCCATGATGACAGCGCCGTCTGGCTGCAGATGGTCGAGAACCTGCAGGCTGCCCAAAAAATCGCTGGAAAAAGTTGCCGCATCTACTTCGATATCGCCGGCCCGAAAATCCGGGTCGATGCCGTGCTGAGCGAAAAGGAAAAGCCGCGTTTGAAAGTGGGCGAGCAGTTCTTTCTGACAGCGGATGCCGCCTTCAATGATCTGAAGCACTACCCGATCATTTTGTTCAGCGAAAGCCTGAATCACT
Source organism: Trichococcus ilyis (assembly GCF_900109135.1). Taxonomy (GTDB): domain Bacteria; phylum Bacillota; class Bacilli; order Lactobacillales; family Aerococcaceae; genus Trichococcus; species Trichococcus ilyis. The sequence goes on along the minus strand of NZ_FNYT01000004.1, from coordinate 99,635 downwards.
TTGATGAACTGGAGATCGACAGCCCGGTCATTCTGGATGATGGGGTTCTGGAAGGCCGTGTTGTGGAGCGGAAACCGCAAGGGGTCGTTGTGCAAGTGAAAAAGACGGCCAGGGCAAAAGGGATCCGGATAAAGCCGGAAAAAGGGCTCAATTTCCCGGATTCCGTGTTCAAGCTGCCGATCCTGACCGAAAAGGACCGTAAGGATCTGCTGGTTGCCGTGGAGGAAGCCGATCTGGTGGGCTTCTCCTTCGTGCGCGGCAGCAAGGATGTCGTCGCCATCCAAAAGGTGCTGACCGAACAAGCCGGAACGGAAGCGGCTGCCGCCATCCCGCTTGTGATCAAGATCGAGACGGTGGAAGCCGTGAATCATCTGCCGGAGCTGATTGTGGCCGCAGCCGGGAAAAACCCATTGGCGATCATGATCGCCCGCGGGGACTTGGCAGCTGAAGCCGGCTTCCTGCGGTTGTCGGAGCTGCAGGAGGAAATACTCTGGATCTGTGAAGCTGCACATATCCCGGTCATCTGGAGCACGCAAGTACTCGAGAACATGGTCAAGAACGGCGTGCCGACGCGGGCGGAGATGTCGGATGCGACGATGGCCGCGCAGGCGGAGTGCGTTATGCTGAACAAGGGTGCTTTCGTGGAAGAGGGGATCACCCTGCTGGATGCGATCCTCGTGCAGAGCCAACAGAACCAGTCCAAGAAAACCGCCCAACTGCGCGCCCTCAAAATCGCCAGAAAAGCCTTGCGCAAAACCAAAAAATGAGCGGCCTTCGGAGCAGCCTGACCAAGCATTGCCGGAAGATTAACTTTTCCTAACAGGGAGAAAAATTACTGGCATTTTCCAAAAAATAAGTTACACTTATGGATGTATTGGAGGGGCTAAGTTTGATTGAGACAATAGAAAAAGAGGGCATGCACGTCAGCTATTTGGCGAGCGGCAGTTCCGGCAACTGCACCTATATCGAGACACCAAAACGGAAAATATTGGTCGACTGCGGGCTGAGCGGCAAAAAGATCGCCGGTCTGATGGAAAAAATCGACCGGAACATTGCGGATGTGGACACGATCCTCGTCACGCATGAACACCGCGATCACGTCCATGGCTTGGGTGTGTTGGCGCGCAAGTACCATATGGATCTGTATGCGAATGAAGCGACCTGGAAGGCGATGGACCACATTATCGGCAATGTCAAAACCGAACAGAAGCACATCTTCGAGATGGGCCAGGTGCTGACTTTGGGTGATGTCGACATCCAGAGTTTCGGCGTTTCCCACGATGCCGCGGAACCGCAGTTCTACTCCTTCCATCATGAAGGCAAGCAGATGGTCATGTTGACCGATACCGGCTATGTCAGCGATCGCTTGCGCGGCCTTTTGCGCGATGCGGATGCCTACCTGATCGAAAGCAACCACGATCTGGAGCTGTTGCGCATGGGGGGATACCCGTGGTCGCTGAAGCAGCGGATTCTGGGCGACGAAGGCCATCTGTCCAATGAGGACGGGGCTGCAGCCATCGCGGAAATGCTGGGCAACCGGACAAAGCGCATCTACCTCGGCCATTTGAGCAGGGACAACAACATCAAGAGCTTGGCGCATCAGACGGCCGAAAGCATCCTGATGCAAAAAGGCATGGGCGTCAATGAAGACTTTTTTGTCTATGATACCGATCCGGACGATCCGACCGAACTTTTCAGAGTTTAGCCGTCAAGCCGGAGCGCATTCGGGAAAGGAGCGGTTCGAGGGATTCCGCTCCTTTTTGTGTACCCGGATATGCTACAATTAAGCCATTGAGTATCGATTTTCCGAAATATTCTCCCATTATCTTCATAATTTATTCAAAATAAGGGACTATACTGAACTCGTAGAACGATAAGGAGGAATCATCATGGACAGGAACGAAGAAAATAACAACAATCCGACCGATCAAGAAAAATCCAACGAACCGGAATCTGAAATGGAATCGACTGCCGCTGAAGCTCCATCTGCTGATCACATTCAGGAAGACTTATCCGAAGAAAGAGAAATAGATGCCGATTTCACTGAAGTCGAAGAAACGGCAAGCAAGAAAGAACCTGAAAAGGAAACAACCGCCAGCGCACGGCCTGTGATGAACAAAGAGGAACGCGCGCGCGTATACAACACCGCAAACGGAAACGAAGATGCTTCCAGACGCCCGAAAGAACGCAAAAATTCGCCCATCAAAAACGGCATCATCGGCGGCTTGATCGGCGGCGGGATGGTTGGTTTGATCGGTGCCGGTTTGCTGTTCGGTTCGGGTATCCTCGGCAACGGTTCCGGAACAGGCAATAACGGCAACACAGCCATCAATGAAACTGTGGCGGATGTCGCCGTCAATGTGACGACCGACACGACTGCCGCTGTGGAAAAAGTGCAGGATGCCGTCGTGTCCATCATCAATATGCAGGAGGGCAGCCAAAACATGTTCGGCTTCGATCTGCCGCAGAATTCCTCCGATACCACAAATGGCACGCTGGAGACATCGAGTGAAGGCAGCGGCGTCATCTATAAGATCGAGGACGACCTCGCCTATATCGTGACGAACAACCACGTCATCGACGGCGCGGATGAACTGGAAATCCTGATGAAAGACGGCACGAAGGAAGTGGCAACCGTCGTCGGAAGTGACATCTGGACCGACCTGGCCGTCCTGACGATACCGGCAACGAATGTCACCGCAGTGGCTTCTTTCGGGGATTCCGACGCAGTCAATGTCGGCGAACCGGCCATCGCAATCGGCTCGCCGCTGGGCACCGAGTTCGCGACCTCAGTCACGCAAGGCATCATCTCAGCCAAAAACCGCTCCGTCTCAACGGATGTGGATGGAGACGGCATTGTCGACTGGGATGTGACAGCGCTGCAGACGGATGCAGCAATCAATCCGGGCAATTCCGGCGGCGCCCTGATCAATATCGCCGGCCAGGTCATCGGCATCAACTCGATGAAGATATCCGACTCCAACGTTGAGGGGATGGGCTTCGCCATCCCGAGCAATGATGCCCTGACCATCATCAACGAGCTGGAACGGAACGGCGAAATCGTCCGTCCGATCCTTGGCGTATCGATGCTTGATCTGTCCCAGATCTCCGCTTCCCAACAAAGTTCCGTTCTCAAACTGCCTGAAGATGTGACGGAAGGCGTCGTCATCGCCGAAGTTCAAGCGCTGTCGGCAGCCGAAATGGGCGGCCTGGAACAGTACGATGTCATCACCGAAATGAACGGCGAAGCCGTAACCGGCATCGTCGACCTGCGCAAGATCCTCTATTCACTGGAAGTCGGCAGCGACGTGGAGATCTCCTACTACCGCGAAGGCACGCTGCAGACTACGACCGTGACCTTGACCGAAGGACAGACTTCGGCTGAATAAACTGTTGCCCCCGCATGGTTTCTCTTATGAGAAACCATGCGGGGTTTTACGTGCTTGGAATACACGAAAAGCGCAAACATCCACATAAATGTGGATAAATTATGTGGAAAAAAAGTATTTGTGTGTAAAACGCGTAAATGGTTATGGGAACAGTGCTTTCTGAAAACGAAAGTTATCCACAGAATCGGGGTCCGTCTGTGGATTTGTTGATTGCCGCATGTGAAAAGAATATTTTTTTTGTTGTTCTGTGAGGGTATTTCGGGTGTTTGGATTGTTCATTTGGGTATGTGCACAACTTTGATCAGTACGGGACAAAGTATTTTCAGGCGGATCAAGATGCTGTGCCGAAAAATAATGCTACCACTAAATAACGGGGGAACGTGTGTGCATGTGGATAACTTTTGTGGATAAGGTGTGGGTTGTGTGTGCGAAATGGGCATAACCGGAGCCGGAATCCAAAAACCGCAGCAAGCATCCTGCACCGGGAAAACCCTGCCAAACGCGCAGCTAAGATGCAGACCAAACAAAAAAGCCGCCCTCAGTGAGGCGGCTCAAGCATGCATAGATCAAGTCAGTTGGTTCAGATAGTCATAACGTTCGAAGACATCGGATTCGGTGATGCCGACAAGCACGATGTCTTTGTCCACAACGTAATCGCCTGTGAAGGACACGTTCAGATGCTCACCGCGGTGCTTGCGGAGACCGATGATATTGATGTCGTATTTGTTGCGCAGGTCCAGATCACCCAGTGTTTTGCCGACCCATTTTGCGGGCGGATAGAATTCGATGATGGAAGTCTGCTCGTCCAGGTTCACGACATCCTCGATGTTTGTGCGCAGAATGTTTTTGGCGACGCGCATCCCGGTTTCCTTTTCAGGCAGGATGACGGTGTCAGCGCCGATCGCTTCCAGCACTTCACGGTAGTTTTTATTTTTGGCTTTTGCGATGACATGTTTGATGCCCAGTTTTTTGCAGTTCATCACGGCCAACACGCTGGCTTCCAACACGGTACCGGTCGCGATCACGACCACATCGCAGTCGGAAAGCCCGATCGACTCCAATAGGGCCAGATCCGTTACGTCTCCGATGATGCCCTTGGCGATGAAAGGCTCCAGCCTGTTCACGTTTTCTGGATCTTTGTCGACAGCGATGACATCTGAATCGAACTCGCTCAATGTTTTAGCAATTGTTGATCCGAAAATACCTAATCCCAAAATTCCAACCAATTTACTCATAGTTTGATACGCTCCTCTTTGCTTTTATCCGATCAGGATATTTCCTTTAGAATATTCAACATCATGAACTTTTTGCGTGCTTCTGGCTAAACTATCCACCAGAGTGATTGGGCCGATCCGGCCGGCGAACATCAAGAACATCAGGATTGCTTGACTGAGGCGGCCTAATGTAGGCGTCAGATTAGCACTGACCCCGACTGTCGCAAGCGCCGAGATTGCTTCAAAAAGAACGTAAATGAAATCCACTTCCGGATTCAGGATGCTCAACAGGCTGGTGCCGATGATGAGCGTCCCCAACAACGCCATAAAGATGACGAAAGCCTGACGGACTTGCTGGCGGCTGATCGTGTGGTTCGCGATATTTACATTGCTCTGCCCACGCAACTCGTTGTAGAGGGTCAGGAAGATGATTGCGAAGGTCGTGGTTTTCAGACCGCCCGCGGTACCGCCTGGAGAACCTCCGATGAACATCGTCAGGACGAACCAGAAGAGCGTGAACGGGTAGACGGTCGTATAGTCGATGGTCGCGAATCCGGCCGTACGCATAGTGACGGTCTGGAAATAACCAGCCATCAGTTTTTGCGGGAAGGTGAAAGTGCCGATCGAATTGTCATTGTTGTATTCAACAGCGACGAAGAACAGCAGACCGACAAGGATAACCGCAAGAGAAACGCTGATTGCCAAGCGGCTGTGCAAGGATAAAGTACGGAAAAATACCCGTATGCTGGGACGGCATTTTTTGCCCATGTAGCATTTGACGCTTCTCGATACATCGAACCAGACCGAGAAACCGATCCCGCCCAGGATGATCAGCGAGGTGATGGTGAAGTTCACCAATGGGTCGTGGACGTAATCCACAAGACTGACGTTCCCCATCGGATCGAAGCCGGCATTACAGAACGCTGACACCGACAGGAAAAGAGAAGTGAACAAGCCCATCGGCCAACCCATCTCGGGAACAAAGCGGAAAGACAGCAGAATGAAACCGAGTCCTTCAAAAACAGCCGTATATTTCAGGATATCCGAAAGGTATTCCCTGAAGCCGCGCGCATCCCCGCGATTGATCCCTTCCTGGACGGCCAAGCGGTTGCGCAGGCCCATCCGTCCTTTCAGGCGGGTGATGACGGAAGCAATCAGGGTCATCAACCCCACCCCGCCGATCTGCATAAGGATAATCCCCACGACCTGGCCAAAGATCGTGTAGGAATCATGGACAGATTCGGTAAACAAGCCCGTCACACAGACCATCGATATCGCAGTGAACAGATTGTCGAAATAGGTGGCTTCCGAAGTGGGAAGCTGACTGATCGGCAGCGTCAACAGAATCGATCCGGTAAAGATGACAAAAGCGAAGCTCGTGGCGATCTTTTGTGACACAGACCAACTCGAAAATTTCTTTAACACAATGTTCCAAATCTCCTCTCAAATAGCACGCGGATAGGATTTGATATTATTATAATGCTACCGCATGATAAAGCAACTCAAAAGCATAAGAGTATATTAAATCATTTACAGAAAAAAGCAACTGCTTTCCATGCCATTTTCCGATGAAATTTTGTATTTTCTTCCTATTATAATAAGAATGAACAACAGGTTTGGTTAATAAAAGGATAATCGGCAAATTGGTTCACTATTTTATCAAAAATATCAGAGAAAAAGACGGTTGCGAAAACAGGTATGTTCCCATAGGATAGAAGGTGAGAAGAAAAAGGAGCGAACAATCATGAACATAAAAATCATCACCGTCGGCAAATTGAAGGAAAAGTACCTGAAGGAAGGCATCGCCGAGTACACGAAGCGGCTCGGCAGCTACTGCAAGCTGCAGATCATCGAGGTCGCCGACGAAAAGGCGCCGGAAAACCTGAGCGACAAAGAGATGGAAATGATCAAGGACAAGGAGGGCGAAAAAATCCTCGCCAAAATCCCGGAACAGAGCTACGTCTTCGCGATGGCGATCCAAGGCAAAGAGTACGACTCGGTCGAATTCGCCAATGAGATCGACAAACTCGGCACCTCCGGCAAAAGCGACATCGTCTTCATCATCGGCGGCTCGCTCGGCCTCAGCCAAGCCGTCCTCACCCGCGCCAACCAGCACATCTCCTTCGGCAAGCTGACCTACCCGCACCAACTGATGCGGCTGGTGCTTGTCGAGCAGATCTACCGCGCTTTTAGGATTATTCATGGGCATGCTTATCATAAATGAGGTCATTTTTTTTGGGAGAATGGCGGTGTGACGGCATTCCTGAGTTAGTGACAGAAAAGGTTTGAAAAAGAGAATAGAATCGATAAAGCGGAAAGCCTATGATGACGGGCTTTCCGCTTTTTTTTACCTTCCAATTAACCTACGGAACTAAGACGCTAATCCTGTAAGAAAGGGTTAGCATCTTAGTTTTTTAAGCTTATCGCGTTCGTAACTTAAGAAATTTGCTATTCCTTACGGGTCTGTCATAGTCTTTTAGAATAGTTACAAAATGAGGAATAATCTGCAGTGGGAACAAGCCATTTACGCAAAATTGTTAATGCTGTCAACGAAGTCTATCCAGTGTTTGCGTATAGAGTTCAATAACTTCTTTACGACTAATTTGACTTTTCTTATCTTTGTACCAAAAAACAGATTGAATCGTGATGCCCATAATAATCTGTCCTTTATAACTTAGTTGCAGAGGCAGTTCCTTGTCAGTGTCCTCTTTTTTTACGTAATTGTTTAACATACTCTTTCCGTATTCCCGTACACTTTCAAGTTCAAAGATGCTGTTCCCATTCGTTTGAATACTGAAAATGAGGTGTAAGAGATTGTCGAATTGATCCAAAAGCTGCTCGAAAACAACAATGAAAAAATCAACACCTTCATCGTTTGACTTTTGAATGGCAAAATCAAATATTTTATTCATCTTGTGTTTAATGAAAAAAGTTATGAAGTCATATTTATCCAAGAAATGCTTGTAGAAAGTGGGGCGACGAATCATGGCAGCATCACATATTTCGGTTACGGATATACTCTCAAATTCTTTTTCTAGTAGTAAGCGTTCAAATGCTTCAACTAGGGCTTTATACGTCTTTTGAACCCTTAAATCTAATTGCTCCATCCTGGGTTTCCTCCTTAAGGAAAACTATCAATTATCAAAAGAATGTAAGTTAAGTATCAAATACCAATTATATGTATCTTGTTCTGCTTTTCGATATTAGTATAATAGAAATTGTAACAAATGTAAATAAAGAAACGAATGTAATTTATCTTACATAAGCAAATTAAAAGAAAGGCAGTGACACTATGTCAGTTATCGAAGTAAGACACGTAACCAAAGATTATGGGCATGGACGGGGAATATTCGATGTTTCCTTTGAGATAGCAGAAGGAGAAGTCTTTGGCTTTCTTGGGCCTAACGGTGCCGGGAAGACCACTACTATCCGCCACTTGATGGGATTTTCCAAGCCTCAAGAAGGGGAACTATATATCAATGGTAAAGACTGTTGGAAATCAGCAGCTATCATTAAACATGATGTTGGGTACTTACCTGGAGAGTTGGCCTTTCCGAAGGGGATGACCGGAGAGGGCTTTATCCAATTCATGGCTGAAGAAAGACAAATCAGCGATATGTCCCGAACAGATTATCTGAAGGAAATGTTTGAATTGGATTCAGCAATGGAAATTGAAGCAATGAGTCTTGGCTCTAAGCGAAAGCTGGCATTGGTGACAGCCTTCATGCATAATCCCAAGGTATTAATTCTGGATGAGCCAACCTCAGGATTGGACCCGGTCATGCAAGAACGTTTCATCCAATTTATTTTGGAAGAAAAAAAAGAAGGAAAGACCATTCTGCTCTCTAGCCACATCTTCAGTGAAGTGGATGCAACGTGTGACCGGATTGCCATAATCAAGGATGGAGTGGTTGTCTCAACTATTGAAGCAGCCAAACTTAAACATAATACAAACAAAACTTTTAAAATAGAGTTTGCGACAAAAAAAGATTACCAACAGTTCCTGGCCCGAACGAAATTTAAAATTCCGGTCGAACGGCCCGATCAGAATCAAGTTAAGTTAAATCTGACAGATGAGACGATGCAACGGTTGTTTACCGAACTAAGTGAAGTAAGTATTCGTTTTATCTCAGAAATTAAATTTACACTGGAAGATTACTTTATGGACTTCTATGATCGTAAGAAATCTATAGCAGCCGGAGAGGAGAACCTAGAACATGGCGTACATTGAAATTAAGCATCTGACAAAGGACTATGGAAAGAAACGCGGTATTTTCGATATGTCATTAGAAGTTGAAAAAGGTGAGATATATGGCTTTGTTGGTGTAAACGGTGCAGGCAAGACCACGGCGATCCGACACATGATGGGCTTTTTAACACCGGATGAAGGAACGGTCACCATTAATGGGCTTGATGCGAACAAAAGTAGTGCAGAGGTAAAGCGCTATGTATCGTATATACCTGGTGAAATTAATTTTCCAGGTAATTCGACCGGAGAGGATTTTATCAAAAATCAGATTTATTTATCAGGTCGAGGTGATTGGGAATATGCAGAGAATGTTATTGACCAGCTCCAATTAGACGCGAAAGCGAATGTCCGAGCCATGAGCAAAGGAATGAAGCAGAAAACCGCTATCGTCTCAGCTTTTGCCTCTGATGCTGATATTTTGATAATGGACGAGCCAACGACAGGACTGGATCCTTTGATGCGGGATATCTTTATCGAGCTATTGAAAGAGGAAAAAGCCAAAGGGAAAACCATTTTTATGTCCAGTCATATTTTCCAAGAAGTGGAAGAGGTCTGTGACCGCGTCGCAATCATTCGTGATGGGATGATCATTGATGTGATTGATATGAAGGACATCCGCTATAACAAGATGAAAACTTATAAAATGGAGTTTAAATCGATTGAAGATTTCGAGCACTTCCGCAGTCTCGGTTATGACCTACATCGGGTTAAGGTGGACGACCTGCAATTAAACATCATGATTCATGATCAAGATATTAATCGTTTGATCCAAGATTTAAAGAACTTTAAATTAGTGTATTTCAAGGAAATTAAAGTCACATTCGAAGATTATGTCACGCAAGTGTTCAAGGGGGAAAAATAAGATGTTCTCAAAACCAATTTTTAAGCAAAGTATTCAAGCCAATTGGAAGCTCTGGGTTATTATTACTTTCGTTGCAGCGATGATCCTATCGGCCTTTACGGTAACTTTTGATGCAGAAGGCTTCGCGGCAATCGCATCTGCTGCTGAAGGGACAAGATTTTCTAATATCTTATCAACGATGACAAGCTTATTGGGAAGTCTGGAAAACTTCTATAAACTGATTGCCGTTATCCTGGGAATTGTCTACGTCGTGTTCACCGCAAACAACCTGGTGGTTAATGAAGTGGATTCTGGCTCAATGGCCTATACCTTATCCACTCCGATTAAACGGTCCAGTGTTATTTTTACTAAATCGATCTTTTTGGTCCTTTCCATTGTTTTGATGTATGGAATCATTGGATCCACCGGTCTGGTTGCAGCCCAACTTAAGTATCAAAACGTCACCGGCTATACCATTACCGATGATGTGCGGGCAGCCGCTGAGGCATTGAATCAAGATGAGGGCTATATATCCGAGCGTATGTATCTAATTTTGGAAAACGATCATGCCATGCGGGAAGCAGCTGCAGTCAGAAATATGGATACCGAAGCCTATACGATCTATCTTGAGAGTGTCATCAATGACCGCTCCTATGAGGAAGCCGCAGCAGTCATCACCGATGAACGCTGGGATATCTACAAAGATGATGAAGACATGGAAGACGAAGATATTGAAATCACTGCGGAGGAATTGGCCGCCGACCCCACCATGCTTCTGTTAAGTAACGATGCCCTTGTTACTGGCGCAAAAGTAACAGGCTTGTCAGTGAATGAATACCAACAATTTATCAATAATGAAATAGTTTCACTTGAACAGGAAACTGAAGTCGCCGTTAAAGAGGAAAAAACACCAAATGAAGAGGGTACAGAAGCGACTGCACAACCGGCTACACAACCGACTGTCATGGTATCCGAAGATAATGCCGATATCTTAATGCAATTAGTGATTGAGTCTTCAGCGAAAGCTTTGAATATGGAGACTGATCAAGTTGCGGATAAGATTGCCTTGATTAAAGATCCAGTGGCACTAGAAGCGGCGATGGTAGCAACGGATTTAACCGAGCAACAAATCATTACAATGGCTAATAATGGCATGGTCAGCTCTGCCAAAGCGGTCGATGAAGCGTTGGAATTTGATGCTGAAGCGTATATTTGGTTAAGTGTCGGACTTTTGTTGTTGATATTGGCTCTTAGTTCGATTTCCTTTTTTGCATCAACGCTATTCAACCGTACAGGTTTAGCTTTAGCTATTGGTGGCGGAATTCCATTTACATTCTTTATTATTACCATGGTACAACAATTGATGGATACATCAGAAAATCTCGAGTATCTGACTATAACGACTCTATTTGATACTGAAGCAATTCTAACAGGTGGAGATTTTGGTTGGGGATTGGTGGCTTTAGGAGGCATTACCTTCGTCTTGTATGCAGCCTCTAATGTCATTTTTACCAAGAAGGATTTGCCACTATAGAAAGACTGGTCATGTACATAATTATGAAAATAAAATCAAGTTATTAAGTACGGGATTAAGTGAATGCAGAGGAATTTTGAGTAGTTGCGAATTCAAAAAAATTGTTCGTTTTAAGAACCACGACGCGTTGAATTCTTTTTATCTCCCTCCAATTTAAGACTAGTGGCAGAGGTTTAGTTACCAACACCGAAAATGATAGAATTAAAAATCCAAAAAGTACCAGCGGACCATCTAATGAAGTGATTTCGGGATGGTTTTTAGGGGATGTTTCGAGCTTAAAAAAGCCGATAAGATTCACCGTGGGTTTTGGATTATGCAGGGACATACGAATCAGAACACGTTTGAGAAGTCATTTTTTGAAGGAAATGGTGTTGTGCCAATATTTCTGAGTGAGCTACAGAAATGCCTGGAAAAAGAGAATAGAATCGACAAAGCGGAAAGCCTATAGTGACGGGCTTTCCGCTTTGTTTTTGCCTTGCATCCTATGGATGGTTTTAACAAAAATGGAGCTACTGTTGATCCCTATAAGGTAAAGTTAGAGATATATTCAGCAGATATTAGATAGAAATTGCCTCGCTGTTGGTTGTGCGAACCAGTAGTGAGGCGATAGTGTTATATGCCGTACTTTTTTTGCAAACTAGTCTCAAAATCTGAAGGTTCACCATCATCAGGTGGAAATTCGATATCGTCTTCAGATAGGCCGATTCCTTCCAAGTGGGCAAAGTATGAGAATGGGTCAAAGTCACCAACGAAAGCTTCGCAATAGGACAGTTCAGCAGCCAAATCGTTGCCAAGGGAATCCTGAGTAAAATGCTTTGCAACAACTTGCAAGATTGCAACAACCATTTCCTGCCGGAACGTAATACGATCCCTTGGAGGCAGTGTTCTAAACTGTTCCATCGTGATATTGTTCATTGTGAGTATATTTTCAAAATAAGAAGTGTAATCGATGTCACTTCTTGCTTTCAAAAGGTATGGGTATTTTTCTGGATTTATGTTGGCTTTGGAAAGAGAACGTAAATAGGCATTCTTAATTTGGTCTGCTTTAGTATCATACACACCGGAAAGGTAATCTGGATGAACATTTAAGAATTTTGCAATCTTATTAAGAAGGTCTGGTGGTATTTCACCCTTATCCAAATAGCGTCGTATGGTTTTTTCTGTGCGTTCAATTTCGTCGTAAGCATTTCCCAACTTGCGAATACTGCATTTTCGGAGCTTTAGCACTTCCATGAAACGTTTCTTATTAACGGGCACTGTTGCTGTAGATTTATTTCCCATGTGTTGTTCCCCCTCTGTACGGACATTTTATGGAAAAACGCCGCAGCCGGTTTTATTGACTTTGCGAACGTTAATTTCTATAATTTGATTATAACAAGTGCGGACATCAATGTCTATGTTTAGGATTTTAGGAGGGTCATACTGATGGAAGAAAAACAGACTTTTATCAAATGGGTTAAGGCGCATAAGAAGGAGCTCGTAGTTGCAGGAGTAAGCGTTGCTGCATTAATTGGTATCATCGTAGGGGTTAAGCACAAGGATTCTATTTTAGTTTTATGGGATTCCCTGAAGAAAGATGTTGTGGAGCTTCCTACCCAAAGTGCAGGAAAATCGATTCCGATGGCTGAGTCCATAGCAGAAATGAAAATCATTGAATTTCCTATAAATAGAAATTTGCAGAATCCCTTTGATGTGCATGACCATATACGAAATTTGCCAAATGGAAATCATGCATCCCTTGAGAAACTAGCTTCGGCAGCAGAACATGGGTATACACTTCAACCGGGTCAAACATGGGTTGAGGGATATGCAAAAGGCGGTAAGGCAGTACAAAATGGGAAGGTTTTATTGTAGGTAGAATGTCAGCAAGATTCCTAGCTCAGCAGATCGGTAAAACACATCATGGGTGCATGTGTGACATTACGTTTAGGTTGCAAAAGTTAAATTTGAAAGGAAATACCTGATTACAGTAAACAATAGAGGTGAAGAAAATGAAGTATCATGTTATTAGCGCAAAAAGGTTTGGCTGGGAAGATATGTATGATCACTTTTTCTTTGCGACATCTGAGTTTAGTGAGCACGAGGCGCTGGCTCAATTTGAACCTGTAGAAAAGATGACTGAGAAAAATGGTAGAGTCTTTCCTTATATAGGTTATGAATTCGACGGGGAAACATTCTATAGTGTCGAATACCGCGGTACTGCTACCCAACAAGAATATGATGATTTCAAAGACTAATGATTTTCCGGTTGTAAAGCATAGGGTATAAAAACCAGTTGTATAAAATATATTGAGGAGGGGTAATAATGTTTGGAAGAGAGAAAAAAGATAAGAAGGTTTCAGAGGTTGAGAATTATGGACTCGTCTTAGATGAAGAATTCGAAGATGATGAAGATGAAAGTTTAAGTGTATATGATGCAGCAGACATCTATTTCTCAAACGGACAGGATGAAGACTATATGTTTGGCTATACACACGAAGAATTGGTTAGAGCTCACAAAAATTAGTTACAAATAACTCAACTTTAGGAAGGGCCAAGATTCCACGCGGATCTTGGCCTATTTTTTTTACCTATAATGTATTTTAAAAACGACAGATGAGAGGATTTAAACGCTTTCAGTCCAGCGTTTGTATTGAGTAACGAAGTAGTTTTGAAATATATATTATCACCCTGAAACTAAATCTGATTATTTGATTGTCAGAGTACAAGAATGGGGGTGGTCTTCATGGTTTGCAAGAAAGAACTGTACTTTAGAACAATTTTTTTGAAAAACACATGAATAACGACAAGTAAAATGCAAGGAAATCTGCATTACTAAGCGCTTTTAAGGTTTGTTACAATATTTACATATTATTACTGATAGGAGATACCATGAAGCTTGAATATGAAGTTCTACATCCATTTTATAAAACTCTGTATGATCTAGTCGGTCAGGAAAATATGTTGAAAATCTATGATGAATACCGAGGCATGCAAATTTCAGTCCCAATGAAACTGTATGACCGAAATCTTGCGGCGGAGAAAATCAGAAAAGAGTACGATGGGACTAATTTGGCTGAGCTGACGAAGAGATATGGGTACTCACAACGATGGGGTTCAAATTTAATAAAGGATAAATAATTTCTTTTTAAAGAGGGATGGTTTGGGGGCGTTCTCAGTTTGTGGATAATGGGATTTGTTCTATATCGGTTTCACAAAAATATAGAAATACAGTTCTTAGTAATAAAAGATCTGAATAATGTTGAATGGTGTAGATGACTAAAAAATTAGGAGTGATTAATATGGACGCTTTTTACAAATACTCTGCAGAAAAAGAAGAATTGTTAATTGAAAAACTAAAAGAGTTATCAGATAAGTCTAATCTTCAGTTTACGGTTGAAACCCACATTGATGAAGACGCTGAGGCGCAATATAAACATGCAACAGGAATTGCTATGAAAGATCCTAGTGGCAAAAGAGGTAGAGTAATATTTCTTTGGAAACATGTTAATCAAGCCACTGTAAGAATTCAAGAAATGAATTTGGATAAAGCACTAAAAAATAGTAACAATTTTTTGCTAGGCACTGGGACTTTTATAACTTTACTTGCGGGAGGACCAGTAACATTTCTGGTCGGTGTAGGGTATACTGCATATGGAATAAAAGGGAAATTAAAAGAGAAAGCTTTTAATAAACATATTCATTCAATGATCACGGATATTTTCGAATTGGAAGAAATTCAATCAATATAACTGTGATTAAACATGATGACAAAATCATTGTGAAGTGTGGAAAAGTAATATTCAGCAATAACTAAGGCATACGAAATAAAAATGAACTCAAATATATATAATAACTTTGAAACATCAGGTAAAAAGAAGGCCAAGATTCCATAAGCGGATCTTGACCTTTTTCTTTTTGCCTAAAAATAACGAGTGGAAGAGGGATTAAATATGTTTCAATCCAAAAATAACCGCTATGTCACCAGAAGTGTGGATAATACCGTACCAATCGAAACGCAGTTCTTTCTGTGGTCCCTA
Organism: Trichococcus ilyis; assembly: GCF_900109135.1. Taxonomy (GTDB): domain Bacteria; phylum Bacillota; class Bacilli; order Lactobacillales; family Aerococcaceae; genus Trichococcus; species Trichococcus ilyis. The sequence goes on along the minus strand of NZ_FNYT01000004.1, from coordinate 84,389 downwards.
ATAGACGAGCAAGTACAGAACGGTAACACCTTGGACTATTTCCAAAAATTTGAGTTGAAGGCTACAGAAAAAGGTCAAGAGATTCTGCATAGTCAAGAGGAGCCACAGTGGAGCCAAGTAACAGTAATGGCGGTTCCTAGCGAATGCTGCATCAATAAAACCATCTGGGTGATTGACAGCGATGATTACCAAACCATGCTCTTTCCGGAAGAATACTAATCAGAAACGGGGAATTCAAAATGAAAAACGAATACAATAACCAAACGAAACAACACACGTTCGAAGAACTAGCCCTTACAGCAGCTAAACGGGTGGATATCGTGAAGATCCAGATGGTGAAAGACAAATCCTTACTGTACAAGTACCGTGCCATCAGCTGCCCGAACGATGCCTACCAATTGATGCGCCAGTTTTTGGGGGATGTTGATCGTGAATACCTGATTGTGCTGTGTTTGAATACTAAAAACGAGCCCACAAACATTAATTGCTGTCACATCGGTAGCATCAACTCATCCATTGCGCATCCGCGTGAAATATTCAAGACAGCTATACTCTCCAATGCAGCCCGCATCATGGTAGGACACACACATCCAAGTGGGAATCCTGAACCATCTGAAGCGGACCTTGTGACGACAGCAAGACTAACTGAAGCAGGTGAACTCTTGGGCATCGATGTGCTGGACCACATCATATTGGGCGATGATGATTTTGTATCGTTGAAAACAGGCGGGTATATGTAAAAACAAAATTAGTAATGAAAAATCCCAAGAGAAGTAATCTAATTTTTACAAAGACGTGGTGTGCCTTGCTGAAGGCTGGGGCGTCTGATGGCAAGGAAAGAGGAGAATTTGAGATGGATAAACTACAGTATGTAATGGATTTGATGCACAATCATTTCGGGTGTACCACCAATAGCGCTGACTACGCGACGGAAAGCATTTTGTTGTTCCGAGATGAATTAGATGCGAATCTTTTGCCGGATATTTTCGATAAACTCTGTATAGAAAATGAAGTATTGGTTCACTATTTTAGTGTAGGAATTTACGTTGTATATATTATCACCGATGTATGTGACCTGAAGTGTAAGTTGCTTGGCGTGCTGCAAGGTCACAAGCTTATTTACTATCAATTGTTTGATTGAGGAGGATGGATAAATGGAAAAGAAGTTATGGATAATTATTCTTGAAGGTCTGAGAGTCATTTCGGATTTATTGACAAAAGATGAGCGAAAGGATTGATATAGAGATGGAGAGATTATTTTTAAGGCTAGTTGCCTGTATTGCAATTATACTAATAGAAGAATTGTTACATATAGAAGGAGATTTATAATATGGTGAAACGAATAGAGTCAAGCATTACTGTGGAATTAATAGAGTCAGACGATACGATGCATAGATATGTTTTACATAAGTTATGGGATGATCAAAAGCCATGTTGTACTATTATTACACTTTATCCTGGATCAGCTGAATTAGTAGTTTTGGACACGACACAGATGTTACTGACCAATAACCTCCATAGTAGAGGATATGGAGGTTATTATAGCGTGAATTTATTTTCGAAATTAGGTCTATCGGAGCGCGACAGGCGAGAAATATCAAACGCAACGGATAGGGAGAACGATAAGGCAATTCTCACGTGTGCAAAAAAATCGTCAGAAATCATTTTTGCTTGGGGAAGTTTGCCGAATACGAATGCAATGGTCAAAAAACGAGTAGATGAATTGCTTTCTAAACTACATACGCAGTTACATAAATGCTATTACCTAACAAACGCTGAAGGAGAAAATTATTATCATCCCCTAGCAACAAGTGTACGATATGATTGGAATCTGTTGAAATGTAATGTGGATATTGACGATGTAACCTAGTGAATATTTTCTCTGTCTGGATGTCTTTTGATGCTATAGAGAGTGAAGGGAAATATGTTATATTAAAAGCATGAAAAAAATCATTGGAGTGATAACATGATGCATGCAATTACAGGGAAAGACTGTTTTTATGGAATAAAAAAGAACGATATTACTTTGGGGTTTTACGAGCAAACCACAAGAAAACGTGCTTTTCAAGGAGCGCTAAGGTTAATGGGAAAAATAGTTTCTTATAACGATAAACTCGAAGAAGGAATAAAGAATAGATTTCCCACCTGTAATGCCTCAACTCGATCTCAGCAAGACAGAGAAACATTTGAAGGAATCGAAGGTTTATTCCTCTTTGCTCTAATAGAATTCTACATTTGTGAAGATTATGATCAACCAACTTTTAAATTTTATACCTATCTCGAAAAAGAAAATAACTACTATACTCTAATTCAAAATCGTAATCTTCATATAGATCAAGACTACTTATATGAAGAAAAAATAAGGTTTATTAATCAATTTAAAGATTATACTGAATCATTACAAAGCAGATGGCAGAACTTTATAATAGAAGTGGATATTGAGAATTATCTTGCAACATATAATGACCAAATAAATAATGCGCTAGAAAGAAATTTGCCAAGATTTAGACATTGGTATGGTACAAGGCGCGAGTTCCAAGAAGGAACAAAGAATCTTTACGCTTTTTTCAAGGAATTCTTCGCGCAGGATCAAGAAACAATTGATAGCGATGTCAATCTGATTAATAAAATGGTAGAAAGGTATGTTTTCTTTGGACTTTATGACTATGTGTATACACAAGAAGAAGTAGAAGAAGCGAAGAAAAATCGGGATGGATGGCAAGAAGTAATGGATTTACTTGCGGAATTACAAGCTAATTTTTCAGAAGACACGTCTTCTATGGAGTTAAAACAAAAAGTGAAAAAAATAATGTCAGATTATCTAGAATGAACTAAATCTGAATCATTTTTATGCGGTAGGATATTTGATTTATTACGATTAAACATGAAAATACACCGATCTAATATTACAATTAGTAGGCACGCTATATCGAAGTCTGTTTGTTTCCGTAGGAGGCCTATGGGAGCAAGCTCACTTTGTTTTAGCGTGCCTTTTGAGTAGTTCCAAATCTATATTAATCTCTTTTTTTTGCGTGTACACTGACCTTGTAAGCAACAGAGCGCTCAGTTGTGAAACACAAACGACACGCATCGATTATTATTTTACCAGCAATACAAATTTTAAATTTAAGCTTGTTAAATTTAAAAATGCTGAGAAAAGAATATTCGAAATAAAATCAGAGGTGAATGAAATGGAAGTACAAAATAGCCAGCCACTAATTTTTAATTTAAATAATTTCATATATGAATATCAAGTTCGAATTCATACAGAGGCCATTTGCACGGATGTTTATGTTTCGGAGACAGGATATCCTCGAGTAGTAATTGAATTTTCGTTAATAGATTCTGAGGCGATAAAAGAACTTGGCAATACATTCAAATTAGCATTGCCAAGTATTAACCAAGCAGTCGAGAAACCTTATTCATATAACGTGCTATTTAAGTCAGTAGCATATGATATTCCTATGGATGACCAAGGTAATGTCGATTTAGTTGATCTAAAAGGTAAAAGCTTTGCTCTTTCTATTGAAAAAAAATCCTTCGATAATGGTGACGTAGTACCAAGATTAATCAATTTAATCGCATATCGAGATTAATCGGTGATTTCTATTAACTAAATAACTCGAACTGAATTGTTTCAGGGCTACAAAGAAGTAGTCCTGAAAATCAGTTTGAAAGTCATCAACAATAAGAAAGGGATGAAGACAATGCTTACGAGTGACAATATTTCGGATAAGTATTTTAAGAATTTTGAGATTAATGAGAAGCAACCATCAGACATTCAAATTGGCGGATATATATTTTCAAAAACAAAAGGCATACTCGCTAAAGGAAAAGATGATGATACACCTCAAAAAATTGCAGAGTACGCTCGAATAATAGAGGTAAGAAGTGACCTTTTCACTAATGAAGAGAGCTATGTTCTTGAATATTATCGATCAAGTACTAAAGAGATTATTAGGAAGAGAATCGATGGAGAAATGCTAATTGGTAGCAAAGCTGAAAAATTAGTTAAATACGGTGTTGACATCAATCCTTCTAATAAGAGACAGGTTCTTACTGCTCTGACCCGAAGCAGAATGAACGCTAGTAATGCTTTTGTGTATGATGTTTATGGATGGCGAACCTTGAAACTGGGGACTGTTTTCCTACATGCGAATGCGATCACTCATGAAGGGCCACAAAGTTGCTATAGACAATCTGATTCTGCTCGATTAGATCTTCGACCGAGAGGAAGTTATACAGACTGGCTTTCGATGTACAATACCCATGTGAAGGGTAACACACCACTTGAGTTAGCGGTTGTTTTGGGAACATCGTCAGTAATACTAAATTATTTGGCGATTCAATACCCTGATTTGAAGACGTTGATTGTACATTTAAATGGACAGTCATCCCAAGGTAAGACAACTGCAGCGATGTTAGCTTTGTCAGTTGGTGGTAATCCTACATCTAATGGATTACTTAAATCATGGAATAGCACTGAGAATGCTATAATGTCACATCTGAACGCTATCGATGGAATAGCTACTTGCTTTGATGAATTGAGTCAGAACCGTTCAGCTAACCTCACGTCACTTCTTTATTCTCTTGCAGAAGGTAAACAAAAAGATCGTTCTAATATAGACGGTATATTAAAAGAAACTGCCCATTGGTGCACAACAATACTTAGCACCGGTGAATTAAGTATGTTCAATAAACTTGATAAGAACCTTGGACTTAGAATGAGGATATTAGAATTCACTCAAGTTCAATGGACAGTGTCAGGCAATCAAAGTGAAGAAATCAAGCACAATGTCTCAACAAACTACGGACATCTTTTGCCGCTATTCGTTGAGAGGCTCTTAAAATCAGGACTATCATCTATAGATCAAGCGTTTGAAGAGCAAAGGCAAATACTGTTAACAAAAATGAAAGATTCGCCAACAACTGTAAGAGTTTCAATGAAGCTGGCAGTCATAATGGCTACAGCCTATCTATTAGATACGATGGGTCTGATCAATCTTAATATCGATCACATAAGAGATATATTAATTGAAAACGATCGAGAAAATTTTGATAGTCGTGACCATGGGGCTAAAGCTATGGAGGATGTTCTACAGTATCTTGTGGAACACCAATCGAAGCTGGTACGAGATAATCAAAGCCGGATACCCAACGAGGTAATAGGAGTTCTTAGTGTCAAAAGAATATCTGGGAGTAACCAGATGGTCATTTCCATATTGAAGGCACAGTTCGACTCTATCATGGCAGAGTTGAAGTACCAGGATTCCAGAGTGATTCTTAAAGATTGGAATCAAAAGGGATTGCTTGTTACGGAGGCTGGAAGGCAAACAGTACGGATGAACTTGGATATTGATAGCAGTGGAAAGAAAAAGGTGCCTCTATACAGTTTTTTAATTCCTGATGAGTACAAAAATTTGTTTTTTGAACCGCCTACTTACGACATGTCTACTATGCTTCCGCGGTTTTCAAACAATGCTAAAATGCTTGATGAGATGACAGAGTTGCTTGATGTAGATTCAGATTTTGATTAGGAGTGTTCAGCTTATGGAAGAATTCGATGTATTCATAGATATTGTAGCCGAGCAAATGATTGCTCTGTGGCACCATTTGGAACCTGTGGAAGATACAGCTGGAAAATAGAAAGGATGAATAAAAATGGAATTAATGCAGAAATTAGGGAAATACCATGAAGAGAATTGGATTGTGTTCGATGATGCTCAAAATAAATTTGACCAAATTAGAGATAAAAAAAGTTGTTATGTGACAGAATTGGATGATTCGTCGGAAGAAAATAGCTACTTTGAAGAATATGATGACGGGCATGTCTTGGACGATATCGAAACAGTGAAAGATGTGGTGGCATTTTCGGAAATCACTAGCTTTAAGGGAAAGTTATTGTCTGATATGGAAGAAAAAGATCGAATCATTATTATCCCTCACATTATTAACAGTCTGTCAAAACTAGACGCCCGGCCAATGGCATATACTGTGAAGGATGACTCTATTAAATTAGCATGGTACTTGAATAATATGATGCACATATGGACGCTCTCCGATTTGTTTGATGTGGCAAGTATTGAATAAGTGATTCAAGCTAAGAGATTTCGTTTTACAAAGGAAGGAGTTGAATGGCGCCCGCTGAATGTAGGGGCGCCTTTCTGATATGAAAAAGAATAGAGCAATCGGTTATATCCGCCAATCGACCCAAAAACAAAAAAGTCTTGCGTGGCAGCAACAAACTTTAGAAGAAGAATCGGATAAGCGTAATCATCAAATGAGCCGAATTTTTTACGATAAAGGCAGCGGTAAAAGCATGGATCGCCCAGGAATCAGGATGCTAAAAGATTGCATTAGGGCGGGAAACATTGATTTTCTGTACGTGTGGCGGTTAGATCGGGTCAGTCGGAAGGTCACTGATCTACTAAGCTTATATGACTATTGTGTCCAATACGGTGTCACAATCATCAGTATCGCTGATCCGCTTGGAGACTCTAATGACGCTATGACCAAGTTTCAACTATCTGTCATTGGCAGTGTGGCGGAGCTGTATAGGGAATTGATTGCGGAAAATCAACATATTGCATACCGCCAGAAACATCAACTGGGCTTGCCATTAACAGCTAAAGTGCCCTTTGGATATAGATACGTGGATGCAACTACCGTTACTATCTATCCGGAAGAAGCTGACGTGGTTAAGCGGATTTACAAGCTGTACCTAGACGGCATCGGATACAAAAAAATGTGTACGATCTTTGCAGAGGAAGGATTACTTTTTCGAGGAGAGCAATTTAAAATCCACAACATAAGAGGAGTCTTGTCACAAAAATTCTACACTGGATACATCGAGAATGAGTTCGGTCTTGCTAAAGGAAAACATCCCGCAATTATTTCAAAGGAGATACAATTGCGGGTGAATGAAATCCAGCGTTCTAAACATGTTGTGCAAAAAGACTTTCGCAGAAATATCTTGCGAAGAAAAATTCGTTGCCCCTACTGTGGAAAAAGGCTCTCTCCGCACATCGCATATCCGCATAAAGCAAGCAGAAAATACAAAAAAATCTACTATTATAGCTGTTCATCCTATACCGCAAACGGAAGAATTGCCTGTGAAGGTATCCATCTTAATGCCGAAAAGATAGAACGGGAAGTAACAACAGTTTTGGAGAGGTTCCTCCAGAATAGGCAACTCTTGGAAAAAATCAAAAATAACATGCAGCAAAAAATCTCTTTTGAGAAGGCCAAAGCTAATGAAGATTTAGCAGGAATCAATAAAAGAAAACAAGATGCGCTGATTATGTTTGAAAAAGGACGTATTTCGGCAGAACAATTGACGGAAGAGCTGACTCGATTGAAACGATTTACGAAGGTTGAGGAAATCATACCATCCGACAAGTTGATTACGGATGTTGTGCATCGCCAAGAACTAGGCAATCGGATTGCTGTCTTGGGAAAAGTACAGAAAATGCCGACAGTCCAACAATACCAATTTTTCCAAGAAATCATTGATCGAATTGAAGTGAGTGAATACAAAGAAATCATTGGGGTCTATCTTAAAGGATGGAGTCAGAATATTTTGGATACTGAAGATAAGGAGTGAGGAATATGCAAGAACTTACATTAAATAAAGTCAAACAGTCATCATTTTCGAAGAAGCGCTGTGTGGGGTATGTCCGCGTGTCCACGCAGGAGCAAGCGGAAGAAGGCTACTCCATTGATGCCCAAATTCAGACAATCCAAGAGTATTGTCAAAGGGAGAACATGGAATGCGTTGGTGTGTATGTCGACAGAGGCAAGAGCGGGAAGAACATTAAAGGGCGTCCGGAGATGCAGCAACTTCTTCATGATGCCGAGAATGGAGACTTCGATGCTGTAGTCGTCTGGAAGATAAGCAGGGTTGCCCGAAACCTGATGAACCTGCTGGAAATCGTGAATGTTTTGCAGAAACAGGACATTGCCTTCTACAGCATCAGCGAGAAGTTTCAGGTTGATACGACCACTGGACGCTTCATGTTGCAGATAATGGCGTCAGTAAACGAATTGGAACGCAACCAGATTGCAGAAAATGTAAAGCTCGGCATGACTAAAAGGGCCTTCGATGGTGGATGGAATGGCGGCCGAATTCTGGGATACGATAACGTAGAAAATGAAAACAGCAAAAAAATTCTGCAAGTCAACGAAAAAGAAGCCGAACTGATTCGTTTGATTTTTCAAGAGGCAGCTACTGGAAAGGGATATCGTGCAATCGCAAATAGCTTGAATCGAGCTGGTCACAGGACCAAACAAGGGAACCCGTTCAGTACGATCGCGGTCAAAGACATTCTTTACAACCAAACCTACGTAGGCAAAATCCAATATAACAAGTATGAAAAGTGGGCGGACAAACGTAGGAAGGGACTCAGTGAGAATGCTTTCGTTGTCGAAGGACAGCATGAAGCTATTGTGGATGAGGCGCTGTGGCAAAAGGTTCAGCTGAAGTTGAAGGCCAGCAGTAAGCATCCCTCTTGGAACAAAACTGGCACCAGCGTTCTGACAGGGATGATTCGATGCCCTGAATGCGGATCTTCCATGGTGATAAACAATGTCTACAACAATTTGAAGGATGGAACAAAGAAAAAGATCCGATACTACAGCTGCAGCCAGTTCCGCAACAAAGGAGCCTCTGTGTGCCACGCCAACAGCATCCAAGCTGAGCTCGCCGAAAGAAAGGTTGCCGAAAAGCTAAAGGAAGTTGTGGCACAACCCGAAGTCTTGGAAAGAGTAGTGGAACGAATGAACCAACAACTGCAGGATCGAGAAAAACCTGTAAAAAGGGAGTTGGACCGGATCAAGGTGGAAATCGCACAAAAAGGAAGCAGTACCGACAAACTTTTGGAATTGATGCTTGAAGCGCCTGAAATAGCTACGGATCTGAATAAGCGGATCAAACAACTGGAACAAGAGAAACAGGCGCTTGTACAAAAGGAACGGCAACTGCACAGAGAGCTAAGCAGAGATGCCCAAAGTGTCTCCTTGGAAGAAGCGCGAAGAACGCTGGAGCTCTTGGGGAGAAGCATTGATGGCAAACGTAACAAAGAACTGAAAGAAATCTACAAAGTGTTCATCGATAAAATAACATTCGATAAGAAAAGCAAAGATGTGACCCTTCACTTGCTTTTTAGTCAAGATTTCGTCCGAAAACTGAGTCACGCAACTGAGAGAGAGTCATCACCTACCGAAGGTGATGGCTCTTTTGTTTTGTCTCAGGAGTTTTGTCTGATACTGTGAAGGAATGGAGAACCTACAACAATCGGGACTTGCTGAATGTCTAGTCTTTCCGATTTAGCTTACCCTAGGATTCTGCTTTCCCACTTGATTTAGTTGCAGGGCATATCCAGCCGGTGGTGAGAAAAGTCTAGCTCTTCACCCTCTCCCGCATCAGTAAACCCGTAGCTTCCCTGCCGCCCCCAAGCGTGCGGGAAGCAAACGGGGATGATAAGATTCAATAAAAATAAGGAAATGGCATATATAAACTATAATAATCCCGTTTCCCCATAAAAATAATGTTAGTTTTACAAAAGAGGATACCGCAAAGATTAATAAAAAAAGCAGCTCTAACTGCTAAAGTTAACGGGAAAACGGGGAATTCACTAAAAAACAAGGAAAGCATGTGGGGAAAAGAATGGGTTCTCGAAGGGCAGTTTGACCTACAGAGGTGTACCGGAATCAGCATTACAAGCAGATTTTTTTTCGTTCCAGTCGCTGATTTTCCAGATAGTCTCATTTAGGAAGAAACTCATTGAATAAATGACAGAATATTGAGATAATAATAAAAAGCCAATCAAGAGAAATTGCGTACTTGTCAGGAGGGTAAATATGGCCTATCAAAGTGAATCAGCATTAGAAAATAAATTGATCGAGCAACTCGTCTCAAAGGGCTACCAATGGGTACCGGAAGTGAAGAGCGAAGCTACAATGATCGCGAATTTCCGAACGGTAATGGAGAAACGAAATAGTGCCAACATCGGGGAAGAGCCCCTTACCGATAAAGAATTCGAGCGCCTGATGACACAGATCAACGGAAAAAGCATCTTCGACAGCGCTAAAATCCTGAGGGACAAGGTGCTGCTTAAAAGAGACAGCGGCAAGAACCTCTACCTAGAGCTGTTCAATACGAAAGAATGGTGCAAAAATACTTTCCAAGTCACCAACCAAATCACCTTTGAGGGGAAATACACAAACCGCTATGATGTGACCATCCTGATCAATGGTCTGCCGCTCGTGCAAGTGGAACTGAAACGCAGCGGCGTTGACATGACGGAAGCATTCAACCAAATCATGCGTTACCGGAAACACACCTTCACCGGACTTTTCCGCTACATCCAAGTCTTCGTAATCAGCAACAGCCAAGAAACGCGCTACTTCTCCAACAGTGATGGAGAAATCCTGAAGAGTCACATGTTCTACTGGTCCGACGTGGAGAACAACCGCATCAATGTACTGAGTGAATTTGCGGAAAGCTTCATGGAAAAATGCCATTTGGCAAAAATGATAGCACGCTACATGGTGATAAACGAAACAGACAAACTTCTGATGGTGATGCGACCATACCAAGTTTACGCGGTAGAGGCGCTAGTACGGCAGGCATTGGAGACCAAAAATAATGGGTATATTTGGCATACAACAGGGAGCGGAAAGACGCTGACCTCGTTCAAAGCTAGCCAGATCATCGCCCAAGAAGAAAGCATCGAGAAAGTCTTTTTCCTGGTTGACAGGAAGGATTTGGACTCCCAGACTTTGGCGGAGTTCAATAAGTTTGAAGCGGATTCTGTGGACATGACCGACAATACCTACAAACTGTTGAAACAGATGGGAGATAGGACAAAACCGCTGATTTTGACGACTATTCAGAAGATGGCCAATGCCGTCAAATCTGAGCATAAGGTGATCGACAGCTACAGGGAAGACCGGGTTGTATTCATCATCGATGAATGCCACCGGACCCAGTTCGGCGAAATGCACAAACTGATCCACAAGCACTTTAAGAATGCACAGTACTTTGGCTTTACAGGGACACCACGTTTTCCTGAAAATCCAAGTCAGGATGGTCGAGTCACGGCAGATATTTTCCAGAAGTGTCTGCACCACTACTTGATCAAAGATGCCATTCGCGATGAGAACGTGTTAGGTTTTTCGGTAGAATACATCAGTACATTCCGAGGACAGTTCGATGAAGAGGATCAGGATAGGGTTGCTGGCATCAACACGAACGAAGTATGGATGGCGGACGAACGGCTGGAGGACATCACCAAGCACATCCTTAAGAACCACCGCAAGAAGACCAAAAATCAGCAATATACCGCCATTTTTACCGTCCAAAGCATTAAAATGGCGATCAAATACTATAATCTGTTCAAGCAACATGCAGATGGAATCAATGTCGCGAGCATCTTTACCTACGGTGCAAATGAACCCGGCAACGAAGATATTTCTACTGAGCACTCACGAGATAGCTTAGAGCGCATCATGAAGGACTACAATGAAACGTTCGGCACAAATTTCTCGACGGATAATTTCAATGGCTATTTTGCGGATGTTTCCAAGCGCATCAAGAAAGGCGTTCCTGGCGAAAGACTGGACATCCTCATCGTGGTGGATATGTTTTTAACGGGGTTTGACAGTAAGCCTCTGAATACTCTTTACGTGGATCGAAATCTGAAATACCACACATTACTTCAAGCGTATTCCCGGACGAATCGGATCGAAAAGGAAACCAAACCATACGGGAACATCGTGTGCTATCGCAACCTGAAGTACCAAACCGATGAAGCAATCAAACTGTACTCGCAAACCAATGACACCAATACGGTGCTGATGGCTAGCTATGCGGAATATCTGACCGAATTCAGAGCGGCTCTTGCTTCTTTGCTGCAACTGGCACCGACACCGGAATCAGTGGATCAACTGGAGGCCGAAGAGGATCAGTATCAGTTTGTGGTACTATTCCGGGAGCTCTCTAAGTTGCTGCTGAAGCTACGCACTTTTGATGAATTCGAGTTTTCGGAAGACACGATCGGAATTGTTGAGCAGAACTACCAGGATTTCAAGAGCAAGTATTTTGCCATCTATGAAAAGGTGAAAAAGAAGGAAAAAGGGGAAGAGGTTTCCATCCTCGATAACCTGGACTTTGCGATAGAGGTCATCCAAACGGATACCATCAACGTCAGCTACATACTAAACCTCATCCGTAACATCAATCTGGAGGATGAAGCTGAGCGGGACAAAAATGTTGCAACGATTCACCGACTACTTGACCAAGCAGATAATGAAGATTTGCGTTTGAAGGCCGACCTGATCCGCAAGTTCCTGGATAAGGTCGTTCCTGTGCTCGACAAGGAAACCAACCTCGACGAAGCATACAATGAATTCGAAGAAGAAGAACGTGAAGGGGAAATCTATAACTTTGCCCAAAACGTGGAGCTGGAGCCTGCCGTGGTCAATGAATTTTTGGCTGAGTACGAATACAGCGGCAGTCTGAACCGAGAACGCGTTTCCGACCAAATCAACGGTAGTTTCATCAAGAAACGCAGAAAAATCGACCGGATTTTTGAGTTCGTGATGGAAAATACCCGCAAATTCATGTCTGTTTAAAATTAGGAGTGGCAAAAATTGAGTAGTCTGCCGCTCAGCTCTTCATAAAGATAGTTTAAAAAGAGTGTAATTTATTAAAATTACACTCTTTTTAGTTGACTTTGTATTTTTTTAAGACTATGATAGGCATATGGGCATGAAATTTAAAGAAATTACAAAGGTGGTGAAGGGATGAAATGCCGAATCGATGAGATTGCGAAGCTTCAACCTGGACAATTACTGACGCGCATCAGGGAAGTGGATGATCCGGATGTAAGTGGGTACGTAGTCTATTCTGGAAAGCATTTTTTAGCCGATTCTTTTCAGTTCGAGTCGGATGACGGAAAGCAAGATAAAGTCATCCGTACAGAGGAAGACGTGATGCTTGTCGAACCGGGGATGCTGCTGATCAGCCTGACAACGAACAAAGCCGTAATTGTCAGCGAAGCGCATGAAGGACACCTCCTGACATCCAACTATATTCGGGTAGCGTATGATAGCAGCAAAATAGATCCGAACTACTTCTGCTACGTCTACAATGAATCGGATGCAGTCAGAAAGCAAATTGCCATGAATGAACAAGGGGCAAGTCTTGTATCTCGTTTAAGCCTCCAGCAATTGCGCAAGTTTGAACTGCTGTGCCCCGCTTTGGAAGAGCAGCAACGAGTAGGCGCGATCTATCGTCTCCAACAAAAAAGAGAACTATTGCAGTTAGAAAAGATCAGGTTAGAAAAATTAGCAGTACACGCGTTACTAAATACATACCTACAAGGGAGAAACTAAAATGAGTACATCAGCAAAACAAAAAGTGCAACAAGCAGAATTACATAAGAAACTATGGGCTATCGCCAACGATTTGCGCGGGACAATGGATGCCAGCGAATTCCGTAACTACATTCTGGGACTGATCTTCTACCGCTACCTATCTGAGAAAACGGAACAACGGGTAATCAAGCTGTTGGAAGAAGATAACACCAGCTACGAAGAAGCCTGGAAAGATCCAGAATACCAAAAAGGTCTGAAGGAAGAACTGATAGCTCAAATCGGCTATGTCATTGAGCCTCAAGATCTTTACTCTGCGATGGTAGCAGAAATCGAAAAAGGCGAACAAGGAAATTTTGACGTGGAAGTGCTCGAGAAAGCCATCAGCAAGATTGAAGAATCTACGCTAGGGCATGACAGCCAAGAGGATTTTAATCACCTGTTTGATGACATGGATCTGACGTCATCACGATTAGGAAATTCCGTGAAAGCCCGTTCCAGCCTGATATCTAAAGTTATCATCAATTTGAACGAAATTGATTTCATGCATGAAGATGCAGAAATCGATGTGCTAGGAGATGCTTACGAATACCTGATTGGCCAGTTTGCAGCGAATGCAGGCAAAAAGGCAGGAGAATTCTACACGCCTCAACAGGTTTCCAAAATTCTGGCGAAAATCGTGACCGCCGATAAAACTGACCTGAAAAATGTCTATGACCCAACTTGCGGATCCGGTTCATTGTTGCTTCGTATCGGGAATGAGGCAAATGTCCGCCACTATTACGGTCAAGAGCTTAACAGCACTACCTACAACTTAGCCCGCATGAATATGTTGCTGCATGAAGTATCATTCCAAAATTTTGATATCGAATTAGGCGACACACTGGAACATCCACATTTCGATGGCATGCGGTTCGAGGCGGTTGTTGCCAATCCGCCATACAGCGCGAACTGGAGTGCTGATGCGAAGTTCCTCGATGATGAAAGGTTCAGCAGTTACGGTAAGTTGGCACCAAAATCAAAAGCTGATTTCGCTTTTGTCCAACATATGATTTATCATTTGGACGACAACGGCACAATGGGCGTAGTTTTACCACACGGTGTTCTATTCCGTGGCGCAGCTGAAGGTGTCATCCGTCAGTATCTCATTGAAGAAAAGAATTACTTGGACGCAGTTATCGGATTACCGGCTAATGTGTTTTACGGTACCAGCATCCCAACTTGTATTTTGGTGTTTAAGAAATGCCGCCAAGACGACAATACCGTTCTATTCATTGATGCTTCAAACGAATTCGAAAAGGCCAAAAACCAAAACAACCTGACCGATGGAAATGTGGAAAAGATCGTGGCTACCTACAAAAAAAGGGAAGCAATCGACAAATACAGCTATGTGGCGACTCTGGATGAAATCAAGGAGAACGACTACAACCTAAACATTCCGCGCTACGTAGATACGTTCGAGGAAGAAGAAAAAATTTCCTTGGATGAAGTCGCAACTGCAATCCAACAGACACAAAAAGAAATCATTCAAGCAGAGAAAGAATTATTTGCGTTGTTCGGAGAATTGCATGGTACAACCGAAGAAGCAGAACGAGAATTGCAGAATGCGCTGGCGAAATTGATGAATGTTGGTGATGGAAATGAGTAGCAAAATGAAAAAAAATCCTTCCATTCGCTTTAACGGTTTTACTGACACTTGGGAACAGCGTAAGCTAAGTGAAATTTCCGAATCATATTCAGGGGGGACCCCGAGTGTATCAAATCGATCATACTATGGTGGTAGTATTCCTTTCATACGCTCTGGTGAGATAACCTCAAAAAATACTGAACTATATATAACAGAAGAAGGGCTAAATAGTTCTTCTGCAAAGCTTGTAGAAGAGGGAGATATTTTATATGCCTTATATGGAGCTACTAGCGGAGAAGTTGGTATTTCTCAAATAAATGGAGCAATAAATCAAGCCATTTTAGCGATCAAACCAAAAATCGAATACGACTCAAATTTCATAATGCAGTGGCTAAGACGACAAAAAAATTCAATTATTAGTACATATTTACAAGGCGGTCAGGGTAACTTATCGGGGGCTATAGTTAAAGATTTAACATTAGCCGTTCCTATTGAAAATGAAGAGCAAACTAAAATTGGTACTTTCTTCAAACACCTTGACGATACTATCGCTCTTCATCAGCGTCAGTTGGATAACTTCAAAGAATTAAAGAAGGCCATGCTACAAAAAATGTTTCCTCAAAATGGAGAAAAAGTTCCGGAGGTTAGATTTGAAGGATTTACAGAAGGATGGGAACAGCGTAAGTTGGGAGAATGGATTGTACCTTATGCTGAAAAAACTAATAGAAATAACCAATACCCTGTTTTAACTTCTTCGCGTCGAGGTATTTTCCTCCAAACTGATTATTACAATGGAAACCAAATAGCATCAGAAGATAACACTGGGTACAACATTGTTCCTAGAGGATACTTCACTTACCGCCATATGTCCGATGATGAAATATTCAAATTTAATATAAATGATATAGTGGACTACGGGATTGTGAGCACGTTATATCCAGTATTCACAACAAAGCAGGGATTGGACTCTGACTTCCTTCAGTATCAGTTAAATAACGGAGGAGAGTTCCGAAGTTATGCTACTTTACAGAAACAGGGCGGATCTCGTACGTACATGTATCTTAGTAAGTTGGAGAATCTAAAGTTAACTATTCCTGAACTACAAGAACAAATCAAAATCAGTAATTTTTTCAATCAATTGGATCAGTCTATCAATCTCCATCAGCAGAAGGTCAATGACTATCAACAAATAAAGAAAGCTATGCTTCAAAAGATGTTTGTGTAAAGTGTAAGCCCGAAATATAAAAAAACAGCGCACCCAAAGGTGCGCACCACAAATAGCCGGATACTGTACGATTTTTTCGCGAGTTTCCGGCTATTTATGCTGTTACGCTGCACGTATCCTTGATTTTTTTTGACCAAGGCAAGTACTGATTCAGCGCAGCTGTATTTTGATGGATATCCATGTTTGGCAGATCCAGGAACAGTTTCTTGATGTATTCATAGAAATCAATACCGTTGGCTTTAGCGGTTTCTGCTAGGCTTAAACGTAAGCCCGAAATATAAAAAAACAGCGCACCAAAAGGTGCGCACCACAAATAGCCGAATACTGTGCGATTTTTTCGCAAGTTTCCGGCTATTTATGCTGTTACGCTGCACGTTTCCTTGATTTTTTGTGACCAAGGCAAGTACTGATTCAGCACAGCTGTATTTTGATGGATATCCAAGTTTGGCAAATCCAGGAACAGTTTCTTGATGTATTCATAGAAATCAATACCATTGGCTTTGGCGGTTTCTGCCAGGCTTAGACAGATGGCATTCGCTTGCGCACCAGCTTCGCTGACGGAAAAAAGCCAATTTTTTCGCCCAATGACATTGGCCCTAATTGCGTTTTCCGCAGGATTATTGTCGATTTCGATGCGACCGTCGTCCAAGAATGCTGTTAAACCCTCCACGCGGTTCAACGTATATTCGGCTGCTTTGGCCAAAGCGTTTTTCCCAAAGAAAGGTGATGTTTCGACCCAACGAAGAAATTCCTGCACAATCGGCTTCGAGTGTTTTTGGCGCTTTTTGCGACGCTTACTCGGGGAGAGTGTCTTAAACTCCCTCTCCAGTTCGTATAATTTGTCGCAATACTGTACACCGATCCGGCCATTTTTACTGTCAGCCTTTAACCAATAACGCCGCACATGTGCCCAACAATTGGCGAACGTCACGTCCTTCAACTTGCCGTAGGCAGAGTAGCCATCACAAATAATCGTCCCCTTATATCCTTCGGTGAACCGTTCGAGGACCGCACGGGAGCGTGATAAGGCGCTGTCGAACAGGACAATCGTCGGCCCTTGGCTTGGCACTGTGCGATAGACCCAGTTATAGGCATTCGTTTGTCCCGTTTTGCCATCGGAGCGATTGATGATTTGGGCATATGTCTCGTCGACATGCAAGATAGACTTGGCCATCATCTCCTCCTTCATGTGTTCGTATACAGGCAACAGCCAGTCAGTTGCTGCACGAATAACCCAATTGGAGAGGTTTTTATCATTTGTTTCCAGCCCATAACGATCCCATTCCTTTACCTGACGGTACAGGGGCAAATATTGGATAAATTTATCGTAGATGAGTTTTGCGAGGACGCTCGGACTTGCGAGACTGCGTTGGATCGCCGCCTTTGGCGCCTTCCCTCGCTTAATTTGCGCTAGTTGAAGGGTGTCGCCTTTGCAGGATCTGCATTCATATGCATGTTCAATATGCTGAACCCTCATCATCTTCGCAGGGATGAAGGTAGCTTCTTCGCGGGCAATGGTGCTGCCGATTTCAACCATTTGATGTTGGCAACAGTCGCAGATAATATTTTCGGGATGATGGTGAATCTCCTCGGTTTCGATGTCTTCCCGGAGGGAATCATTTCTTTTTTTCGTACGGATCTTTCGAACAACAGTATATGTAGCAGTCTGTTGGCTTTGTTCTTCTGTGGGCTCAGGTAAACTAAAAGAGGAATCGTCATCAAATAACGATGCTTGTCCATCGGCTGATTGATACCTAGTCTTCTCCGTTTTTGATCCATAAAGAAGCTTGGTCAACTGGCGAACCTGTTCGGTCAGCGCTTCGATCTGTTTTGCCAAGTCCTTGTTTTGCTGATTTGAATGAGCCAACTGTGCTTCGAGCAGACGAATGATATGCTCAGTTTGATTGTTGTTCCCAGAAGAGGTTTCCACCTGTTTCACCACGTTTCGTTCGATTTCGTTCTCTCCATTATAACGGGTTTGCATGCCGTAATAAAGATAAAAATGGCCGCGTAACAGGATTCAGAAGGCGCCTTTCGGTGAGGGCTGGATAGCCTTCGGCTGTTGGATTGATAACCCCTCTAACAGCCAACGAAGTTCCTGTTGCGAAAGCGTGCGTACTTCTTGTTCATCTTTCGGCCATTGAAGCTTGCCGTTGTCCAAGCGCTTGTAAAGCAGCGCGAAGCCGTCTCCATCAAAATACAAACACTTGTAACGATCTTTATTCCAACCGGCAAACAGGAAAATGGAATCCCCGTAGGGATCCAACTCGAACGAATCCTGGATGAGCGTGGCCAATCCATCAATTCCTTTCCGCATATCGGTTTTTCCGCAGACAATGTAGATATTTTTTACGTTTGTGTAGTCACATTTCAAGTTTTTTCAGCTCCCTCATGACCGTCTGAATGACGTGCTCATCCGCGTTGTTGAAAAAGGAGATCTCCAGATTGGCCATTTTGATTTTGCAACAGGCATAAGGTGGGGTTATAGCCGGAGATGAAGAGGGGAATTGGTTATCAGGATGTAGTGTAACGGGGACGATTGTCAATTTTTGTTGCGGCATAGGAAAAGCACCTCCTTCATTTGATACGCTAATCGTACCAGGAGGTGCTGTATATTTATATGCGTCGTTTGAATACGGGCTTACGCTTAAACAGATGGCATTCGCTTGAGCACCAGCTTCGCTGACGGAAAAAAGCCAATTTTTTCGCCCAATGACATTGGCTCTAATTGCGTTTTCCGCCAATTATCCTTATTTCAGGATAATTGGCGGAACGAAGCATAAGACCATTCGTGGTCGGTCGTAAAGCCTGGAATTTTTATGCCAGCCCTAAGGGCGCTGAATCAAGCAGCATTGCCTACAGCATCATTGAGACTGCCAAAGCAAATGATCTGAATGTATTCAAATACCTGACTTATTTGTTCAAGGAACTTCCGAACACGCCCTTCAAAGAGGAGCCCGAACTTCTTGAGGATTATTTGCCATGGAATCCAGAGATCCAAGCAAACTGCAAATAACCCTACTACGATATGATATCCATATTGTAGTAGGGTTATTCGTGTTGTAGTATATACCTGATTATTTGGCGCTTACCGTTGCTTCGAACACAATTTCAGGCGCTTGCCCGTCCAACTCAGCTAGTGTAGTGTAATGATTCGTTGGTGCAGCTGTTCAAATCCAGCACGCGTATGCAGAAGTTCACCTTCGAATTCGCATTGCTGGTTGTGATTGTACAGCACCATAGTGCTCTTTCCTTTACTGACATCAAGTGCGATTATATGCTTCATTTTTTTTCCTCCTCATTAGCCATCATAGAAGATCTCACAGTGCCTTATCGATTCCATTTTCTTATACACGGTCTCTTGGCCCCAACATACTAAACTGATTCAAACAAGGGTGTGAAATGAGCCGGTTTGTGATGCGGACTCTATATGGTCCCAGAGGCTGGTCGGCTTACCTTCACTTCTACTATAAAAAAATAGTAGCACAAACCATGGCCGTGGTTTGTGCTACTAATGTTAGTATGTTTTTTATATTTAGGGCTTACTGTTGTTCATGTTGTTAGTAGGTAATTTCAGTAGAAACTGTGGTTCTGTTTTCAACGCTGATTTCACTTTCAATCTTATTCTTAATGACAGTATATAAGTCAATTTCTGCTTCTGGCGCTTCGATACTCACCACTAAAGAATATCGAATTTTTGAATTAAATTTCTGTAGATTAGTCCTTAACTTCCACCAACCTGTTATCGGATAAACTGCAATCCTATTACTTTGACTTAATTCACCTGCTGTCCCTTCCCAAATGTCAGAATGTATAGAACCAACATTTCTGTTTGATGAACCAATTACCCAGCGGTTGCTGTCATTTTTAACATCACCTTTATCTTCTTCATCATCTCTGATAGCTTTGTTAATCCTCTTTAAGAAATTTTCATGATCTTCTGTAGAATTATTAACATCAAACTGAAGCCTGCAAGAAGGATACCTGTACTTGTCTTTCCATCCAACTTCACCCGGACCTGGTTCAATAAAGTATGATAGTGTTACACGCATTCTTACAATCTCATCTCCTAAACTCAATAACACATCATCTGGCCAGGGGATATTGTGGATGTGCATTTCGTTTGAAGTAACACTGCCATTTTCTTTTTTTAAAAAAGGTTGAATTTCATCTTCAATAACCAAGTTCACTCGATTTGATGCACTCCAAATTGCTTTGCTAAAGTCCGGCACTCCATATCCACACGTTCTCAACAATCGACGATAATCAGCTCTATTCGGGGATGTATTCTCAAATAACGCATTTTTCATAGAATCTGTCCAATCTGCTGAATGTATAATCAACGCTCGTACTGTTTCCGGCCAAAGATCTGGATAATGATGCTGAATATTTGCACCAAGCCATGCTGCTTGTGCTGTAGCTGAACTTGTCATGCTTATGGTATCAAAGGATTTCCCCGTTTCGAATTTCATACTTGTGGTTAAAAGCTGCAAGTCGGGCAGTTCAGAGTAAAAATCGGAATTTTCATCATAGGACAGATTTCCACCTTCAAGAACAATATCAGGTTTTACTGGCCATTTATCACTCCACATAAGAGAAGAAGAAGTAAAAGGTGAAAAGCATCCAGGCTCAGCAACTGGTTGAAATGTTCCATTCAACTCTTCAGGTATTTGATATTTGTTTGTATATGCACCCACAGTAATTGCATTCCAAGCTTGTGCTGGATCTTCAATTATATGATTAATAACCGCGGTCTTAGCATCACCCGCTTCTATAATTTCTTCAACAAGAGTATTCCCTGCTGATACAAACATCAACTTTCTGTTTATGTCAGATTGTTCAATTTCATTTGCGCCTGAAATAATAGAATCAATTGCGCCGGACCAAGAAGAGGGTCTACCATCGTTTTTAATTGCATTTGTTGGAGCAGTAACAGCCATACAAATGGATCTATTCGTCTCTGGACTTTGTATTTCAGCTAAACTAATAGCGTTCTCTGTCACATAGCCATACAATTCCCGATGATTATCGCCACTATTATCAAATAGTTTTACTGATTCTAAAAAGTGATTTACCACAATAGGATCAGAGCTTTCTAGTTTATCTTCCAGCGTAAAGTATGCAGCAATTCCCGCCATTCTGGTCCCATGGTCAGCAATATCATAAGCACTCTGGGAAACGTCTACTGAATGCATGTTTTCATCAAATAAAAGGGGCTTGAGTAATTCATGTCCATTATTGACTCCTGTATCTAGTAGACATACAGAAGTATTAGACCTGGATGAGACATCTATTCTTTCTGATAAATCCTTTACAAATTCTCTTTGATCAGTTTCGGAAAGATTATCAAAAAAACCAGTAGGGGTAACCATGATTCTAAATTCAGCAATCCTTGAACTGAGCCATTGTAATTCAGACAATTGCTGCCTATTCGCTCTTACTCCTAAAACGAGTCTCTCCGGGAATATTATTCTTTGATCCTTATATTGAATGTTTTTTTCATTACAAATCGCGTAGAACTCATGGATAACTTTTTCAATTTTTTCATCGCTTTCATACATTAGCCATACTTCACACCATTTTGGATCCGTGGTGGGTATTTCATTTCTGTCACTCATCCAAAGAGCCTCTACAAACGCCAAATTGATGCTCTCTATAGTACCAATGACTTTTTCTTCGTTTTCAGTTTCTTTGTATTTGTTTAATTTTTTAACAAAAAAATCCCTTTTATTTTCAGGGACAAATACTGTTGAGTTTATAATTTTTTGATCTTCACCAACATCTTCAGTCTTAACGTTACATAATCTAACATGCTGAGTGATGTTTTCTAAGCTCTTAGTGATTAAGTCATAACCTGCTTGACCCTTTATTTCTAAATAAACACCATGTCTTGAAGCAATAGAAACTGTTCCGATTGCTTCTTGGTTCTCTTCTGCTAATTCCCATGCTCTTCTTAAAGCAATTTCAAGGTGTTCTGCATGAGATCTTCTACTAGATCTTGGTGGAAAATTACTGGTCCCTCTATTATTTGAAACAGGTGTATAATCAATAGCTCTGGCTGTTTGATTAACATATAAGTTACTTAATCTTGATTCCATTTATCTCTTAAGCCTCCTTATATTTATAGTAATCCTTTCTATCTTGGATGTTATTCATTAAAATATCTTTTGTAATAATGCTATCCTCTAAAATCGAATACTTAACTGCATCTTCACAGGCCTTTACAATATCTGCGTGATTCAATCCTAAAGCTTGTATATATATATCTTCTGAGAAAATATCATTGGATGCTTTCCCATGAAGTTTCATTTTAAATAATCTTTCAATTTGTTCAGCATCAGGATTTTTGTATTCTATGACATCATCAAATCTTCTAAATAAAGCTTTATCTAAAATATTTGGATTATTCGTTGCAGCAATAATGATACTATACGATTCATCATCTTCAAGATTCTGCAGAAATGAATTTAATATTCTTCTCATTTCACCGACATCATTATCTAAGCTTCTATCTGATCCAATTGCGTCAAATTCATCAAAAAGATAAACTCCACGAACTTCTTTTATATGATCGAATACTTGCCTTAGTTTTGCACTGGTTTCTCCCATATATTTTGTAATCAATCGATCAAACTGTATAATGTAAAGAGGTAAATATAGTTCATTAGCTATTACTGAAGCAGTCATTGTTTTGCCGGTTCCAGGATCTCCAGCAAGTAATACTTTTGATCGATTCATAAGACCGTTCTTTCTCAGAATATCTTTTTTGTGATATTCATTGATTACACGCTTTATTTTATCCTCAATCTCAGTAGATACAATTAAGTCCGAGATAGTAGAGTTGACCATTCGGTGTTCCAAAATATCCAAGCGATTATTAAGCTTTAAGACTTTGTTCTTATTTAAATATTTGGGGTTTTGGATAATGTCTTTGATTTCTCTGGCACTAGCAGTGTGTCCAACTTTTGCCTCGTGAGCCGCAATTTGCAAAACAACAGTCTTAAATTTCTCATCATTACTATCAAAATGTGCTCTTATCAAAGCTTTTACTTGTTCAATTGTTGCCATGCGGCTTCACCCACTTTCTTGATGTGCTTACTATATAAAACTAGAAGGCACATATATCAATTGTGCCTCCATAAATAGTATTATTCATCTAACGATTACCATGCTTTGATAGTATTGTTTGTTTTATCTTTCGCATATCTGTTATGTGCATAAGTTCTCTTTTTATCTTATCATTCAATGTCAATATTCACAAGGAAAACAGGAATGACGTTTTCCAGTTAATACGATTACTCTTTCCTTGCAATGACACAAACTACCTTTATCATGCAACATTTTACTCATCATTCCATACATACCATCCTTTTGTAATGTTTCCAGTTAAGTGTAACCTATCCAGAGCAATAGATCCTCGATTCTATCTCTTCAGTCAAATTCATCCGAATGGCATTAGCAAGTAGGGGTTCCGTAACTCAACTAATGCGATAAAAAAACCGCAGTTGAATATGATACGCACATGCTTATCACAAGCTAATCTATCAATATAAACAGCAAATGTGCTCCCGTATAATGGGGTTGCATAGATACGATCCGGGATGCGTGCTGATGTGTGCATTCCCTGGGAAAGAGGGTAAGGTTGATGAAGCCATCCAAAATGTATGTGGGCTTTGGTTATGAAAAAGGTAAAAAATATCTTCCTCATTCTTTTTCTGGCACTTCCCATGGTGGGCTTTGCTGTCGGCGGTTTCCAAGGGATTTTTGTAACGATGCTTGTCTTGCTGTTTGTGATAGGTTCCTATTTTGCCTTCCTGATGTCCTCAAAGATGTCGGGATCTGAAGTTGAATATTTCAGTTTTGATAGGATGCGTTCGTTTTTGGAATCTTCGTGGGCAGGACCTCAGCTAGCAGAATTAAGCGAAGCGATGCCCGCCGTTCCGATAAACGACTTTATCCAGGTGGACTACAGCTTGTTTGTAGCCTTCAAGAGATACTTCGCTGGTGGGTTGCCTGATGTTCAAAAAGAAGACAGGTTGCTTTCCAGTTACGGCAATTCTGTAGTTACTGTGGACGGTGCCGTGCGGGGATTCAGCTATAAGTTTGAACAGGAAGCTAACGACAGCAAAAAAATCGAAGTGGAGCGTTGCTATGCAGTGCATAGAGATTATCTGCAGGAAACGCTCCTGCGGTATTACTTGGAAAAATATCGGAATGCTTTCCTTCTTTTGCAAAGGGAGGCGCTGTGGTCAAGGTATTTGCAGCCGAATCTGCTTGCTTGGAAAAGAGTAGCCAAGGAAAACCAAAAATTAGCTTTCGGCCTTGGCGAACAGGCCGAAAGTTGGGCGAAGGAACAGTACAAAATGTATTTTACAACGGGGGACAGGACCCGCTTGCCGCTGGACTTCGGAAGCTTGGATGCAGCGTTCAGGCAAGAGCTGTACGCATTCGTCAAACGACATAGGCTGATGATCGATAAAGCTGAAGTCGAGAGAAAACTAACGAAAGAAATAGACCAAAGCAGATCAGATCTGGAAAAATGTTTGTGCTATTTGACTTAATGAAGGGCAGCCGCAAAAACAAAGATGAAAAAAGCCTATGCAGATTCGACTCGTGAATTCTGCATAGGCTTTTTAATGTGGGCAGGATTTTGTTCAATGTCATTAACTTAAGCGACTTGACAACTGTAAAAAAAGTGAGGCTGCATAATGCATCCTCGCTTTTTTTGACTGCGGGGTGAGAGATTGTCGGATGTCGCTCGCGCATTCGACAATTCCAGTGCGATGCGGAATCAAATTGCCGAATGTTTCTTGGCATTCGACAAACTCGGCCCGATGCGGAAGCACATAATCGAATGTTCCTCACCTATTCGACAATTTCGAGCCCCTGTGCTGAGCGGTTTGTTTTCCTGGGATTATTCGCTTGTCAGAAATGAACGAGACAGTGGAAATGAGAGGATTTATCTCCGATTTCCACTGTCTCTTATTTGTCAGTACCCTTAAGTTAATGACATTCGGATTTTTTCAATCCTCGCACGTCAATTTGCTGTAGTCCGGTTTGCCGCTGGTGGTCAG
This sequence comes from Trichococcus ilyis, assembly GCF_900109135.1. GTDB lineage: Bacteria > Bacillota > Bacilli > Lactobacillales > Aerococcaceae > Trichococcus > Trichococcus ilyis. The sequence continues at coordinate 59,089 of NZ_FNYT01000004.1, read as the reverse complement.
AGGAAGCTTGTCGATGAAGAATATTTTTTGAGGAGCGGCTTGTTTGGAAAGCTGGCTGCTGCAAAAGTGCTTGATCTCATCCGGTTTCAGATCCGGATCCGCCTTGACGATCCAGGCGGCTACCTTCTGGCCCCGCAAGGGATCCGCTATCCCCTTCACAACGGCTTCGGAAATGCCGGGGCAGCGGTTCAGGACCTGCTCCACTTCCTTCGGCCGGATTTTGATGCCTCCGCTGTTGATGATGTCGCCTTCGCGGCCCGTCAGAAAGAGATAGCCATCCTCGTTGATTTTGCCCAGGTCGCCAACGGTTGCGAAAGGGCGGAAGTCCGGGGCGAGGTAGGGGCTTTCCACCCAGATCAAGCCATCGCGAAGGGACACGTGCACCCCCGGGAAAAGCTTGCCGATGCTGTCTGGATATTTCTCCAGATCGGCAAAGGAAGCGTAACTGACATGCCCCAGTTCGCTGGCTCCGTAGTATTCGCAAAACCGGGCAGCCGGGAAGCGTTCCGTGAGTTGCCGGGCCGTTTGGAAATCCATTTTTGCCCCACAGCTGACCAGCGCGCTGATTTGCTCCAGCGGTTCATCGAGCGCATGCAGCAGGAGCCGGTAATGGGTGGGCACCATGAAAATTGCGCTGACCTGATGGGCTGTGATTTCCTGGACCCAAGTCCGCGGCGAACGGTTTTTCCCGAAAACGAGCGTTCCGCCAGCATGGAGAAGATGAATGGCGCTGTTCAGGTTGCCTGTGTAGACCAAAGAACCGACCAGGTAGAGGCAAGTCTCGCTGGACAAATGAAATACTTGGCTTTGGGCCGCAAAGGCGCTGGTCCAGCTTTGGTGATCCCTCCAGATGAGTTTGGGGTTGCCCGTGCTGCCGGAACTGAAGGCGCCCAGGAAAAGGTCGCTCGGCTTGATTGCCGGCAGCTGCTCCGCGCTGTCCTCCGGAAGGATGAAAGTGGGATCAATCAGCAGCGCAGCCTGTATTTTCTTTTCGGTTTGCAGTCTTTTGTCCGCGGGTAAAGATGGGTCCAATAGAACGGCAATGCCGCCGGCGCGGACGGTTGCCAGCAGGTACAGGATCTGTTGGATAGGGTCGTTCAATTGGATGGCGACCCGGTCCCCTTTCTGCAACTGGCTGGCCAGTCGGCGGGAAACCGCATCGACCTCGTTTTCCAGCTGAAGATAAGTCAAGCGTTGACCGCTGTGGATCAGGCAAATTCTTTCGGGCTGTTCCTGCGCCCATTTTTTCAGGTTCCCGTCTATGCGCATGGATCGGTACACCTCTCAATCAGGATGGAGACGGCTTGGCCGCCCACAGCGCCCACCGTGGCGATGCCCAGGGAGCCTTGCTGCAGTTCCAGTACTTTCAGGAGGTGCAGCAAGATGATGGCCCCCGATGCTCCGTAGGGATGACCGTAGGCAAGGGCGCCGCCGAGCACATTGGTCCGTTTCGTCTCGATGCCGAGTTCCCCGCAGCAAGCCAGCACTTTTGCCGCAAAAGCTTCATTGATCTCGAAGGCGCTCACCGCGTCCAACGTGATGCCGGCTTTTTGGGCCAGATTCCGGACGGAAGGGACCGGACTGAGCGGAAACAGGTTGGGATCGCAGCCTGTGCAGTCCGTAGCACGGATGACCGCCTGCGCTGTCAGGCCATATTTTTCCAGAGCGCGTTTTGAACACAGCAACAGGGCGGCGGCGCCGTCGTGTTTCAGGCAGGCGTTGCCGGCAGTGATCCTGCCGTCCGCGATGAAGGCGGGGGGCAGCCGTTTGAGGAAATCCAGGGACAAACCGGGCAGGATGCATTGATCCTTTTCCAGCAGTGTGCCGTCCTGCAGCGCAAGCGGAGCGACAATGTCCTTCAGCGAGCCGTTTTCCCAGGCCGCCTGGGCTTTTCTGTGGCTTTCTAAGGCATAAGCGTCCATCTGTTCCCTCGAGATGCCCATCAGCCGGGCCACGTTTTCGGCGCCTTCCCCCATATCGGGGTCGCCGATGGCCGGGGTGGAGAAGGGGGCGCGCTCATAGCTGATGCCATGCCCTTGGAAGCGGGGATCCTTCGGGTTGAATTGCCTGAGCGGAGCCATGCTTGTGCTCTCGACTCCGCCGGCGATGACGAGGTCGCTTTCCCCGGCTGCGATCCGGCTAGCTGCGAATTGAACAGCGCTCAGGCCCGAACCGCATTGGTAGTCGAGGGTGTGGGCAGGGATGGCATAGGGCCAGCCGGCTTCCAGCAAGGAAACCCTGGCGAGGTTGCCGCCGGGGCCAACGGCATTGCCCAGCAGGACTTCATCGATGTTTTGCGGCTCAAGCTGAAATTTTTCAAGCAGCTCATTCAAAATTTTGGCCGCCAACTGTTCGGGCAAAAAACGCTTGAGCTTGCCGTTTGTTTTGCCGATGGGTGTGCGCAGACCGCCCACAATATAGACTTCCTTCATCGCGTTGATTTGTGCGTGCATGTTTCAAGCCTCCCATTTCAATTTCAAGTGCAGCTGATTCTGAACCTTGCCGCATAAAAGATCATTTTGCAGATAAAGGGCAAGGTCTTCGCCGGCATAGAGCGGACGCTTGTACTGGACGGAGAACCGCCGGCAGAAAATGCCTTGGAGCGCCAAGGCATCTTCGATGGCCAAGAGGCAGAGCATGCCCGGCACAACCGGATGATCACCTTGATGGATGCCGTTGCGGTCGCCGCTGAGTTGGGTGTAACGCTTGATATCGCCCGGGCTGAAACTTCTGCGCTGGATGGGCTGTTCCGCAGGGCAGGTTTGCCCTCCGACCGCTTTTGTATCGTTTTTTTCGTTTTCCCGCTTCGGCCTGACCAAGGTGGAGGTCAAAGCGAGCAGCGTTTCGCCTGCATGGCTGATGGTCACCTCGCAAGTCAAACAGTCCAAGGCGTCGCTCTCGATCATTTTGGTTATTTTGCCGGCCAAGGCATAGTTCTTGTTTTGTTCGAGGCAGCCGGTGAAAAGGCATTCCTGTTTGGCCAAATAAAAGCCGTCGGGGACCTCTTCTGCCAGCACGGCCAATGCCAAGGCGGCCCCGATAGTGGGCGGAATCCGAGTTTGCCAATCATGGTTCAAACCCAGCGTTTGCTGCCAGGCAGCCACGCTGTCGCGGCTCAATATCAGTGTTTTTTCCAAAGCGCTTCCTCCTGTCCAGAAAAAGGTAACACAGGAACAATCGTGCGTCAACCTATGTTTGTTTAAGGGTGACAATGTAATGCGGGCTGCTGATTGATCCGGGTTGGCAAGCGGCAGAAGCAGGCTTTCGTTTGGATGAAGCTAGTGTCCCGAACCGAAGAGGACTATAATATAAAGAAAGAGGATCCGTTTTTGTCGGTAAGCCCATCCGGACATTTCGATAGACACCCTCCCATTCAGGACGCCCGGCGTTGGGTGACGAGCATTGGCCTGAGCGTTCAAAGCCAACCAAAAAAACAGATTCGGAGAAAGCGGGATTTGCCTATGCATGCGATTGAGGTCCAGCACGTTTCAAAAAAGTTCAAGCAGCAGCGGGTTTTGGAAGATATTCATTTTACGATCGAGCCGGGCGAAATTGTCGGCATCATCGGACCTTCAGGGACAGGGAAGACAACCTTGATCAAGTTGATGCTGGGGATGGAGAGCCTGGATACGGGCCAGACAAAAATCTGTGATAAGCTGATGCCCAATTTTTCAGTATTGGCCAAAGTGGGGTATATGGCCCAAGCGGATGCCTTGTACGAAGAATTGACGGGCAAAGAGAACTTGGCTTTCTTCGGGAATTTGTATGGCTTGAAAAAAGATGTGCTGCAGAAAAGGCTGGATTATGTCGCTCAAGTGACGAATCTGACGAAAGATTTATCCAAACGCGTGTCAGGCTATTCCGGAGGGATGAAGCGGCGCCTGTCTTTGGCGATCGCGCTGCTGCACAATCCGGACATACTCATTTTGGATGAACCGACTGTCGGCGTCGATCCGATCTTGCGGCAAGGCATCTGGCATGAGCTGAATGAAATCCGGGACCAAGGTAAAACGATTGTGGTCACAACCCATGCCATGGACGAAGCCAGCCGCTGCGACAAGCTGGTCTTGCTGAACCATGGGCGCTTGATCGCTTTGGGGACCGCTGCCGAAATGATGGCGCAATTTGACGTGCACAGCATTGAGGAAGTTTTTTTGGCAGCGGGGGGTGAGGAAGAATGATCGCACTTGCCATCGCCAAACGGATTTTCATCCAGATGTTCCGGGATAAGCGGACACTGGCCTTGATGTGGTTCGCGCCTTTGATGATATTCACCTTGATGTATTTTCTGTTCACTTCTTCGGGTTCGGACTCGGCCTACAAGGTGGGGGTCTATAACCTGGATCCGGAAATAGTCGAAAATCTGGAAGCCAATCATTTGGAGGCCGCCGTCTTTCCGAGCGGAGAGCAGGTGGAGGAAAACATCGAAAACAATCAATTGGTGGCTTTCATCGCACAAAAAGCGGACGGCTCCATCGAGATTACCTATGAGAACAGTGCGCCTGCCAAGAGCGCGGCCGTCAGGGCAAAACTCCAAGGAGCGCTGGTAAAACGGCAATTGGGCGCCTTCGCGTCGCTCGCCCAACAGGCGGCAGCAGCCAATCCGAGCCTGGCTCAAGCTGTTCCGCAACAGACGGCTGTCACGGAACAGTACCTGTATGGCGAAGCGGATTCCGATTATTTCTCGACCATCAGCCCGATCTTGCTTGGCTATTTCATCTTTTTCTTGGTCTTCCTGATTTCGGGGATGGCCCTTCTGCGGGAACGGACAACCGGAACGCTGGATAAGCTGTTGGCGGCGCCGGTCCGAAGGGGTGAAATCATTGCTGGATACCTTTTGGGGTACGGATTTTTTGCCTTTATCCAAACCTTGCTGTTGGTCGAGTTTGTTGTCCGGGTTTTGCATGTCACGGTAGCCGGAAGCCTAGGGTTGGTGATGCTGATCACCTTCCTGACGGCGCTGTTGGCACTGTCTTTCGGTGTGCTGCTGTCGACGTTCGCCGCCTCGGAATTTCAGATGGTGCAATTCATTCCGGTCGTGATCATTCCGCAAATTTTCTTTTCAGGGCTCATCGAGATCGGCATATTGGCGGAATGGCTGCAGGTGTTGGCTAAATTCATGCCGCTCTATTACATCGGGAATGCGCTGCAGAGCGTCATGATCAAAGGGACAGGGTTCGGGGATATCAGGAATGATTTGGCGGCCATTGTTGTGTTCATCGGTATTTTTACGATTCTGAACATCGTAGGTTTGAAACGCTACCGCAGAATATAGGGGGAATCGATTATGACATTGGTGGAATTGCCTATCGAGAAAGCATTCACGTTCATAGAGCCTGGGCCGGTTTTGTTGCTCACGACAAACGATGAAGGCAAAAATAACATCATGACCCTTTCGTGGCATATGGTGATGGATTTCACACCACGGATCGCACTTTCGACGGGGCCGTGGAACCACTCGTTCACGACCTTCATGAAAACGAAGGAATGTGTCCTGGCCGTTCCGACGGTTGACCTAGCCGAAAAAGTGATCGGAATCGGCACCTGTTCGGGGACGACAGTGGACAAATTCAAGGAATTTGGCTTGACGCCATTGCCGGCAAAAGGTGTTGCGGCCCCATTGATCGCCGAATGCCTTGCCTGCCTGGAGTGCAAAGTCATCGATTATGTCGAGCCCCATGGGATAGTCGTTTTGCAGGCCGAACGGGTGTGGTGCGACAACGACCGAAAAGAACGCCGGACCTTCCATGCCAATGGCGACGGCACGTTTGTGGTTGACGGGGAAACCCTCGATTACCGCAGTCTGATGGGGAAATGGGTTCCGGAAGGCGTTTGATCGCAGCGGATCCCACAATCCGGTGATCGAAAGGGGGACGGCTTCAGAAAAATACAAGAAGGGCAGGATTCCTGAGCGGATCTGTTCCTTCTTTTTTTTGCGGCCCTCTCAGTATCAAAGCTAAGCTCCCTTTAAAAATTCTGTGATTGTGATATAGTAGGACCTGACGAAACGAGAGATAAGGGAGCAAACATAAATTATGGGTAAGAGTGTAGTAATAGCTGAAAAACCATCGGTGGCGCGCGACATCGCCCGCGTACTGCAGTGCGAGAAAAAGGGCCAGGGATACTTGGAAGGGAAAGACTATATCGTCACTTGGGCATTGGGCCATCTGGTGACGCTGGCCGATCCGGAAGCCTACGATGTGAAATACAAAAACTGGAACTTGGCGGATCTGCCGATGCTGCCGGAAAACCTGAAGCTGACGGTCATCAAGCAGTCAGGCAAACAGTTCAACGCCGTCAAATCGCAACTGGTGCGCAATGACGTCTCCGACATCATCATCGCAACCGATGCCGGCCGCGAGGGGGAACTGGTCGCCCGCTGGATCATCGAGAAGGCGAAAGTCAACAAACCGGTCAAACGGCTCTGGATTTCGTCCGTGACGGACAAAGCCATCAAAGACGGCTTCAAGAACCTGAAGCCTGGGAAAGCGTACGAAAATTTGTATCAGTCGGCTGTGGCCCGTTCGGAAGCGGATTGGTACATCGGTCTGAATGCGACCCGCGCGCTGACGACCAAATTCAACGCCCAGTTGAACTGCGGCCGCGTCCAGACGCCGGTCGTCGCCATCATCGCCAGACGCGAAGAGGAAATCAAAAAGTTCCAGCCGAAGACGTTTTACGGCATCGAAGCCCAGACCGATACGAAATTGAAGCTGATTTGGCAGGACGCCAAAACGAACGACACGAAGAGCTTCGACCGCGACAAAGTGACAGCCATCGTCAAAAAGTTGGATAAGCAGCAAGCGACGGTTGTGGCGGTCGACCGCAAACCGAAAAAAGCCTATGCGCCCGGACTTTACGACCTGACCGAACTGCAGCGCGACGCCAACAAACTCTACGGCTATTCCGCCAAAGAGACGCTGAACCTCATGCAGAAACTCTACGAGCAGCACAAGCTGTTGACCTATCCGCGCACGGATTCGCGCTTCTTGTCGAACGACATCGTGGCCACCTTGCCGGACCGGCTGAAGGCCTGCGCCATCAAGGAATACCGCCCGCTCGTCAACAAAGTCTTGGCGAGTCCGATCAAGGCGAACAAAGCCTTCGTCGATGACAGCAAAGTCTCCGATCACCACGCGATCATCCCGACCGAAGAGTTTGTCCAGATCGGAAAACTGTCGGCGCAGGAACTCAAAATCTACGACTTGGTTGTGAAGCGCTTCTTGGCTGTGCTGTACCCGGCCCATGAATACGAGCAGCTGACTCTGCGCGCGGATATCGGCGGCGAGCGCTTCGTGGCCCGCGGGAAGACAGTCACTGCTGCCGGCTGGAAAGAAGTCTACAGCAACCGCACCGCGGATGATGAGGAAATGGAGGACGGTCTGGAGGAACAGGCGCTGCCGAAAATCGAAACCGGCGATGTACTGGCGATCCGTTACGTGAGCGAGACTTCCGGACAGACGAAACCGCCTGCCTACTTCAACGAAGCGACCTTGTTGACGGCGATGGAAAATCCGGCCAAATACATGGAAACGACCGATAAAGCCTTGGCGCAGACGTTGAAGGAAACGGGCGGATTGGGTACCGTGGCTACGCGCGCCGACATCATCGAGAAGCTGTTCAACTCATTCCTGATCGAAAGACGCGGGCAGGAAATCCATGTCACCTCCAAAGGCAAGCAATTGCTGGAGCTGGTTCCGGAAGAGCTGAAATCCCCGGCTTTGACGGGCGAATGGGAGCAGAAGCTCGAACAGATCGCTGCCGGCAAGCTGAAGAAGGACGCATTCATCAAAGAAATGAAGGCCTATACGCAAGCGATCGTCTCGGAGATCAAGACGAGCGACGGCAAGTTCAGGCACGAGAACATCTCGACAAAAACCTGCCCGGAATGCGGCAAACAGATGCTGGAAGTGAACGGCAAAAAAGGCAAGATGCTCGTGTGCCAGGACCGCGAATGCGGCTACCGCAAGAATGTGGCGCGCGTCACCAATGCCCGCTGCCCGCAGTGCATGAAGAAGATGGAACTGCACGGCGAAGGAGACGGCCAGATCTTCACCTGCAAATGCGGCTACCGCGAAAAACTGTCGGCCTTCAATGAACGCCGCAAAAAAGGCTCCGGCGGCAAAGCCGCTAAGCAGGACGTCCAAAAATATCTGAAGAAACAGAATCAGGATGAAGCGCCGGTCAACAACGCCTTGTTCGAGGCGCTGCAGAAACTCAAGCTCGACGACTAGCGAACGTTACGAAAAAGGATTGCGGAGGCATTTTTTATTGCCGCCCGCAGTCCTTTTTTCGATCGGTTTCCGGAGGTGTGCGTATGTTATAATCGTAGGGTATCGATTGCCGCAACAAGAGAAGACGGCAATCCTGTCAAGGAGGAAGTTTGAGATGAAAACAGTCATTTTGGCCGAAAAGGCTTCGCAGGCGGCCGCCTACGCGAGCTCTTTCCAAAAGAAGGCGACGGTTGCCGGCAATTACGTGATCCAGGACAGCCTGTTCGACGGCGAAACGGTCATCGTCCACGCTTCCGGCCATCTGTTGGGCTTGCTGCAGCCGGAAGAATACGATCCGAAATGGAAAAAATGGAGCCTGGAGCACTTGCCGATTTTCCCGGAAAGCTACAAATACAAGATCCAGTACGGCAAAGGCAAGCAGATGGCGAACATCAAGCAGCAGCTCAAGGAAGCCGACCGCATCATCATCGCCACCGACTCTGACCGCGAAGGGGAAAACATCGCCCGCTCGATCATCCGGCACGCCGGCGCGGAAAAGAAGGAAATGAAGCGGCTCTGGATCAACAGTCTGGAAACCAACGAAATCCGCCGCGGGTTCACCGAATTGCTGGACGGAAAGGACACCTATCCGTCCTACATCGAGGCCCAAAGCCGGGAAATCGCCGATTGGCTGGTGGGCATGAATCTGAGCCGGCTGTACACGATCGCGCTGCAGAAAGCCGGGATCAAGGAAGGCGCCTTTTCGGTCGGCCGCGTGCAGACGCCGACGCTCTTCATGATCTACAAACGCATGAAGGAGATCGCGGCCTTCAAGGAAGAGACGCATTACGAGTGCCTGGCCCGGATCACGGTCACGAACGGAACCTTCGAAGCCAAGTATCAGCACGAATTCGAATCGAAACAGGCGATGAAGGCGTTCATTACGGGTAATCAACTGGCGGCGGAGATGCCCGCCACCATCAAGCGTTATGAAGCCAATGAAAACAAACGGGAACTGGCGCCGCGCCTGTATTCGCTGAGCGATCTCCAACGGGCAGCCAATGCCAGATTCAAGATGGGTGCAAAAGACACGTTGGCTACCGTGCAGTCGCTGTATGAGGCAAAGCTGCTCTCCTATCCGCGGACCGATTCGACGTTCATCACCAAAAATGAATTCGCCTATCTGAAGGCCAATCTTGCCGGCTATTTGGGGATTCTGAGCCATACCATCGGCAAGCCGAATCTGATTCCGCGCAAAAAATACGTTGATGATGTTAAAGTGCAGGAGCATTACGCCATCATCCCGACGAAAAAAGTGCCCGATCAGGCGCGGCTCACGAAACTGAATGCGAACCAGCAGAAAATCTATGACCTCGTCCTGCGCCGGACAATGGCGATGTTCGAGGAGGACTTCATTTACGATGAACCGACCATCACAACGGATATCGGCGGACTGGACTTCGTGGCATCCGGCAAGATCATCAAGAATCTGGGCTGGAAGAAGCTGGAAGGCAATGCCAAGAAAAAAGGCGAACCGGAGGACAAAATCCTGCCGATGGTCACGGTAGGCGAAACCGGAACGGCCGTCCTGGCGACGAAGGAGAAAAAGACCACCCCGCCGAAGCCCTACACAGAAGGCACACTGATCGCCGCCATGAAGAACGCTGGCAAAGAGCTGGATGATGCCGAGGACAAGGCGATCCTGAAGGAAACGCACGGCATCGGAACGGAAGCGACCCGCGCCGGCGTCATCGAAAACCTGAAGGACAGGGGCTACATCACGGCCTCGAAGAATCAGCTGGCGATCACCGAAAAGGGCACGCTGCTTTGTGAAGCCGTGGCCGGCAACAAAATGAGCGATGTCGCCTTCACGGCCGAGTGGGAAAAATATTTGGCGAAAATCCACAAAGGCGAGGGCGACCAGGGTTATTTCCTGGAGAACATCAAACACTTCGTCACGGAAATCCTCGGCACGAAGAACGAGATGCTGCAGTCCGAAGGGATCGCGGAGCGCATCGATGCGGCCAGCGATGGTGCGGTCGTCGGCGTTTGCCCGGTCTGCGGGAAGGAAGCGATCATCAAGGGCAGTTACCTCCAATGCCAGGACTACGGCGACGCCTGTCCGTTCCGGATTTCCCGCTACATCGCCCGCCGTTACCTGTCCCCCGAGGAAGCCAAAGAGCTGTTGGCCCGCAAGGAAACGAAGCGGTTGTCGGGCTTCAAGAAAAAGGACGGCAAAAGCTTTTCGACGGCCCTGCTGCTGGGGAAAGACGAAGCCGGCAATTATGCCGTTTCCTTCAAACCGTTCGCTCCGAGCAAGAAAAAGCCGGTGCGGAAGAAGGCATACTGAACAGAAAAGCTGCCTCTTTTGTGAACGGGGCAGCTTTTCTTTGTCGTGGTGCGCGCCTTCCGGTCGCCGGAGGAGCGGGCCGGAATATGTGCACAACTCCGATGAGGAGTTGCTCGCCGGAGCAAAGCGCCAAAAAAGTTGCCCACCTCCGGGGAAGCGGTGCTCACAGGAGGTGAGCAAGCAGAATGTGGGCCGAACTCCGGCGAGCCTGCGTTCACCGGAGAAGACAACAGCCGCCATCTCCCCACTACTGCAACGAAATGTCGTTGCACAGGATGTTACCGGTAAACAGCGAACCGGGGCAGCCCCGCAATGAGGCAGCCCCGTTTTTTCAATCATTTTAGCCTAAATAATCCGATTCATCCATCAATTTCACGGCGGTGCCGCTGCAGGTGACCATCAGCATGCCGTTGTCGGCGCCCAGTACTTCATAATCCATTTTCATGCCGATGATGGCATTTGCGCCTTTTGCGGATGCGCGATCTTCCATTTCTGCCAAGGCATTTTCGCGCGCGACAGCCAGTTCATCCTCATAGCTTTTTGAACGGCCGCCGACGAGATTGCGGATGCCGGCTCCTAAATCCTTGAATACATTGATGCCTGTGATGACTTCCCCGAAAACGATGCCTTGATAAGCCGTAACTCTTTTTCCCTCGATATGGGCGGTTGTTGTAATAATCATAGGATGTACCTTCCTTTCTTCCTGACGACGAAACAATCAGTTCAACAAATCGATTATAACTTTCTGAAGATATCCTCATTATATCAAAAGTACAGCTGGAATAGAAACAGAAATCGTTGCGATGCTCGCGCGATTAACGTGTGCGGAAGGGTGCACAATGATAGAATGGAAGAAAGCCGAAACCGAAAGGAATGTTACCATGAAATTTGAAAAAATTCACCACGTGGCGATCATCGCCTCCGACTACGAAGTTTCCAAAGCTTTCTACACCGAGGTGCTGGAATTGCCGATCATCCGCGAAAACTACCGGGCCGAGAGGGATTCCTACAAACTCGATCTCAAACTGGGGGAGAGCGAAATCGAACTGTTCTCTTTTCCGAATCCGCCTCAGCGCAAGAGCGGTCCGGAATCGGTCGGGCTGCGCCATCTCTGCTTCTATGTGGAGGATGTCGAGGCGACTGTCGCTGAATTGAACCGCAAAGGAGTGGAGACCGAACCGATCCGCTTGGACGACTACACGAACAAGAAATTCACTTTTTTCAAAGATCCGGACGGCTTGCCGCTGGAACTGCATGAATGATCGATACACGGTAGCCAGGGATGTCTCATTTGAGGCCTCCCTATTTTTTTTGCCCAGCCCATGCCGGTTCCTGAACTCCGGTGAGGCTACGGCTCACCGGTGGACACCGGTAATAATCGGCCGCAGCTCCGGGGAAGCAGGCCTCATCGGAGCACGCATACCAAACGCAAGCCGAACTCCGGCGAAGCCCTGTTCACCGGAGCAGCGCGGTTTTGGTGCCCGTCCGCTAGAAATGGATCCATCAAAAATTAAATTTGTAAACACAAATATAAAATAGGTATTTACAACAATTGAGAAAGGGGTTACAATGTGAAAAAGAGAGTTGGAGGAGGCAACTCGGTTAACGAACAGAATGACAAACAGTTTAGGAGGAAAAAGAATGGAGAACGCGAAGTGGATTGAACGATTGAATATGATTGCCTATAAGATCAATGATTTAAAATACATCATCGCAATCAAAAATGCCTTTTCAATGTTATTGCCGGTCATCATCACAGGTGCCTTTGCCACGTTATTTTCGAATATGGTGTTCGATCCGATCAACGGACTTGCCCAGTTTGAGGCTTTACGCTTTTTGGAACAAATGAAACCGATTACGCAGGCGATCAACTATGCCACCATGAATCTGATGACGATCGGTGCCGTCTTCCTGATCGGGATCGAAGTCGCCAAACTGAACAAAGTATCCGACCATTTTGCCGGTCTGTTGGCGGTCATCAGCTACATTGCGACGATCCCGACAGCGATCGAAGTTTTGTTTGAGGAAACGCCGGTTCCGGTGACGAATGTCCTTTCCAGCAATTATACAGGGTCGCGCGGCTTGTTCCTGGGCATGTTCATCGCCATCGTATCCGTTGAACTTTATACGTGGTTGAGCAAACAGGAAAAACTGAAGATTTCGATGCCCGATACCGTGCCTACGAACGTTTCCCGCGGTTTCTCCGCCTTGATCCCGACCATCCTGACGGTCTCCATCATTGCGGCCGGCGCGCATCTGATCTTCATGATCACCGGATTGACTTTGTACGACATCATCTACACGACCATCCAAGCGCCGCTTGCGAAAGTCGTACAAGGCTTGCCGGGCATCCTGCTTCTGATGTTCGTCTCGCAGATTTTCTGGGTGATCGGAATCCACGGCAACCAGATGATCAAACCGATCCGCGAGCCGATTTTGTTGGCTGCCATCGCTGAAAACACTGCCGCTTTTGAAGCCGGCAAGGAAGTGCCGCACATCATCAATATGCCGTTCTGGGACATGTACATGAGCATGGGCGGATCCGGCGTCACGATTGGTCTGCTGATCGCCGTCTTCCTCGTTTCGAAACGCGCCGACTTCAAGGAAATCGGCAAACTTTCCGTAGGACCTGGCATTTTCAACATCAACGAGCCGCTCATCTTCGGCATGCCGATCATGCTGAACCCGATCATGGCGATCCCGTTCATCTTGACGCCCCTGGTCACGGGCACGATCGGCTACTTCGCGACAGCGATCGGATTTGCCGGCAAAGCGGTCGTGATGGTTCCATGGACAACACCGCCGTTGATCAGCGGGTACTTGGCGACAGCCGGAAGTCTTGGTGCGGTCGCAACGCAACTGATCTGCATCGTCGTTTCCGCGCTGATCTATCTGCCGTTCGTGAAGGCCAGCAACCGTGCGCTTGCGGTGGACACAGAGGCAGAAACAGAAAGAAAAACAGAAACGGCAACTGCTGTTGAATAATGAATGATTAGAACTGAAAGGGGAATGAGAATGATTAGAAAAATACCTGAAGGATTCATGCTTGGCGCGTCCTCATCCGCCTGGCAGACGGAAGGCTGGAAAGGCAAAAAAGAGGGGCAGGATTCCTATCTGGACATGTGGTACAAGGAGGAGCCCTTCGTGTGGCATGAAGGCTACGGTCCTGCCGGAGCAACCGAATTCTATGAACGCTACCAAGAGGATATCGACAAAATGAAGGAAATCGGACTGACGCATTACCGGACGTCGATCAACTGGGCGCGCTTCTTCACGGACTACGAAAATGCGGTGGTCGATGAAGATTATGCGCAGCACATCAGTGATGTCGTGGATGCCTTGATCGAAGCCGGCGTCGAGCCGATGCTGTGCCTCGAGCACTACGAAGTCCCGGCCTATTTGATGGAGAAATACGAAGGCTGGAGCTCGAAGCATGTCGTCGAACTCTACGCGAAATACGCCGAACTGGCCTTCGAGCGCTATGCCGACCGCGTCAAGCACTGGTTCACTTTCAACGAACCGGTCGTCATCCAGACGCGCGTCTACCTCGATGCCATCCGCTATCCGCACGAGCAGAACACTTCAAAGTGGATGCAATGGAACTTCAACAAGGTGATCGCTACGGCCCGGGCAGTCCAGATTTTCCACGAAAAAGGCTACAGCGGCCGGATCGGCGCCATCCTGAATCCCGAGGTGACCTATGCGCGCTCCTCGTCTCCGGCTGACCAAAAAGCCGCGCGGATGTACGATCTGCTGTATAACCGGATCTTTTTGGACCCATTGGTGAAGGGGGCGTATCCCGAAGAACTGTTCAGCTTGCTTGAAAAGCATGGCGTTGCGGTTGCATATACGCAGGAAGAGCTGCTCATCATCAAAGCGAACACGGTCGATTATCTCGGCATCAACCTCTACTTCCCGAAACGGGTCCGCGCCCCGCGTTACGAATGGAACAAGGAGACGCCGTTCCATCCGGAATACTACTATGAGGATTTTGCTTTGCCGGGCAGGAGGATGAACACCTCGCGCGGCTGGGAAATCTACCCGCAGATCATGTACGATATGGCCATGCGCCTGAAATCCGAATACGGCAATATCCCGTGGTTCATTGCGGAAAGCGGCATGGGCATCGAAAAAGAGGAGCGTTTTGCCGACAGCGAAGGCACCATCCAGGATGATTACCGCATCGCCTACATCACCGAGCACTTGAGTTCCTTGCTGGATGCCGTCCATGAAGGCGCGAACTGCAGCGGCTACATGCTCTGGGCGTTCACCGATTGCGTTTCGCCGATGAATGCCTTCAAGAACCGCTACGGACTCGTGCGGATCGATCTGGAGGACGACCGGAAGCGCTCCTTGAAACAATCGGCCTACTGGTACCGGGATCTGATCCAAAGCGGACAGCTGGAAGTGGCTGAGCACGAATACAAGTGAGGCTTGTTTTGCCTATTGCCTACCGGCCGGTTGTCTATGTTATAATGAACAAACAGAGATTTGTAAATACAAATTTCCAAATCACGTAGATAAGTGGTGAAGGATATGGCAAAATACAAAGAAGTCGCAAACGAAATCAGAAAACGCATCAAAAACGGGACCTATCACACTGAAGATAAGATTCCCGATCAGGAATCCTTGGCGAAGGAATTCGGGACCAGCCGCGTGACCATAAAAAAAGCGCTCGATATGCTGAGTGTCGCCGGCATGGTGTACACGATCCAGGGATCGGGGACCTATGTGAAGAAGAATGCCGTCAACCTGGCCGAGCGGAGCATCCAGATCGGCCAGAACGTCGGTTTGACCGCCGCTGCCGGCGAAAGATTGGAACTGAAGACAGAAGTGCTCGACTTCAACGTCCGCTTCCCGGATGAAGAAGAATGCAACCAACTGAGCATCACGAAGGAAGAGCCCGTCTATGACATCAAACGCCTGCGGATCCTGGACGAAAAACCGTATTCTTTGGAGCATACGATCATCCCGATCGCGCTGGCGCCGAACATCACGAAGGAAATCCTGAACCGCTCGCTGTACGATTATCTGCAAAGCGATTTGGGCATCGTCTTCGGCGACAACCGCCAGACGGTCCGCGCGGTCAAGCCGGATGAGAACGACAAGCAATATCTGCACTGTTCCAATGAGGACCCGGTGCTGGAAGTCAGCAAAGTCATGTTCCTGGAACGGGGCACTCCTTTGGAATATTCGATCGTGCATCACCGCTATGATATGGTCGAGATGTCTTTTGTCAACATCAGCCGAGACGGTTTATTGGGCTGATCCGAACGGACAACGATACTGCCGGGCAGTTTTCGTTGTCCGTTTATTTTTTGTAAATGCTTTGCCATGCAATAATGAAAACGCTATAATGAATATATTAACTTGTTGAGGTGATGACATGTATCAACCGGCACAAAACAGATACGACAAAATGATCTATAACCGCGTGGGCAACAGCGGTCTGAAACTGCCTGCCATTTCCCTGGGGCTTTGGCACAACTTCGGCGAGGTGGATCTGTTCGATAATTCGCGCAAAATGGTCCAGCGCGCCTTCGACTTGGGGATCACCCATTTCGATCTGGCGAACAACTACGGTCCGCCTCCAGGCAGCGCGGAAGAAACATTCGGCAAGATTCTGAAGAAGGACTTCCTGCCATACCGGGATGAGCTGATCATTTCCAGCAAGGCCGGCTACGATATGTGGCCAGGGCCTTACGGGGAATGGGGTTCGAAGAAATATCTGACGGCGAGCCTGGATCAGAGCCTGAAGCGGATGGGGCTTGATTATGTGGATATTTTCTATTCGCACCGTCCGGATCCGGAAACACCGTTCGAAGAGACGGCGCAAGCCTTGGATCTGATGGTCCGCCAAGGCAAAGCCCTGTATATCGGCATCTCCAACTATTCTGCGGAGCAGACGGCTGAAATAGCCGCCATCTTCAAAGACTTGAAGACGCCGTTCATCATCCACCAGCCGGCCTACAATATGTACAACCGCTGGATCGAGGATGGCTTGCAGGACGTTCTGGCGGACAACAAATTGGGCACCATCGCCTTCAGTCCGTTGGCGCAAGGCATGCTGACCGACCGCTATCTGCATGGCATTCCGGAAGATTCGCGTGCCGGCAGACCGTCTTCGCCGTTCCTGAACGCGGAGCGCGTGCAGGAAACGATCGAGAAATCGCGCGCGCTGAACGAAATCGCACAACGACGCGGACAGACATTGGCCGAGATGGCCGTTGCTTGGATTCTTCGCGACGGCAAAGTCACGAGTGTGCTGATCGGCGCCAGCCGAGTCAGCCAAATCGACGACAACGTCAAAGCGCTGGATAATCTTGACTTCAGCAATGAAGAACTGGATGAAATCGAAGCGGTATTGGCAAAATAACGAAACAGGAAAAGCTTCCCGAATGATGCATGGCATCTCTTCGGGAAGCTTTTTTGTTGATCGGATGATGACGCGCCTCAGTGCACAGACTGAATGAAAAGAAAACAGTATTATTATTTTGCATAAATCTGCTTGCAGACAATCAGAATATTGGGTAAAGTGGATAAGTACGCCCGGATTGTTCATCGGCAGCGATGAAGCGGGCAAGTGTTGTTAGCAACAGAAAGGGGAAGTGATATGACAGACAGAAGAAAGGGACAGATCGGACTTGTTTTTGTGACGATGATATGGGGTTCGGGATTCGTCGTGAGCGCCATATCGTTGGAGTATTTTTCCCCATACCAAATACTGACCATGCGCTTTTTGTTGGCGTTTGTGCTGATGGCTGCCATCTTTTTCGGCCAACTGAAGCATGCGACCAAAAAGACTTATCTGAAAGGCATCGGTCTCGGAAGCATCCTTTACTTGGCGTTCCTGTTTCAGACGGTGGGTTTGGTCTATACGACGCCCTCGAAGAACGCCTTCCTTACCGCGTTCAACGTCGTGCTGGTGCCGTTCATAGGCGCACTCTTTTTCAGAAGGAAAGTGACGGTCCCGGCCATCATCGGCGCGCTTTTGTCGATCAGCGGCATTGCCGTCATTTCGCTGACCGATTTCCACAACGTGAACTACGGGGATATGCTGACGTTGGTTTGCGCCTTGTTGTTCGCCCTGCAGATCATCTTCACTAATCGGTTCGTGCTGGGTGAAAATATCTACGCGTTGACCACCATTCAGATGGGCACCGCCACTGCCTTAGGATTGATCGTATCGCTCGCAAGGGGAGAATTCGTGCTGCCGGCAGCCGGAGAAGGCTACTTTTCCATCATTTACTTGGGAACCATCAGCACGATGCTGGGCTTTCTGATCCAAACAGCCTCGCAGCAATTCACCAAAGAAACCGAAACAGCCATTATTCTGTCGCTGGAGGCCGTCTTCGGAATGGTCGCTTCCGCGCTTTTCCTGAAAGAAGCGATCACGCTGCGGATGCTTATCGGAGCGGCGTTGATCCTGACCGGCGTTCTTGTGGTTGAGTTGAAACCGAAGACAGATAAAGTTGATACGCCATTCGGAGATTTGGATCTGCGGGATTGAAGAGATATAGCTTTGACTGAATGGGAAAACACAGGGACTTGAATCCAGCTAGGATTTGCGCCCCTGTGTTTCTATTTGTGTTTGACGAGCCCAAATATTACGGGTATGATGAAGGTGAAAGTTTTTACTGAAAAAGAGGTGTATATATGTCAACGTTAAGGGATATCGCTAAAAGGACAGGTTTTTCGATTACAACTGTTTCGCGTGTGTTGAATAATGATCCGACTTTGTCTGTTCCAGAGGAGACACGTGATCGGATATATGAAGTAGCTTCAGATTTGGAATACCGTAAAAAAGTTTCTCGGCCACTTGTCAAAAATGTTGCGCTGTTGTACTGGGTTTCCGATATGGAAGAATTGCAGGATGTCTATTTTAAGACCATGCGTACAGAACTGATCCGGCAAGCCGATAAACAAAATGTGTCATTGACGGTATACAAAAAAGCCCAAGGCATGGATGCGATCCCGCAAGACATCAATGGTTTTATCGCTGTGGGCTCATTCAGCAGCGAGGAGATTGCTTATCTTGAAACGCTGACAAAAAACGGAGTGTTCTTGGACAGTTCGCCGTATTCGGACATTTATGATGCCGTTCGTCCGGACTTGGATTATATCACCCGGAAAGCGGTCCGTTTTTTCCAAGAAAAAGGGCATAAGGAAATCGGTTTTGTTGGCGGTACTTATGTGAATCCCGATACGCATTTGGACGAAATGGATATCCGGGAACGGTCATTCCGTGATGAGATGCAGCATACCGACATGCTGGAAGAAGAGCATATCTATATCCGTCGGGGGTTCTCGCTGGAAACCGGGTATCAGTTGATGGATGCAGCTTTGAAGTCTGGCGAAAAACTGCCCAGTGCCATCTTTGCCGCTTCGGATCCCATTGCCGTGGGTGTGCTGCAGGCTCTGAATGAGCATCATGTCCGCATTCCGCAGGATGTCAGTGTCCTGAGCATCAATAATATCTCAGTTGCAAATTATGTTTCTCCGCCGTTGAGCACGTATGCCATCGATATGAAGGAGCTGTGCCAGACTGCAGTCTCGTTACTGTTGGAGCAGCTGATAGACAAAAGAGGCATCACAAAAAAAGTCCTGTTGAATGCTTTTCTCATCGAAAGGAAAAGTACATAGTCCTGAAAGCTAAAGGCATTTTTGATCATCTGAACAGATGGGAGGAAGTGCTTTTCTTTTTGCATAAACCAGTAAAATGTTTTACCAAATAATCAGTGAAAATTTGTTTACTTTATTTATCCAGTTTGGTATTATATTTTTAGTAAAGCGATTACATTTAATGAAGGAGTGTTTCGGATATGAAGAAGAAAGCCTTATTGTTATCACTCAGCAGTGTAGTTTTATTATCGTTGGCAGCCTGCGGCCCAGCCGACAGTAGTTCGGACTCCAGTGTCGCAACCGAATCGGTCACTAGCCAAGATGGCGGCTTTGAAGGTCAAACCTTGGTCGTGTGGGAAGATATCGACAAATCCGTGGGTATCGAGGAGGCCATTGCCGAGTTCGAAAGTGAATATGGCGTTACTGTGGAAGTCACTGAAAAAGCATATGGTGGTCAACTGGAAGATCTGCGGTTGGATGGACCGGCCGGAACGGGACCCGATGTATTCACGATCCCGGGGGACCAAGTCGGCACTGCCGTAGTTGAAGGCTTGCTTAAAGAGATGACAGTGGAAGAAGATATTCTGGATGTGTATACGGATGTAGCTTTGGAATCGCAGATGGTGGACGGAAAACTTTACGGATTACCGAAAGTCGTCGAAACGACCATCCTGTATTACAACAAAGAGCTTGTTTCTGAAGCAGAAGTGCCGACGACTGTCGAAGGCTGGTATGAGCTTTCAAAAACAGCGACAAAGGATGGACAATACGGTTTGTTGGCATTATGGGATCAGATTTATTATGCGCAAAGCGTAATCGGCGGTTATGACGGCTATATTTTTGCAAAGGATGCAGACGGTAAATATGATACAACCGATATCGGTTTGAATACCGATGGTGCAATCGAAGCGGCAGCCTACATCCAAAAATGGTATGAAGAAGGGCTATTCCCATCCGGTATGATCGGAGAGCAAGCCATCAATGTGTTGGATTCCTTGTTCAGTGAAGGGAAAGCGGCAGCTGTGATTTCAGGGCCATGGAATTTGGAGCCATTCTCCAGTGCCGGCATTGACTACGGCATCCTGCCATTGCCCGAATTGCCGAACGGAAACCCGATGAGTGCATTTGTAGGCGTGAAGAGTTACAACGTGAGCAGTTATTCAAAAAATTCCGAATTGGCGGAGTTGTTCATCGAGTTCATCACAAATGAAGAAAATTCGCTTCGTCGTTACCAAACAACTAAAGAAGTACCGGCCGTTAAATCTTTGGCTGAAGGGGATGCCTTGGCGGATGATCCTGCAGCCCAAGCAGTCGCACAGCAAAGTCTGCATTCGGAATTGACACCCAACGTACCTGAGATGAATGAAGTCTGGTCTCCTGCTGATGCAGCGCTGCAAACCATCGCCACCGGAAAAGCAACACCGAAGGAAGCTTTGGATCAGGCAGCAGAAACAATTGAAAATCAAATCGAAGCGAATCATGGCGGACAATAAGGAATCCGGCACATAAAGAAAATGAGGTGAGAAATATTGAATCATAGTAAAACGGCAGCTGTCCTCTCTCTCTTACCGGGAGGGGGGCAGTTTTATAATAAGCAGTGGCTGAAAGGTTTGCTCTATCTGATTGCGACAGTAAGTTTCGCATTTGCTTTTGGAGATCTGTTGAATATGGGCTTATGGGGCATCTTTACCTTGGGGGAACAAATCCCGCGCGACAACTCGATTTTTTTGTTGGCAGAGGGCATTTTGGCTATCATCATTCTTTTCTTTGGCGTGATTCTTTACATTCTGAACATCCGCGATGCCTACAAGAATGGTGAAAGAAGGGACCTTCACTTACCGGTTACGTCATTAAAAGAAAGCTATTTCAACTTGGTTGAGCAAGGGTACCCATATGTCATCAGCAGTCCGGCACTGGTGCTGTTGGTTTTTGCGGTCATCTTTCCGATCATGTTCAGCTTTGCGTTGGCTTTCACCAATTATGATCTGTACCACAGCCCACCTGCACATCTGTTTGACTGGGTGGGATTCAAAACTTTCGCGAACATTTTCACTGTCGATATCTGGCGCTCCACCTTCTTTGATGTGTTGGGATGGACCGTAGTTTGGACATTGCTGGCTTCGAGTTTGCAGATCACTATCGGCGTATTTTTGGCAGTGGTGGTGAATCAAAAAGATCTGAAGTTGAAACGCTTCATCCGGACCATGTTCGTTTTGCCTTGGGCGGTGCCCGGGTTTGTGACGATTTTGGTGTTTGCGGGCATGTTCAATGATAGTTTCGGCGCGATCAATAATGATATTTTGGCTTTCTTCAGCCTCAGTCCGATCCCTTGGATGACCGATGCGTTGTGGACAAAGGTGGCTCTGATCGCTATTCAAGGCTGGCTGGGATTCCCCTACATTTTCATTGTCACAACCGGCATTCTGCAATCTATTCCGGATGATCTTTACGAAGCTGCTGTCATTGATGGTGCAACCTCATGGGATAAATTCAGGAACATCACACTGCCTGTGATACTGACTTCGATGGCACCGACGCTGATCACACAATATACGTTCAACTTCAACAACTTCAATATCATCTATCTCTTCAATGGAGGAGGGCCAGCAACTCCAGGCTCTACAGCTGGAGGGACGGACATTTTGGTGTCTTGGATCTACAAATTGACCATGCAGTCCAGTCAATATGCGTTGGCTGCAGCGCTCACGATCCTGTTGTCCGTTTTTGTCATCGCGATTGCCATGTGGCAGTTCAGAAAATCCAATTCGTTTAACCAAGAGGGGAGATAAGTATGAAAACGACAAAAAACCGCAGATTTGCACGACTATTCTTTTCCTACCTGATCATTGCCTGCTTTGTTGTGATCATCGCGTATCCTCTATTGTGGACGGTCGGCGCCAGTTTTAACCCTGGCAACAGTCTGATCAGCACAAGCATGTTTCCTGAAAATCCGACATTGGATCATTACCGTGAACTCTTCGCAGGCAAACAAAGCCTTCCTTACGGGACTTGGTATATGAATTCCCTGAAAATCAGCCTCTTTACGATGATCGGGACAGTCGTCAGCGTGAGCCTGACGGGATACGCATTCTCCAGATTCCGTTTCAAAGGGAGGAAGAATGGGCTGACGCTGTTTCTGCTGTTGCAGATGATTCCGCAATTTTCGGCCTTAGTGGCGATATTCGTTCTGGCGCAGTTGTTGGGGCTCGTCAACAGTCATGTGCTGCTGATTCTGTTGTACATCGGCGGTCAGATCCCCATGAATACCTATCTGATGAAAGGTTATATGGATACAATCCCGTATGATTTGGACGAAAGTGCAAGGATTGATGGCGCGAGTCACACGAAAATATTCATCGACATCATTCTGCCGCTTTCCAAACCGATGATTGCGGTGGCGGCCATGAACGGTTTTACTGGTCCATTGGGTGATTTCGTCATTTCCTCCACGATATTAAGGAAGACGGAAGCTTACACGTTGCCGATCGGACTCTATAATTTAGTGAACGACGTGATGGGTGCCAGCTACACAACTTTTGCGGCAGGTGCTATTTTGATCAGCTTGCCTGTCGCGGTCATCTTCATCCTGTTGCAAAAAAACTTTGTGTCCGGTCTGACGGCAGGCGGTACGAAAGGTTAATTTAATTAAAGGAGTTTTCGACTATGGCAATGAGAAAATACGTCACCAAGAAGAACCATTTTCTTCACGGTGGTGATTATAATCCGGATCAATGGCTGGATCGACCGGATATACTGGCGGAAGACTTGGAGTTTATGCGTCTCTCCAAAACAAACACCTTTTCATTAGGTATTTTTGCATGGAGCGCATTGGAACCGCGTGAAGGCGAATATGATTTTGCTTGGCTGGATGATCTGTTCGAAAAGATTCATACGAATGGAGGCAACATCATTTTGGCCACCCCAAGTGGTGCAAAACCAAGCTGGATGGCAAAGAAGTACCCGGAGATTCGCCGAGTCACAAGCAAACGGGAGCAGGAACTGCAAGGCAGGCGGCACAATCATTGTTTCACATCGCCTGTCTACCGTGAAAAGACTGCCCAAATGAACCGGAAATTGGCTGAACGATATGGGCAACACCCGGCTTTATTGATGTGGCATGTTTCGAACGAATATGGTGGGGAATGCCATTGCGACCTATGCCAAACTGCATTCCGCGGCTGGCTGAAAGAAAAATACGGAAATGATCTGGAAAAGCTGAACCAAGCTTGGTGGACCAGTTTTTGGAGCCATCGTTACCAAGAGTGGGAAGAAATCGAATCGCCATCGCCTTTAGGGGAGCATGAGATGCACGGCTTGGTTCTCGATTGGAGACGTTTTGTCACGGACCAGACGATTGCTTTCTACGAAAACGAAGCGAGCCCCTTGCGAGAATTGACGCCTGACGTGCCGATCACGGTCAACTTCATGGCCGATACCGATGAACTGCTGCCTTTCCAGGCTTTGGACTACAGCAAATTCGCTGAGCATGTCGACGTCATCAGTTGGGACGCTTATCCGGCATGGCATAAAGAGGGGGTCACTACCGCTGATTTGGCGATGCGGGTCGGTTTTGTCGATGATTTGTATCGATCGCTGAAACAACAACCGTTCCTTTTGATGGAATCGACGCCCAGCGGAGTAAACTGGCACGGCGTAAACAAGACGAAGCGTCCGGGGATGCATCTTCTTTCATCCATGCAGATGCTGGCGCACGGATCGGACAGCATCTTGTATTTCCAATGGCGAAAATCGCGCGGTTCGTCGGAAAAATTGCATGGGGCGGTTGTGGATCATGACCGCGATCCGCAGAATCGTGTTTTCCAGGATGTGACGGAGGTAGGGGAAGTGCTCGAGCGGCTCCAAGTTGTTGCCGGCAGTTTCCGTGAGGCGGAGGTGGCCATCCTTTATGATTGGAACAACCATTGGGCTTTGCAGGAAATCCAGGGCTTCAGCAAAGAAACGCTGCGCTATCCGCAAACGGCGCAGGAACATTACCGCTATTTCTGGGAACATGATATTCCCGTGGATGTGATCACGGAGAAGCAAGATTTTTCTGACTACAAAGTTCTGGTTGCGCCGATGCTTTATATGTTGCCGATAGCCATGCAAGAGCGTTTGAGAACTTTCGTTGCTGCTGGCGGGACGCTGGTGACAACTTACATTACGGGTATTGTGGATGAAAATGATTTGACCTATTTAGGCGGCTGGCCGGAGATCATGCAGGAAATTTGCGGAGTGAAATTGGGCGAAACAGATACTTTTTACCCATCCGACAGCAATCGGATCAGTTATGGCAAGCAGGTTTTTGAAGTGAAGGATTACGCTTCTCTGCTTACTGTTACGAACGGGGAAGTGCTTGCGACCTATCTGGATGATTTTTATCAGGATACACCAGCAGTGACGAGGTATGCATTTGGAAAAGGCAAAAGCTACGTGATAGGCGCACGCACAGAGCAAGCCTTTCATGAAATGATTTATGACAAAATTACCGAAGAAGCAGGGATCGGAGCACCTTTCGCTGTTGGACATGGGAAAGGCGTATCTGTTCAAGTACGTACTGCCGAGGAAGAAGCTTATGTATTCGTGATGAACTTTACGGAAGAAGAACAGACGATCCGTTTGCCTTTCCAACTCAAAGACATGCTTACGCAGCGGAAAGAAGAAGGCGAAGTCAGATTGGAAAAGTATGCTGTAAGGGTATATCTCCATCAGATGATATAAATTGAAAAGCGGCTATATCAAAACCAGAGTAGTATTTTCTGGATTTGATATAGCCACTTTTATTTATGGTAAGAAATAACCCGCCAAACACCGATTTGGCGGGCTATTTTGCTTCGGATTTGAACTGAGTATGACCATCCACACCAATAAACCGCAAAGGGGCCTATTGAATTATGAAAAAGCCCCTTCGATCACTGCTGCACTTCGAACTTGTAGATCGTTTCGGCCGTATAGACTTCATCCGGGCGCAGCACGATGTCACCGAAGCCTTCTTGGTTGATGGCGTCAGGCAGAGCCTGTGTTTCCAATGTGATGCCGGCATACTGGATGACCGGGTTGCCGGCAACGGTGTACTTGTCGATGGCGGCGTTGTGCATATAGATCACGACGCTATCCTGATCCGTGTACATTTTGACGGTCCGGCCGGATTCGGCATCGCTGAGGATCGCATCTGGTTTTCCTTCGTCATGCTGCAGCAGGAAAGGGTGGTCGAAGCCGGCGACTTTCCGAGTCTGCGGATGGCTGCCTTCAGCGGCGACCGCAAGCTTCCCTTCGTTGCGGAAATCAAAAGGCGTCCCTTCCGTCGGCAGCAAAGCTCCGGTTGGCATGTTGCTTTCGCCCAATTCGGCAAAAGCCGCGCTGTTCAGCTGCAGATTATGCTGCAGGATCGGCTGGTTGATGTCCCCGCTCAAGTTGAAGTAGACATGGTTGGTCGGATTGAACAAAGTCGGCTGATCTGTCGTTGCCCGATATGTCACTTTCCATTCGTTTTCGGCAGTGAGCGTATAGCTGACCTTCACCGAAAGTGTACCGGGATAACCGTTGGCACCGTCCGCATCGGTCGTCGTGAAATGGATGCTGGCTTCATCAGCGGAAGCCTCGACTTCCGCATCCCAAACATGCGTATCCAAGCCGTCTGGGCCGCCGTGGAGTTGGTTGACGCCTTCGTTCACCACCAATTGATGGGTTGTTCCATCCAAATCAAAAGCCCCTTTGGTGATGCGTCCGGCGATCCGGCCGATCGTCGCTCCGTAATAAGGGCGGTGGGTCACGTAATCATCCAACGAATCCATCGCCAAAATCACATTGTCAACCTTCCCGTTTTTGTCCGGCATCAAAAGTTCCGTGATGCTGGCGCCGTATGTCATTGCCGTAAGGGATATGCCGTTCGGATTCGTCAAAGTGTAAGCCACGACATCCTTTCCGTGGGCTTGCCCGATTATTGCTTCAGATACTTTCATTTTGTTTCCCCTCTCGTGGTTGCTTCATTTTGAACGGATGCATCGATCCGCTATGTTTAGTGAATAGAAGTATGGTTTCATTTAATTGTAAGCGTTTGAATTGCCTAAAGCAACAAAAAAGTAAATAAATATTATAATTAAGTAAATATTTACTTAACCGTCAAGTTTACTACTGGGAAAGTTCTCGATTTTTCTCAAAAAAATGCCGGAAAAACAAGATTCTGTTGGCTGAAAGCGGTATAATGGAGGAAGGTGCGAGCATGCTGTTTCAGGACGAATCGGATGGATGCCAAATGGATTCCGATGGTGGCGACGCACGCGAAAACTAAACAATTGGAGTGAGAACTTTATGCTAGTAGGTGGAATTGAAGCAGGCGGAACAAAATTTGTGTGCGCCGTCGGAAATGAGAAAAATGAATTGTTGGAGCGGATCGCTTTCCCGACGACTACACCGGAAGAAACATTGGAGCAGGTATTTGCTTTCTTTGATCGTTTTGATTTAGCTGCAATCGGAATCGGTTCCTTTGGGCCAATCGACGTCAACAAAGAATCGGAAACATATGGACATATCCTTTCCACACCAAAGTTGGCCTGGAAAGATTTTGATTTCCTGGGTGCCATGAAAGCCCGTTACGATGTGCCGATGGGCTGGACGACGGACGTGAACGGGGCTGCCTTGGGCGAATCCGCTCTGGGCGCCGCCAAAGGGATGAAGAACATCATGTACATCACGATCGGTACGGGCGTGGGAGCCGGTGCAATCGTCGACGGAAAAATTCTGGAAGGCATCGGCCATCCGGAAATGGGGCACATACTCGTGCGTCCGCATGAACACGACCACTACGAAGGCTTCTGCCCTTACCACGGCAACTGCCTGGAAGGCATGGCGGCCGGCCCTTCCATCGACGGACGACTGGGCAAAGCCGGCAAAGACGTTGAACCTACCGATGCAGTATGGGATTACATCGCTTATTACATCGCGCAAGCATTGGAAGCTTACACGGTCATCCTGCGTCCGGAGCGCATCGTCCTGGGTGGCGGAGTCATGAAAGTTCCGGGTATGCTTGATAACATCAAAGCGAAATTCACGAAATTGCTTGCCGACTATGTGCCGGTTCCGGCAGTCGATGATTATTTGGTGACACCGGGCTTGGGCGACGATGCCGGCATCACCGGTGCGATCATTTTGGCGAATGAAGTGAAAGCGTAAGGAACAATCGAATCAGCAAACTAAAAAGCGGCACCAGCCCGACGAATATCGTCAAGGTTGGTGCCGCTTTTCATATTTTTCAGCTGTTTTTCGGGCCGGGCGTTGAAGCGATCAGTTCCATACTGCCCGACAAAGTCCAGGCCGGAACGGTCGCAGGCAGGATGAAGTGGTCGCCTTTATGCAACGGATAAGCTTTGCCGTCGACAGTCAGGCTGCCGTTGCCTTCGATGACGCTCACCAAAGTGTATGGAGCCGTCTTGCTGAAGGCCATTTCGGAAAGGATATCCCATTTGTAGACAGTGAAATAGTCGCTTTCGATGAAAGTCGTCACGGTATTGTCGTCCGTCGTAGTTGTTTCGAAATGGTTCGCCGGATCAATGTGCGGGATCAACGACACGTCGATCGATTGCTGGATGTGCAGGTCGCGGGTGTTGCCTTGATCATCTTTGCGGTCGAAATCGTAGACGCGGTAAGTTGTGTTGCTGCTCTGCTGCGTTTCCAGGATCGTGATGCCGCCGCCGATGGCATGGATGGTGCCGCTCGGTACGAAGAAGAAGTCGCCTTTCTTCACTTTGACGTGGCGCAGCAGGCCATCCCAGTTTCCTTCGGCGATCATTCCGGAAAACTGTTCTTTCGATTGGGCGTTGTGCCCGTAGATGATTTCGGCATCCTCATCGGCATCGATGATGTACCAGCATTCGGTTTTTCCGAGTTCACCTTCATGCTCCAATCCGTAAGCATCATCGGGATGCACTTGGACGGACAGGGCTTCGGCGGCATCGATGATTTTGGTCAGCAATGGGAATACGGGCGAAGTCGGATGTTCGAACAGCTCGGGATGTTCCGTGTAGAGGACATCCAACTTGGTGCCGGCATACGGACCGTTTTCAACAGCTCCGGTGCCGTCGGGATGGGCGCTGATGGCCCAGCATTCGCCGGTGTGATCGCTGGGGATGTCGTAACCGTAGATGTCGCGCAGCTTGGTGCCGCCCCAGATTTTTTCTTGCAGGACAGGTTGGATAAACAATGGCTCTTGCATATTTTTCCTCCTAATGTTTTGTTATTGTTTGATGATGTCGGTGATGGTGTAGGAACGCGTGTCGAAGCGACTGCGGGAAGTCGAGTATTCGAACGGCGTCCCGTTGGTAAGGTAAACGACCTGTTCCACTTCGAGGATCGGGGTATGCTCATCGCAAATCAATTCCTGACAATCCAGTTCATTGGAACGGTCGGCATGAATTTTCCGGTAGGCTCCGCCAATTTTCAATTTTAGGGTATCGCGGATGTGATCATAGATGGAACGGTGGATGATGTCCTCCGTCAGGTCCTTCACCAAACCGGCCACAAAATAAGTATTTTCCAGTATGTAGGGTTTGTCGTCGATGATTCGCAGACGCTGCAGGTGATAGACGGGTTGATTGTCCTCCAACATCAGCAAAGATTGGATATTTTTGGGAGGGAACAGGATCGCAAAATGGATGATTTTGCTCTTTACAGTTTTGTTCGGGAACTGTTTGGACAAACCGGCGTATTCATCCGCTTTCGAGTCGCCGCTGTTCCAGAGGGCGCTCTTGATGACGAAAGTGCCGACACCCCGTTTGCGGAAGATCAGTCCCTCCATCGCAATCATGTCGATGGCTTTCTTTAAGGTCATGCGGCTGACGCCGAACTCTTCTGCCAGAGCGATCTGGTCCGGGAGCATTTCATCTTCCGCATACTCGCCTTCAGCGATACGGCGGCGCAGTTCGTCCGCGATTTCTTCATATTTTTTCATTGCGATTTGTCCTCCCGGAAATTTAAACGATGTGAACTCCATTATACCTTATAGGTTGCGTCCGAAACAAGGCGGCCTTGGACCGGGTGTAGTCAAAAAAGGACCCGAAGCGCGCTGCTTCGGGTCCTCAAATCGGAATTACCGATTATGCAGCTTCCTCGGCAGTGACTGCCAAATTCGCTTTATCGACTACCATCAGGAATGGATACCACATCAGGCCGACGATCGCAAAATCGATCAGCTGGAGCACGCCTCCCATGACGGAGTTGGTGGCCATCATACCGCTGAAGAACAACGGAACAGTCCAAGGAACCGTTACGCCGGTTGGAGTAGGGAACAAACCGGATGCCATCGACAAGTAGTTTACGGTCGTTACGACGAGCGGAGTCAATACCCAAGGAATCAGGATCGAGGCATTCAATACGATCGGCAAGCCGAAGATGACGGGTTCATTTACGTTGAACAAGCCAGGTCCGATCGCCAGACGGCCGATGTCCTTCATTTGTCTGCTCTTCATGACGAAAGCCATCAAGATGACGACCATCAAAGTCATCCCTGAACCGCCCAAGCCGACTGTGAATGTCTCCATGAATGGTTTTGTGATGATGTGCGGCAAAGCTTCGCCGGCTTTAAATGCTTCCAGATTTTCCAGCGCCAATGTGTTCCAGATCGGATCCATAACGGAGTTGACGATGATTTGACCGTGCAGACCGAAGAACCAGAGGATTTGGACAAAGAACAAGGATAACAGAGTAGCAGGCAAACCGCTGCCCAAGCCTACCAATGGTTTTTGGATAACAGTATAGACAACGTCATGCAGGTTTGTCGTGAAGACGCCGGAAACCAAAGCGTTCACCAACAAGAAGAGGGTCAACGTCGAAATGGCAGGGATCAAGGAAGCGAACGAACGGGCAACCGCATCGGGAACCCCTTCAGGCATTTTGATGACGATGCCTTTTTTCGTGATGCGGACGTAGATTTCAGCCGCAAGGAACGCTGCCAGCATCCCGATGAACATCCCTTTTGCGCCCAAGCGATCCAGGGAAAGGGCGCCGCTCACTTCAGCGCCGTCTGCAGTCGTGAAGTTGAAAGGCGTCAGAATCAGGTAGGAAGCCAGCGAAACAGCCCCACCGAAGATGCCGTCCTCATCATAGGACCGGGTCAGGTAATACCCGATACCGAATGTGATGAAGATCGTCATGATGGACATGGTTGCGTTTTGGCCGTTTCCGAACAAGCCACCCAATGTCCCTTTCAGGTCATCGCTCCAGAAGGGCAAGTTGTTCAGCACCACGACGATGGAACCGAACATCGTCAGCGGGAAAGAGAGCATAAAAGCGTCGCGCAATACTGCCAAATATCTGTTCGAGCCGAGTTTGCCGGCAAGCGGAGTCAATTTTTCGGCTAAATTATCAATAAAATTATTCATTCATCATTTTCCTTTCCTGGAAACCTTATGCGTCAAAACCATTATTGTCAGAAACTTGTTTGAACCAGTAGCCACTTTTCTTGATTGTACGTTTGCCTTTTTGATCCAGATCGACCGCAATAAAGCCGTAGCGGTTTTTGTACGCGTTCGTCCAGGACCAGTTATCCATGCACGTCCACATGTGGTAGCCTTTCACATTGCAGCCTTCCTGCAACGCTTGATGGACATATTTCAGATGATCTTGGACAAATTCGATACGGTAATCATCGTCAATCCTGCCATCCGCGTTGATGTAGCGCTCTTCGCCTTCCACACCCATCCCGTTTTCGGAGATGAAGCAAGGGAGGTTGCCGTAGTTGTCACGGACATTGACCAGGCAATCGTAGATGCCTTTTTCGTAGATTTCCCAGCCGCGGTACGGATTCATTTTGCGTTCCGGCCAGATGTAGTTGTCGAAGTAATCATCCGGCATCGGCTTGTCCGACAGGCGCGTGGTGCTTTCTTTTTTCATGATGCGTCTCGGCTGATAGTAATTGATCCCCAGAATGTCGATGGTATTATGTTTGATGAGTTCCAATTCTTCTTGTGTATATTCCGGCAGGTAATCCAATTCCTTCAGCAATTCGACCAAATCTTCAGGGAAGGTGCCTTTGATGGCAGGATCCAAGAAGGAACGGTTGAAGAAGGCATCAGCGAGACGGGCTGCCTTGACGTCTTCAGGATCGTTCCCATTGCGCGGGTAACTAGGCGTCAGATTGAGGATGATGCCGATTTGCCCGTCAAGGTTCATTTCATGGTAAATCTGGATGGCTTTCGCGCTTGCCAGAGTTTCGTGGTAAGCGACTTGAACGGCCTTTTTCATATCCACAACACTTGGGTAGTGGAATTGATAAAGATAGCCGCCTTCGACCGGAACGATCGGTTCATTGTGGGTGAACCATTTTTTCACGCGGTCGCCGAACAGTTCGAAGCAGATGCGTGCGTAATCCGCATAGGCGTCCACGACTTCTTTGCTTTCCCAGCCTCCTTTCTGTTGTAATGACAACGGCATATCAAAGTGATAAAGATTCATGAAGGGTTCGATGCCGTTGGCCAACAGCTCGTCGATGTAGCTGTTATAGAACGCCACCGCTTCCGGATTCACCGCGCCGATACCGTCCGGAATCAGACGGCTCCATTGGATGGAAGTCCGGAAGCTGGTGTGCCCCGTTTTTTTCATGAGCGCTATATCTTCTTTGTAGCGATTGTATACGTAGGATGTGTTTTCAGGCCCGACTTGATTGAAGAACAGCTCAGGGTTCTGTTTGTACCAATGATCCCAGATATTGTCCCCTTTGCCGTCTCCAGCCATCGTGCCCTCTGTCTGCGGTCCGCTTGCTGCCGATCCCCACCAAAAACCTGCAGGAAATTCGTATTTCATCTAAACAACTCCTTTTTCATGTCTATACATAACTTCAAAAAGAATTATACAAAATAAATTCCAGGAATGCAATCGATTTCAATTAAAAATATATATTTTTTTATTTTCGGGATATTTTCGCCTTATAACGAGAATTCACCGCAAGATTATGGTATAAAAGGAACAAACAGATTTGGAGGCGATTATTGATGAAGATTGGAGTCATCGGGTTAGGGAACATTGCGCAAAAAGCGTATCTGCCGGTCATGGTCGAGATGCAGGATGAGGTGGAGTGGCATCTATGCTCGCGGAACAAGGAGACACTGGAAGCTGTCGGGAAAAAATTCGGCTTCCAGTATTTGTACACTTCATTAGAGGAGTGGTTGGACAGCGGCATCGAAGCTGCTTTCGTGCACGCGGCTACCGTTGCCCATGCGGAAATCATCCGCAAGTTGCTGGAGCGCGGCATTTCGGTCTACGTGGACAAGCCGATCAGTGATGATCCGGAAGAGACAAAGGGACTGATCGAGTTGGCGGACGCCAAGGGTTTGCTCCTGACGGCGGGCTTCAATCGCCGCTTTGCTCCGATGATCCAGCGCCTGAAAGAAATTCCTGACAAAAAGATGATCCTGATTCAGAAAGATCGTGTCAAAAACGTAGAACCGGTCCGCTTCGCCCTTTATGATCTGTTCATCCATATCGCAGATACCGCTTTGTATTTGTTGGATGATGAAGTTGTTTCGGTGCAATCGCACCTAGTCGAAAGCGAAGGGGAACTGAAACGGCTCTGGCTGATGCTGGAGACGAAAAGCACCACTTGTTTCGTTTCGATGAACTATGAAGCGGGGGCCAATCGCGAAGTCATGGAAGTCCAAAGTCCGGAAGGGATTGCGCGCGTAGTGAATTTGACCGATATGACCATCGAATACAAAAACGGCAAGCAGCAAGTCGCTTTCGGCGATTGGGAAGGGACGCTCCACAAGAGAGGCTTTGCGCCGTTGATCCGTTCGTTTGTCGCGGGCGCAAAGGAACAGGCGAACCCCGTCTCCACGGAATCGAGCTACCTGAGCCATTCGTTGTGCGAGAAGATACTCGCCGACAACGGGTTCGGAAACAAGCCGAATGAGTAGAAAGGAATTTTTGTAGGTACAATTTATATATTTTTGTTAATTTGTTCGTACATCTCTGGTATACTATAAACCAGTAAGGCATGCAAGCGACAGAGGGAGGTGAAGGATGACAAAAGATATGACTGCCGGCAGCCCTGCGAAGCTGCTCGTGCTGTTCTCGGTTCCGATGCTGATAGGGAATATTTTCCAACAACTCTACAGCTTGGCCGACACGATCATCATCGGCAGGACATTGGGAGTGGAAGGACTGGCGGCCATCGGATCGGTCGGCGGGGTGCTCTTTTTTATCCATGGATTCGGGATCGGCGTCACTTCCGGTCTGGGGATTGTCATCGCGCAGCGTTTCGGCACGAAAAACAAAGAGCGGATCCGCAAAAGTATCACGATAAGCGTCTGGATCACGCTTGCCATGACAATACTCATCACCCTTATCAGTGTCGGGTTCGCTGAAGAGATCCTTTTGTTCATGGATACCCCGGCAGAAATAAGCAAAGAGGCTGAAGCCTATTTTTTGGCTATGATGTGGGGCTCGGTGGCGATCATGGCATTCAATTTATTGAGCAACATTCTGCGTTCGCTGGGTGACAGCAAGCTGCCGTTGGTTATCCTGGTGATTTCTTCGATAATGAACGTGGCATTGGATTATGTGTTCATTGTCTGGTTTTCGATGGGCGTCGCCGGTGCAGGGCTTGCAACGGTTGCATCGCAGTTGTTCGCCAGTTTTCTCTGCTTCGTTTACATCCGCAAGAAAATGACGATTCTGCACTTTTCCAGTGAAGATTGGCGCATGGAACCTACGGACTTCTCGTTGCCGTTGAAAATTTCGCTCCCGATCGGTCTGCAGGCATCCATCATTGCGATCGGTTCGATCGTGTTGCAGAAGAGTCTGAACGGCTTCGGTCCGGAAGCGGTCGGCGGATATGCCATCGCCCAAAAATTGGACATCATGGCGACGTTGCCGATAGCCTCCATCGGTATCGCGATGGCGACTTTCGCAGCCCAAAATTATGGCGCCGGGTTGTACGCGCGGATTTGGGCAGGCGCCCGCATCAGTTTGCTGCTGTCATGTGCCTACAGCATTCTGGTTGGAGCAGTGTTGCTGTTGTTCGGTACGGATCTGATCCGGCTGTTGTTCGACCAGAATGATCCAGCCGTATTGGGATTTGCGCGTACCTATTTTATCGCCACGGCCAGCTTCTATCTGGTATTGACGACGCTGATCATTTTGCGCTACACGCTGCAAGGGGTGGGGGACAATACTGCGCCTACCTTTGGGGGTGTCATGGAGATGGTCGCGCGTGTACTTGTTCCCTTAGCATTCGCCGGTCTGGTGGGTTACCAGGCAGTCGCCTTTGCCAATCCTGTAGCTTGGGTCGGGGCTGCCGTTCCGATGGTTTATGCTTACCGTCAATTGAAACGGAAATTGACCTTATTGGAAGCGAAAAGCTGCAAGGAAGCCGAACGGGAGCGACGGGTGGAAGTGTCGGATTGATAACCCATTATTGATGCATAGCTAAGTTAATAAACTGATATAAACCGATTCGGAATATGTTATAATGAGATTAAAGCATGATTATAAAAGTTGGTTACCCATCAAATGAAATCGTTCAGGGAAAGCCGGCATAGTTCAGATTGTGTTCGTTTAGGAGTTCAATACTTGATTCACTATCTTGAGGAGGAAAAAAATGTTTGATCAAATTGATGAGTTAGCAGTTAATGCAGTACGTACACTTAGCATAGACGCCGTACAGAAGGCAAATTCGGGACACCCTGGTTTGCCGATGGGAGCCGCTCCGATGGCCTACGCGCTTTGGACAAAACATTTGAAAGTCAACCCTAAGAACAGTTTGTGGGCAGACCGTGACCGTTTCGTATTATCGGCTGGACATGGATCATCCATGTTGTACAGCTTATTGCATCTGTCCGGCTTCGCTGTAAGCTTGGACGATGTGAAAAACTTCCGTCAATTCGGCAGCAAAACTCCGGGACACCCGGAAGTGCATGACACAGACGGCGTGGAAGCGACGACCGGTCCATTGGGACAAGGGATCGCGAATGCAGTCGGCTTCGCAATGGCGGAAGCGCACTTGGCTGCAACCTACAACAAAGAGAACTTCCCGGTTGTGGATCACTATACCTACTTCCTGAACGGCGACGGCGATCTGATGGAAGGCATTTCCCATGAAGCAGCCAGCTTGGCCGGCCACCTGAAATTGGGCAAACTGATCGGTTTGTACGACTCCAACGATATTTCCTTGGACGGCCCGACATCAAAATCCTTCACGGAAGATGTGGCTGCCCGTTTCGAAGCCTATGGCTGGCAACATATTTTGGTGAAGGACGGCAACGATCTGGAAGCCATCTCGAAAGCCATCGAGGAAGCGAAAGCGGAAACCGAAAAACCGACACTGATCGAAATCAAAACCATCATCGGCTTTGGTGCTCCTGATGCAGGAACGCACAAAGTGCATGGCGCGCCACTTGGCCCAGAAGGCGTTGCCTTCGCAAAAGCTTCTTACGGCTGTGCCGACGAAGCATTCTGTGTGCCTGGCGAAGTGACGACCCGCTTCAACGAAACAATGGTCGAAGAAGGCCAAAAAGCGGAAGCAGCCTGGACAGCCATGTTCAACGACTACAAAGCGGCTTATCCGGAATTGGCGCAACAATTCGAAGACGCAATGGCGGGCAAATTGCCTGAAGGCTGGCAAGACAAACTGCCGACTTATGAAGTGGGCAGTGCAGCCAAAGCCAGCCGTGTAACCAGTGCGGAAGCGATCCAAGCCTTGGGCGAAACGGTTCCTTATTTCTGGGGCGGCTCGGCTGACTTATCTTCTTCAAACAACACAATGATCAAGTCCGCCAGCGACTTTGAGCCGGGCAACTATGCTGGCCGCAACATCTGGTACGGCGTGCGCGAATTCGCGATGGCTGCCATCATGAACGGGATCGTATTGCACGGCGGCACGAGAACGTATGTCGGAACGTTCTTCGTCTTTACGGATTACCTGCGCCCAGCAATGCGTTTATCAGCGATTTCGAATCTGCCAGGCACTTACGTGATGACGCATGACTCGATAGCGGTCGGCGAAGATGGCCCGACGCATGAACCAGTGGAACACTTGTCCAGCTACCGCGGCATGCCGAACTTGACGGTTCTGCGCCCGGCCGACGGCAACGAAGTCAGCGCCGCTTGGGAAATCGCGGTTTCTTCAATGGACAAACCGACGTTGTTGGTGCTGACGCGCCAAAACTTGCCTGTTTTGGAAGGCACGCCAACCTTGGCCCGCGAAGGCGTGAAAAAAGGCGCTTATGTGCTTTCACCGCAACAAGGCGAAACGCCTGAAGGCATCCTGATCGCGACTGGTTCGGAAGTGAACTTGGCTGTAGAAGCGCAGAAACACTTGCGTGAAGCCGGCGTGGACGTATCCGTCGTTTCGATGCCGAGTTTCGATCTGTTCGAAGCGCAAGATGCTGCCTACAAAGAAACCGTCTTGCCTGGTGCAGTCCGCAACCGCATGTCCATCGAAATGGGCGCGACTTTCGGTTGGGAACGTTATGTCGGTCTTGACGGCCTGGCTTACGGCATCGACACTTACGGCGCAAGCGGCAACGGCAACGTTGTAATGGCGGAATATGGCTTCACTACTGAAAAAGTAGTTGCGGCTTATCAAGCTAAATTCGCAAAATAGACTTATTTTAGACTAGTCAATGTCAAAAAGCTGCCACCTACTCCTCTGGGAGCGGGGGCAGCTTTTTTTGATGCACTTTGCATTTTTCAAATAGGAACAGAATAGAAAAATGAGCGGA
The DNA here is from genome assembly GCF_900109135.1 of Trichococcus ilyis. Taxonomy (GTDB): domain Bacteria; phylum Bacillota; class Bacilli; order Lactobacillales; family Aerococcaceae; genus Trichococcus; species Trichococcus ilyis. Next base: position 22,193 of record NZ_FNYT01000004.1, on the reverse strand, counting down.
ACGGAAAAATTGCGTAAAGTGCTTCTATGCTTTTGCTACGATAAACGCTAAAATGGAAAGTATCATATACGCGAGAATCCGGCATCCTGCAACCATAACGGTTCAGGGTAGTTGGTGATGAGATGCGCCTGGAGGAATACATTGATGGGAACCGTTCAAGTGAAAGATGTCGTCTTCAACGAAGGCAGGCCGAAAATCTGCGTGCCGTTGGTAGGCAAAACAAAACAGGAAATCATTGCTGATGTCAAAATGCTGGGAAATGTTGCATACGATCTGGCGGAATTGCGCATCGATTGCTTCGATGGAGTAGAGCAGCCCGAGCAAGTTGAAATATTATTGGCCGAAATCAACAGCATCCATAAAAAGCCGTTGTTATTCACTTTCCGCACCAAAAAAGAGGGCGGGGAGCGCGAACTGAGCATGGAGCGCTATTTTGAACTGGTCCGTTTGGCGATCCGCAGCGGGCGGGTGGATTTGGTCGATCTCGAACTGTTCAGTTCGGAAGAAGAGGTGATCAAGTTGATCTCCGAAGCCAGAGAGAAAAACGTGAAAGTCATTCTGTCGAGCCACGATTTCTTCCGGACGCCACCTAAAGAGGAAATCGTCGCAAGATTGGTGAAGATGCAGGAACTCGGGGCAGACATCACGAAAATCGCGGTCATGCCGCAAAGCGAGGAAGATGTCCTGACGTTGCTGGCGGCGACGTTGGAAATGAAAAAGGTGAAAGCTGACCGGCCATGTATCACGATGTCGATGGGGAAATACGGCGTCATTTCCCGGCTGGCCGGTGAACTGTTCGGTTCCTGCCTGACTTTTGCGGCGGCCAAAGAGGTCTCAGCACCGGGGCAGGTATCCGTCCGCGATGTCCGTTCCATCCTGGATATACTGGCGTTGGACTGAGAAAGAAGGGGTGCGCCCGAAACGGGCTTCAGATCCGGCAAGGCATGCGCTCGCCGGATCACAACGGTAACTTTCAGCCGCAACTTCGACGAAGCTTCCCTTATCGGAGAAGGCAATTCGGAATGTTGGCCGAACTCCGGCGAAGCCCCCGTTCACCGGAGGGCAGGAGCGAAATCCTGAATAAACAAGCCAAAAAGACCGTCTCGAAACGGTCTTTTTGGCTTGTTTTCTATTCAGGATTTGTCATGGTTCTTGCGATTTTTAATCGCTTGATAGCCATCTCAGGACATCCAAACTTCCTCGCAGTGAAGCCCTCTGATGTCGCACTGTGACATCAGAGTACTTGGTCGCTTGCGACCACAGTGCATCCTTTGAAATTTTCAAACGCGTTCTGAATCCCAGAAATCTGTGCTTAAGCTGATAGCCACATCGCGACCAAAAGCGGGTCGCGTTGTGGCTATCCTCTTAGTGCTCGATTCCTAAACGGGATTCATCACGCTCTCAGCTTCTTGGCTTGAAGCTGCTTACTTTCAGCAGAATTTGGTTGATGCCAAGCAACAGTTCTTCGGTCAGTTCCACATCCACTGCTTTGATGTTGTCCTCGATCTGCTCCGGACGGCTGGCGCCGATGATGGCGGAGCTGACGCCGGGTTGGCGCAAAATCCAGGCCAAAGCCAGTTGCGGCATGGTGATCTCCAATTCGTGCGCGATGGCTTCGATCTCCCCAACCGCTTCCAGTAAGAGCTCGTTTTCAAGATATTTCTGCATCGTACTGTTCAGTTTGCTGTTGGCGGCTCGGCTTCCTTCCGGAACTTGTTGGCCGGTTTTGTATTTGCCGGTCAGAATGCCCTGGCCCAATGGGGAAAAGACGACTTGCCCCATGCCGTTTGCGACGGAGACGGGCAGTACGTCGACTTCGATGTAGCGCTCGATCATATTGTAGATCGGCTGGTTGGAAACGAGCGGCCGGAAGTTGTGCTGTTTTGCGATCTGGTGCGCTTCCTGGATTTTGTCGGCAGGCCATTCACTGACGCCGGCGTAAAGGATCTTGCCTTGGCGTTGCAGGTCGTCGAGGGCCCACAGCGTTTCCTCTAAAGGTACAGTCGGATCGTAACGGTGGCATTGGTAGAGGTCCAGGTAGTCCATGCCCAGGCGTTTCAGGCTGGCATCGCAGGACTCGAGGATGTGCTTGCGGGACAATCCCCGGTCATTCGGGCCGTCCCCCATCGGGAAATAGACTTTGCTGGCGACGACCAAACTGGAGCGCCGATAGTCCTTCAGCACTTTTCCGAGCACGGTCTCCGCTGCTCCCTTTTCATAGACGTTGGCTGTGTCGAAAAAGTTGATGCCCGCTTCGTACGCAGTCCGGATGCATGCTTCCGCAGTTTGATCCGCTACTGATTTTCCGTACGTCAACCAACTCCCCAACGCAATTTCACTGACGCGCAAACCACTTTTTCCAAGATTCCGGTATTTCATATGCTTCTCCTCCTTGGTTCCGATCCGTTTCTTGATTTGTCCTTCCGTTTTCGTTAGAACGTACAGCAACACCCTATATTCTTATCATAAGCCACAAGAACAAAATCGCCAAAGGATAAGACCGCAGAATCACGAAGTTTGTAAGCGTTATGATTCTTTTTATTTTCCGGGTAAAAAAAGGTATACTTGACGTAAGGGACGGTGTCCAAAAACAGAAAGGTTGGTGTCTGTAAATGCTGAACATAGATGAACACATTATGGAATCTCTGAAAAAAGAGAACAGCAAGCGAATGGTGGCGTTGCCGGATGGCAGCAGCATGCCGCAGCTTGGCCAAGGAACATGGTATCTGGGGGAAGATCCTGCCAAAAGGCAAGAGGAAATCGAGGCTTTGCGTTTAGGCGTGCAGCTGGGGATGACCCTTATCGATACAGCCGAAATGTATGGGGACGGCAAGTCGGAACATCTGGTGGGCGAAGCGATCAAAGGCATCCGCGACCAAGTCTACCTCGTTTCCAAAGTGTATCCGCATCGTGCGAGCCGGAATGAGATTTTGGCTGCCTGTGCGGAAAGTTTGCGCAGATTGGAAACGGACCACCTGGATCTTTACCTGTTGCATTGGCGCGGCAATGTGCCGCTGTCCCAGACGATTGCCGGAATGGAGCAATTGAAGGCGGAAGGGAAAATCGGCAGATGGGGCGTTTCCAACTTCGATATCCATGATATGCAGGATCTTCTGTCGATGGAAAATGGCAACCAGTGCCAGGTGAACCAAGTCCTGTATCATTTGGGCTCTCGCGGGATCGAGTACGACCTGTTGAAATGGCAACGCGAGCGAAATATTCCGATCATGGCTTATTCGCCCTTGGCCCAAGGCGGCCGGTTGCGCGAGCAATTGCTCGAGAGCGAAGAAGTCCAACACATCGCCAAAAAACACGGTGTCGAAGCGCTCCAAGTCATTTTGGCGTGGTGTCTCGTTCATCCGGATATCGCAGCGATACCGCGCTCTTCGAACCCTGAGCACACGTATCTCAATGCCGCGGCTTCCAGAATCCGTCTGGATGAGGAAGATCTGAAACTGTTGGATGGAAGGTTCCCGGCACCCACTTTCAAAACGGCCTTGGATATCATTTGAGTACGAAACAAATCGTTTCATTTCTGAAACAAAAATCATAATGGGGAACTTGTGATCAGAATGTAAGGGGATTCTCCCGATGGTGTAGGGGTATGCTAAAATGAACACATGAAAGCGAAAAGCCCTTTCATGGAAGGTGTGAATGAAAGCCTTTCCTGAACAGTGTTTTGGCTCAGGTCCGCTTTCTATGAGGAAATGCATTGTCACGACAGAATTTTTGAGCCGGGCGATCCGGCAATCGAAAAGAAAACCAAAAATGGGAGGAAGCATGCATGTCGAAAGAAGCCTTGAAGATTGTTACGATTGGTGGAGGTTCCAGTTACACACCGGAATTGATTGAAGGATACATCTTACGGAAAGATGAATTGCCGATCAAAGAAATTTGGTTGGTGGATATCGAAGAGGGTAAAGAGAAACTGGAAATCGTCGGCGCAATGGCAAAACGCCAAGTTGAGGCGGCTGGTTTGGACTGGGAAGTCCATTTGACATTGGATCGTTTCAATGCTTTGAAAGATGCGGATTTCGTAACGACGCAATTCCGTGTAGGTTTGCTGAATGCCCGTATCAAAGATGAGCGCATCCCATTATCCCATGGCGTGTTGGGTCAAGAAACAAATGGTGCAGGCGGAATGTTCAAAGCCTTCCGTACTATTCCGATCATCGGCCAAATCATTGCGGATATGAAAGTACAATGTCCGGATGCCTGGTTGATTAACTTTACGAACCCTGCAGGCATGGTGACGGAAGCCGCCATCAAACATTTTGGTTGGAAGAAAACAATCGGATTGTGCAATGTTCCGATTGGACACCGCAAGGTCGCAGCCGAAAAACTGTCGATTCCGGAAGACGAATTGCTGTTCAAGTTTGCTGGAATCAATCATTTCCACTGGCACCGTATTTGGGATGATAAAGGCGCTGAACGCACAGACGAAGTGATTGATCTGGTTTACGGACCGCAGCAAAGCGAAGACGACAACCATCTGAAAAACATCCACAGCGCACAATTCCACTATGAGCAATTGAAAGACTTAGGATTGCTTCCGTGCGGATACCACCGTTACTATTATATCGAAGATGAAATGCTGAAGCATTCCATCGAAGAATTCGAAAAAGGCGAAACACGTGCGCAAGTCGTCAAAGCGACAGAAACACGCCTGTTCGAACTTTATAAAGATCCTGCTTTGAACTACAAGCCTGAGGAATTATCGCAACGCGGCGGTACACATTACAGTGATGCAGCCTGCGAAGTGATCGCTTCAATCCAAAACGACAAACGCACGGACATGGTCGTATCGATAGCGAACAACGGCACCATTGATGACATGCCTTATGATTGCGTTGTCGAAGTCTCAGCTTTGATCACAGCGCATGGTGCGGAGCCATACAACTGGGGTGAAATGCCTTCAGCAGCCCGTGGTTTATTGCAAGGCATGAAAGCAATGGAAGAGACAGTCATCCGCGCAGCCATTACAGGCAGCTACGGTGCAGCATTGCAAGCCTTCACAATCAATCCTTTAGTGCCGGGTGGTACGATGGCGAAAACATTGCTGGATGAATTGTTGTATGCACACAAAGATCATCTGCCTCAATTCGCAGAGAAAATCGCCGAAATCGAAGCAAATCAACCGGAAACAGTTGCGTATGTCGATGAATTGATGAAATCAAATTAACAAATCCAGCAATCAAAAGAGCGGCTGCCCCGAAAAATTAGGAAGCCGCTCTTTTTTGCGCGCAACTCCGGCGAACGATGGCCTGACCGGAGCTGGGGTGCGCATCCACCGCTCGCCGGAAAGCACCAAAAAGACCGCCTCATTTGAGACGGCCCCTCCCGCGATTCATCACACTCTACTCAAACGTGTTCTGAATCCCAGAAATCTGTGCCTAAGCTGCGATTACGTCACGGGCAAAAAGCGCCCGTTCTCGTAATCGCCTCTTAGTGCTCATCCCCTCCCGCGAATCATCACACTCTTTAGTCTTCCAGCACCATTATTCCGACACCCAGTAATCCGGGGCCGGTGTGGACGCCCAGTACCGGCGAGATTTGGCCCTCCGCGTAGATTTTGGCTCCGGCCACCAGATCCTTCAGCTGTTCTTTGATGAGGAGCATCTCTTCATAGGCATCCCCATGGCAGATGGAAAGGTAGTAATTTTTGTGCTGACCCAGTTTTTCACGGGTCATGTCGATGAGTTTTTGGAGGCTTTGCTTTCGGCCGCGGACTTTCGCGACGGTATCGTAGATTCCGTCTTCGTTGCAGGAGATGATCGGTTTGATGTTCAGGGCACTCCCCAAAATCCCGGAAACCTTGCCGATGCGGCCGCCTTTTATCAGATACTCCAAAGTGCCGACCCCGAACAGGATGGTGGAGCGCTTCACGGCTGCTTGTGTTTCTGAAGCGACTTCATCGAACGGAAGTCCTTTTTCGATCAGTTCGGCAGCATAAAGCGCTACGAAGCCGGATGCGATGGCGATATTCAGGGTGTCAATGACGACGATCTGCATATCAGTCATATCTTCCGCCACTAACTTGATTGCTTGACAAGTGCCGCTCAAACCGCTGGAAATGGCGGATACGATGACTTTGTCGAAGCCGTCCGCTTTGATTTTGGCGAATGTGTCGGCAATCGTTTCCGGCAAAGGCAGGCTTGTTTTCGGGATCTCTTCCTGGAATCTTTCGTAGACCTGCTCCGGTGTGATATCGATCCGATCGCGATAGCTGGCGTCCCTATAGTTAATCATCAACGGCAAGGTGTAGATATGGTATTTGTCGAGCAGTTCCTGCGGGATATCGTTGCAGGAATCAGCCAGGACGGCAATGGAATTAGCTTTCATCATTAGTTTCTTCTCCTTTTTGGGATGCGCGGCTGACGCCATCCACCAGAATGATTTTTTGGGTCAACAGTTTTGAAGCCAACGACAGCGTGATCATTTTCAGTGCGATGTTTTCGCTGTGGATATCCTCCAGGGTATAGGTGAAATGTTCCTTCTTGTCGAGATCGCGGAAGAGCATCCGGAAGGCGTATTCCAGTTCCTGGCAGAAAGTATCGTAGGCTATCCGGAAACCGCGGATGGAGACCTGCAGATCCAAGCCTTTCTTCACCTCCGACAAGGGCAATACCTGTTTCAGCAAGGTGATGACGATCAATTGGGCGATGTGGGTTTTGAAATATTTCTTTTTCACCGGCCTATCGATCAGCTGCAGTTTGACGTAATTATTGATCATGGCCGGTGTGATGATGCGTTCTTCCTGGGTTGCGTTCAGGAAACTCAACTGTTTTTCGATGATGGCGATCACTTGGTCGCTGTAGATGCCGAAATCGGGCAAGTCATCAAAACGGATGAATGCCAGGGCCAACAGCTGCTGCTGATATTCTTTCAACTCTGGTTTAAGCTTCACGGCACAACCTGCTTTCTGGAATGGAGGGATTTTATCTGGTTTTTAAAACTAGATATCATTATTTTTATTACTAGATAAATGTACCAGTATTGAGCAGAAAATTCAATCCGCAAAGCTTGGTGCCGATGGAACAGAGCAAAAAAAGAAGCCTTTTCAGGCTTCCTTCCAGTCATCGTATTCCGTTTCTGTTGCCGTTCCGAAATAGCGGGCGACTTCGTGGGAGGCATGGGCGTCCGACCCCTTTTCGTAGGGGATGCCGATCTTGATGGCGTAGGCCATCATTTCCGGATCCGGATAGGTTTTGCCGTAATCCGGTTTGTCGATGCCGGCAAAATTGTAATCGAGCATGTATCCGCTCGCCTTCACCGTGTCCAAAAGCAGCTTCCAGTCGATCGGGTCGCTGACGCTGTAGGCTTTTTGGAATTTATGGATCAGGTTGATGTGGCCGATCTTTTTCGGCGTCAGCTCCCCGTACGGAAGCGCCAAAGCTTTTTTGACAGCCGCTTCGTAAAGCGTATAGAGCGTTTCGTAGCCGATCTCCGCTCCTTTTTGCGTGAATGATTCGCGATCCAGATCGATGCAGAAGTATTCTTCAGGAGCGAGCTGTACAAAATGCACGCTCAGGATCGAGTGCGGGACCGTTTCCGGGTATTTTTCCAGAAAAGCGCGCGTTTCCGCTTCTTTTCCTTCCAGATAATCCAACTCAAAACCGGCATGAATATCGATGATGCCGTGATATTTTTTTGCGAGCGAGCGGACATCTGCAAGGTAAGCTTCGACATCTTCGGGGCGCATCGAGCTGTCTTTGTCGGGCAGCGGATCTTCCATCGGTAAAGGTGCATGTTCCGTGAATGTGATTGATTCGAGGCCTGCTTCGATGGCAACCTTCACATAGTTTTCTAAAGCATCGGATGAACCATGCAGGCAATAGGGGGTGTGGACGTGTCTGTCGCTGAGCATCTTCTATCTTCCTTCCTTCTTAAAGTGTCATCAATTTAGGATACAATGTGGCAGCTTTCTATGGTATGATAACATCAACGTTTAATGGTATTCTAACGATATTCTAAGGATACCAGATGACTTATCAAAAAGAAATGGGAGTGAGACAGTTTGGACGAAATGATGACGAATGAATCGTTGCTGGCGAAGAAACAGAGAGAGATGGGGTTTCTCCATCATTTCCACCACTTAGGGTACGATCTGATCGACCTGGGAGTCGTAGAGAAATTTGAGTGGACACAACTGTCTCATGATGACTTGCACCTGATGCTGAACCGGCATAAGTGGCAGAGCGGTGATAAACTTTTCGCCCTGCGCAGTGACTGGACGAATGCCATCGTGAGATACCGCAAGCAGTACCATTTGCGCGCCGATAAAATAGCCTACTCCGGCCCGGTCTATTCGCTGCAGAAAGAGCGTCATCAGTTGGGTGTGGAAACTTTTACCGATTCGATTCCCAAACAGATCGAGGTTTTGGGCGATATGATCACATTCATGGAAAAGGAACTGAACCTTTCCTTATCGGTTGCTGTAGTCAGCCATAATAAATTATTGAAAAAAATGCTGAGCCCGCGTGAGCTGGAAGATCCTTCCGTCCGCAAGTTCATCTGCGAAAGAAACCAGGATGCTCTGAAGCATCGTTTGGGAGCGGATCACCCGCTGATCGGCCTGATGGACCAAGCGCCTACCGAACAGGCCAGCTACCTGAAAGAGAATTATCCGGAACTGACTAGACATTTGGATGAACTGGCGGAATGGGAGGCGACGCTGAAAAGCAAGAACGTGGATTACGTCTACGCGGATATGCTGGCATTGCCGAACCAATCCTACTACAAGGGAATCTTTATTCAGCTGTACGGAGAAAACCAAACGGAACCCGTAGCATCGGGCGGTCAATATACAAGCTCTTCCAAAGCATTTGGAATGGCCATCAACAATTAACGGAGGGAAAAAATGATTACCATCGCGCTATCAAAAGGCAGACAGCTTAAGGATTTCATCCAATATTTGGATGAAATCAACCTGACCGAATGGTCGACAGCATTGAAGTCCGTTTCTCGGGAATTGGTCATTCAGACAGAGGACATCCGCTTCATTTTGGTGAAGGGGGAAGATGTGCCTGTATATGTGGAGGAAGGGATCGCGGACTTGGGCATCACCGGAAGCGATATTCTGATCGAACAGAACTGCAACATCAACAATCTGATGGATCTGCCGTTCGGTTACTGCCATTTCGCCATCGCCAGCAAAGAGAAGAAGGATGTTTATCCAGTTGTTGCGACGAAGTACGTGAACTACACCAGACAATATTTCGATTCCATCAAGCAGCCAGTGAAAATCATCGCGCTGAAGGGGTCGGTTGAACTGGCCGCAACCATTGATATGGCTGATGCCATCATGGATATCGTCCAATCCGGCAAAACCCTGCATGATAACGGGTTGAGTGAACAAGTCCGGCTTGACGAAATCAATGCACGCCTTATTTCGAACAAGCATGCTTATTTCTCCAAATATGATGAAATCCAGACTATAATCAATCAATTGAAGGTGAAGGATAATGTACACAACTAAAACATTCAAAGAAGCATACAAAACCAAAAATACAATCGACTTTTCGAAGACGCAAGCCGTGATGGAAATCATCCAGACGGTCCAGGAAAAAGGCGATGCGGCTCTGTTCGAATACGCAAAACGTTTTGATGGGGCCGACATCACGGAATTGGAAGTGCCGCAGAGCGTCATCAAAGAAGCCTACGACACCTTGGATGCGGACTTGCGCGCCGCTCTGGAGGAAGCCCGCGACAACATCACGGTCTACCAGGAAAGCATCAAATGGCAGCAATCACCCGCGAGTGAGCTGTACCAAAAGATCCATCCGCTGAATAAAGTCGGCATCTATGTGCCGGGCGGCAAAGCGAGTTATCCTTCCACCGTGTTGATGACTGCCGTGTTGGCCAATGTAGCGGGCGTGAAGGAGACGATCGTTGTGACGCCGCCGCAAAAAACCGCCATCAACCAGGCGACGTTGGCTGCTTGCTACATTTGTGATGTCACGCACGTCTATCAGGTCGGCGGCGCTCAAGCCGTTGCGGCCTTGGCCTACGGAACGGAAACGATTCCGCGCGTCGACAAAATCGTCGGACCCGGGAATCAATATGTCGCCTTGGCGAAAAAATTGGTCTATGGGGATGTCGGCATCGATTCGATCGCCGGACCATCCGAAATCGTCGTAGTCGTCGACGAAACGGCGAACAACGAATGGGTGGCCGTCGACCTGCTGGCGCAAGCCGAGCATGATGAGTTGGCCCGCACTTTCCTTGTCTGCGACAACGAAGAAAAATTGGCTGCCATCGAAGCCGAATTGCTTGTCCAGAAAGCCAAACAAAGCCGCATCCAAGTCATCGACGAAAGCCTGAAGCACAACCACTTCCCGATTCTGACGAGCGGCAAGGAAGAAAACATCGAAGTCGTGAATCTGATCGCCGGCGAGCACGTCTCGATCCAGACAAAAGACGCCGAAGATTACATCGATGCCATCCAGACGGCCGGAGCGATCTTCATCGGCGAATATTCGCCGGAAGCAATCGGGGATTATGTTGCCGGTCCGAGCCATGTGCTGCCTACCGGAGGCAATGCCCGTTTTGCTAACGGCTTGTCCGTCAATGACTTCCTGCGCCCGAACTCTGTCCTGAACCTGAAAAAAGAAACGTTCCGGAAAATGGCTCCTGCCGGGATGCTGATCGCAACCGAAGAATCGCTGCAGGCCCACCACGATTCACTGGCCGTCAGAATGGGGGGCGACAAATGATCCGCATCAACAAAAATGAAAGTCCCATCCGTGCACTGACGGATGAAGAAATTGCGGAAATAGCCGTGGCGACGCGCTTCCAGGAATATACGGACGATGCCATCGACCGCTTGACGGAAGCGTACGCCGCTTTCCACGGCGAGGATCCCGCCCTGATCGCTTTTGCCAACGGATCGGATGAATGGATCCAGAAGTGCACGATTCTTTTGGGTGATGGGCCGATCCTGATGCTGGAGCCGGATTTTGTGATGTACGAAGAGTACGCCGCGCAATTCCAGCGCGAAATCATCAAAGTGCCTTGCCGAGCGGATTATTCCTTCGACTATGAGCAAGTGTATGCCGTCATCGAGAAGGAAAAACCTTCCTATTTTATTGTTTCGCAACCGAACAACCCGCTGGGGGGACTGCATCCTGCCGCGTTCATCCAAAAAACGGCGGACCTTTTGGCTCAGTACGGCGGCTATCTGATTTTGGATGAGGCCTATATGGATTTCGTGGACAATCCACCGGCTCGGCCGGTCGGCGACCATGTCATCCTTTTGCGTACTTTATCAAAAATCTACGGCTTGGCCGGATTGCGCATCGGCATCGCCAGTTCGACGGAGAAGACGATGCAGCTGCTGAACTCCATCGCCCATCCCTATCCGCTCAATACGCTGTCTTTGAGCATCGCGGCCTTTTTGCTGGAGCATCCGGAGAGGCTGCGTGCCTTTATGGCCGACCAGCGCCGCCTTTCCGCCAAATTGAAGAAAATCTTCAATGAAGAAGTCGGCGCTATCCTTTCGGTCCTGCCGAGCGAAACGAATTTCGTCTTCACTTACGGTGAATTGGCGCCTGCGTTGGGCCAATGGATCATCGACCACGGCTATCAGCCGCGTACGTATGAAAAATCAGGCATCCCGTGCATCGAAAAGGCCGTCCGTTATTCGATCGCCACGGATGAACAGCTGGATGCCTTAGCCGAAATCATCAGAGAATGGAGAGAACAGCTGTGAGCGTATCTAAAGAGCGTATTACCAAAGAAACGAAAATCGCCATCACCTTGAAAAGAGGGCTGGAGCCTTCCGTCATCAATACGGGTGTGGGCTTCCTGAATCATATGCTGGATCTGCTCGCTTTCCACGGCCACTTCGTTTTGGATGTGCAGGTGGACGGCGATACGGATGTGGACGACCACCACACGACAGAGGATGTCGGGATCGTCCTTGGGCAGCTGTTGGCTGAATTGGGTCAGGATAAAGGGGCGATCAACCGCTACGGTAGCGCATATGTGCCGATGGATGAAACTTTGGCCCGTTCCGTCATCGACATCAGCGGCCGCCCTTATCTGAGCTTTAATGCCGATTTTTCGAAAGAAAAAGTCGGCAGCTTCGATGTGGAGCTGGTGGAGGAATTCTTCCACGGGTTGGTCATCAATGCCCGCTACACGGCCCATATCGATCTGATCCGCGGCGGCAACACGCACCACGAAATCGAAGCCATCTTCAAAGCCTTTGCGCAAAGCCTGCGCATCGCGATGGCCGATTCGGATGTGCAGCGCTTGCCTTCCTCAAAAGGAGTGATCGAATGATAGCCATCGTTGATTATGGGTTGGGGAACATCGCGAACCTGACGAACGCCATCCGTTTTCTCGGTTATGAAACGATCCTGACGCATGATGAAGCGGAATTGCGCAAAGCGGATGTCATTGTCCTGCCGGGTGTGGGCCATTTCAAGGACGCCATCGAACGGATCGACGCAATCGGTTTGCGGGGACTCCTGACGGAATTGGAGCGGACAAAGCCGTTCATCGGCATCTGTCTGGGCATGCAATTGCTGTTCCAACACAGCGAAGAAGGCGATGTGGATGGACTGGGCTTTTTGCCGGGCGAAGTGAAATACATCGTCAGCGATCTGCCGGTTCCGCATTTGGGCTGGAACAATCTGCACTCGGATTATCCTGGTTTGGATAAGGATGTCTATTTCATCCATTCCTACAAGGTCGTGACCGACGAAAATGTCGTGGCTACGGCGGATTACAGCCAGGAAATCGTGGCGATCGTCCAAAAGGATAACGTCATCGGCATCCAGTTCCACCCGGAGAAGAGCGGAGATTACGGCCTGAAGATTTTGAACCAAGCTTTGCAAGGGGGATGGAAATAAATGATAGAGATTTGGCCGGCGATCGACTTGATCGACAACAAGAGTGTCCGCCTGACCGAAGGGGACTACGGCACGAAAGAGGAAATGCAGCGCACGCCGCAGGAAGCCATCGCTTTTTATGCGCAATTTGAACAAGTGAAACGCATCCATATAGTGGATCTGATGGGCGCTTTGAACCAAAAACCGGAAGAAACGCCTTTTATTGAGCAACTTTTGCAGCAGAGCCCATTGCCTGTCGAAATCGGCGGGGGTATCCGCTCCGAAGAAACCATCCAGCACTATTTCGATAAAGGCGCCAGCTATGTGATCGTCGGGACGAAGGGGCTGCAGGATCTGCCTTGGCTGGCGGAGATGACGGCGAAATATCCCGGCAAAATCTATCTGGGGCTGGATGCGAAAGGCGAACTGGTCGCCGTGAACGGCTGGACCGAAACGGGCCGCCAGACCATCTATGACGTCGTGGAAGCGACGAATCCGATGGCTTTGGGCGGCATCATCTATACGGACATCTCGAAAGACGGCAAGATGGCCGGACCGAACTTTGAGCTGACGGGCAAACTTGTCGAACTCTCGACCCACCCGATCACCGCATCGGGCGGCGTCCGCAGCATCGAAGACATCAAAAAATTGGAAGCTTTGGGTGTGGCGGCAGCGATCGTCGGCAAAGCGGCCAATACCGATGCCTTCTGGGAGGGCTTGGCATGATTAAGAAACGGATCATTCCCTGCCTGGATGTGAAGGACGGCACCGTCGTCAAAGGAATCCAATTCAAAGGCTTGCGCGATATCGGCGATCCGGTCGAATTGGCGAAGCGCTACAACGATTTGGGCGCGGATGAACTGGTTTTCCTGGACATCTCGGCAACCGAAACCGGGCATAACCTGATGATCGACGTCATCCGCAAAACGGCGCAGCAGCTGTTCATCCCGATGACGATCGGCGGCGGCATCAAATCGACGGATGACATTTCCCGCCTGCTGAATGCCGGAGCGGACAAAGTGAGCCTGAATTCGTCGGCGCTGGCGAATCCGCAGCTGATCAAGGAAGCGAGCGACAAGTTCGGCAGCCAGTGCATCTGCATCGCCATCGACGCGAAATGGGAAGCCGATAAGGAAGAATGGTATTGCTATACCCACGGCGGCAAAAAACGGACCGACATCAAGACGTTGGACTGGGTACAGCAAGTGGAGGCTCTCGGGGCCGGTGAATTGCTGGTCACCAGCATGGACTATGACGGCATGAAGCAGGGCTTCGATCACCGCCTGCTGAAGAAAATCCAAGCTTTGGTATCGATCCCGGTCATCGCTTCCGGAGGCGGCGGCAATGCCCAGCATTTCGCCGACCTGTTCAAGGAAACCGACGTATCGGCCGGATTGGCAGCTTCCATCTTCCATGATGAAGAAGTGTCAATCGCCGAAGTGAAACAATGCTGCACGAAGAATGGAGTGGATATGCGCAATGTCTAAATACGATGCACTGGTGCCTGATTTTTCGAAAGGGTTATTGACTGTCGTGCTTCAGCACTTTACGAACAAAAATGTTTTGATGGTCGGCTACATGAACGAAGAGGCCTTCGAATTGACGAAACGGGACGAGGTTGTCTGGTTCTTTTCCAGAAGCAAGGACCGTCTCTGGAAGAAAGGCGAGTCTAGCGAGCATTACCAGTTCGTGAAGGACATGTACCTGGATTGCGATCAGGACGCGTTGCTGATCATGGTCGATCCGGCAGGCCCTACTTGCCATCGCAACACGGAAAGCTGTTTCGATGTCCCGGTTGCCTTCGGGTTGGATGACCTGGAAGAGACCATCCGCCAGCGCGCAGTCGGTCATGACGAAAAGTCCTACACGAACTACCTGCTGGACAAGGGTACCGATAAAATCGCCAAGAAATTCGGCGAGGAGGCTTTCGAAGTCGTCATCGGGGCCAAAAACCACGACAAAGAAGAAGTGGCCAACGAAACGGCCGACCTGCTTTACCACCTGGGCGTACTCCTGTACGATCAAGGCGTCGACGTCGCCGATGTGACCAAAGTCCTTATCGAGCGCCATCAAAAGAAAAACAACTTCAAAGGCGAAAGAAGAGATGTAGAAGAATACTGAGAGTGTGATGATTCGCGTTTAGACACCCGTACGTTGGAGGCGCACTGTGACCGTACCGGTCAAGTACTCTGATGTCACAGTGCGACATCAGAGGGCCTCGCTGCGAGTCTCTTTGGATAACTTAATGATGCACTCATAAGCGATTAAAAATCGCAAGAGCCATGACAAAACGTTAGTGGTGTCTGCGAATCAGAACCGTTCTAGGATACGGTGAATCCCGTTTAGAAATCGAGCGCTAAGGGGGATAAACACTAAGCGGACGTTTTTTGTCCGCGTGGGGTTATCAACTTAGGCGGAAATTTCTGGGATCCAGAGTTCAACTACTGAGAGTGTGGTAACCGGAGCTGTCCCTTGACAGAAGGGACGGTTTCGGTTATTTTTTGTCGTGGAGAGATAATGTTTTTCTATATGATAATGAAAATGGGGCGATTGCGATGAAAGTGTTGGCTGTGGAATTGTACTTGCGGTTGTTTGACTCGTATTCATTGAAGGACAAGCGCAGCGTCGTGAAAAGTATCCTTGCCAAGATGCATCAGCGTTACAATGTCAGCATTGCGGAAGTGGCGGAGCAGGATATGCTGAACCAAGCGGTCATAGGCTTGGCGGTCGTCAACAGTTCAAGCTTGCTTTGCCGACAAATCGTGGATAAGATCATTGAGGAAATCGAAGCGAATTATCCGGTGGAAATCTACCAGATCAACGAAATCGAATGATGAAGAAACAACGCACTTGCAACCATCCGGCAATTTGCCGAGTGGGTGCTAGTGCGTTGCGTCATTATGGAAGGATCTTCAGGAATTCATAGCGGAAAGAAACGTAAGCGTAATTTTGGCGATTGTACATTTCGCGGGCCGTATCCGCTGCATCAGCCACCAAAAGGACGGTCTTTCCATCGGCATGCTCCATGACGAACTGCTGCAGCGCCGTTCCGATCCCTTTACCCAGGTGGTTTTTGGCAACATAGAAGTTGTCTATTTCGATGCTGTCTTCTTTCAGGTAGAGATCGATGGAACCGACCGCTTCACCGGAGCGGATGGCCACGATGGGGCAGAAATTCGGATTGGCGAATTTGGTTCGCGTGTAAGGTTGCTTTTGTTTTGCGAATGCCTCGCTGACTTCCAGATCGGCTTGAGTTGAGAATTCCAGATAGGCGTTGCGGTTATCGGCTCGCACCCAAGCCACTTTAAGGTCGGAAGGCGTTTCTGTTTTCGTCGGCAAAAAGGTTCCTGGAGGTGCCGCGTAAAGTTCCAGGACATCCAGACTGAAGTCGTTCGATCCGAGATAGGAAATGATTGGCTGCGGAATTTCGCAATCTTCCGGCCAGATGAATTTGATGAAATCCTGCCCTTGTTTTTGGTGCTCTGATTTCAGATAGGCTTCCGTTTCCACGAATTCAGCGTAGGTCGGTACGCGATGGAAAATAACATAATTCTCGATGTGCATAAAAAGCGCTTCTTCGTTGCGATGGTGCGCGTACAGAGAGGTTTCTTTGACTACGGACTTGCTGTGTTCGATATCCTGGAAAGAAAAGGTCATTTTCGGGCTCCTTAAAAAAGAAAAATTGATGCGAGGTTCAAGATATGATAGCATAGGAAAGGACTTTGTTTCAATAAGCTGAAACAGGATAAGCAGCCGGGGCCACTGCGGACAGGTGCCAAAAGAAGCGGTATGTTCGCCGGGTTCTGCGCTAATCTGGGCTTTCTGCTTATGCTTACGCAAGTAGATAGGAGATATAAATGAGAGATTATCAAAAAATGTACGAGAACATAAAGGCTTTCCATAAACTGAAGCCTTGGGAAACAATGAGAGACACAGATGTCGTTGGGATCAAATATTCCGATCGCAAGGAACCGGTGTTCTTTGCCTTGGACGGATTGGACGAGGACAGCATCGGACTGAGCGTCTTCAGGGATGTTTCGGAATACATCCTCTACTTGGATTTGTTGGAATCGGAGTTTACGGAAGTAGATGGCAACGGCGAATACACCGAGAAAATGAAAAATATCCGACTGGAATTTGTCGACCGCAACAAACTCCAGGAGATCGACTATCAGCGCATTCGCACAACGGACGTCAAATTCCGCGGCAAGCAAGCTTGGCCGGAAATTCTCGATTTTACGCCAGGCTTCACTCCATGGTCTGCCAACGAAGAGGACATTGCTCTCTTCGAACGGGTATTGGAGAGTTTCCTGGAAATGTTCCCTGTATACAGCAAGATGGACTTCGATAAGTCTTTTGCTGCGGATGATGTGCCGACGCGTTATTATTACCAAGCCGGCACCAAGGACAGTGTCTGGAAGTTGAAGGAAGAACACATCCTGTCATTCCTGACTGGCGGCGAATTGACAAAAGGGCCTTACGATCTGATGCTTTCGCAGTTCGAGATCCGCCGTCTGATGATGGAAAAGAAACAATTCCTGAAGAATACTTTTGAAATAGATTTGTTCTATTTGCCGCAACCGATCACTTTCAAAGAAGGGGACCGGCCGCGGTTTGTGAAGATGATGGCCATCGCAGACAAGAAGTCAGGAGAAGTTCTGCTGGCGACGGTGCTGACTTCCGATAAATCGCGCGACATCCAGTTCGAGTTGTACAAATATCTGTTCGAAGCGAAAGTATTTCCTGCAAAAATCGAAATGCGCGGCGACAGCGTGCTGGAAACCTACGAGATGTTGGTTCCCTTGTTGGATGAATTGGACATCCCGCACAGCGAAAAAAACAGATTGCGTAAAATCGAGGCATTCCGTAAAAGCCTTGCGGAAGATATCTTCTGAGCTGAAGCCAGGATTTTCTGAATAAAAAATCACGAAAAAACAAAACAATTTTGCAAACTGCAATAATTGTTTTGTTTTTTGTTTTTTTCAAAATAAATGGTAAAATGGTTGAGAAGAAAAGACTACGAACTAATGCACGCCTCAGAGCTTATTTTGTTCCACATAAAGGGGTTTTTCCGTGTTTAACCAAGAAAATGTGAAGTTACTGACGAATACAGAGTTAAAGGTGTATGAGTACATCGTGCAGCATACCCAAAAAGTCATCCGCATGAGCGTCCGCGAAATCGCGTCCGAAACACACGTGTCAGCAGCGACCGTAACGCGGACCATCAGCAAGTTAGGTTTCGAAAACATCTGGGAGTGCAAGCTGCATCTGAAGGAAATGGACAACCGCAAACACAATAAGAAAGTGTTTGAAACTTCCGAAATCGTCGAAGAGTTTTTCAGCCGTTCCATGCAGTCGGAATATGAAGAAAAAATCCAGGCAGCAGTCGAACTGATAGCCAATTCAGAAGTCGCACTCTTTTTTGGGATCGGGACGTCAGGGCTGATTGCCGCCTACGCAGCACGACAGTTTTCAAATCTGGGTCAAAGCACCTTCCACATCCAAGATGCTTATTACCCCTTCCATCTGATCAGCAGGCAGTACACGAACACCGTGGCTATCGTTTGTTCTGTTTCCGGCGAGACAGACATCACCTTAAGGAAGGTAGGTGACCTGAAGAGTCTGGGGAGCAAAATCATCAGCATCACGAATTCCTCCACCAATTCCTTGGCCAGACAATCAGAAATCAACCTGGCCTATCACTTGACACCTGAATACGTCGACGATGAGGTGAACGTCACTTCCCAATTGCCGGTTGTATTTTTGATTGAAACACTTGCAAGACGCAATTACAACTACATGCAACAAATGCGCAACAGCAAGCCTTAATGCGAGTTCAGACTGAAACGGAATGATTCTTTTTTGAAACAACATTCCAAAAACTGATTGTTGTTCCTTTACGAGGTGAAACTGTTTACATTTCGTTCACAAACTCTATAATAGGGTTAGATTGAAAAGCCGAAAGCGCATTCGAAAATGCGAAGCTGCTCTTTTTTAAAGAGAGTTTGCTTTGCGGATGGATGTAACCGCTTAAAACAGGTCGTCTTTCGGATTTGAGAACGAGGGGAAAGGAATGAGCGTATGTATCATAAAAAATTGAAACCGTTTAAAGAAGGTTTTTTATGGGGGTCCGCTACAAGTGCCTATCAGGTTGAAGGCGCTTGGAATGAAGACGGAAAAGGACCATCCGTTCAGGACGTGAAGGAAATCGTTCCGGATACATCCGATTTTAAAGTAGCCACTGATCACTACCACCACATGAAGGAAGACATTGCCTTGTTGGCCGAGATGGGATTCAAAACCTATCGCTTCTCGATTTCATGGTCGCGGGTCATCCCGGACGGTGACGGTGCAGTCAATCCGAAAGGTCTTCAGTTCTACAGTGATCTGATAGATGAATGCCTGAAATACGGAATCGAACCGTTAGTGACGGTTTACCACTTTGACTTGCCGCAAGGACTTGCCGAAAAAGGTGGCTGGGAAAACCGCGCCACAATCGATGCTTTTGTCCGCTATTGCGATGTCCTCTTCGACAACTTCGGGGACCGCGTCAAACTATGGCTGACGATCAATGAGCAGAATATGATGATTCTTCACGGGGCAGCAGTCGGAACAGGCGAAAGCACTTTGAAATCCTTGTACCAACAAAACCACCACATGCTAGTTGCGCAGGCATTAGTGATGAACAGTTGCCATGAAAAACTACCGCATGTGAAAATCGGACCGGCACCGAACATCTCAGCCGTCTATCCGAAATCGAACAACCCGGTGGACGTCCAAGCGGCCGATCTGTATACCGCAATCCGCAACTGGCTTTATCTTGATATGGCCGTTTATGGTGTCTACAATCACCAAGTTTGGGCTTACCTGGAGGAAAATGATGCTTTGCCTGACATGGAACCTGGTGACTTGGATATATTGAAATCCGCGGAATGCGATTTCATCGCCTTCAACTATTACAACAGCTCGACTGTCGAAGCCTATCCGGCCGGCACAGAACGCAAAGCAGGCAAAAAAGATCAGCAATTATCGGATAGCCAAGAAGGGTTCTTCGCAGGATCCGACAATGAGCATCTTCCTTATACAGAATTCGGCTGGCAGATCGACCCTACCGGATTCCGCACGACGATTAACCAAATTTACTCTCGTTATCGTAAACCCCTGATCGTTACTGAAAACGGTTTAGGCGGTATTGATAAGCTGGAAGATGGAAAGGTCCATGACAATTATCGGATCGACTATCTCCGCAACCATATCGAACAGATGAACCTGGCAGTCACGGATGGAGCAGATGTGTTCGGCTATTGCACATGGAGTGCAATCGATCTTATCAGCACCCACCAAGGGTTCCGCAAGCGTTATGGCTTTGTTTACGTCAACCGGGAAGACTTCGATCTGAAAGATCTGAAGAGATACCGGAAAGATAGTTTCTATTGGTATAAAGGAGTGATCGCGTCAAACGGGGAAAATCTGGAAGGTTAGAGGAAGCAAGCAAGAAAAAGTTTCTCGTGCCATCCGCTGTTGATAAAGAACGGCGAAATTTGAATGCGGGAAACGAAGGCCCATTGTTCTGATACTGACTGGCAGAATCCGAACAAGCAATCATATCGATTTATTTTACTGTTACCGAAGACGCTGAGCAGTCTTCAAGAGTGTTCCTAACAGAGGAGGATTATTATTATGGATAAATTCTTAGATACATTACAAGAAAAATTAGGACCAATCGCTTATAAATTAAACGAAAACCGTTACCTTTCCGCAATCAAGAGCGGGTTCTTCGGAGCAATGTCCCTGCTGATCATCGGTTCGATTTTCCTATTGTTCGCAAACTTGCCGATTCCGGGTTATGCCGACATGATGGCAGGCATCTTTGGTGCCAACTGGACGCAATTCTTCATGGTACCTTACAACATGACCATGAACATCATGACGCTGTTTGTTATGATCGGTATCTCCCAAGACTTATCGAAACACTATGACTTGGATGATCTGGCAGGAATCATCTACGGTATCGTCGGCTTCCTGATCTTGACTCCAACAATCTTGAGCACAGAAAATGCATCAGGGATCCCAATGGGCAACTTGAGCGCCAGCGGTTTGTTCCTTGGCATGATGAGCGCCATCTTCGCAGTCGAAATTATGCGGTGGGTATTGGCTCGCGGTTGGAAACTGAGCATGCCTGATTCCGTTCCGTCAAACGTTGCAAAATCATTCGACGCGTTGATCCCTGGATTATTCATCATCCTGATCTTCAACATCTTGCGCATGGTGTTCGCTTTGACACCTTACGAAACAGCTCAATCGTTCATCTTCGAAATCATCCAAGCACCACTGACCAGCTTAGGTGCAACATTACCGGCAACTGTCTTGGTACTGATTTTGGAAACACTTTTGTTCTCATTCGGTCTTCACGGTCCAAACATCTTGGGTGCTGTAATGCAACCGATCTGGTTGACTCTGACTGCGGAAAATGCGGATGCTTACGCTGCTGGTGCAGAATTGCCGAACATCGTCAACTACCAGTTCTACGCTAACTTCATCAAAATCGGTGGTGCCGGTTCAACTTTAGGTTTGGCATTGTTGTGCTTATTCGTAGCCAGATCTTCCCAATTCAAAACACTCGGGAAATTGGCAATCGGACCTGGCTTGTTCAACATCAATGAGCCTTTGATCTTCGGTATGCCGATCGTGTTGAATCCGATCTTGATGATTCCGTTCATCTTGACTCCAGTAATCTTGGCAATCCTTACTTACATCGTAATGAGCATCGGATTGGTTCCTCTTACTAACGGGGTTAACATTCCTTGGACAACTCCTCCTGTATTCTCTGGTTTCTTGATCAGCGGATGGAGAGGTGCTGTATGGCAAATCATCGAAACAGTCATCAGTGCTGCAGTCTTCTACCCATTCTTCAAAATCGAAGACAACAAAGCTTACAATGTTGAAATCGGTGAACTTGAAGCAGATGCTTCAGGCAACGTAGTAGCGTAATAACATAGCGTCACAATGAGCCCCTTCGATAGGGGCTCTAATTAGATATAAGGATGGAGAGAATAATATGGCAGAAAAAACAATCATGTTGGTATGTGCAGCTGGAATGAGCACCAGCTTACTCGTATCAAAAATGCAAAAAGCAGCGGCAGCGCAAGGCTTGGATGCTGAAATCTTCGCAGTATCCGCTTCTGAAGCGGACGCAAACTTGGCCAAGAAAAAAATTGATGTCCTGATGTTGGGGCCTCAAGTCAAATACATGAAGAAACAATTCGAAGACAAAGTTGCCGGCACCGACACAAAAATGGATGTCATCAACATGCAGGACTACGGCATGATGAACGGCGAAAAAGTATTGAAAACAGC
>NZ_FNYT01000021.1 GCF_900109135.1 Trichococcus ilyis | reverse complement strand
ACCGGATTTTTCTTGCTCTTGTAACGGGGATAACTGTTCTGTTTCTTGAAGAAGCGGTCGTAACTGTCCGATAGATTCCGCAAGGAAGATTGGAGGGCGGTACTGTCGACCTCTTTCAGCCAGAGCGTCTCCTCTTCCTTTTTCAGCAACGTCAACTCGGCGGAGCAAGCGTTGTAATTCAGTCCTTTTCCTGTTTCCTTATAGTTTTTGTTCCATTCGGACAGGAAATGGTTGAACACGAACCGGGAACAGCCGATGGTCTTGGCAATCAGGATTTGTTGTTCCTGATTGGGGTAGATCCGAAACTTGTAGGCTTTGTGGATCATCATTGTTGTTCACCTCCTTCTGCCACCTATTATACACGAACGTTTGTTCTTGGTCGAACGAGAGGGTCTTCTTTAACAACAAGATTTTTCGAATTTTTCGAAAAGAATAGGCTGACGCCTACCGCCATTCATCTCCCACCTACTCATTGGCTGTGCCCTTTTCATTCCTAGAGGTGGGAGTCTTCTGGCGGAAAATGATAAAAGACGCAAGGCCAAGTGAATGAGCGGGGCTTGTCGCGTAATAATACTGGATTGGGGTTTTGGATATGAAATGTTATGTTGTGGATGCTTTTACGGATACGGTTTTCAAGGGGAATCCAGCCGCCGTATGCGTGTTGGACGAATGGCTGCCCGCTGATTTGATGCAGGAAATCGCAAAGGAAAACAATCTTTCCGAGACGGCCTTCACGGTGCGCAACGGGGAGGACTACGATCTGCGCTGGTTCACGCCGGGCGGGGAAATCGACTTGTGCGGCCACGCGACGCTTGCCACCGCGTACGTCCTGCTGCGGTTCTTCGAGCCGAACCGGGATGTGGTATCTTTTTACACTTTGAGCGGGGTGCTGACGGTGGAGCGGAAAGGAGATCTGTATGAAATGGATATGCCGGCCTACAAGTTGAAGCGGGTGCCGGTCACGGCCGAAATGGAGGAAGCAATCGGCTTTCGCCCGTTGGAGGCCTGGATGGGCCGCGACTTGGTGTGTGTGCTGGAGAACGAGGATCAGGTCATCCAAGCCGCGCCTGACAAGGAAAAAGTGGGGAATCTGGACGGCGTGCTGCTGCAGCTTACTGCAAAAGGCAAGGACTACGACTGTGTGACGCGCAGCTTCGCGCCGAAACTGGGCGTGTGGGAAGACCCCGTCTGCGGATCCGGCCACTGCCATGTGATCCCGTTGTGGGCCGAAAAAATGCACAAAACGGATTTCCATGCTTTCCAGGCCTCGCAACGCACAGGGGAGTTGTATTGCCGTATGGAAAAGGACCGCGTGCTGATCGCCGGGAAAGCCGCGCTGTATTCGGTGGCGGAAATTTTCTTGCCTGAAAAATTATAGCGCCAACGAAGTGGATTGGACCGCGATTTCTATGTGGAGTGATATAATGAAGCTACAGAGAACCGGGTGCGTTTAACCGGAAATGCCTATTGGTTTGCAGCGGAGGGAAAGCCCATGAAACGTTTATGGATGAGTCTGATGCTATGGATGCTCCTGTTGGTGGCTGGGTGCAGTTCATGGGAAAAGGCATATGAAGAAGCGGGGTCAGCCAGTCTTACGGTTATGGCACTTAAAGGTCCAGGGGCTCTTGGGTTGGTCAAGGCAATGGAACCAGGCCTCGATCCGCCGGTGAGATTGGGGGACACCGTGTACTACTCTTTCGAGGAGGATGAGGCAACGCTTTATGCGAAACTGTCGGAAGGGAAAGCGGACATAGCAGTTGTACCCACAGAAATTGCCGCGAAGCTCTATCATGAGGGCGCCGGATACCAATTGGCAGCAGTCAATACGGGCGGGTATCTGTATATGTTGTCAACGGATAACGCAATCAAAGAGGTTGCTGATCTGAGAGGCAAAGTCATCACGATAGCAGGGGAGAAATCGAGGGCGGAAGTTGTGATCAGGCGACTGCTGGAACGGAGCGGCCTCAATACGGATGCTGATGTGACGCTGACCTATGCTTCAAGTTCGGAAACCGCAGTCGAAAACGCCGCAAACAGCGAGCTGATATTGTTAGCGGAGCCTTGGGTGACCGATTTATTGGGTGAAAATGATGACTTCGCCATTGCTTTGGATATCCAGGATGAATGGATGCAAGTTAATGGGAATGGAATGTCCTTGCCTTTGACCTGCTTGATCGTGAAGAAGGAAATCCCTATTGATAGAGCAGAGGAATGGGGCTTGTTTGTCGCGGATTATAAGGATTCCATCGATTGGATCAACAGTAATCCGGCTGAAACGACGGAATTGGTGGATAAACATGAAATGGGAATTACGAAAGAGCAAGCAGAGGGAGTGATTTCCCGAAGCAATTTGATTTATTTGGATGCTGCAAGTTCGAAATCAGCAGTGGAAGAGTACCTGAATCTATTTCTTGAGGCAAATCCTGATGCGATAAACGGCAGTTTACCTGATGATGCATTTTACCTTGAACAAGAATAGGAGGAAAAGATCATGAAAATGCAGTTTTGGTCCAAGACAAAAGCCGGGCAATGGGCAGCGGGACTGACTTTGGCATTCATCGTACTGATGGCCATCAAAATGACGGCTTTGGGAGCAACAATCAGATTGCCGTTGCCGACACCGGCCCTTGCGGTGCTGGGCGTGATCGGTTTCATCATGGGCTTGATAGCAGTCATCAAACACAAGGACAGAGCCTTGCTGACGCTGCTGTCCATTCCGGTCGGGCTTGTGATCATACTATGGACACTGGCGGAAATCGCCTTCCCGCACTGATGCATCCTTATCCGAAAAGCCTATTGAAACAAAAAAGACGCCCCGGGGCGTCTTTTTTGTTTCAATAATGAATGACATTTTCTGCCTTTTTGATGCGCTCAATCACCGGTTTTGCCTCTTCGCTCATGAAGAAATCGTAGGTAGTCTGTGGGACGAGATTTTTGAATTTTGCGAAATCACCGTCTTGGATGGCTTTGCGCACGGTCGAAGCGCTGATGGCGCGGCCGCCGGATTCTTTGCGCGGAACAACCGTGCAGGCGATGCCGGATTTCGGCAATTCCTTCTGCATGATTTCATTGTAGAGGTTCGTGACCTGGCTGGTGGGTTCCTCGCCCACGTAGCGGTGGTTGATCCCCAGCTTCGCGGCGATCTTTTCGAAGATGGCCAAGTCGATCATCGCCTGGCCTTTGATGACGGACACATCGTCCTTCAGGAAGTAGCTCGGGAAGGTGGCGCTGCTGATGATGTACGGTCCGCTGTCGTGATAGCGGACGTTTTGGAGGTGGGCAGTCCCGGCCATGACCAACTTTTTGCGGACATCGAAAGGCACGAGGCTGGCATCCTCGCTGACGATAAAAATGTGCAGGGCATCGTTCTCCGCTGCGGCTTTTTCGATCAGATACTGATGCCCCAAAGTGAACGGATTCGCGTTGACGACGATAGCGGCGGTTTTCGGTGCGTCGATCTTATCTGCGGCCAGATTGTCCAGGTAATCAGCAAAACCGGTCCTGCGGTTCTCCATGAAGACGACCTGATCCTCGACGCGGGCGATTTCGTAGAAGCCCAAATCGCCGAAAAATTTGGCGGTGTCGGTCTTCGTGTACACAAACAAATGGATGTTGCCGCGCTCGAACTGCACGTTGATGAGATGGGTGATGATTTCGTTCAGCAGGCCTTCACCTTGATGGTCCTTGCTGACGGCCAGGCAGCGCAGCGTGTTGCCGAAGCAGCTGCCGGTGGCGATGATGTTCATCTTCTCATCATACATGCCGCAGGTATAATCGAGATTTTTGTCGCGGGCGATGCCTTCCGATTCCAAAAGCAGATCGACTTTTTTGTTGCCGGCTGAATCTTTCGGGAAAATGCGGGAAATGCTGTAATCTGACATGTTGTTCTCTCCTTGCTTAGTTTTTTCTGATCAGATCCACGAACGCCTTGACCTGCGGCAGCTTCAGGGCTTGTTCGGTATAGAGGATATAGGTGGAGCGCACAAACGGCTCTCCGTTGGCGAAGGAAAGCGGTTCGACGTGTCCGTCGAAGTCCTTCAGGCAGATTTCCGGAACAATCGCCCAGCCCAGTCCGCGTTTGACCATCTCTACGCAGGTGGAAAGGTTATCGACGTGGATGCTGTAGTTTTTCGGATGCAGTCCGTTCTCGTGCATCCATTGGCCCATTTCCCGTTCCGACTCGGCATCGGAATTCCGTCCGATGTAGGGCAGTTCCTGAAGCCTGCGGTCCTTGTCCGGCACCAAACGGATGACGCACATGTTCTCGCGCGACAGCAGCAATTTATTGCTTTTCCATTCGTATTCCCCGCGCAGGATGGCGACGTCGATCGTGCCGTTCAGCATCTGGACATACAGTTTGCGGCTCTGGTCTGTCGTGACGTGCGTATTCACACGCGGGTAACGCTGGCAATAGTCGGCCAGGACATCGGGCAGCGCGTAAAGGGCATAATTGATCGATACGCCTGCCCGGAGCGTACCGCAGACGTAATCCTTCTGTGCATCGAGAGTGGCGCGCATCCTTTTCAGCTGATCGGCGGCCTCTATGCTGCGGCGGAGGACTTCCTCCCCTTCAGGCGTGAAATGGATGCCTTGTCTGGAACGGAGCATCAGGCAGATGCCGAGTTCCTCCTCGATGGCGCGGATGCGCTTCGAGAGGGAGGATTGGGAAATGAACAGTTTATCGGCTGCATGCGTGATGTTTTTGGTCTCGTTCAAGGTGATCAGCAGTTCAAAATCTCTTTCATCCATGGGTGCACCTTCCTTTCGGATAATTGTTGCATGATTCCATAAAGGAATGGAAAAATAAATATTTTAATACTACTAACGAATTACTGGAGTAGTGTATAGTCTCCATTTGTAACCGTTCTTTCGCTAATCATTATAGCTCATTCCGCACAAAAAAGGATAGTTGAAATCATTCCATATCGGAATGGTTATGCATGAAAATCGAGACTTTTACATCCGGCTGAAAAAGTTGTGTAATAGGGGCAGGAAGTAGAGTGATTGTTGGGACAAGCAAAAGGAAAAGGAGCAAAGCAATGGAAATCAAAAAAGCAGGATTAGCCGGGACACTGGAGTCCAGCGATGCCCAAGTCAGCATCGAGCCTTCAAAAGCGGGCATCCGACTGACCGTTCAGAGCAGCGTCATGAACCAGTACGGCAAACAGATCAAATCAACCGTTCTTCAGACATTGGAAAACCTCGGGGTGGAAAATGCGAAAGTCACCGTGGTCGACAAAGGTGCTCTGGATTGCACCATCAAGGCCCGGGTGGAATGCGCCGTGTTCCGCAGCGGCGAAGCATCTGAGAAAAATATTCCTTGGGGAGGGGCCGTAAAATGATCAAACGTCCAGCACCGCAAAAAGTGCGCCTGCGCCGCACTATGATGTTCATGAATGCGCAAAAACCAGGGCTGATCAAGGACGCCTACATTTACGGAAGCGACAGCATCATCCTGGATCTTGAGGATGCCGTTGCGGAAAACCAGAAGGATGCAGCCAGATTCTCGTTGTACAATGCCCTGAAATCGGTCGATTACGGCGACACCGAAGTCATCGTCCGCATCAACGGCCTTGATACGCCGCATTGGCAGGAAGATATCCGCTGCGTCGTCGCGGCTGGCGCGGACGGCATCCGCATCGCGAAATGCGAAAGCGCTCAGGATGTCCTGACCGTCGAAGCGCATGTGCTGGCGGCTGAACGCGAATTCGGGGTCGAAGAAGGCCGGACGCTGCTGATGGCCGCACTTGAAAGTCCGAAAGGCATCCTGAACGCCTACGAAATCGTCAGCGCCTCTGCGCGCATGTTCGGTTGCGCCATCTCCGGCGGTGATTTCCGCAAGAGCATGCACGTCCAGATCCAGGAAGGCGGCATCGAAATGCTGACCGCAAGGGGACAGATGCTGTTGGCGGCGCGTGCGGCTGGCGTGATGTGTTTCGACACCATGTTCCCGAACATCGATGACATGGAAACGTTCAAGCAGGAAGTCATCCAAAACCACAAAATGGGCTTCGACGGCAAATCCATCGTCAGTCCAAAACAGATCCAATTTGTGCATGACACTTTTGCCCCGACGCAAAAAGAGATCGCCTATGCCGAAAAATTGGTGCGCTCCTTCGATGAGCAGGCGGATTCCGGAGTCGGAGTCTATACGGTCGACGGCAAGATGGTCGACATCCCGTTCTTCGAAGATGCGAGGCGGATCATCGCCCTGGCGAAAGCCTGCGGTGTCTACAAAGGCGATTTATAAAAAGACAGGAAAGGAAGTGGATCCATCAATGAAAAATGCAGTAGGAAGAGAAATTCCGGACCAGTTGTTGGGTGAAGGAAAAGAAGTTTATCAAGGCAAGGGCTATATGGACGGCAAGTATTTCCAGAAGGCTACGCCGCGGACACGACGCTACGAAACGCCGCAGGAGAGCAAAATCGTCCAAAGCATCCGCGAGGCTTGCGAAAAGTGCGGAGCGCACGACGGCATGACCTTCTCGTTCCATACGGAATTCCGCGAAGGGGATTATGTCGCGAGCATGGTCGCGAAAGTACTGATCGAAGATATGGGCTTGAAGGACATCACAGTGGCGGCCACTTCATTGGGCAACGCCCAGGATAACTTCGCCGACTACATCGAACAAGGCAAAATCATCGGTGTGCAGACTTCAGGTGTCCGCGGCCGCATCGGCGAAGTCATCTCGGCAGGAAAACTGAAGACGCCGGCCATCATCCGCAGCCACGGCGGCCGTCCACGCGCCATCGAAACGGGCGATGTGCACATCGACATCGCCTTCCTGGCGGTTGCGTCATCCGATTGCTGCGGCAACTCAAGCGGCATCGGCGGCAGGAATAATTGCGGCTCGCTCGGCTTTGCGATCCACGACACACATTTCGCGGATCATGTAGTCATCGTGACGGATACGATCGTTGAATACCCGAATTTGCCGTCCTCGATTTCATCCATCGACGTCGACTGCGTCTGCGTGGTCGATGAAGTCGGTGATGCAACCAAAATCTCCACCAAAGAAGCGCGCATGACCGACAATCCGCGCGAATTGATGATGGCCGAAAATGTCGCGAATGTCATCGCGGCCAATCCTTACTTCAAGGACGGTTTCTCGTTCCAGACAGGGGTCGGCGGGCCTTCTCTGGCCGTCAACCGCTTCCTGGAAAAGCATATGCTCGAAAAAGGCATCAAGATGAGCTTCGCTTTGGGCGGCACCAGCAAAGCGATCTGCGATCTGATGGATAAAGGTCTGGTCGGCCGCATCCTGGATACGCAGGACTTCGATCAGGGCGCCATCGATCACATCTTCAAGAATCCGAACCACGTCGAAATCGACCTGAGCGAATACGCGAACCCGGCCAACAAAGGCGCTTACGTCAACAAGCTGGATTTCGTTGTCCTTTCCGCATTAGAAATCGACACGAACTTCAACGTCAATGTCATCACCGGTTCCGACGGCGTGCTGCGCGGCGCTCCGGGCGGGCACCCGGATACGGCTGCCGGAAGCAAGTGCTGCATCATCGTGACGCCATTGACGCGCGGCCGCATGGCGACCGTCTGCAAAGATGTCGTTACGGTAACGACGCCGGGCGACTGCGTGGACGTGCTGGTCACGGACTACGGCATCGCCGTCAATCCGCTACGCCAAGACATCATTGGCTACTTGGACGAGGCCGGCATCAAGCATGTCACCATCGAATCTTTGCAGGAAAAAGCCTACAGCATGATCGGCACGCCGGACGACCTGGAATGGGAAGATGATGTCGTTGCCATCGTGGAAGCCCGCGACGGCACGATCCTCGATGTCGTGCGCAAGATCAAACCGATGGAATTGGACTAGAACAGGATTTGGAACGCGGGATGGGCAGGCTGCCTGTTCCGCGTTATTTGCAGTTGAACGATCCGATCGCTTGCGCGGTTCGGCAGCTCCGGCGAAGGCCGTGTTCGCCGGAGGACGTCGAGAAATCGGACTCCAACTCCGGGGAAGCCACGTTCGCCGGAGGACAGCGCCGAAAAATACGCCCAACTCCGGGGAAGCACTGTTCACCGGAGGACAGACCGAATGCAGATCCTGAACTTCGGCGAGGCCGGTTTCACCGGAGCACAGTCTTTCCCCGAGGGTTTTCCGCCATGCGCAGCATGCACATTTCCCGGATATTTACCTAAAACATATAAAAACGCTTCCCTTGGAGCGCGCTCCAAGGTGTATACTTCTTCCTGTAACGCGAAGGGCGCTTTTGATTTTGCATTAGGGCGCAATGATCAAAACAAACAGCTTCGGAAAGGAAGGAAACAATATGACAACATGGTTGATTACAGGCTGCTCAAGCGGCATCGGCAGAGGGATTGCAAAGGCAGTTTTAAAGCATGGGGAGAATGCGGTCGTGACTGCACGGGATATTTCTACAGTGGCGGATATCATCGCAGATTACCCTGATGCGGCCATTTCAATAGCTTTGGATATCACAGACAAAGCGAGCATCGCGAAGGCTGTGAAAGCGGCAGAGGACAAGTTCGGCGGAGTGGATATCCTTGTGAACAACGCCGGCTACGGCTATCGTTCGTCCGTTGAAGAAGGCGAAGAAGAAAGCGTGAATCTGCTGTTTGACACGAATTTCTTCGGCCCGATTGCATTGATCAAGCAAGTACTGCCTTACATGCGGGCTCAGAAAAACGGCGCCATCATCAATGTTTCCTCGATTGCCGCAGCCCGTTCCGGTGTCGGTTCCGGCTATTACGCCGCATCCAAAGCCGCGTTGGAACTGATGACGGACGGCCTGATGAAGGAAGTCGCGCCATTGGGGATCAAAGTCATGACCGTTGAACCCGGCGCCTTCCGCACCAAATTCTACGACACTTCCCTGAAAGGGACGCAGCAGCAGATCGAGGATTACGCCGAAACAGCCTGGAAAACGAGAAAAGAGAACATCGTCGACAATCAGGATCAGCCTGGCGATCCGGACAAAGCTGGGGAAGTCATTTACGAAACCATCCAGAAAGAAACCCTTCCGAAACGCTTGTTGCTCGGATCGGATGCCGTCAAAATCGTGTCTGCTGAGATGAAGGAGCGGCTGCAGGAGATCGAGGACTGGAGCGCCGTCAGCACACAGACGGACTACTGATCGGAATTCCGGAACAGGCAATGATGGATACAGACTGCGGAGGCGGGCGTGTTGCCTTCTTCGCAGTTTTTTTGCATGACTGGCAGTCCTTTTTCCGAAGACTTACTTTCAAAAACGCGGTTCTTGCAAAAAATAACTACTTGTTATAAGATATATGCATGCGCATGCAATTTTAGGAGCAGAACATTCTGTTAGGCTTTTTCCGGCAGGCTCGGTAGAATGAAATAAAGCGATCCAAGGGGAGAGAAAAATATGTCAACAATGAACAGCAAACTGACTTTCAAACGCGGCCTTGAGCTGAAGAACCGCATCATGATGGCGCCGATGACAACAAAGATGAGTTTCTATGACGGTGTCGTGACATCCGACGAAATCAATTACTACGCACTCCGTTCCGGCGAAATCGGCGCGGTCATCACAGGTGCGGCGAATGTGCAGAACGACGGCAAGGGCTGGGAAGGCGAATTGAGCGTAGCATCCGATGTGTTCATCCCGGGCCTAAGCAAACTGGCGGCGGCCATCAAGAAGAACGGCACGAAAGCCATCCTGCAGATTTTCCACGGCGGACGCATGACGGATTCCAGCGTCTTGCGCGGTGTTCAACCGGTGGCGCCGAGTGCGATCGCTGCCGAAAGACCGAACGCGGAAACGCCGAGAGCATTGGCCGATGACGAAATATTGGATTTGATCGAAAACTTCAAAGCCGCTACCCGTCGCGCGATCGAAGCCGGATTTGACGGTGTGGAACTGCACGGCGCCAATACTTATTTGTTGCAACAATTCTTCTCGCCGCACTCCAACCGCCGGGACGATGAATGGGGCGGCAGCCTGGAAAAGAGATTCCGTTTCATCGACAAATTGGTTGATGAAGTGACGGCGGTCGTGGATGAGTCAGGCGCCGAGAATTTTATCGTCGGTTACCGCTTTTCACCCGAGGAATATGAAAATCCTGGCATCCGTTTTGCCGATACGCTGTTCCTGGTGGACCAATTGGCCGACAAAGGCTTGGACTATCTGCATATTTCCTTGCGTGACAGCCAACTCGTTTCCGTTTCGGAGGACCATAAAGAGAAAAGTATGATGGCGTACATCCATGAACTGATCAACGGACGCGTGCCGTTGGTCGGTGTCGGTGACGTCCGCACGAGCGTGGACGCGGAGCAAGTACTGGAAAATTCGGAGCTTGTTGCCGTCGGACGGGCTTTGCTGATCGATCCGCATTGGGGCGCGAAAGCCCTCGACAAAAAGGACGAGCTGATCCGCCAAGCAATATCCCACTACGACCGCGAAGAACTGTTCCTTGCGAACGGCGTCTGGGGCTTCATGGAATTCATGATGCCGGACCGTTTGGGTAAATAAACAATCAGAAAGGCCATACAGACTTTTTCCTGAAGTCTGTATGGTCTTTTTGAATTGCAAATATTAAAAGCTGAAATGCAATAAAAACGTACATTTTAAATAGAGCCGCCGTATTGTGGGCCTAAAATAAGGGAGTGATTAGAGACCAATTAATTACTTGTTTCGTTTGTCATTTCCGTTCGTATATTATAGAATGTATACGAACGGAAATGACATGGAGAGCGGTGAAAATCCGATGAATCAAAGGGATTTAGTCTTAAAAGTGTTGAAAGAAAATAATGGTTTGATAACTGCCGGCCAAGTCAAAGAGAAAGGTGTAGCATACAAAACTTTACAACGGATGAGCCAATCGGGAGAGATTGAAAAAATTGAGCGAGGGCTGTATATGGATCCAAATTTTATTGAGGATGAATTTTTTTTGACCCAATACAGATGCCAAAAAGGAATTTTTTCGCACGAAACGGCTCTTTATTTTCATGACCTTTCCGACCGTACGCCTTATCAGTTGATGCTTACTATTCCTTCGGGATTCAACACCAGACTTTTGAAAGATAAAGAGCATTATCGATTTTTTTATGTAGCAGAAGCGCTTCATTCCATGGGTGTCATTGAAATGGTAACCCCTTATGGCAACAAGGTAAAGGTGTATGATAGAGAGAGAACAATCTGCGACTGCCTTAGAAAGAGAAATATTTTGGATAGTGATTTGGTGCTTGAGGCAGTCAAAAAATATCTGAAGGGACCAGAGGCAGACTATGCCAAGTTGCTCAAATATGCGGAAATTTTTAATGTCAGAGATGCTGTCCAGAAATATATGGAGGTATTAATGTGAAAGTTAGCAGCCCTAAGCAACTCAAGGACTGGATAAATAACATGGTTCAAACCAAATAAACATTTCCGATTCAAAAATGTTTATTTGGTTTTTCTTGCGCTTCTTTGGGTGCGGTTGCAGGCGATTCTCGGGTTGGAAAAGTGTTATAATGAGGTCGAATGATAGCGGTTGCGAAGTTTCCGTTTCAGTCACTCCTCTTCCTTTTTCCACAAGTCGCATCAGTTCAGGGAGGAATTTCTGATGACCAGAATCAACAAACACCAAACCAAATTTTTCTTCATCATGATGTCGCTGTTGTTGTTTATCTTTTCGGGCTGCGGTTCTCCCAGCAAAGAATCCGACTCAGCATTGGATTCCGAAGCGATCAGGGAGAGCCGGATCAGTGAACTGGAAAACAGCGACCTGGTCGGGAATGTGGATGCTTATGCCGCCATCGAAGGTATGCTTGCGGAAGGGCCTGCTCCAACGCCGGCGAAAGTTTTCATCATCGAAAACGATGAATCTGTGGAAGGAGACGCCGGAGAAAAGTACGTCTATTCGCGGCATTATCTTGATTTGCCGGAGGAACTGCAGGCCAAGTCGGATGCGGAGATGAATGTCTTGGTTAAATTGCGCCAATATTACATGGAGACCGGAACCTATTCGAATGAAGGCATTGCCTACACGCGCTATGTCCAGATAACCATCCTGGACAGGGCTGCCGGAACCATAATCCATCAGGAAACGATGATCGGGTCGGCGCCGTTCAGCATCAGTGAAGGTGAGTCTGCCGGCTATGGGTACGTTCCGGAATACCAAGTTCTGGAAAAAATCCTGGAATTTTTTGGATATGCGGAAGAATAGAGGAGGCAAGTAGAAATGTCGAGTCCGATGGATTACAAAAAGGTAGAAAAAAACCTTTACCAGCCGAAGACAGTACCTATGATAGTCGATGTGCCGAAAATGACCTTCATCATGGTTGACGGCAAGGGGAACCCCAATGAGGAAGCGGGGGAATACGCGAAAGCGATCGAAATGCTTTATGGATTGGCCTACACGATCAGAATGAGCAACAAAAGCGGGAATGCCCCCGCTGATTTTTTTGAATACGTCGTGCCGCCATTGGAGGGCCTCTGGTGGACGGAAATTGATCGTCCTTTTGACACGAGCCAGAAGGACCAACTGATTTGGACGGCGATGATCCGGCAGCCGGAATTTGTCACCGAGGGAGTATTCCGCTGGGCTGTCGATGAATTGAAGAAAAAGAAGCCGGAGCTTGAACTTTCCAAAGCAAGGTTGCAGGAGTTCACGGAAGGGCTTTGCGTGCAGATGCTGCATATGGGTCCATATGACACCGAAGCTGTAACGGTTAAGGCCATCGATGACTTTGCTGCAGCCAATGGATACGTCAATGGCATTTCGGATGTGCTGCCGGACGGCATTATCCGCAGGCACCATGAGATCTACCTGAATGATCCGCGCAAAGTTGCCCCGGAAAAGATGAAGACGGTCGTCCGCCATCCAATCAGGAAATAAAGGAGGCTCGTGGCATGAGATTCCATGAATTTGGAAATCGAGGCAGAAAATCGGTTATGCTCATCCATGGACTTGGAACGACATGGGAGAAAAGTTTCGGTAAATTGATTCCTTTGCTTGCAGCTGATTTTCATGTCGTTGCTGCCGGACTTGATGGGCATGACCCGGAAGAGGAAACCGATTATACAAATGGAGAACAGGAAGCGGAACAGGTTGAGGCATATATTCAACATAACCTTGGTGGGAAGCTTGACGTGATCTGCGGCTCATCGCTAGGCTGCATTACGGCATTATTGACGGCATACCGCAGAAACGTAATAGTAGGAAATATCGTCCTGGATGGGACTGCGGACATGTCGCTTGGTATATTCAATAAACCAGCATCTAAATTTGCCGGATGGTTTGGCGAACAAGTGCTGAAAGGGAAGATGAATTGGTTTCTGAAACTTGGAGGAATTACGCCTAAAATGCTGGATGAACTTTTATATGCCGACATTTCAAGAAAAACACTCGAGAATGCTTTCTATGATGCGGCATCACTGTTCTCGCATATAGATAAAATGGAACCTTATGCCGGCGTTAGGCTGGCTTGTTGGTATGGAACCAATGAAAAGCTGGCTGCGAAAGGCGCCAAAAAAATAAGAAAAGTTTTCCCAAATGGGAAGGACACCCTATTTGCGGGGTTTGGCCATGGTGAAATACTGCTTCATCCGGAACAATACTGCAAAGCGCTTCAAATTTTTTTGGAGGAAGCCTAAACGTCATCATTCACGAAGGCATCGGCAGGCACGCCCTTGTGTACGGCATCATCTGCGCCGTTGCTTTGGTGCTGTTTATTATGTCCACCGAGAGCGGATCATATGGACAGGGAACAGCGATATGGTGTTCACATTTTGTCCGCAATACTGTTGGATTATCGACAAAATGTAGGCGCTTAAAAGTGCTATAATGAACCGAAAGTACATTTCTGGGAGGTCTGTTTTGATGAAAGATGAAAATTGCGCTTATTGCATGGAAGGCGAGTTGGTGGCGGCTTTCGGTTACCCATGCTGCGAATTGCCATACAGCAAAGTCTATGTTTTTAAAGAACAAAGCCATAAAGGCCGTGTGATTGTTGCCTACAAAGACCACGTGAGCGAATTGGTGAACATTATGGATGAGGAACGCAACGGCTACTTCGCCGACATCGCCAAAGTGGCGAACGCTTTGCACAAAGCTTTCAGCCCTGAAAAAGTGAACTACGGCGCTTACGGTGATACCGGCAAGCACTTGCATTTCCACTTGGTGCCGAAATACAAAGAGGACGCTTTCGAATGGGGCTCGACTTTCGACATGAACCCAGGCCGCGTGACTTTGACGGACGATGCTTATGAAGCATTGGCAGAAGAAATCCGCGCAAACATGTAATAAGAGCGAGATGAATCCCGGGTAGAAATCGAGCACTAAGAGGCTATTACGAGAACGACCGTATTTTGGTCGTGACGTAATAGCAACTTAGGCACAGATTTCTGGGATTCAGAACGCGTTTAATAGAGCGAGATGAATCCCGGGTAGAAATCGAGCACTAAGAGTGTCATAGTTCCAAAAAATA
The DNA here is from genome assembly GCF_900109135.1 of Trichococcus ilyis. Lineage (GTDB taxonomy): Bacteria > Bacillota > Bacilli > Lactobacillales > Aerococcaceae > Trichococcus > Trichococcus ilyis. The sequence continues at coordinate 41,436 of NZ_FNYT01000021.1, read as the reverse complement.
AAGGTCGACTCCAAAAAAACGGGGTCGGCTTTTTTGTGCGGACTTATAAGATGAACGGTGCAGAAAAATAGGCGGGGTGGCTGCGATGTTCTATAATAAACATGACCACAAACGCAAAGGAATACGGGGGAGTTGAACGGATGATAATGGAAGAAAGAATCAAACAACTGAACGAAAAGAACGCGATATTGGAGCGACCGTATGTGGTCTACTGGATGCAGAGTTCGCAGCGGGCGGAGTACAATCATGCTTTGGAATATGCAATCCGCCAGGCTAATCGCCTCGGGAAACCACTAATTGTCTTTTTCGGGATCACGGACGGATTTCCGGAAGCCAATGAGCGCCACTACGCCTTCATGCTGGAAGGGCTGAAGGAAACGAAGGCGGCCTTGGAGCAGCGCGGCATCCAGCTGCTGATCCGGAAAATATCACCGGAACAAGGAGCATTGGAGCTTTCCGGATTGGCGGCCTTGTTGGTTGTTGACCGCGGTTACCTCAGGATCGAACGTCAATGGCGGGCTGCTGTGGCTGAAGGAGCGAAATGTGCCGTCGTCCAAGTCGAAAGCAACGTCGTCGTCCCGGTCGAGTTGGCTTCTCCGAAAGAGGAGTATTCCGCCGCGACCTTGCGTTCGAAAGTGAAGAAAGTCCTGCCCCTATGCCTGGCGCCGCTGGAAGAGTCCACCTGCAAGCATCCGTCTATCGCATTGGAGCTACCGTTCGAGGCATATGATGTTTCGGACACCGGAGCGGCTTTGACCGGATTAAACATTGACCGCAGTGTGCCGCGCGTTGCGGATTACGTCGGCGGAACCAGCGAAGCCAAGCGTCGGCTGGAGGATTTCATCGAACATAAATTGGCAGGGTACAGCGAACGCAAGAACCGCCCTGGCGAGTCTTTCACATCCAACCTGAGTCCGTATCTGCATTTCGGCCAGATTTCGCCGCTCTATGTTTACCGCAGGCTGATGGGAATGGACAGCGAAAGCCAACAGTCTTTCCTTGAGGAACTTGTCGTCAGAAGGGAACTGGCCGTCAATTTCGTTTATTATAATGAACAATACGATTCTTTCGCAGCCGTGCCGGATTGGGCCAAAAAGACGCTGGCCAAGCATTTGGTGGATGAACGCGAATATCTGTACACCTTGGAGGAACTGGAAGCGGCCAAGACCCACGACGATTATTGGAATGCAGCCCAACTGGAAATGAACCTGACCGGGAAAATGCACGGCTACATGCGCATGTATTGGGCCAAAAAAATTCTGGAGTGGAGCAGCACGCCGGAGGACGCCTACCGCAAAGCCATTCATTTGAACAACAAGTATCTGCTGGACGGCCGCGATCCGAACGGTTTCGCTGGCGTGAGCTGGTGTTTCGGCAAGCACGACCGGCCGTGGGGGGAACGGGCCATCTTCGGGAATGTCCGTTTCATGAACGATAAAGGCCTGAAGCGAAAGTTCGACATGCCACTGTATCTGGATCAGGTTGCGAAGCGGACCCGGAACTAGCACATAGACAGAAAGGGGGCGGAAAGGATGGACAGCAGTCGCAAAAAGGCGGAACCCTTGCACATAATTCTCCTGGTGCTTTTCATCATCGCCTACATTTTTTCGGCCATCCGTCCATTGGATCGGCTGGCTTGGATGGGCCAGATGACGCCTGCGCTCCTGCTCGTTTTCTTGTTGGTTGTGACTTACCGGAAGTTCCGTTTCAGCACCTTCGTCTATGTGATGGCTTTTCTGCATGCTTTGCTGTTGGTTTACGGCGCTCACTTTACCTATTCCCAGAATCCTTTGTTCAATCAATGGAAGGAACAGTTCGGCTGGGAGCGCAATTACTTCGACCGGGTGGGGCATTTCGCGCAAGGCTTCGTGCCGGCGTTTCTGGCCAAGGAATTCCTGCTGCGGGGCGGCTACGTCAGGAAGGGCAAGATGTTGCTGCTCATCGTCCTCCTCTCTTGCCTCGGCTTCAGTGCAGCCTATGAACTGAGCGAATTTGCGATCGTCAAAATTATGGATGTGCCCGCTGATGCCGTTATGGGGACGCAGGGCGACGCTTTCGACAGCATTTGGGATATGCTATGGGCATTGATCGGCGCGATTCTGGCGGTGTTTGTGTTCGGCCCGTTTCATGACCGTCAGATGGAAAAAATGGAAAATTCCGATGGACCTCTCTGTTAGCGATACCACGATCGATGACCTATAATAAAGGTGAAGCTGATGTTGGAGAAGGACGACAATCGTTTTTGTTGTATTTGCGAGAAGGAGGAAAATGAAATGGAACTGATGCTGGTAATGGCAGCCATTGTATTTTTCAGCATTCTTTTTGTACCTGTGAAAGCAAAAGCACATTGTGACACCATGGATGGACCTACAGCTGTTGACGGAAAGCGAGCGCTGGAGACCTGCAACATAAATTATGCGGCAAAATGGATCCTTCCGGAGCATGAAGAAGAGCTGAAGGAAATCTTTGCCTTGAGCTGCAAGGTCAGGTCACTCGGGCCGGATGCAAAGGAATTGGCTGACAGGTATTTCCTTGAGAATTTGGTCAGAATTCATCGGGCCGGGGAAGGCGCCTTCTATGAAGGATTGAAACCTTCGGGAACCCCCATCGATGAGAAAGTTGCCGCAGCCGACAAATGTATGGATGTGGGGGACTTATCCCCATTGGAGGGGCTGCTCTCACATGAAGAGCTTCATGAACTGGAAGGAAAATTCCAAAAAGCTTTGTCACTGAAAGCATTCGATGTGGATGATGTGGAAGCTGGGAGAGCCTACATAGAGGCTTATGTCGATTTCTTCAAGACGGTGGAAGGTGAACACCATGCACATAAACATGATTATGGCCATGCTGCGCACCCGCACTGATTGGGAACAGGGCGTTCTGTATATTTCACTGATTGTTGCCGCCATTTTGGCCGCTGTATTCGTCCGGAAATATCTGTTTTTCGTGACAGTGGTTCAGTCCGATTCGATGTTTCCCGCCCTGCGGTCAAAGGATTGGGGAGTCACACTGCGCATCCACAACGCAACCGAAATCAAAAGAGGAAACATCCTCGTTTTTTATTCCGAGGAACTTAAGGATACGCTGGTGAAAAGGGTCATCGGATTTCCGCATGACCATATCATCTGCGGCCGTGATGGCGCCGTTTACGTCAACGGCAAAAAATTGCAAGAACCTTATCTCAAGCAAACAGAAGGGGAGAGGTCGGAATTTCGGGTGCCGGCAGGCAAGTATTTTTTGATGGGCGACAACAGAGCGCATTCTTTCGACAGCCGTTCTTTTCTTGAGCCTTTCATCTCAGAACAAGATATCAAGGGAAGAATCATTTTTTCCCTCGTGCCATTCCGAAAAATATGATCGGTACGATTTCATATTCACCTGATAAGGTCTCTGTTAGTACGTTTGTTGCATCGAGTATTGGAGAAAGAAAGGTGTAGTATCATGAAAGAGATTACGACAGAAAAACTGAGGCGCTTCAACCTGATCATGGGCGGATTGCATTTGGTCCAAGGCATTGCAATGCTGTTTTTGGCAACGTCCGTCATCCAAAAAATCGCCGAATTCAGCCCGCAAATCACCCAATTCTATTTGGCTTTCAATCCCGAAACGCGCTCGTTGGAAACGGCCTCGCGCGTTCTGTTCGATTTGCCGTTCGGTATCCTTGTCGCTTCGTTCCTGTTCATTTCCGCCATCGCGCATGCTTTGATTTCGATCCCGAAAAATCTCAATGCGGTCTACAACGCCGATTTGGCTAGGGGCATCAATAAGTTTCGCTGGTTCGAATATGCACTCAGCTCCTCGATTATGATCGTCCTGATCGCGACCCTGTTTGGCATCTATGACATCGCGTCGCTCATCCTGATTTTCATCGTGAACGCCACAATGAATCTCTTCGGGCTCGTGATGGAGCAGTTGAATGCGGGCCATTCAAAAGACAACATCCAATGGGGACCATTCATCTGGGGCTCGATTGCCGGAATCGCGCCATGGATCGCCATCCTGCTGTATATGTTCGGGACGGGCAATTTCGGTGAGGTCCCTTGGTTCGTCTGGGCGATCGTCGGCACGTACTTTGTCGCCTTCAACACGTTCCCGATCAACATGATTCTGCAGTACAAGAAAGTCGGCAAATGGGCCGACTATCTTTACGGGGAGCGGATTTACATCGTGCTGAGTCTGGTTGCGAAATCGATCCTTGCTTGGCTCGTGCTTTTCGGGGCGATGCAGCCGTAAGGCAGCTTGCCATCAGACAGCAGCCTTTACAAAAAAATGACAGTATTTTTCGATAGAATTTACACAACTGGTGTATATTGAACTTGTGGAGGAAATGTATTTTGTTTCTGCTTTGCTTATATCTGAATCACAATGCTGCAGCCGGACAGGTTGGTCGTCCACCAGAAAGCTTCTGATGGATGCCCAACCTGTCCGGTTTTTTGTGTTTTCACCAAATCGTGATTATTGGCAATCGTATGCGGCAAGGTCTACAATGGTTTTGACTAAACAAGTATCGTAACGGATGGAGGAGGAAATCAGATGAAAGAACTGCAGCAAATCCCCGGCATCGGTCCGAAGATGGCGGCTACCCTTGTTTCATTGGGGATAAACAAAATCGCTGATCTGCGCGACAAGGATCCGCAGGAACTCTATGACCGTTTGAATCGGATAACCGGGCATCGGCAGGATCCTTGCGTGCTGTATACTTTCCGCTGCGCCGTCTATTATGCGACCGAACCGCATCCGGATCCGGAGAAGCTGAAATGGTGGAACTGGAAAAACGGATAGCTTATCCAATTGCGTTCCTTTACTCTTGATACCTATAGGGGTATAATGGTTTTTAACCAATCTGGCGAAGCATCCAGAGTAAAGGAGAAAAAAATGGCGCAGGAATTTTACAAGAAAATATACTCGGTGCGGGAATTCTACACGATTTTGTATGAGGGAATCCGCACAATGAAATACATGATCAGGGCCAAAAAGAAAAAAGAATTGAGTCCGGAATTCATCGAAAGGATCATGTTGGGCGTGACGGAAGTGAATGGCTGCGAAGTCTGTTCTTATGCCCACACGAAGATGGCTCTCGAGCAGGGAATGGCTGCGGAGGAAATCCAACAATTGCTGGCGGGATCCGCTGACGAAATCCCAACGGATGAAATGCCAGCGTACCTTTTCGCCCAGCATTATGCCGACAGAAGAGGATATCCGACCGAAGAATCCTGGGACCGGATCGTATCGCTTTATGGAGAGGACAAAGCGAAAGGGATTTTGGGAGCCGTTCGCGCCATCATGGTCGGCAATGCCCATGGCGTCGCGTTCAGTGCCTTCGCAAGCCGCTTGAAAGGCAAACCAGTCAAAAAGAGCAGCCTGCTGTATGAAATAACGATGATGATGAGCATCATCGTCTATCTGCCGCTGGCTTTGCTCCAAGCGCTGATCGACGGTCTGTTCAAGAAGCCGATCATCACTTTCTGAGGACACACCTGAACTAAAATAATCCTGTTTGTGGATGACGACAAAGAATAAGCTGTGGAAAAGCCATTCAAAATGGTTTTCCACAGCTTATCTGCTTTTTTATGGTAATTACTTCCCGTCAGATCCGTTCCAGGTTCTTCAGCGACAAATCAAGGATTGCCGAAGAGTGGGTGAGGGCTCCCGACGAAAGGAAATCCACTCCGGTGTCGCGCAAAGCGATAATGTTATCCGCGGTAAGATTGCCGGAGCATTCCACCAAAGCGCGTCCGTCTATCAAGCGGACGGCTTCCTTCATCGCGGCCGGAGTCATGTTGTCGAGCATGATGATGTCGGCTTTCGCTTCAATCGCCTCTTTGACCATTTCCAGGTTTTCCACTTCGACCTCGATTTTATGCACAAAGGAGGCATAAGCCCGCGCCGCCGCGACAGCCTGCTTGATGCCGCCGGCCGCCGCGATATGGTTGTCTTTCAGCATGACGCCGTCGGAAAGGCTGAAGCGGTGGTTGCTGCCGCCGCCGACCTTCACGGCATATTTTTCGAACAGCCGGTTGTTCGGCGTCGTCTTGCGGGTGTCAAGCAGCGTGATGCCGCTGCCTTCCAGCAGATCGACGATCTTGCGGGTATGCGTGGCGATGCCGCTCATGCGCTGGAGATAATTCAACGCGGTACGTTCGCCGGACAGGATGATGCGGATGTCGCCGATGACTTCAGCCAGCAGGTCGCCGGATTTGACGGCATTCCCGTCCTGGTAATGCAAAGTCACCTCGGTCGTGTCGTCGAGGAGGGCAAAAGTACGTGCAAAGACGTCAAGTCCGGCGATGATGCCGTCCTGTTTGCACAACAGCTGTGCCTTGCCTTTTGTGTAATTTGTGATGATGGCATTGACCGAGATATCCTCGGTGGGGATATCTTCCTGCAGCGCCGCCAAAATCAGACGGTCCAGATTACTTTGCATGCATTTCCGCCTCGATTCCGATTAATTTTAATAGTGTATTCGTAGATTCATCCAAGCCGTCAGCGATGGTGCGGGCATCCGGTTCGGGAAACAGGCAAGGAGGTTCGCGATGGAATGTCGCTTCGATGGCTTGGGCGGCGCGCTTGCTGAAGACCAAACTTTCCAACAGCGAGTTGCTCGCCAAACGGTTCTTCCCGTGCACGCCGTTGCAGCTCGTTTCCCCTGCTGCATACAAATTCGCTAGCGAGGTTTTGCTCTGCAGGTCGACTTCGATGCCGCCCATGAAATAATGCTGGGCGGGGACGACCGGGATGTAGTCTTCGGCAAGGTCATAGCCTTCCTCCAAGCAGTGGCCGTGGATGCCCGGGAACCTTTCGGCGATCGGTCCGTCGATATGCCCTTTCAGGAGCATCCGCACATAGGGCAGACGGTCCTTTTCCATCTGGGCGTAGATTTCTTTCGTCAGCAAGTCGCGCGGCAGTAGTTCGTCGGCGAAGCGCTGGCCGTCTTTGCCGACGAGGATGGCACCTTCCCCGCGCAGCGATTCCGACATCAGGAAAGCTTTTCCGGGGCGTCCCGTGTAGAGGGAAGTCGGATGGATCTGGACATAATCGAGGTCCTTGACGCGGATGCCGTGCTTCAAAGCGATAGCGATGGCGTCGCCGGTCAAATGCGCGAAATTGGTCGATTTGCTGAACAGGCCACCGATGCCGCCGGTGGCAAGAAGGGTGGCTTGGGCATAGAGATTGGCAAGCTTTCCGGACTGGTCGCGGAGCACGACGCCGTGGCAACGCTCATCGGCGACCAAAAGATCGACAAGCGTACTGTTCTCCAGAATGGTCACATTAGCCAGCTCTTTTACGCGCGCAATCAATTTGCTGTTGATTTCCTTGCCGGTCATATCCTTGCAGTGCAAAATCCTGGCCCGCGAGTGGGCGCCTTCTTTGGTGTAGGAAAAGCCTTCTCCCTGCTTGTCGAAGGCGACGCCCAAACCGATCAGATCGCTGATGATATTCTGTGAAGAAGTGATCATGGTTGCGACTGCAGCTTCGTTGTTTTCGTAATGACCAGCACGCAGCGTGTCCTCCAGGAAAGGTTCGAAGTCCGTTTCGTCGCGCTGAACGCAGATGCCACCTTGGGCAAGAAAGGAATCGTTGTCTTCCAGAGTTCCCTTGGTGACGATAAGAATGTTCTTGTCGCTGCCGAGGTTCAGGGCTGCGAAGAGTCCGGCAACCCCGGTTCCGATGATAATGACGTCATAATTGCGCATGGCTCTTCACCTCGGCCAATTCCAACATGCGTTCCAGCGGCTGCAGCCCTTTCAGGCGCACTGTTTCATCCATTTCCACAGCGGGTTCGAAAGTTTCCAAAGCTGCGATGATTTTCTCCACGGTGTTCAGCTTCATGTCGGGGCAGAGCTGACCGACGGATGGGGCATGGAATCTTTTGCCCGGCGAGCGTTTCTCCATTTCATGGATGACGCCGATTTCCGTGCAGATGATGAAATCCTGTGAGGGGCTCTTCTCGGTATAGGCGACGAGGTCCGACGTGCTGCCGACAAAATCAGCCAATGCAAGGATCTCCTCCTTGCATTCCGGATGCGCCAGTATTTCGGCTTGCGGCAGATCGCGTTTCATCTTCAGCACATCGACTACGCGGATGCTGGTGTGGATCGGGCAGTAGCCGTCATTGAAGAGGAACGTCTTTTCGGGAAGCTGGCGGGAAATATATCTGCCGAGGTGCTCATCCGGAATGAAGTAAATATAACGGTTGGGCAGGGCGGCGATGACGTTTTTCGCGTTGGAGGACGTGACGATGACATCGGCATGGCCTTTGATTTCGGCGGTGGAATTGATGTAGCAGACCACAGCCACGTCTTCGTATTTCTCGCGGATTTTCTGGATATCGCGGATTTTGACCATGTGGGCCATCGGGCAATCCGCCTGCAGGTCGGGCATCAGGACGACTTTCTCCGGATTCAGCATCTTCGCGCTTTCGCCCATGAAGGCCACGCCGCAGAATACGATCACTTTTTCTGTGACCTGTGCTGCAATTTTGCTCAAATAGTACGAATCCCCGATGAAATCTGCGATATCTTGAACGGCTCCAGGAACGTAGTAGTGTGCGAGAATGACGGCATCTTTTTCTGCTTTCAGCTGCAATATTCTTTCCGTAAGTTCATCCATTGTTGCGACCCCTTTTTTCTGATAGTTTAATGAAAATGACTATATCACAGAACTTTACAGGTGTCAAGACACCTGGGAAGTTGAGAATATTTTTATCCCCCAACATCTGTCTTTCACCGTCATTTTGGGTGACATGACGGTGAAAAAGGTAACGCCTTCGAATACCGGGTGGTCCATTAAAGCATTCACCGGGAAATCAGTGGCCGGAATGTCCAGAATCCCCGGCGAGACGATGTTCACCGGGAAATCGGCGGCCGGAATGTCCAGAATTCCCGGCGAGACCTTGTTCACCGGGAATTAGGCAACCAAAAACTCCGAAATTCCCGGCGAACGGATTATTGACTATAATTAGCGCAAAAAAAGGGAGGTGTCTCATGACGAGACATCTCCCTTTTGATGGTTGCTGTTCAGTATTTCTCGAGGCTCTTATTGAAGGCATCCAGATGTCCTTCGGAAGCGTTGCGCAATGCCGTAAAGGTGGCGCGCACGTCATCCGGGATCTCCTGTTCGAGGAATTTATTGTACATCGCGATATTGTCCACTTCCCCAGTGGCGCAGTTCTCCAACGCCTCCTTGATATCCGCCGCTTGTTTCAGATGATCGGCCGATTCGTCAGCCGGAACCGCCAAATCGTATTTCTCGAACAGAACAGTCATCTCAGAAACATGCTGGGCTTCAGCAGTGACGATGTTGTTGAATGGGGCTTGGTCGCCGAAGGTTTCCAGTACGTAGGCGTATTCTCCGTGGGCCAAGTGTTCATCCTGGATGGCGTACGTAAACATCTCCTCCATCGTCAGATCATTGTCCGCCAAGGCGCCGACTGCACCATAGATGTATGGTGTTTCAACCGATTCGTCTTCTTCCGTGTCACTTTCTTCGCTGTCTTCCATTTTCGATTCATCTTGTTCGGAACTGCTGGCTGCTTCTGAACTGCTTTCGACCATTTCCGATGATCCGGCCACTGAAGATTCGCTTGAAGCGGTGTCTTCATCCGCCGCACAACCGACCAACATCAACAGACTCAACATTGTGGCCGAACCGTAAAGTTTCTTCTTACTATTCATTTTTTTCGTCCTTTCATAACAAAGCCATAGGAGCGATTGGGAGGAGGAATTGGAGAGGCACTTTTGGGTGATGAAGGGCAGGGCTGAACGAAGACTATGTTAATTTAAAGATGCTCCGAATAGCCAAAATTATCAAAGAATTGGGATTGAAGACGACAAAATTTTTCGCATCCAAACCTATCTCAATATTTGCACAAACGCTCTGTTTTGAGTACTATTGAGTTAGACAAATCCTTTTTGACTTGGGCTAAAAACTGACGTTTAGAGATGTTGTTGCCATTATTGTGCTTATCAGGAACAATGGAAGAGGAGGAAACAAAAAATGGAAACAAAGTTGGACACAAAGCAACTTGAAGGACCCATCAAACTCACTGTGGCCGTGACGTATCTGATCATGATCGTCGTCAATGCGATGGCGAACATCCTGCCGATCAACGGCATCGACACCGGCGTGGTCTCGGATTCCTATCCGAACCTGTTCGCGCCTGCCGGCCTGACGTTCTCGATCTGGGGCGTCATCTATCTGTTGCTGGCCGGGTATACGCTCTACCAATACGGCTTACTCCAAGGCGACAAGAGCAAAGTGAAAACGGAACTGCTGCGCAAAGTCGGCATCGTCTTTTCGGTCAGTTCGGTTGTGAATGCTGCCTGGATCTTCAGTTGGCATTACCGCCAGATCGGCTTGTCAGTGCTCCTGATGCTGGTGCTGTTGCTCAGCCTGATCTACATCAATGAAACGATCAAAAAGGAACAGCTCGATCAAAAGGAAAAGCTGTTCATCCGCCTGCCGTTCAGCGTCTATTTCGGCTGGATCACGGTGGCGACCATTGCGAACATCACGACGCTGCTGGTCGACATCGGCTGGAACGGCTTCGGCATCCCCGAAGCGGTCTGGATGGTCCTCATCATCGTGGTCGGACTCGCAATCGGAGCGGTCACGATGATCCGCAACCGGGATATCGCCTACGGACTGGTGATCATCTGGGCATACACCGGCATCCTGATCAAGCATATGTCCCAAAGCGGATTTGCCGGCCACTATCCTAGCGTCATCACGACGGTCATCGCCTGCATCGTGCTGATGGGCGTCGCCATCGGGTATGTGCTTTTCGCGAAGAAACAAGCACCGTCCATACTGAAATAATGATTATTTCAACAATAATATAGTTCGAGTGATCAGAAACAGGTCCTGGCAACAATTCATCTGAATTGAAGCCGGGACCTGTCTATGCGTGGTTTTGCACGCGATCGGCTGCCATCGTATTGATGGTCGTGCGCCTGCGTAAGTGATAAAATAAGCATGAGATACTATGCTTCAGAAAAAGGGGAAGTGGGGAAAATGGGTTACATCATCGAAATGATCGAAACGCAAGAACAACCGACTTTAGTTTTGAAAACGGTTACTCCGGTGAGCGAGCTGCCGAAAATACTGGGGAAAGCCTTCATGGACATCGTCACGCACATCATGGAACTGGGCGAGCAACCGGTCGGACCGGCGTTCGTCGGCTATTTCAACATGGATATGGAACATCTGCAGCTTGAGATCGGCTTCCCGGTGTCCAAGCCGTTGCCTGGCAAAGGGGATATATTGCCCGGGAGCATCCCGGCCGGCAAACAGGTCACCTGCATGTACAAAGGGCCATATATGGAGATGCCGCCCGCTTATGCGGAAATTAAGCAATGGATCGAGGAAAAAGGCTACACGCCGATCGGAACCGTTTATGAACATTACTACAATTCACCGGATGAAGTGCCGGAAAGCGAGCTGTTGACGAAAATCGTTTTTTTGTTGGAATGAAAAGAATGAGGTGGCACCAATGACGGACGTAATGACGAACAAAGAAAAAGAGGCATTCTTTGCCGGCAAACCGGAAGCCCGGGAACTTTTCATGGCCGTGGAGAGGAAAATCCGGGCAATCGGGCCCGCCATTATCACGGTGGGCAAAACCCAGATTTCCTTCGCCACGCGGACGCAATTCGCCTGGGTCTGGATGCCGCAGCCGACGGACAAAAAGCGGCCGCTGCACAGCCTGGTGCTGAGCTTCGGCTGCGGACGCCAGATTGTGCACGATCAGATTGTCGAAGCCATCGAACCTTACCCAGGCAGATGGACGCACCATGTCATCATCGCGGAGGAAGCGGATCTGACGGATACCCTCGATGCCTGGCTGCGGGAAGCATACCGGTTTTCGGAAATGCGGGGCCGGAAGCCGGATCCGCAAAACCGAAGCTCAGAGGAGGGATCAGCATGAGCGAAACGCATTTGCACAGAGGCCGCCAGACCGTCAAATTGGGCCTGATCAAGGTCGTGCATGATCTTTTTCCGGAAGAGACGCTGAAGACATCCTATTCGATCCTGGAAGGCGTCTTCTGCAATCTGTACGGATCGATTTTGTCGACGCGGGAAGTGAAGCAGATTGAGGTGAGGCTGCGCGAGTGGGTCGATCAAAACAGCGGCATCGAACTGCTCCGCAGCGAGGGCGGCTACTACCATTACCAAGTGGGGGACATCGTCGTGAAGGCGGTCTATCCGGCTTTCACGGATACAAAGCTAGTCGAACCTTTCACTATCCTACCGTTTTCCTACGGATTCATCGTGGATTTCGGCGACATCGACAAAGGCAGCAAGCGTCCGCTGATTCCGCCGGTGCAGCTGTCCGAAGCGTTCGAGAAGAACCAGATCTGGATGGACAACATCAATATCGAGCTCGTCCAAGACGTGAACGACTACATCCGGTCCGGGCGCACGATGAAACTGGTCAGCATCGCCGAAGCATTGCATGAAAAGGAAATCTCCATCATCGCGGATGCCATCCTGCAGCACCGGCGCGCTTTGCGGCTGCTGCTCGTATCGGGGCCTTCCTCGTCAGGCAAAACGTCCTTCGCGCAACGGCTGTCGACCCAGCTGGAAGTGAACGGGCTGAAGCCAATCGCGCTGTCGCTGGACCATTATTTCGTGGACCGGGAGCATACGCCCCGGGATGCTGACGGGAAACTTGACTTCGACAGCATGGAGGCTCTGGATTTGCCGCTCCTGAAGCAGCAGATCGAGCAACTCATCAATGGCGAGCGCGTATCCGTGCCCCAATTCGACTTCTTGACCGGCAAACGGCTGGCCGAATACAAACCGATGCAAGTAGGGCCATCGGAAATCCTCATCATTGAAGGCATCCATGCGCTGAATCCGGAATTGGTCACCAACATCAACCGCAACCTTATCTACAAAATCTACATCAGCGCGCTGGGCGGCCTCAACATCGACCTGATGAGCCGGGTTCCGACTTCAGAAATCCGGCTGCTGCGGCGCCTGGTCAGGGACGACAAATACAGGGGCGTCACGCCGGAAAATACGATCCATCAATGGGACAGCGTGCGCCGCGGCGAGTACCAGAACATCTTCAAATTCCAGGAAGAAGCCGACGTGATGTTCAATTCCAGCATGCTGTACGAGATGAATGCCCTGCGCCCTTTCGCGGAAACGGCGCTGCGGAAGATTCCGGCCGACAGCGCTTATTACGATACACGCGAGCGGCTTCTGAATCTGCTGAGTTTCTTCGAACCGCTGGATGTTTCGAAGGTGCCGTTCAATTCCATTCTGAGGGAGTTCATCGGCGGCAGCATCTATTACGATTGAAGCGAAGAAGAAGGGCCGATGGAAATGGAACGGGAACAAATCATCACATGGCTTTTGGAAGGCGATGCAGCCATCCAATATCAGACAAGACGCGACCTGTTGCATGAAGACCCGGCTGCGTTGGTTGAATTGAAGAATCGGATAGCGGAAGAAGGCTGGGGCCGCGCTTTTTTGGACCGCCAACAGCCGGATGGACATTGGGGACAGTGGTTCTACCAGCCGAAATGGACGAACAGCCATTACACCTTGCTTGACCTTAGGAACCTCTGTATCCCCACGACGCCGGAAATCAAGAAAGCCTTGGACCTCATCCTTGAAACAGTGATCGCATCCGACGGCGGCGTCAATCCGGCGAAGGGCATCGAGCAAAGCGACATCTGCGTCAACGGGATGTTCCTGAACTATGCCTGCTATTTCGGGACGGAGGAGGAACTCAGGTCGGTGGTCGATTTTATTCTTAGTCAACAATTGCCGGATGGCGGCTTCAATTGCCGGCTGAACCGTTCCGGTGCCTGGCACAGCTCGGTGCATTCCACGCTGAGCGTTCTGGAAGGCATACGGGAATACGCCATAGCCGGGTATGCCTACCGGGCGGATGAGCTGCAGCGGATGGAAGCGGAAGGACAGGAATTCCTCCTGCGGCACCGGTTGTACAAATCCGACCACACCGGTACAACCATTCATCCCAGTTTTTTGAAACTGGTCTATCCCCCGCGTTGGCACTACGACATTCTGCGCGCGCTCGATTATTTCCAAAACGCCCGCCATCCTTATGACGAACGGATTCAGGATGCTTTGGAAGTTCTGAAGGAGAAGCGGTTGCCGGACGGCCGCTGGAAAACGCAGGCCCACCATCCCGGCGCGGTGCATTTTCTGATGGAGGAAGCCGGTAAAGCCAGCCGCTGGAACACGCTCAGGTGCCTGCGTGTGCTCGAGTATTATGAACAGGGCAAAAAACAAAATGAATCCGGAGTTGATCTGCATGGGACATAGTGAGAGTGACAAGTTGACCGAAAAGCTCCAAAAAAACCGGAATTGGAAGCCTTCATTCGGGAAGTGCTGGAGCAGCCGGAACTTACCCCGGAATTGTTTGCGTTCATCAAGGCCGATCGGGGCAGCACAAAGTTTTTTTGCGGCAAAATCATCCGGATCGTGAGCGAGCGGCGTCCCGACTTGCTCTATCCTTATTTCGACGAGGTGGCGGCGCTGGCAGACAGCCCCAACAGCTTCATCAAATGGGGTGCGATCGCCACGCTGGCGAATCTGGCGGCTGTGGACGCTGAAAATAAATTTGCCTCAATCTATGGAAAGTATTTTGGTTTGATAGAGTCGGAGGCAATGGTCACGGCGGCGAATGTCGTCGGCAACGCCTGGAAAATCATCCTGAACAAGCCGGAACACGAACAGGACATCACGAAGCGCCAGTTGCGGATTCCGAAAAACACCTACCTTTACAAGGGGGAACCGTCACCGGAATGCAGGAATATCCTTTGCGGGCATGCGCTCGATTGTTTCAGTAAATACTTTGAGTTGGCCCATGACAAAAATGGAATCCTGGCTTTTGCATTTGAGCAAACGCACAATCCCCGGAAGCAGGTAGCCAAAAAGGCTGCAGCCTTTCTGAAAAAGCATAGGCCGCAGGAATGAACCGGCCGAACGGTTCAAAAAGGAGGAGCGGTGATGGGCAAAACAGCGTCTTATAGGGAAACACTGAAGCAATTGGAGGATTGGGATGCCTATCTGCTGGAAGAATCCCGCCTCCCCGGCCCGAGGGGAAACCTGGAACTGGTCGCTGCCGTGGCGGAAGAGGGGGATTTGGAGCTTTTTCAGAGATATCTTGCCTATGATGCATCCACAGCCCCGTATGGCTCCTCTTTGGAGTTTTTGCCGGTCTGCGGCGTCGTGGGGCTGGGCAGACTGCTTTCCGAAGGGCAAGTGGAGCATCTTGTTGCTATACGGCGGTATGCTTCCGATCCGCGTTGGCGGGTCAGGGAAGGTGTGGCGATGGCGTTGCAACGTTACGGTGAAAAGGACATGCAAGGCCTGCTGCAGGAAATGGAGCAGTGGAGCGAGGGTTCGTTGCTCGAGAAACGGGCAACGGCTGCAGCCGTCTGCGAACCGAAGCTGCTGAAGAAACCGGATGATGTCAAGCGCGTCCTCGGCTTGCTTGATTGCATCACCGCGTCTCTGCTGCAGGAGAGTGACCGCAAATCCGAAAGTTTCAGGGTGTTGCAGCAAGCCCTGGGATATTGTTGGAGTGTGGCGGTGGTTGCCGATCCTACGAAGGGGAAAAAACTGATGGAGAAATGGTTTTCGGCAGAGGATCAGGCTATCCGCTGGATCATGCGGGAAAACCTGAAGAAGAATCGCCTGCACAAATGTGATGCGGAATGGACGGAACGGTGGGCAAACGAACTCGAACGGTCGACAGGAAAAGGGCTTGCGCTATTGGACTGTTTGGCCTCCGAAGATCACCTCAGCTGCCGAAATATTCAGGAATGGCATGACTGGCTGGCGCAAAACCATGACCAAAAAGAACTGATTTGGCTGAAAATCAAAAAAGCCCATGCTGCAGGCGAAGGCATCCTGCTCGCGGAAGCGGTCGAAGAGGCGCTTTGCTTCGGTTGGATCGACGGCAAGATGTACAGTCTGGATAAAGAAAGCTTCATCATCCGCATGACGCCGCGCAGAAGCGGGAGTGTCTGGTCGCTGATCAATCGGCGTCGGGCGGAGGCTTTGCTGAAGGCGGGGAGGATGACCGCAGCCGGAAAGGAAGCGATCCAAGCGGCCAAGGCGAGCGGAAAATGGCAAGCGGCCTATTCCTCGAAGGAAGTCCCGGATTTGCCCGCGGAATTGGGGCAGGCGTTCAGGGATGATCCGGCTGCCGCGCGTGTTTCGAAGGTTGGCCGACCGGCGAAAAGGCCCACTATCTTTTCTGGATCGCCCAAGCCAAACGCCCGGAAACCCGCCAAAAAAGGATCGCCGAAACATTGGAACGGGCAAAAGCAAAAAGAGACCATCCCGGTGAAGCGGATGGACGGGATTCGTAATGAAAGGATGTGCCGAAATAATGAAAGCAATCATAAAAGATCTATTGTCGGGTTTGCTTATTTTTATCCTGATTATGTTATTGGAATTCGCAGTGACGTTGCCGTTCGGGGAACCCGGCGGCGAGAGCGGAGACCTTGCCGTCTATCTGAAGCGGGAATTCCTGTTGACGGCAATTCCCGCTTCGATCTTGACTTACTTGGCGGCGAGGGTGATGAAGGTGACGACCATCGCCAACGCTTACCGCAAGAGCATCATCTGGACAGCCGTGGTGTTGGGGTTGTACACAATCATCGCCGTAGGGAATGACAATGCCGGGCCAATCTTTGGATCGTACAGCTTCTATCTGTTGCTGCTGGGAGTCTTTCTCGGGCCGGTACTTTATGCCAAAATCAAACGTATTTCGTAGATTCGGAAGGAAGTGGATTAATGAGCCTTATCCATCATATCGAAATCAATGTCAGCGATTTGGCTGCCAGCAAGGCATTCTGGTCCTGGCTGCTGGAAAAACTTGGTTTTACGAAGTACCAAGAATGGGAGCAGGGCTTCAGCTACAGGGAAAACGGCACTTATATCGTCTTCGTCCAGACAGCCGAACGCTTCCTTGACGAAGCGTATCACCGCAGCCGGACGGGATTGAACCATCTTGCCTTCGCGGTCGATACAAAGCATGCGGTGGACGAACTGTACCGGGAGCTGCAAACGCGCGGCATCCCATTGCTGTACCCGGAAAGACATCCCTTCGCGGGCGGAAAGGAACACTACGCCGTCTTTTTCGAAGACCCCGATCGGATCAAAGTCGAGGTCGCTGTAAGGTCGGCATCCGCACAAACGAAACACATCCATTAAGAGCGAAAAATTTGAACCAGAAAGTAGGAAAGACTATGGAGATCGGGATCATCATCCATTCTCTGACAGGCAATACCTTGTCGGTGGCGGAGCGGCTGCAGGAAAAACTCACCGCTGACGGGCATGACGTTGAAATCGAACAGCTCAAGACCATCGGAGAAGAAAACATAAAGGAAACGAACAGCGCGAACATCAAACTGAAGGCCTATCCGGATCCGCAAGCGCACGATCTCCTGATCATCGCCGGACCCGTACGGGGGGCTTCCGTGTCCCCTATCCTGAAGCATTATTTTTCGAAAATCGGCCAACTCGAAGGCAAACCCACGCTTCTTTTCGTGACCGAATTCTTCCCGTTCCCCTGGATGGGCGGCAAGCACGCCCTGAAGCAGATGACCGCGCTCTGCGAAGAACACGGCGCCGCCGTCATCGGCAGCGGCGTCATCAACTGGAAGAACCCACGCCGGGAAGGGCAGATCGAAGAACTGCTGCAGCAATTCAGCGATTCGGCTGCGCGGATGGATCGAAAGTAAAATAGGCACTGTGCAAGCAAATCGGAAAGGGGAAATCACCAGATGATTACGATCTTCAATCCAGAAGAACAGAAGTGGCCGATCAAAGTGTGGCTGGAGAATGAGGAACAGGTGGGCGAGGACTGTCTGCAGCAAGCGAAGAACCTTTCGAATCTGCCGTTTCTGCATCAATGGGTCGTGCTGATGCCGGATACGCATTCCGGCTACGGGATGCCGATCGGGGGCGTCATCGCCGCTGAACAGGTCATTATCCCGAATGCGGTCGGAGTGGACATCGGCTGCGGGATGAGCTTTGTCCAGACCAACATCCCTGTTGAAAGGCTGATCGAAATCGAAACGCCGAACGGAAAGTTGGCCCAGGCGATTGCGGGCGACATCCTGCGCAACATTCCGACCGGCTTCGAGCACCACAAGAAAAAACAGCCATGCGCATCGGTCGCCCGTTTCCTTGAAGGGCTGACGCCCGAAGAAAGGGAAATGATGCCGCAGGAACTGATGAAGGAACTGGAGGACGCCGCCTATCAGGTCGGCACGCTCGGCAGCGGCAACCATTTCATCGAACTGCAGACGGACGACCAGGGACGGTTAGGAATCATGCTGCATTCCGGTTCGCGCAACCTTGGCTTCAAGATCTGCCATTATTTCAATGATCTGGCCAAGGAGGTCAACAAACAGGAGGAATCACCGATTCCGCCCGAGTGGGATCTGGCCTATTTTTCAACCGAAAGCGAGCTCGGGAAGCTGTATCTGCGCTGGATGCAATTGGCGATGGAATTCGCCGAGGAGAACCGCAACCAGATGATGGAGAAAGTGCTCGATATCGTCAGGCTCTGGGTGAAAAAGTACGCAGGCATCAACCATGTCAACTTGTCGGACGCCGTCCATTGCCACCACAATTATGCCGCACTGGAAGAACATTACGGCAAACAAGTCTGGGTCCACCGCAAAGGCGCTATCCGCGCCGGGGCGGGCGAAATGGGCATCGTCCCGGGGGCGATGGGGACGTATTCCTATCTGGTCAGAGGCAAAGGCAATCCGGAAAGTTTCCTGTCCTGTTCGCATGGCGCGGGCCGGCGCATGAGCCGATTGGATGCCCGGGAGCAGTTCAGTGTCCAGGACACGATCCTGGATTTGAGGGAATTGGGCGTCTTTCTCGCAAAAGCCAAACGGACAGACGTCGGCACAGAGTCGCGCTTTGCCTACAAAGCCATCGATTTTGTGCTCTCGCAGGAACTGGATCTCGTCGAACCGGTACGCCGCCTCAAGACCGTCGCAGTAGTCAAAGGCTGAAGGGCAACCAAGAAAAGAGGGATAAACAATGGAACTGCAGGAAAGGTACATCGCTGCCGGCCTGAAGCATATTCCGCCGGGCGAGAAGACTGAAGTGGAAAAGGCCATGCGCCGCATCATCGCGGAGCGGTTGGAAGGACGCGGAGATGTCTCGGAGGAAACGGAACGCGAAGTGCTGAGAGGGCTGGGGAATCCAAGGCTGTTGGCTGAAAGGCAACTGAAGGAAGCGCCCCATCTGATCGGACCGGAACTGTATGGGACCTACTTTATGATCGTAAAAATCGTCATGACGGTCGCAGTCATCGGAACGCTGATCGGGAATACCGTCGATTTCATCGTCAATGGCGGGGGGCTGTTGGGGTATTTGGCCCAAAGTTTCGCGACTGCGCTCAGTGCGGCTATCGGTGCCTTCGGTTGGGTGACGCTCGTGTTCGCCATCATGGAAAAGACGGCGAAACAGAAAATACTGACGGAAATCCAGGAAGACTGGAGCCTGGCCGATCTGCCGGAGAAGGAAGTCCCGCAGAAACCGTTCAGCAGGGTCGGGGTCATCATCGGCATCATCTTTACGATGCTGTTCCTCGTCCTCGTCAACCAATACAGCCATCTGCTGGGATTCTACTATACGCTGGACGGCAGCATCCAGGAAATGATTCCGATGTTGGATCAGGAAGTGTTCCGGAATTACTTGCCTTACATCAACGGCATGCTGGTGCTGCAATTGCTGTTTTCCGCCAGCAAGCTCGTTTTCAGGAAGTGGACATACCCGGTCGCGACCGCCAACCTGATTCTGAACGTCCTGTCGTTTCTGTTGCTATGGTTCATCCTTCAAGATGACTCCATCCTGAATCCGGAACTCGTCAGGAAAATCGCGGAAGCTACGGATGGGAACCGCGTGCTCCATACCGCGTTCAATTCGATCAAAGCGGTTTTCCTTTTCATTTTCCTTTTGGATTCCTTCGAAGGGTTCCACGATGCTTACAACAACAGTAAAAAGCCGGCTTGAACCGGGAAACTGTTGCCGAAGGTATGTGAAAAGCGGAGCGGATGGTCTATAATGGAGTTGCATACAGACTGGATTTCCGCTGAGCGGCAACCGGTATTTTTGGAGGGAATATTTTAATCATGGAGCAGACAAAAGCAAAAGGATACATCCTTTACAACGAGGTCACGAACGAATATTTGACGCGCGTCACCTTCATGGGCAGTACCGTCTACAAGACGACGACGCTCGATTTGGCGATGCGTTTTTCGGAAGAGGATAAGCAAAAGTTGGAGGCGATGGGCGCCGGCAATCCGGACAAGGTGCTGAACAACATCGAAGCGACGGCTTTCGGAAACGACAGCGATGTCAAGGAAACCTACAGACTGTCGAATCTTAGCTTCCTGTCGATCAACGACTTGACGCCGGAAGAACGGGCGGCTTTCGACCAGGAAATCGAAGAAGGCAAGAAGAAAGCCGCCAGGATCCATTGCTGCCGGATCGTCAGCAGATAGGCACCGCCAAGAAGCAATCAGCGGCACGCAATCAAACCAGTCATCATTCAGGATAGAGCAGTAGGCACATTTTCAGGTCAGGTTGCACAAGCCGGCCCCGTAAAGAACGCTGCCGCCTTCGCATGACACTCCTCGGCTGGATGGTCGGGGAACGCCACCGAAAAGGCAAAAAAAAAACGGGCGCTATGCAATCCTCTTGCATAGCGCCCGTTTTTCATATGATTCAGTTGTTTATTTGCTTGTAGCTGCTTCTGTTTTTGCCGCTCTCTTGGCAGCCGTCACATTGCCCAACGGCAGGACTTCTTCGCCGTAGACTTCGTTCAGCACTTGTGCCAAAGCGCCGTAAATGGCTGAGAATCCGCAGAAGATGCCTTCGTAGCCGGCGATTGTTGAAATCATTTCATTGCCCGTGAAGTCTCCCAAAGCAAGCAGGAAGAAAAGCAGCGTCAAAGATCCGAAGACGATCTGCAGATTCTTGCTGATGCGCAACGTCCCGATGAACATGCCCAAGGTGAAGAATCCCCACATGAACAGGTAAGCTGCCATCGCTTGAGCTGAAGCCGCTTCGCCCATACCAAGGCCAGGCATGAGGATCGTTCCGACTAGGGAAAGCCAGAAGAAGCCGTAGGAAGTAAAGGCAGTTGCACCGAAAGTGTTGTTTTTCTTGAATTCCATGATGCCGGCAACGACTTGCGCCATGCCGCCGAAGAAAATGCCCATTGCCAAGATCATCGTGTTCATCGGGAAGTAGCCTGCATTGTGGATGTTCAACAATACAGTAGTCATTCCGAAGCCCATCAAGCCTAGCGGCGCTGGATTAGCAGTGAATTCTTTCAAGCTGACGATCGTGTTGTTCTGTGTATTTGATGCATTTTTCATTGATTGTCCGTTCTCCTTTGATTTCAGATCTGAAAATAATACCAGAGTGATTATATCCATGTTGGCCGCTTTTCGTCAATCGGTTTCGTGAAAAGTACACCTAAAGTTCATTTTTAATGCGACCGAAAACACTCCTGGCTGTGAGTTTTTTTCCAGTCTGTAGACGTGATTTTGAAGTGATTCCGCTGAGAAAATAATAAAACGATTTTGAGAACTTGCGAAAGGATGGAAGAGAAAATGACAGCGATAAAGAAAATCATTGCGGTCGGTGGGATCCTGCTGGGGACTGCCGGCGTTGTGCACGCTTATCTGCGCACGGCACCTTCGAAGGCTGCCAGGGAATTCACCGATTTGGCGGAGGACTTGCTGAAGGAAACAGAGCCAGCCAAAGGACGTTTCACGGAAGCCGACATCGCTGCGTTGCCTGGACCCGTCCGGCGTCATCTGCGCCATTGCGGTCATCTCGGGAAGCCGAAGATGGCTTACATGAAGGCTGTTTTCCCGGATGTCGCTTTTTCGCTTGGAAAGGGAAAACCGACCATCCAGATTGCCTACACGCAATATAATTTTGTGGATGGACCCGATCGCATCGCCTACATCGACAGCTCGCTTTATGGCGTGCCTTTTGAAGGTGTGGACGCCTACGTCGACGGCAAGGGCTCGATGAAGGGGATCGTCGCGAAACGTTTTACACTGTTCGACATCGATGGGGAAGCAATGGATAAGGCCAGCCTAGTGACGTTCCTGTCCGAGTGCCTCTTCGTTCCGAACGCTGCGCTGCAGGACTATATCCGTTGGGAAGCCATCGATGCGCACCATTCTAAAGCGGTGATCACGGCGCACGGTACCACCGCGGAAGGGGTGTTCACGTTCAATGAGGATGATGAGATGGTTGCCTTCACCACCGATGACCGGGAAGCCACGACGATGGACGGCAAGAGCGAAAAAGTCCGCTGGTCGGCCCTGTGCGGCGGTTATAAGGAAATCAACGGCATCCGCCAGCCGACGGATCTGAAAGCAGTCTGGCATTATGCAGATGGGGATTTCACATACTTTGATGCGAAAGCTGTGATGATGACTTATGGCAAACAAGAATGATTGGAATGAATGGAAAGGATTGACGGAAGCGGAAGCCGCTGAACGAAGGCTCCGATACGGCGCGAATGCCTTGCCGGTACCGAAGCACCGACTGCTCAGACTGATCGCAAGGCAATTCCGGGGCATCTTCAACCTGATGCTGCTGATTGCAGCGGGAGTGACCTTCTCATTAGGCGAGCCGATCGATGGCGCCTTCATCCTCTTGTTTGTGCTCCTTGGGACCGCACTCAACGTCTATCAGGAGCACAAATCGAATCAGGCAGCCGATAAATTGAAAGCGTACCTGCTGAGCACGATCACGGTGATGAGGGAGGGGCAGGAAAAGGAAGTGCCGACCGATTCGTTGGTGCCTGGGGACATCCTGAAGCTCGAGTCGGGCGATATCGTGCCGGCCGATGCCGTTGTCCGCAAAGACCGCGATCTGTTGGTCGATGAAACCACCTTTACGGGAGAGTCCATTCCGGTGGCGAAGCGGTCGGACGGGACACCGGACGAAGGGGCTTTGCTTCAAGGTGTCGTGATTGTCCGAGGAAATGCTTTGGCGGAGGTCACAGCGATCGGTCAGGAGACGCAATTTGCCCGCATTGCCAAGACGGCCTCCTCCGTCCAGGCGGAGAGCGAACTGGTCAAGAGCGTGGACAAAATCAGCAATTTCATCATGAAAGTGACGCTGCTGACGCTCGGATTCGTTGTGCTGGCGAACATCCTGATCGAAGGCCGGCAGGTGGATGTCACCGGCTTGCTGATTTTTGCGATCGCGCTTGCCGTATCGGCCATCCCGGAAGCTCTGCCGCTGGTGCTGACGTTTTCGCTTTCACGAGGTGCGCTGGAATTCGCCAAGCGCGATGTCATCGTCAAGCGGCTTTCCGCGGTCCAAGATCTCGGATCCGTCAATCTGTTGTGCACCGACAAAACCGGCACGATCACGGAAAACCATCTTGTGTTCACAAATGCTTTTAAGTTGCCTGAATCGCCATACGATCCGTTGGTATTGGCGCGCTTGGCCGCAATCAATCTGCAGGAACGGATACCGGAGCCTTTCGACCGCGCAAGCGATGAGGCCCTGTCGGCGGAACAGCGGCAGAGCGTGGAACAATTCCGTCTTTTGCAGGAGGAAGCCTTCGATCCGGCGCTGCGCAGCAACGGGGCAATCGTGAAACGGACGGACGGCACCACATGGCACATCCGTCGCGGAAGCCCGGAATATTTTTTCGGGGAAGGGCTGGTTTCCCGTGCCGCGGTTGAGGATTGGCTCCAGGCCGAAGAAGAAAAAGGCCACCGGGTGTTGGGCGTGAGCTGCGACGACGGGACCGGCCAGCGGTTCGGCGGTTTCGTCTCGTTTGTGGACCGCATCAAGGATTCCACGATTGCGACTGTCGCTGCCGCGAAACAGCTGAATGTCGCCATCACGGTCATCACCGGGGATGCCCTGAAGGTGGCCGAAGCGGTCGGAAGGGAAGCCGGTCTGGTGACGGGGAGCGCTGAAGTTGCCGAGGCGGCCGCCTTTCTGGCATTGCCGCCGGCCGAAAGGAAAAAACAGCTGGCCTCGATCCGTGTCTTTGCGCGGACGACGCCGGAACAGAAGCTGGAGGTGATCCAACAGCTGAAGGAACAGTTCACGGTCGGTTACTTGGGTGAAGGCATCAATGATGCGCCGGCTTTGAAGGCCGCCCATGTCTCGATGGTTGTCCAGTCGGCGGCCGATGTCGCCCGCGAAACCGCCGATATCGTGTTGCTCCAGAACGATCTGCGCGTGATCGTCGACGGCATCCGCTTCGGGCGGGAAACGCACGCGAACACGATGAAATACATCCGCGCCACTTTGATTTCGAACTTCGGCAACTTCTACGCGGTCGCCATCGGCTCGCTTTTCATCAGTTTTTTGCCGATGCTGCCGAAACAATTGCTGCTCTTGAATCTGCTTTCCGACTTTCCGATGATGGCCATCGCGTTTGACCGGGTGCCGGCCCGGGAAGTGGAACGGCCGCAAAGGTATGATCTGCACGCGCTCTACATCATCTTCGTCACGATGGGACTCGTCAGTACGGTCTTCGATTTCATCTGCTTCGGTCTGTTCTATCGGATTTCCCCGGCAGTGCTGCAGACCAATTGGTTCATCGCCAGCGTGCTGACGGAGATTTTGTTGATGCTCTCCATCCGCTCTTTGGCGCCGATCACCAAAGCCGGCTGGCCGGCGCCATCGATTGTGATCCTTTCGGTGATTGCCATGGCACTGGCCATCGGACTGCCGATGATCCCCGCGACGGCCGCTTTTTTCGAGTTCCAAACGCCGACAATGGCGCATTTGGGGATCATTTTGGGGATCGCCTTCGCTTATCTTGTCGTCAGCGAAATCGTCAAACGGCCGCTCTCCGGATTCGTCAGGAGGAAATAGCTTGAATGTCGACACTGGAATGAAACAGTACTTGTAAAGGTGGGAGTATCATGCATCCTTTTTATGGATCAGTAAGCGAATTTTTGGCGGAAGGGCAGTGGTGGATCGGCTTGTTGTCGATGGCTATGTACCTGATCTTCTGGGGTGTTGTCATCATTTTCGCGGTCAAGCTCTTCAAAATATATTTCGCCGATAGGCCAACTCTGCCCAAACCGGAGGAAGATACGGCGCTGAAGATCCTCCGCGAAAGGTATGCGCGCGGGGAAATCGATGGCGAGGAATTCAAAAAGAAGAAAGAGGATCTCCTGTCTTGACAAATCTTGAAGCGGGAGGGGATGAAAGATGGAACTGCGTTCATTGCTGCAGTTGGCGTATGTTGGCGCCACGACGATTTTGTTAAAAAGGAAACGGCCGCTGGTGGGCTCCATCATCCTGACCGACAAGTGCAATCTGGCCTGCAAACACTGTGCCGTCAGCAACATCACTTCGATCATCTACCCCTATGCGCAGATCCGGGCCGAGATGCAAGGGCTGTACACGGAAGGCGTCAGGATCCTCTTTTTCTACGGAGGCGAACCGTTCCTCTGGCGCAATCAAGGCCGGACGCTGCGGGACCTGGTCATCGAAGCGAAGCAGATCGGCTTTTTGCTCGTGAACGTGGTCACCAACGGCACGCTGCAGGTGGATCTGCCGGAAGCGGATCTGGTGATGGTGAGCCTTGACGGCGGCAAAGAGAAGCACAACGCAATCAGGGGAGAAACCTACGACCGCATCCTCGCCAATATCGAGCAGGCTTCCAAGGAGAATGTCTGCCTCTATATGGCGATCAATCAAATCAATAAGGGAGACATCAAAGCAGTCTGCGAAACGGCCGTGCGCACGAAAAACGTCAAGGCCGTTTCCTTCAACTTCCACACGCCCTATCCCGGGACGGAGCAGCTCAAACTCAGCCGAGCCGACAAGCAGGTCTGCGCCGATAAAATCGCGCAGCTGATCGATGCGGGCTATCCGATCCTGAATCTGAAAAGCGCATTGCCGTACATCGTGGACAATACCTTTCCGACGCCGTGCTACCAGTGCGTTGTCGTGGAAAACGGGGGGAAATGGGTGTGCGGTCGCTGCATCGGCATCGAAGGGCTCTGCGCGGAGTGCGGCTTCTTTTTCGCCGCTGAATTTTCGCTCCTTTTCAAAGGCAACCTGAAGGTGACCTGGGATCTGCTCAGGACCTATCTGAAATACATCTAGGAGGTGAAATCATGAACTGGACATCATTGCTGCGGGTATACCTGACCCGCTCATTCAAGCCTTTCGTTTTTGAAGGCACCTACGAGAACACGTTGGATTTCGAAAAACTGGATGATTTGGGGCTGTATGTGCATATCCCGTTCTGCCGTTCCTTGTGCAGTTTCTGCCCCTATTGCAAGGTGGTCCACAACAAGCCGCAGGCCGATGCCTATAAGATCGCTCTCCTGAAGGAAATCGATTTGGTCTGCAAGGGGATGTCCGGCAAAAAGAAGGCGACGAGCTTGTATTTCGGCGGCGGGACGCCGGCCATGATGCTGGACGATCTGAAGGACATCATCGCGAAGCTGAAGGAGTACTTCGACATCACGGGCGGAATCGGCGTCGAGCTCCACCCCAGCGACATCACGGAAAGGAATCTGGAGAAGCTGAAGGAAGCCGGGGTGACGATGCTGAGCATCGGCATCCAATCTTTCCAGGAAGAGTGCCTGCGGAAAATCGGCAGGAGGAACGACGCTTTTGTCGAAAAGATCGGTTTGGTGAGAAGTTCCGGCTTCGAGGTCATCGATGTGGACTTGATTTTTGCCATTCCCGGCCAGACCGACGCGATTCTGGCGAGCGATATCCATACGGCTTTCGCCAGTGGCGCCACGCAAGTTTCGACTTATCCGTTCATCGACTTCACTTTCGCCGACAATGCCTACAAACCGATGAGCGAAGCAGTGAAGCGCGAGATGCTGGAGCATCTGACGGAATACTGCCGGAAAGAAGGCATCGAGCGGACATCGGTCTGGACGTTCGCGCAGCGGCACACCGAAAAATATTCTTCGGTCACGCGGGATGCCTTCCTGGGGTTCGGTGTTTCCGCCACCACACTGCTGAAGGATGCCTTCAAGATCAATACGTTTTCCATCCCCGCCTACATCGAGCGTATCGGATCGGGCAACTTGCCGACGTCCTTGACGCTCCGGTTCACAAAAAGGCAGCGGGCGGTCTATTACCTGTTCTGGAGTGCCTATGCCATGAGGATCGACGCGGACCGATTCGAGGAACTCATCGGGATCCCCCTGAAGAGGATGTTCGGACTGGAACTGTTCTTGGCGACAAAATCGGGTTATCTCAAGAAAAAAGGGCGCGTCTACGAGCTGACCGACAAAGCCGCTTTACTCTTCCATGGTGTCGAACAGGCGTACACGACTGCCTACATCGACAAAATGTGGCACATCTCCAGGCTACAGCCCTTCCCTGAAAAAATCATCCTGAAATAGACAATTAGAAAAGCTGAACGGGTTCGTTCAACCCAGAAAGAAATTTAGGAAATCGGGCCTTAGATGAGCATCGTAGAGCGCAATGGGTCAGATTTATCTAATTTCCGAAGGGCTAACCCGTGAAGCTAGCCATCATTTTTAGATGCACTTTCGGATTCAAAATATTTTATAAATTCCTTCAACGTCAAAAAGGCTGATCCCTTGTGGAGTCAGCCTTTTTGGGATGATTCAATTTTCCTCCGTCCGCATCATCAGCACGCCGCCGATGATGAAGAGGAGGGAAATGCTGGCAAGCCCGTTGCGCGAGTCGCCGGTCAATTGGCTCGTAAGCGCATAGAGGGCCGGACCCATAATGGCGGCGAACTTGCCGAGGATGTTGTAAAAACCGAAATATTCATTGGAATGCTCTTTCGGAACCAGTTTGGCGAAGTACGAGCGGGACAGCGCTTGGATGCCGCCCTGCGAAGTCGCCACCAAAGTAGCGAGGATCCAAAATTCCACGGCTGTGGTCATCCGAAAAGCCAACAGACAAGCAAACAGATAAATGATGATGCCCACCAAAATCATCTTTTTGCTGCCGAAGCGCTTGGCCAGTTTTCCGTAAAGGATCGTGAACGGAAAGGACAGGATCGGAATCACCAGTACAGCGATCATCAGCATGTCGGACACAATCCCGATGCTGTCGCCGAAGACGGCAGCCATGTGGATGATTGTGTTCAGGCCGTCGATATAAAAGAAATAAGCAATCAGGAACAGGAACATCTTTTTGTGGCTGCGGATCTGGTGCAGCGTCTGGTAAAGCCGGGCGAAACTGTCGTGGATGATATGGTCACTGGCCGGTACGAAATAGCGTTGTTTGACGTTGCGCAGCATCGGAATCGTGAAGGCGATCCACCAAAAAGCCGTGAACAGGAAGGATATTTTGACGGCAGTCGTCCGCGGAATGCCGATCCGCTCGCCGAACATGATCAGGAGAATCGAAAGCACGAACGGAATCGTACTGCCTCCGATATAGCCCATCGCAAATCCGTAAGTGGAGACGCGATCCATCCGTTCTTCTGTTGCAACGTCCACCAAAAAAGCGTCATAGAAGATATTGGCCCCCGAAAAACCGATTGTCGTCAGCATATACAGAGCCAACAGCCAGCGCCAATCATCCGTAAAGCTGAGCGCTGCGGTAGCGACTGCACCCAGCAAGAAAAAACTTTTGAACAGCCGCATTTTCCATTTCGGGAAATCCCCGACTGTCCCGAGCAGCGGGGCGGAGACAGCAATTGCCAATGTTGCAGCCGAGGTCGCATAGCCCCAATAGGAATCGGCCAAGTTCGGGGCGATGCCTTCACCGGTCGTGATCGATTTATAAAAAAGCGGCAGAATGACCGAGGAGATGATGACGGAATAGGCGGAATTGGCCCAATCATACATGATCCAACTTTTTTCCTGCAACGAAAAACTTTTCAGCATGGCTTCCGCCCCCAATCCCCTTTTTGGTATCGCTCTCATTTGTCTATAATTTATTTATATCAGTTGTTGGCGGATAGCACAAGCCCCAAACCAGTCAGTCAGCCTATCTTTTCGGGAAAAAAGAAAATCATGGTAAAATTCAGCTAGAAGGTGGACTCGTATTTTTTTGCCGGCATCAAATCGAACGCAATGAATGGAGGAAGGAAATCATGGCCAAATATGAACGCCCGGAATACAAGGTACTGCTGTCTGAGGAGCCGTTTGAACTGCGGGAATACCGGGATTTCTACATTGTGGAATACGACAATGCCGCTGATCCGGATGTGGACAGCGGATTCGGTACCTTGTTCCGCTATATTTCAAATGACAATCAGGCTAACCGTAAAATCAGCATGACCGTTCCGGTGATCCAGGAACTTTCGGATGACCGCACGAAGATGGCGTTTGTTGTCCCGAAGGCGGAATGGGAGGATATTCCGCAGCCCAACAGTCCTGTGCTGAGCGTCAAAAAATTCGCCAGCGGTCTCTTCGCGGTCATCCAGTACGGCGGCTATTCGAACGACCGCAAAGAAGGCGAGATGCTCGAGAGGCTTGCGCTGTGGCTTCAGCAGAAAAAGTATCGGCCTGCTTCGAACTATATGCTGGCGTCATTCAATGCACCGTTCGTGCCGCCGCCGTTCCGGCATAACGAAATCATGGTGCGGATTACAACGGATAACTTTAAGTAAATACTGGACAATCCGGCGTTTGTTTTGTATCGTGTCGGGGAACACATTCACCAAAAGGGAGATCTGTCCATGAAAAATTTAAAGAGCGGCCTGAAAGGCTTGTTCGCTTTATTGGCGATCATTTTGGCCGTATGGGTCAACGGCGTCGACTCGCTTTTCGAAGACCAACCACCTGATTCGTCGATCAGCATCGCCTCCAGCAGCCAGCCGATCGCTGGGGAGGAAGCAATCGAAACTGCAACACCATTGCAGGAATCAGCCGAAACGGCAGCTGCCAGTGGTGTCATTGAAGGGCAACCCTATTCAACGAAGGACGAAGTGGCGGCCTACATCCACCAGTTCCATGACTTGCCGCCCAACTACTTGACGAAGGACGAAGCCGAGGCGTTGGGCTGGGACAATGCCGAAGGGAACTTGTGGGAAGTGACAGACGGCATGTCCATCGGCGGCGATTATTTCGGCAACCGCGAAGGCTTGCTTCCGAAAAAAGCGGGCAGAACCTACTATGAGGCGGACATCGATTATGACGGCGGCTACCGCGGGGCGGAACGCATCGTGTATTCGGATGACGGCCTGATCTTTTACACGGCCGACCATTACGAATCATTCGAGCAGCTTTACGGGGAGGGGGATTGAAGATGGAAATCATCCGTTTGGACGGCAGAAAGATGACCGACCGGAAAGCGACGCATGCTTATCTGAAAAGGAAACTGCATCTCCCCGAATATTACGGCAACAATCTCGATGCCTTGTGGGATTGTCTGACGACCGATTTCTCCGGGAAAATGATCATCCTGCAGCATCCTCAACTGGTGCCAAAACAACTCGGCGATTACGGGGAAGCTTTGGTCCGCCTGATGAAGGAAGTTGCGGCAGCCAATTCCGCCATCCGGTTGATCCTGGCCTATCCGATCCAAAGTTGAAGCAACGCAATGCAGTGGGTAATGTTCGAATGTCAACAAATAAATAGGCTGTCACGCAAAAAAAGGCGATTCGCACAGAATCGTCTTTTTTTTTGCGGTATTCTCATTTTCTGGATGAAAAATGCTTTCTTTGATTGTCAACCAAGCGTATAGTTGATTGTATGGGGTAGACAAGTCAAAGGGGTGAGCAGATGGAAAAGAGAAACGTCAAAGTTTATATCGCAGTCAGCCTGGACGGCTACATCGCACACTCGGACGGCAATCTCGATTGGCTCGAAAGTGTCGCCAGACCCGATGAAGATTACGGTTATGCCGCTTTCATCAAAACGATCGACACGGTCATCATGGGGCGGAAAACCTACGAAAAGGTGTTGTCTTTCGGCGGCGGATTCCCGCATGCAGAGAGGGACTGCTATGTTCTGACCCGAACCGAACGCGCTCCTGATGGTCAGGTCCATTTTTACAGCGGACCGATCGAAGGCTTGCTGGATCAGATCCGGCGCAAGCCCGGCAAGGATATTTTTATCGATGGCGGTTCCGAAGCAATCGACCTTTTCCGCAAAAAAGGGCTGATCGACAGCTATACCGTATCCCTCATCCCGATACTGCTCGGCGAAGGGATCAGCCTGTTCAAGGAAAGTCAAAAAGAGCTGCCTTTGAAATTAGTTGACGCAGCCACTTTTGATTCCGGGTTGGTGCAGCTCACCTACGAGCCAATCAACGGATAACAACTTTCCGGTTCAGACATACTTGCCGCCTTCACGGATGCTCAGGTTGGAAAGATCCTCCTTATGCGCGGAAATGAAGGCGCGCACCCAGTCGGGATCGGTTTTGCTGAAATCGCGCAGGCTCCAGCCGATCGCTTTGTTGATGAAGAATTCCTTTTGGTTGAGGTTGTTGCGGATGATTTCCGCCAGCAACGCGGTGTCGGTCTTGTCTTTGAAGCCGAGCTGATGGTCGATGGCGACGCGCCGCAGCCAGATATCATCGGCCACGCTCCATTCCAACAGGATCGGTTTGCATTCCGGATAGCGCTGGATGATCGATCCGACCACTCCGTCCAGGCCGTCGACGGTGTCCCACCAAGATTTTGTTTGGATGTATTGCTTCAGTTTCGGCAAGTCTTCCGGACCGAGGCAGTCCTGGATCGCCAGCAGATAGTCGACACCGGCGTACTGGAATTCGCGTTCGTTTCTCTCAAAGCATTGATCGACAAAATCGAAGTCGACGCGTTTTTCTTTTTTTGCGGCGGAAAGAAATTTTTTATAGGCCGCTTTCCGCGGACCTGTTGCGATTCCTAGGAAAGGGAATTGGTTCCGCATATAGGCCGACATCTGGGGGGCGCGTTCTTCATCGCGCAACGCCAGCAAAGATTCAAAAATGCCATCATACCACATTGTGTCTACCTGCCTTTCTGAGGTGGATGCGACTCACAAGTCACTCATCATGATCACTTTAGATCAGTTTCGGAAAAAGTGCAATCATGATCACAGGAGGAAGGATACTATGGAAAAAAACAGGAAATCCAGTTGGCTCCGTAAGTTGCTGATCGGATTGGCCGTAATGATCGTGATTGCTGCAGGAGCATTCTTTTGGTACATAAATGACTATTATCAAGCGACGGCGGCTGCGATCAAAGCGCTGCGGTCGGATGGATCGGTCACCATCACCGAGACGGCCAAGGCGATCACTTTTGAACCGAATGGAGCAGAGCCGGAGGCAGGCGTCATCTTTTATCCGGGCGGAAAAGTGGAAGCGGAAGCCTATGCGCCTTTGCTTCGGCAGTTGGCTGAAGAAGAACTGTTGGTCGTCGTCGCCAAGATGCCGTTCCATTTGGCGGTCTTTGATGCGGATGCAGCCGAAACGATCATGGTACAAGAAAATGATATCGAGGATTGGTATCTGGCCGGGCATTCCTTGGGAGGCGTCATGGCCTCCAGTTTTGCGGCCGACCAATCTGAGGAAGTCGCCGGCCTGATTTTGCTGGCATCCTATCCCTCGGGAGATTTGACCGATGCGCCGTTTCCGGTCCTCTCCATCTACGGTTCGGAGGATGCGGTCCTGAACCGCGCAAGCTATCAAGAAGCGCAAGCTAAGCTGCCGGATGACTACACAGAAGTCGAACTTGTCGGCGGCAATCATGGCCAATTCGGCGATTACGGTCCGCAAGCGGGGGACGGAGCAGCTACGCTGTCAGCCGATCAGCAGCAACAGCAGACGGTCGAGGCCATCACCGCATTCATCGCCAACAACCGTCAGCCCTGATGCGGCGGATCAAATAAGCAGTGCGTTTTGCAGGAGAGGAAGAGAAGAATGACAGAAATAAAGATGGCGAAAATGAGCCAATTATCGGAGACGCAAAAAGAACAAGTCAGAAAAATTTTCGTCACCAGCTATTACAAGGACATGAAGACGCTGCATCGCGATGTCGAGCGCCTGTTGGGCGGGTTCCGCCGGGTATTGCAGGAAGACCTGATCTGCGTTGCCATGGATGGGGAGCGCCCGGTCGCGATGGTGGGCTGTTCGACCAGTCAGCGCCGCGCCATGGAAGTGAACAAGGAGGATTTCCTGGCTAATTTCGGAATGTTCTGGGGGCATGTCGGGTATTACAGTTTCCGCAAAGAATATGGGGAGCCCTTGCCGATCGATGATGAGACGCTCTATTTTGAGTGTGTGGCGACCAATGAAGCGGATCGGCGCCAAGGGGTTGCGGGGCAGATGCTGCTCAATCTGATCGAAACCGAACCTTACAAAACCTTCGCCTTGGATGTCGTCGACAGCAACGGACGGGCCCAAAGCGTTTACGAACGCATCGGCTTCCGCGAAGTGCACCGCAAAAAATCATGGATCGGAAAAATCTTCATGGACTATTCGGAAAGCATTTGGATGAGCCGCCCGAAGCATTTGCAGAATCTGCCGGAGTGATGAAGGCATGAAAATCCATTAGACAAACAGGTCCAACTTTGATATAGTGATACAGATAATAATCACATTCATTGATGAAGAAAGTACTTCGAACGATGTTCACAGCGAGTGGGGTAGGTGGAAGCCCGCAACGGAGTGAAGAAGGAAACGCCCTTCAGAGAAAATGACTTGAAAGCAAGCCCGATCCCCTTTTCGTCAAAAAGACCGGAAGGGACAATTGCGAGTAGCGTCATTCGGTTTAGCCCCGTTAGCGGTTCAAAAGGATAAAATAATCAGAGCCCATCTGTATTGCTTTATCGAATTAGAGTGGTACCACGGATGTTCGTCTCTATTTTGCCAGGGCAGAATAGGGGCTTTTTTTATCGTTGACGCATACTTGCGGCACGAACGCGAATCAAGGTGAGCCATTCATCGTGTGGTCAGGCGCAGAGGCATATGAAAAAAGGAGAAATACTATGGATTATAAAAAGATTGTTGCTGAAGAGATTCAAAAGCTTGTACCGGAACATTTAAGCTATGACCAAGTGTACCAATTGCTGGAAGTTCCGAAATATACGGAGCATGGGGATGTCGCATTCCCGGCATTCGCATTGGCGAAAGCTTTGCGCAAAGCGCCGCAAGCCATCGCCGTTGATTTGGCGGCCCAGTTGAACCACCCTTACTTCGAAAAGGTTGAAGCGGTAGGTCCCTACGTCAATCTGTTCCTGGAAAAAGCAGCCGTAACGAATGCGGTCCTGCATGAAATCGCGGCTGAAAAGCATGCATTCGGAGCAGCTGATATCGGCAAAGGCGGCAATGTGCCGATCGATATGTCCTCGCCGAACATTGCGAAACCGATTTCGATGGGACACTTGCGCTCCACGGTAATCGGCAACGCTTTGGCCAACATCATGAAGAAAGTCGGCTACAATCCGATCAAAATCAACCACTTGGGCGACTGGGGCACACAATTCGGCAAACTGATCGTCGCATACAAATTGTGGGGCAGCGAAGAGAAAGTCAAAGCCGAGCCGATCAATGAATTGCTGACTTTGTATGTGCGTTTCCATTCGGAAGCAGAAACAGACGAAACTTTGAACGACGAAGCCCGCGCTTGGTTCAAGAAACTGGAAGACGGCGACGAAGAAGCGCTGCACCTGTGGGAGTGGTTCCGTTCCGAATCGCTGCAGGAATTCATGAAAATCTACGATATGCTGGGGATCACCTTCGACTCCTTCAACGGCGAAGCTTTCTACAACGACAAGATGGATGAAGTCGTTGAGCTGCTGGACAAAGCCGGCATCCTGACCCAGGACCGCGGCGCAACCATCGTCGATCTGGAAAAATACAATCTGAATCCGGCTTTGATCAAGAAATCGGACGGCGCGACACTGTACATCACCCGCGACTTGGCTGCGGCGATCTACCGCAAACGCAACTATGATTTTGCGATGTCGCTGTATGCGGTCGGCAACGAGCAAAGCAACCACTTCAAGCAACTGAAAGCAGTCTTGAAGGAGTTGGGCTACGACTGGGCAGAAAACATGCACCATGTCCCATTCGGCCTGATCACGCAAGGCGGCAAAAAACTGTCGACGCGCCAAGGGAAAGTCATCCTGCTTGAGGAAGTGCTGAACGAAGCGACTGAACTTTCCTTGAAACAGATCAACGAGAAGAATCCGACATTGGAGAACAAAGAGGAAGTCGCCAAAGCAGTCGGCGTCGGCGCCGTTGTTTTCCACGACCTGAAAAATGACCGTCTGAACAATTTCGACTTCGATCTGGAGGAAGTCGTGCAATTCGAAGGCGAAACCGGCCCTTATGTCCAATACACGAACGCGCGCGGCTTGAGCATCCTGCGCAAAGCGGCAACCGAACTGGATACGACCGAAATAGCTGATCTTGGCCTGGATGATGCTTATGCCTGGGAAGTCGTGAAACTGTTGAACAGTTTCCCTGAAATCATCCAGCAAGCTTACGAAAAATTCGAGCCATCCGTGATTGCGAAATACACGATCCATTTGGCCCAAGCGTTCAATAAATACTACGGCAACACCAAAGTGCTGGTTGAAGATGACAAACGCAACGCCCGCTTGGCATTGGTCCAATCCGTAGCCACAATCCTGCAAGAAGGCCTAAGACTCCTAGGCGTCCAATCCCCAGAAAAAATGTAGTGTGTGATGAATCCTGAGCTCAGAGTTTGAGCACTAACGAGGTTCAGGACCAAACAGCCCGGTTTTGGCTGGGTGGGCATGAACAGCGTTAGGCGGAGAACTCTAGGATTCAGAACCGTTCTAGTAGGATGTGATGATTCGCGTTTAGATACCCGGACGTTGGAGCCCCAAGCGAAGTGAACCTCTTTTGTTCACATCGCTTGGGACGAAACGGGAGCGGTATCTGCGAATCAGAACTCGACTATGTAGAGCGAGAAGAATCCCGCTCTAGGCGGAGATTACTGGGATTCAGAACGCGTTTGCGTAGGATACGATGAATTGCGGGTAGGGGGTCTTTCGCAATGTTTGTGCTGAGCCGAGTGACGCACTATCTGCTAGGGATTCAGAGTTCAACTAAGTAGAGCGAGATAAAAATTCAAAACGCCTAAAATTATGCGCATAGTTTTAGGTTTTTTGATTTTTCGGATCATTAAAAAAGAAAGAGGGGATAACCTGTGGATATCTACAGGAAGCTACTGGCTGATGAACGCGTCGTTTACCTTGCGAAAGGAACGCTTGTGGGCTTAGCGGCCGGTTTTATTGTCAGCCTGTTCAGATTAGGCATTGAGTTCATTTTGGAGACAGTGGTCGAAAGCTACTATCACATGCAGGAACAGCCGATTTGGCTCATTCCTTGGGTGATTTTTTCAGTGGCAGCTGCGATCATCGTCGGAAAACTCGTAAAAAGCGAACCCAACATCAAAGGCAGCGGCATCCCGCAAGTGGAAGGGCAAGTCCAAGGGGTAATGCGCCTCAACTGGTGGCCGATACTCTGGAAAAAATTTGTCGGAGGCTTGTTGGCGATCGGATCCGGGCTTTTCCTCGGAAGGGAAGGCCCGTCCATCCAGCTCGGTTCAGCGGTCGGACAAGGCGTCAGCAACCTGACGAAAGGGGATGATGTCGAAGAAAAAATCCTGCTTTCGAGCGGTGCCGGCGCGGGTTTGGCGGCAGCCTTCAATGCGCCGCTGGCCGGACTGATGTTTGTCCTGGAGGAGGTCCATCACAACTTTTCCCCCTTGTTGGCCATCACGACTTTTGCCTCGGCGCTTGTGGCCAATTTTGTTTCTTTGAACATATTCGGATTGACGCCGGCTTTGGACATCGGCATGATGAACACCATTCCGATCGCTTACTACGGTTTGGTTGTCGGCCTGGGCATCTTCCTCGGATTGAACGGTTGGCTCTACAGCAAAGTGGCCTTGGCGCTGCCGAAACTCTACGGCCGGCTTCCGCTTATCCCGGCCCGATATAACGCAATCTTGCCCTTTGTGCTTGTGATCCCGATCGGCTATTTCCTTCCGCAAGTCATTGGTGGGGGCAGCGGTCTGATCCTGCAGCTGAGCAATTGGCAGCTTTCCTTAGGCCTGCTGCTCGGCTTATGGATGTTGCGTTTTGTCTTTTCGATGATTTCCTACGGCGCGAATGTTCCCGGCGGCATTTTTCTGCCGATCCTTTCTTTGGGGGCCATCCTGGGCGCTATCTACGGGAAAGCCGCTTTGGTGCTGCTTTCGTTCGATCCGCAATATTTGCCCCATTTCATCATCTTCGCGATGGCGGGTTACTTCACTGCTATCGGGAAAGCACCCTTGACTGCCATCATTTTGGTGACGGAGATGGTAGGCGGCATGAACCAGTTGATGCCGCTGGCCATCTGCTGTTTCAGCGCTTTTGTAACTTCCGATCTGCTGGGTGTGGACCCCATCTATGAAAGCCTTCTGGAAAGGCTCATTGCCTCACATGACAGCAAACGCCTCGGCAAAAAATATCTGTTTGATCTGCCGGTCAGAGCCGAAAGCCATTTCTCCGGCAAAAAGATCCGGGAAATAGAATGGCCTGAGGATGTTTTGGTGATCTCGATCCGAAGAGGGCAACAAAATGTGGTCGCTACGGGGAAAACAATCATGCAAACGGGGGACATGTTGCATATTTTGACAGACTTGGGACTGGCCAAAACGGTTCAGGAAGAATTGAAGCAACTGGAAAAGAGACAAAAGAGACAACTTTTCGACACGTGAGTCATCCGGGCAGTTTTTTACTGAAAAGTATGCTATCCTTATATTGAATTTTCAAAAGTCGGTGTATCGCAAGCCTTGAATGAGGGGGTACTGTTAAATGGGAAGAATTTCAGACATCACATTGACCAATCAGCCGGAACAGCGCATCATTTCCATCAAAACGGAAACGACGCTGAAAAATATGCAGGCCAAGATAGAGGACTGCCGCGAAAAGATCCTGACCTATCTGAGCATGCTGGAAGAACTGCCTGCAGGACCCTGTTTCACAATCTATTACTCATTCACGAAGCAAAATGTCGAAATTGAGGTCGGCTATCCTGTTGCAAAAATGTTGCCGCCGCAAGATGATATCCGCATGTCCAGCATTCCTGCCGGAAAACGGGTCTCTTGTCTCCACCTCGGCCCTTACAATGAAATCCCGAAGCTTTATCAGGAAATGGACCAATGGCTGGAACTCCATGATTTCGAAACGAACGGCATCTCCTATGAAACCTACTACAACGGCGAAGGCTTCACGCCACAAGAATATTTGACCAAAATCGAATTGCCTATCCAAGAGGCAGATGAAACATGAAAAAATTATAGCTACAAAAAGGCGAGCCGTCGAATCGACGGCTCCACTTTTTTGGAAAGGAAACAATATGCAACAAAACAAACAGCCAGCGATGGCGGAAAACAAAATGGGCGTCATGCCCGTCAACAAATTACTGATCTCCATGTCGGTGCCGATGATGATCTCGATGCTGGTGCAGGCGCTGTACAACGTCGTCGACAGCATCTTTGTGGCCCAGATCAGCGAAAAAGCTTTGACCGCCGTATCCTTGGCCTTCCCGGTGCAGAACTTGATGATCGCGTTGGCGGTCGGGACCGGGGTCGGGATCAATGCGATGGTTTCGAGACGCCTCGGCGAAAAAAATTACCCAGCCGCAAACAGCACAGCCGATAACGGCATCTTTTTGAACGCAATGCATTTCCTGTTGTTCTTGGCATTGGGGCTGTTCTTCATCCCGTTCTATTTCTCCTTCCAGACGAAGGATGCAGAAATCATCGCCTACGGAATCGATTACCTCCAAGTCATCTGCGTCTTCTCGTTCGGCGTCTTCATGCAGGTCAGCATGGAACGCTTGCTGCAATCCACAGGCAGAACCTTGTTCACGATGACGACCCAGGCAACGGGTGCCGTCCTGAACATCATCCTCGATCCGATTTTCATCTTTGGCTGGTTCGGCGTTCCGGAGATGGGGACGAGGGGAGCGGCGATCGCAACCGTGATCGGACAGATAGCCGCAGCCTCGCTGGCGTTCTTTTTCAACATCCGTTTCAACAAGGAAATCAGCCTATCCTTCAAAGGGTTCCGTCCGGATATGCAAACGATCAAAAAAATCTATTCCATCGGCGGCCCATCGATCCTGATGCAGGCAGTCGGCTCCTTCCTGAATCTGAGCCTGAACAACATCCTGATCCGTTTCACACCGACTGCGACTGCTGTCTTCGGTGTCTATTTCAAACTCCAAAGCTTCATTTTCATGCCGGTTTTCGGCCTGAACAACGGGATGGTGCCGATCATCGCCTACAACTATGGTGCCGATCAGAAAGAACGGATCGAGCAGGCCATCAGCCTGTCGAAACGCTATGCGATGGCAATCATGTTCATAGGGGCGGCCGTCTTCTTGTTGATTCCCGGCACCCTGCTGCAACTATTCAATGCATCCGAGGAGATGCTGGAAATCGGGATTCCGGCTCTGCGCATCATCAGCCTCTGTTATGTTGCTGCCGGCTACAACATCGTTTCCGGTTCCGTATACCAAGCTTTCGGAAGAGGCGGCCTGAGTCTTTGGGTTTCGCTTATCCGTCAGGTCGTCGTGCTGCTGCCGGCAGCCTTTCTGCTTTCTTTGTTCGGGAATGTTGCGTTTGTCTGGTGGGCGTTTCCGATCGCGGAAGTCTTTGCGTTGGTCATGAGCATCTATTTCAACAAGAAGATCGACAAGGAAGTCATTGCCAACATCTATCCGCATACGATTGCGGACGCTGTTCCGGAATAGCCGCGACAGCAAAAGCCCTGCAGAGCCAAAAGGTTCCGCAGGGCTTTTTTTATGGCGTGCCAGTGCGGATGGTTTTCATTTGTGGATAAGTGTCCGGCTTTACTTTTAATCCCGGGAATCCTAAAATGAAGGAGACAGAAGGACGTTTGATATCAGGACGGAGGGATTTCAGTGAAGATCGGAATCATCGGAGCGACAGGCAGACAAGGCAGATTGATTTTGGAAGAAGCGCATGCCCGGGGACACGAGGTGACGGCCATCATCCGGAATCCCGCCAAACTAGCGGACAAAGACGTCGCCATCATGGAACGGGATATTTTCGATGTGCAAGTGGAGGATCTGAAAGGGTTCGATGTGATTGTGGATGCCTTCAACGCACCGGCAGGGATGGAAGAGGAACATGTCACCTCGCTGCAGTCCCTGATCGATGAACTGGAGCATCTGCCGGAGACGCGCTTGATTGTTGTGGGCGGCGCCGGCAGCCTTTACGCGGATCCCGGAAGAACGATCCGGGTGATGGACACGGCCAGCTTTCCGGAAGCGTATAAACCCACCGCAACGAATATGGCCAAAGCTCTCAATATACTGAAGGAAAGCAAGGTCAATTGGACGTACCTGTCGCCATCCGCCTATTTTGATCCAACCGGCAACCGGACCGGACATTATGCGGAAGGCGGCGAGACGCTGCTGTTGAACAGCGAGGGCGAAAGTTACATCAGTTACGCGGATTATGCGATCGCGCTGGTTGATGAGATCGAAAAGCAACGGCATCCGATGCAACGCTACACAGTTGTGGGTGAGCGGCAGTAAGCGCTTATGCTGAAAACAACGACAACGCAGATCAGGAGGGGAAATCATGGAGACACTGGATTTGATCATCGATTTTCATAAAAACAATCCGCGTCAGGGTCCCGGCAGCCAGCAGAGCACCATCAAGGCCCTGCAATTCCTGCCGCAATTGACACCGCAATCGCACTTGCTGGACATCGGTTGCGGAACGGGCGCGCAGACCATGGTGCTGAGCGAGCAGACGCCGGCCCATATCACCGCGATCGACAGCAGCAAGGAATTTTTGGCCCTGCTGAAGCAAAAAGTCCTGCAGCAAGGCATCGCAAACCGCGTGACGGTCAAGGAAATGGACATGGAAAAGCTTGCTTTTGCACCCGAATCATTGGATGTCATCTGGGCGGAAGGCGCCATCTACAACATCGGTTTTTCCCGGGGGATCCGGGAGTGGCGGTCATTGTTGAAAAAGGATGGGTATCTGGTTGTTTCCGAAATTTCCTGGCTGACACCGGATCGTCCACAGCTTGTGGACAAATATTGGACGGATGTCTATCCCGAAATGGGGACGATCGCTGAAAAGACTGCCCAAATTGAGGAGGCCGGCTACATCCCGATAGCGCATTTCGTATTGCCCGAATCGGACTGGACCAGCCACTACTTCCATTATTACGAAACCAATGAAGCGGCCTTTCTGGAAAGGCATGGCCACAGCGAGGATGCGCAGGCTTTGGTGGAAGAGAACCGGCAAGAGATGAAACATTTCAAAAAATACAGCGCTTATTACAACTATGTTTTTTACATCATGCAGAAACGGGAAACTAAATAGTGAGGCCAGAGACGGATTCCTTCGAAAGAGGGAATCTTTTTTTGTGCGCCCGGCATGGGTGATAACTTGGTGGTGAAAGTCCACTACAGGCTTTGCAGTAGGAACTGTTAGCGAAAGACAAGGGTGTCCAC
>NZ_FNYT01000048.1 GCF_900109135.1 Trichococcus ilyis | reverse complement strand
TATGGATTTCGTTGGGCAATCGAGGTTATCTTTTATGAACAGAAGACCTTTTGGTCATTCGGCAAATATATGGTCAGAAGCAAAAAAGGAATTGAAAGTTACGTCAACTTCTTAGCCATTGCCTATAGTTGCGTTCAGCTTCTTCCCTTCAAGCAGGAGAGGTATGCCCATTTGAAGGAGGAAAGTTCTCAAGTGAAGAAACAACTCATTGGAATGGCGATCCAGCAGGAAGTATTTTTCTATACTTTCGTGCT
Source organism: Trichococcus ilyis (assembly GCF_900109135.1). Classification (GTDB taxonomy): domain Bacteria; phylum Bacillota; class Bacilli; order Lactobacillales; family Aerococcaceae; genus Trichococcus; species Trichococcus ilyis. The sequence goes on along the minus strand of NZ_FNYT01000048.1, from coordinate 11,084 downwards.
TTCCATCGAAAATAGGATTAAATCGCTGGCAATCCTAAAGGCTTATGAGCAATGGGTTGAAGAAAAGCACAATTTTTAATTACTTGTAAAGTGGTGTCAATATATAAAAAGATATAAAATTAATTGTACGCGTTTTCATTTTATCGAGATAACTTCATGGAGGGATTATTATGAATTTTTTCAGAAAAACAAATTCCAATTCGATTACACCAGAACAAAACAAACAAACTGAAATTTTATACTCGAATATTTTTGAAACAATACTTGCAAACAAAGAACCTTTTAGCTATCAAACTGGCTTAAAACATACTCTCCTTACAAAAAGGGGAAGAGTCCATTCATCTGCTGAATACTTAGATGTAATGTATAACAATATTTCATACCTATGTGAAATGAATACCCTTCTATCTGACTATATATCCACTATCTTTGAGAAAAAGAATTTTCCCACTGAAAATTCTAAGAATTCGACAATAAATGATTATCAAATTAGAACTAAGCAAAAATTAGAGAGTTTATATTCGAACCAGAAAAAATTGTATGATGATAAATACCCCACTATTCAAGCAAAAATAGAAGCTGTGGACTTTGATTATTGCTATTGGATGACTCTTAATGGTATTTTAATAGATTTCTTGGGAGTACTATCGGTCCAAACCAATTTGCCTATACTAGGCGACCTTTTAAAAAATAGTACTGAAAATAATGTTTCTCTAATAAACAAGTATTCCGTTTTCCATACAAATTTTTTACTTCAAAATATCGCATTTACAGGCCAGCAGCCTTAGCATAATTAGTTTTTTTTAACATCTGTTTTCTATGGTATGCATTTTTTTACACAGTTGTTAGGGGGTCAAACAGAATGAACAATCCAGAACGAACAAAAACAAAAAATTTAGTTGAATGGAACATAGAAGGAATTAGCCTTACCTTTTATAAGGCCACAGTAGAACAACACGAACCATCTCAGATGATGGTTTTACATCACATCAAATACCATAACTGGAATGCTGGCTGGGCACGTTTTGAATTAGGCAAAAGAGTGAAAAGAGAGAAACTATATCCCAACACACCAGATGAAATGCGAAGTCATTATTACTCGTTGTGCGAAGATTTTCGAGAATTGCAAAAACGTTGGGTTAAAGGAAGAGAATATAAGAGAATGACTTTTGTAGACCTTCTTCATGATATTCATATTTCTCAATTTGGAGATGAGTTGAACGATATCTATCTTCTCCCAGAAGACCTCCGTACAGAAGGGAGTTCAGCCATCCTAATGTACCAATTCATGCCTCGATCTGGAACATTTGTATTAAATAATGTTCTCTTCTTCAAACCTGGTGAGAGCTTTCTTACAAATGCGGTTTGGATAAAAGGGCTAATGCACCCTGACATCCATTACATCATATTGACCCAAAAAGGTGACCGGCTGGAATGGACAGGGCGCACTTCTAAATCTGAGTGGGAAAAACAAGATGAACTTTCAGACCTGAACAGCATGCAATGTACCTACCCAACAGAGTCACGAAAACTTATGGAGGATCTTCAAGTACTTTTATCGAAAGAGTTTCATTTAATTACAGAACAACCCACACCCGGGCATATTTTTGTAAAGATGACTAACGAAACCTACGAATCATTCCTGAAAGTGGAAGAAAATGAAAACTCTATCGTGCACCTAAAATATTTGCATCCAAATTTGACCATCATACCTAACCAGGACCCTAATTTAGTTGGAGCTGCTATCCGATTGTACATCGATACATTTCAAGAAGACCGGAAATTCCGTTTCAGAAAAGCCTCATATCCAGGGGAGACTCTCCAACTATGGCTCACAAAGTTTCTTCCATCCCTTGTGTGGGACTCAGAAGATATTTATGATGAAATTACATTTGTGTACGTTTCAAATTTAGACAAAGAACACTTCGTAGAGGTTGCATCTTTTGAGCATCCACAAGCCATTGGCAAGGCTGTCGATCCCAAATACTCCAATCCTTCTCCGCTCATTTTTACGGACTACGAGGAGCGAATGATGCGTATTCTAGTAGAGCGTGTAACCAGTCTTTATTTCAGAAGATTTTCACAAGCAGAAGAAGTAGCAGATATCAATGAATATTATGATGATATTATTCTAGCTGAAGCAGAGGATAGCCTTTCAATATATCAAGCTGAACGCTTCGAGGAACGTCAAATGCAAGAATATAGGGAAGCTTGGGAATCTGGAGATAACCCTTATAATTTTGACGATTTTAACTAAAAAATCAAATAGCCTGAGTATCAAACGGTTTTTGTGTCGTGTGTACTCAGACTATTTTTTTGTTTTATAAATTTTCGGCTGTAATAAAATTAGATCGTTCTGAAGAAATCGTCTTCCAAAATTCTGATCGGACTTTTTTGATAGATCTGTCCACTCCGACCCTTTTTTCTATCCTGCTCCAATAACAAAGTTGTACATTTCTTCCAAAAGCTAAGAATTCTTCTATTTCCTTATCGGAAAGATTTGCCAGGGAAGTTCTTAAATATTGATGACCTATATAGGCTGGATGATTTAGATTCGTTGAATAAACAATAGCTTTGACAGGTTTTTTCTTGTCTTCCACTATTATTCCGATTGGCCAGCCCTCTCCCACTTTAGAAATGGATTCATCGTTTCTTACTATCTCTTCTAATGTGTCCAACAAATTGAATATATCTTCTTCCTGCTGTGGGCTTCTTAGCCAAACTAAAACACTCAAGTCTTTCAACAGACCCACCGTGAGATTGAGAGCTCCAAGATCCCAATCGTTCGAGCGCATCATCGCAGTAGTCAAATCAATTAAGTAGTTATCCAATGCAGATATTACAACTCTATTTTTCCTGAGCACATTTTTCAAATCTGTTATGTACGTTACACTATCTTGTTGTGTAATAGCATTTTCGCATACAAATCTTTCTTCTGAAACTAACGGCTTCGAATAATTCCAAAATTCATATTGGTACGACTTATGGTTTTGTATGATCAATCGGGAGTACTCAGCCTGCTTCTCTTCAATATATTTAGTGGAATCGATTATCATTTTTTCATCAGTCGCAATCAAAGGCTCATATCTGGTAACAATGTTTACCCCTTCTAAACCTTGGCTCTTTAACCATTTTTCAACATTTCTGGTATACTTTGTCTTATACATATCCATGATAAGTGTTTTTATCTCACCTACACCAGCAAAAGCTTTTTCAAAATAAGTGCAAAATAGATCAAGTGTAATTTTAGCAACCTCGACATTATGAATTGCACTTAAATTTGCATGCGCTTTGATACCATACCAAAATTCTCTGCCTGCAACATCGGCAGTCAAATCTGCAGCATTCATTATTTTTTCCCGGGTAACGTTTGAAGAAATGTATGATTTTTGCTCAATTGTCACCAATTCATAAAATGGTAATTGTTCAAATCCCAGTGAAACATTTGTCTTGTATCTAAGCCACGCTGATAAGAAAACTGCAATTTCCCCATAATACTGCTCATCTGCCTTATACAAAGTCGTCGCGATTCTATTCAATATTTCTTTCTGCCGGTATGCACTAGCCTCATTTTCCAACAATATCAAGTAAATATAAAGTCTCAAATCCAGTGGTAAGAAACTGATTTCTCTTGAAAGGTTAATTTGAAATCTTCCTAAATAATAAGGAACAATTGTATTCTGAACTTTCATTTGTAATTCTAAATTGTAGCTAACTCGTTCACTACACAATTTTTTACAAGATTGGATGAATTCATTTTGAAATTCCAGAATTTTATCTTCCAGAACTGTGTAGTAGGCTTCATCATCCTTTTCCAAAACAAACGCAAATTTTGAAAACTTATCCGCAAGGCTTTCTAAATCAACACTTTCAAGTTTTAATTGTGTATTTATTAATTCTTTGTAAGTCACGCTATCTATAAACTTGATTTTATTTGAAATCAAGCTGATTAAACTGCTCTGTTCATTCATCATTTTGCAAATTCCCCTCCAATTGAAATTTGAGTTGTTCCATTACTCTATCCGTATTATCGGCGCTCACAAAAATAATTTTTTCCTTGCTTATCTTACTTTCCAATACATTTTTTGTAGAATGAGAGGCTCTTGAAGTAACCAGTACATAATAATCATATTCTCCGATCGACTTTGGTTTATCTATGGCAGGATATTGATCAATCATTTCAAAATGGTACTCATTTTTTAGATTTTCTAGAGTATTCCAGTCCCAATTACTCTCATGAAAAATTGCCATTTTTTTATCCATAAGTAAAACCTTCATTCGAACATCTCGGTCTTTCTGATACAGCGCTTCCATTTTGTCCAAAAAATCAGTTTTTTGATCAATATGTTTGTTGCTATTCAAAACAAATTCGGGTTTCTTTTTCTCTTTGGCAGTCAATTCCTCATACCGAGATCTCCGTAAGACGATCAGTTCCTCCCCTGCTAAATTTTGAAAAATTTCATTTTTTCCATTCATTAAACAATAGAGCCAAGTATGCAATGGTCTTTCGTGAAAATAATTTTTTGCCGTGGTGACATCAAACTTCCTAAACGTCTGATACCAACTATTGTACCATTCGATCAAGGCCTCACTTAAATACTTAATATTTTTAGGTTCATTTCTTATGGCTTTGTGTAATTTTTGAATATACTCTTCCTCTTTATCACCAAATTTCAATTCCGCTACTTTGTCAAAATAAATTCTGCCAATCCCTTCTTTCTGGATAAAGCTGATTGTACTTAGTCCATTTTCAAGTTCATGTGGGGATATTTGCATATAGTTAGTGAGTAATCCTGCTGCCGTATCCATAGTAACCTCCAAATAAATATTTAAATGCATAAAAATTTGCAATCACCGTTATATTGAATATGCGTTACTAGTTCAATTTTACTACATTTCATTCGCTCAGCATACAAATAAATAAAATTACTTCATTAGAATTGTTTCAAAAAAATTTTATACTTTGAAAAATGATCATTTCCGGGCAACAGCCTTCCGCCGGAGAACAACATCCCAAAAGACCATCACCTCCGACCACCGCGGCTTCGCCAGAGTTCGGCCTCCCCACCATGCAGCCTCCTCCGGCCAGCATTCGCTCACCGGAGGAGGCACTTCGAAAAAAAACTCAACTCCGGCCAGCGTTTGCTAGTAGGAGTTGAGCTTTTTTGCGTACGCTTTGCTTCGGTTAGGGTTTGTCTAATCGGAGGTAGGCACACCTTTGGCGTTGCTCAGATGTTCAGAGTGTGAATGATATCCCCAACTGAATTCTGATACGCATCCAGATTCCCTCGGACGATGTTCGTTGTGATAAGGTCGTTTACCGCCTGCATATCGATGCGCGCCAGTTCGATTTCTTTGATCGAAACGGCGACTCCACGACGTTTCAGTTCATCGATGTTTTCGGTATCTTCCAAGACGCCTTCCCTTTCGATCAGCACAAGGTTCCGTTTCGAAAGCAGTGCTTCGGAGATAGTGCCCCAGCCGGCTTTGGCGATGACGGTGTCGCTGGCGGCGAGGTAGTTGTGGGTGTCGAAGGTTTCGACGGGCAGCTGGACGACGGTTGCGTTAGCATCGGCAGTGATTTTGATGCCGCTGGTTGTGAAGATGGTGCCGGCGTAGTTGTCGACTTGGATGGCGTCCAGATCAGCGGATTTGCCACAGGTGATGAAGATGCTGGGGCCGTATTCGGCTTTGATGGCTGCGATGCGGTCGGGATTGAATTTGCGCGCGATGAAGCCAATCTGTTTTCTTGGGACAGCAAGATTATGGGTCGGCAGCATCAGGTCGTATTCGATCAGGAGGTCGAGTTTGGCATAGATTTCCCGGAAGCGGGCAATAATGGTTTCGGAAAGGCCCAGGTGCTCGTACTGTTCGCACCAGGTGAAGTTGGCGATGCCGATGTTGCGCACACCCAATCGTTCCCCCACGAGGATACCGATGGCGCTGATGTCGCTGATGACGCAGGCGACGGGCAGATCGCACAAAATGGCGAGCTCGGCGGCGACGGTGGTGTCCCAACTAGCGATGAAATCGGTGAGCTCGTGCTCGAGGCGCGGGATGTCGACCTGCAGGCTGTTCGGCTGGTTGACGAGGCCGACTTCGGTGCGGATGTCGTTGTAGGTCACGCGATTTCCGAAGCGGGCAAGGTAAACGCGGGCGAAGCTGTTCTGAAAGACGCCGCTCGCGAGATAAATCCGGTGATTGGTCGTCTCCAAAAGTTCCTCGATGATCGCCAGGCAACGGGTCATGTGCCCGAAGCCGTGGGATGAAGCGTAAAATGCTAGGTATTTGTTGGTCATGTGGCACCTTTCACTAATCAATTTATCACAAATACTCATTGTACTATTTTCCTGGCAACAGGGCCACTTTACTTGATTTATTGAGTAGTCATGATTTAAATGTACGATATACTCGGATTATTTTTTATATCTTGACGAAATTTAGATATTTTTCCGTCTTATCATCTCTATATAGTACATTTAAGATATCTTTCAATTCATAAGTATCCCATTCCTTTAACCTTAATCTTAAAAGAAAATATAGCAATGTAAATAAAGTATCCAAGCTAAATGAATATAGATCAAAAAATTTTTCTTTATTGATTAAAGTATTTTCATTTAAGTTAGCATAAAAATAAGAAATATTAATAGGGATTGCGCTCCCGGTTGAATGTACTATCTCACATAGCTTCTTATAATAAGAAACACATCTGTCAATTGTTAAATAATACTCTGGGTAATCACTTTCAGCTACATATGGGCTAATATCTTTTATCAACTTCTTTTTTGTTTCCACAAATCTATAGTCGATTTCGTCAAATTCTATATTTTGATCAACTGTTTCTAAAATCCATTCTCTCTCTTTTCTTGTAACAAATTGAAGTCCTGACTCTAAAGAGGAACGCAATAAGAGCAAAGAGGACCGACATTGCCCGCTAAACAATGAATAAGATGATTCTAGAAGCAACGTAAATGTCATGTCAAATTTTTCATCGAGTATATTTTTTAATTCAGGCCTATTTTTCAGCAGATTAATTACATATATACGTTTAAAAATCCTCTTAATTTGTATTTCATTATCAAACATAAAAGTTTTATCAAACGATACTGTTTGTTTTAACTTTTCAAACTCTAGATAACAGTTATAAGCATAGGTGTTGGTCATAAATTACTCCTCTATTTTTTTATTAACTTGATTAACCCAACCTACAATGCTGTCCTCTATCTTTTTACCAGAATTATTTTTGATTATGGATTGTTTTAATTCATTATTCTCATTTAAATAGTCTGCAATTTTAGTCGATAGATTAACTAATTCTCTGTAAGATTTTTCTTTTTTTATGTCTGCTAAAACTCTAGAAGTTAGATAAGACCTAGATCTAAAAAGATAATCCTTGTATTCTTTTTTTAGAACATCTTCCAGAAACTTTTGGATATCAATATTGAGTTTAAAAATCTTCTTATCAGTTATCAATTGAAATAGTGTTCCTAAAAAAATACTAATTGTCTGTTCTTTCGAAAATTTGTTACTGTTCAAATTATTAAACTCTTTTACAAAATTTTCTATACTCATATTTATCATATCTTTGTCTTTATCCATCAATTTGTCCTCCATCTTCGGTTGCATCGTCAGACATAATAATATCTTTGATTTCTGTCACAACTTTTTCTAAAGCATTAGTTAAACTACTGTATTTATCGCCCGTTTCTGAATACAAAGAGAATTTTAATGGAACAGAGGAGAGATATGGTATCTCTGAATTAAAAAAATTTAGAGATGATAATTCTTTTCTCAATTTTTCTTTAATAGTATTAGATATCACAATATCATGAGTTAATGTAAATAAAACTCCTAATGGCTTAACAGGTTTTCTTTGTATCTTATCCCGAAACATGGAATACGTTGAATACAAATTTGAAGTTTCTTTATAAAATGTTGTTGTAACAAGATTTTCTAAAAGACCAATCCCAATACTGGAGAACAAATCTATTTTACTTGGGATAACATAATAATCAGATGCAAAGAGGCTTGCTTGGGTAAGAATAGTCCAGTTAGGCGGACAATCTATGATTATGTACTCATAATCATTTCTAAGATGATATTTATTAAAATGATCCTCTAATATATTATGTTTACCAACAGAATCCCCATTCAAAGTTTGAAATAAATCCAAGTCTCCAGGAAGTAAAGACAAATTATCTTTAATTTTGTATATCAAATCGGGATACAATAGATCAGATATAATAGCATCTTTTTTAAATAATGTATTTGCAGTTATTTTAGCATCTTTGAGCTCTTGATACACCATTTGAGATTTCATATCGAATTTTGTTTTTTCTATATCAACCTCTCCTTGTTGCTCACCAACTTTAATCTTATCTTCGTATTCCTTTTTAAATTTTTCTTCTGCCGAGTCTAAAATTTGCTGTGGAATATGTTCTTTAGCTTGTACAAATTGATAATTAAGTAAGGATTGAGTAGCATTAAACTGCGGGTCCATGTCAATAACAAGAACTGTTCCTATTTTAGATAGTTCATCTGCTATATTTATTGCTGATGAAGTTTTACCAACTCCACCTTTTAAGTTAATAAATGATATGACTTTTGCTGACTTTTCCATACCTCTCCCCTATTCGTAAATTTCCATTTTTTTTATTTTTATAGATTCTCTCTATTATTATAACATTTTATAGATTGAAAAAATATGCAATTATTTACCAATTAGTTTGTTATTGAATTATTTTGGAAAGAGTTTAATGACTGTTGTCATCCATCCCAAAAACAGTAGTCGTTCGGGTGTCAATACCCGTTCACAAATGTCTTTTCCCTCCGATCGATCAATGCGAAACGGTGTCACTGCTGGTAATTCCGCTTGGTTTGGATATCACTTACGGCATCCAGTGAGGAATGCACCACTTTGATCGGCAACTGGTTCTCTCTGATGACCTGTTCTGTTTTGATCTTCAACATCAAACTGTACCCTTCCCCTGCTCTACATGCTATCAACGCTTTATACATACTTATTCCTCCTCAGTCTTTTTATTTTCATTATCTTTGATGTAATCCAAAATTTGCGAAGCTTCTGTCGCCGTGTCCAGCATCGTGTAGAAATGACTGTCCTCCAGCAGGTCGACAAGCTGGGCCAACGATTCCAAATGCGTGTTGCTGTCCTTGGCGCTCAGGAAAAATAAATATTTGACCGGATCATTCGCTTCATTGCCGAATGCAATGGGCGTATTCAGTACCGTTATCTCCATCGCTAATTCCTTCGACCCAAATTCCGAAGGCGCAAGCGGCAAAGCGATATACTCCGCCACCACAATGTACGGACCGGTTTCCTCGTAAGCCCGAAATATAAAAAAACAGCCCACCGAAAGGTGCGCACTACAAATAGCCTGATACTGTTCGATTTTTTCGCGAGTATCAGGCTATTTATTTTGTTACGCCGCACAAGGGATTTGAACAAGCTGCAAGCCGCAATCGACAATTCAGAAAATAGCTGCCGTTCGGGTGCCATCCAATTATTCAATCCGGACCACTTTTACTATATCAATGAACCCATGACAAAAGAAGACCTTCTGCAGAGGATGGTGGGCAACCTTGTCAACGATCACTATGCACCCGACACCTTCCTGGCAAGCATCATGGAGAGGGAAAAACTTGGCCAAACCAACCTGAACAATATGCTGGCCATCCCGCATCCGATGTCGCTGATGGCCTTGGAATCGGTCATCCCTGTCGCAGTGATTCCGGAGGGCATCGATTGGGGCGACGGCCATTCGGTGAAGTTTGTGTTTCTGCTTTCGATCACCAAACAAGACTATGAGAACACGGACTATTTTTATGACTTGTTGCTGGAACTGATGGACCAGACCGAGAAACAAGAACAGATCCTCAACAATCCCTCATTCAATCATTTCATGGCCGTCATCGAGAACCTGACTGTCGTTTCCTAACGGCCCAGCTCCGACGAACAGTTCTTTCATAGGAGAAGAGGATCCAAAAAGACTATCACCTACGAACAGCACGGCTTCGCCGGAGTTCGGCCTCCGCATCACCCATTCTCCTCCGGCCAGCATTCGCTCACCGGAGTTGAGTTACCCAGCGCAACTCCGTCTTCCGATGAGCGCCCGCCTCATCGGAGCTGATGCCCTACTCCGGGCAAGACCCTTTCCGCCGGAGGAGAACATCCAAAAAGATCGTCACCTCCAACCACCGCGGCTTCGCCGGAGTACGGCCTCCGCACCACGCGTTCTCCTCCGGCCAGCAATTGCTCACCGAAGTTGGACTACCCGGCGCAACTCCGTCTTCCGATGAGCGCTCGCCTAATCGGAGCTGGCACCCAATTCCGGGCAGAGCCCTCCCGCCGGAGGAAAACATCCAAAAAGATCAGCATCTTCGACAACTGCGGCTTCGCCGAAGTTCAGCCTCCCACCACGCAGCGTCCTCCGGCCAACATTTGCTCTCCGGAGTTGAGCTACCCGGAGGAGAACGTCCAAAAAAATCATCACCTCCGACCACTGCGGCTTTGCCGGAGTTCGGCCTCCCCCCATGCAGCCTCCTCCGTCCAACATTCGCTCACCGGAGTTGAATTACCCAGCGCAACTCTGTCTTCCGATGAGCGCCCTCCTCATCGGAGCTGACGGCTAGCTACGGGCAGCAGCCCGCTCGCCGGAGGAAAACACCAAAAAAAGATCATCACCTCCGACCGCCGCGGCTTCGCCGGAGGAAAGCCACCGCACCGATCGAGTAGGAGGTAGATGATTAGTTCATCTACCGTCCTCTCACACCACCGTGCGTACGGTTCCGTACACGGCGGTTCAGTACCTTGAGTAAGCAGACTCTGCCAGGAGGCTTAATGAAATTAAGCCCCAATGGTGGAGTCTTTTCGTCGTAAGTGCCCGATGAACTTCGGGCGTTTTGGAGAGCCTCCAGTGTTTCTTTCTGGAGAATCCGACGCGCTTTGCGCTATCTTTATCGAGACCAAGCTTGGATAGTCTGTCAATCTTCGTACGTGAGCTTTTCCATCGTTTAAGAATAAGTTGTCTGATTCTGCGATGCAGCCATTGTTCTATCCTTCGGAT
>NZ_FNYT01000053.1 GCF_900109135.1 Trichococcus ilyis | reverse complement strand
AGACAACGCGATACGGACAGTAATTTGATTCAATAGAGATCGGGATATTTTCCCTTGAGACAGGAGATAGTAATACGAGTTCAAACCAGAGGTATCTATCCTCTTCAAAAACCAAGTGTACAAAAAACGGACAGATTGAATCCCTTGCATCGAAAGGATTGCCAAAAGAAAAAAGAAAGTTTTATTCGCAGTCGGTCGAGGCATTCCGGCAAAATAGGGCTCGAAATAAACTCTTAAACTTTTGATTGTCATGCCTTTTTGATATAATTGATTCATAGCAAACAACCCCTTTTTTGTTGGTTTTTTCCCAAATCAATCATACAAAAATTAAGGGGTTGTTTGTATTTTTATGCCCTAATGGGCGTGAAAAGTTGTAAAGTGGTGTTATAAGAGTTGAAAATACATAATTTCATGAGATGATCATACAAAATCCTGTATTGGGAAGTGAGACCATGACCTATGACGATCAATAACTATGTATAGAAAATTTGAGATTAACGACTTCCGCTTTTGCCGCAGTGCTACTATTGAAGACTAGGATTGAAGAAATTATATTTGTATTTATTAGGTAACTCAACTTTCGCACACTAAAAAAGACCCTAAAGGCTTGATATATCAATAATTCTAGCTATGCTATTATGCCGATAAACCGCTCGGGAACTGATTTTCAGGTTGATGAAATGCTCGTTTTAAGAAAGCAGGAAAGTTGTCGAAAACTCTGTCCAGAACAGACTGCACCATTTCTTCAGACAAGATAGGTTCTTCCGTGAGAGACGCCTTCAGGCAGTCCAATACCAATAGAATTGCTTCTGCAAATCGGATGTCCTCCAATTCATCACAACACAAAAAGAACAGCTGACCGATGGTCCTCGGATCTTGCGCTTCGCGCGTCCGCAGCGCAAGCATGATGTAACGGGTGAAGACAATCGTCGTGTGGGCTACCATCGCATCGTAACTGCGGCACTGAAACTCTTTTCCTAGCGCCAGATGTGATTTTGCCACCTTGAAGAAACACTCAATATCCCAGCGTTTGCCGTAGAGACGAACAATTTCTTCTTCAGGCAGGTTCGTATCTGTGGACAAGATTGCAAGCCAATTTTTGGAGCGGTTTCGGTCACGCACGAAGACAATACGGGCTCGGATCTCTTTTTCATTATCGTCCAATGCCAAGCTGACGACAACAGATGCGAGGATCTTGGCACGACCACGTTTTTTGCGCACAACTTGATACAACTGGGTCAGGGTATACTTTTGACCTTCATACGTGTAGTAGACGCGGTGCATACGTTTCAGCATACGGACTACCTCGAGTGGATACTCCGAAACCACGCGCTTGATTACTTTTGGAAATGCGAACCAACTATCGAAAAATAACGTTCGAGCGCAAAGTTGGAGCGGATTTATATCATCAAGCAAGTCGAACAGCGCTTCCGTCGACTTTTTGACGGCTTCCTTCCGACGCTTGTAACCCACGGTGCGCTTGTCTATGGTCGGGTTGATTTCCTGGAAACGGTTCGATTGTTTTTCTGAGCTCAATAAAGAGAACGCAAGCGGCAGGAAAGTGTTCCCATCCGACCAACCCAAAGTCAGCATGCGAAAGCCACGGAAGAACTTCCCAGTGGTATGGTCATGAACGAGTGCAAGCATCTCAATCGATTTACTGCGGGCACGGCTGTATAAGGAATCGTCCAAAATCAGGACGCGTTCGCGATTTTCTGAGACAAGCGGGAGAAATTTCTGGGTAATGACATTTTGACTCAGCAGCAACAGAAATTTGCGCCAATTATAGGTTGCGTTGTTGAGCAAGCGATAAACCGCATCCTTGGCAGGAGCCTCTGGCTCCCGTCCGGATTCCAATGTCCGATACAAATTTTTCTTTTGAAGGACCAATGAAAAGATGAACTGGACCAGCATTACTGGTGCAAGGCCTGATTCTTTCCGAATATTGGATTGATTCAGTAACGTTCCCAGTTTCTGATTGCGAAAAAATTGATGAACGGAAGAATTAAGTTCCTGATTGATTTGATTTTCTGGTAAAATAGTAGCCATAAGACATCCCTCTTTCGTATGTGTTGTGTGGTAACTGCATTTTACCAAAGAGAGGTGTCTTTTTGTGTACATTTTTGATAGTTAAGTCTTTAGAACATCGTTATATCAAAGGATTAAACAGATTTTTTAACTGCGAAAGTTGAGTAAACAAATATACAAAAAGAGGAAATTATGACAAACGACCAAGCACAAGGCTATGTTTTATTAGCTTGCAAAGAGTTAGGCATCAGTAGAGAACAAGCCGAGCAACTAATTTACGCCATGGAAAGTCAATTTGATTATTATGCAGAACAAGAAGCGAGAGAAAAAGGCTTCGATTGGCTTTATGATCGAGAAAAATAAAAAAACATATTATGGAAATGTTGTTTATGAATCTCAACCCGAAAACTGAACACTCAAAAAAAAGAGTGTTGTAAGTTTTCGGGTTATTTTTATGCAAAATTTTCGGTATACTCTATTTGAGTTATACAGAAGGGAGTGGACAGGATGAGTAAAAAGATATATAGCCAAGCTGAGATTCAAGCTTTAAGAAACAATCCTAATGTGAAAAGTGTGACAGAGAAAAGTATTACCTATTCATCAGAATTCAAAATAAAGGCCATTAAACAAAGCAAACAAGGCATGAAATCCACTCAGATATTTGAACTTGCTGGACTTCCTTCTCATTTAATCGGAAAAGGAAAATCCGATCAATCACTATCACGTTGGAAAAGATTATATAAAGATCACGGAGAAGATGTATTGTTACAAGAGACTCGTGGTTCAAAAAATAATGGTCCCTATGGACCAAGAGAACAATTATCGTTACAAGAGGCGCTAGACAAAGCAAATGCCCGTATAGCCTATCTAGAGGGGAATCTTGAACTAGTAAAAAAATTAGAACAGCACGAGAGGAGCGTGAAAAACGACAAAAGAAACGACTTAAGTAAACAAGAACGCTTTAGATTAATTAACCAAATTATTCGTGAGAATCAACTTGCTGGAATGGTGAATCATTTATGCGACCTTGCAGGGGTAAGTAAAAGCGGCTACTATTACTGGCTAAATAGTAGCGATAAACGTGCTGAGCGTGATCGAAATGATTGGGAAGATTTCCAATTGTTATATAGAATTTTTCTGGATAAGAAGAAGTGTGGGATTGATGAAATAAAAATGGCGTTAGAAACTGAATACGATGTAGTAATGAATCATAAAAAATCAGAAGAATTTTGCGCAAGAATAACATCATATCATCAATACGAGCAGCGAAACCATACCGTAAAATGATGAAGGCAACCCAAGAAAATGCTACCAAGAAAAACCTTGTCAATCGTCAGTTTGATCAAGGTATCCCGTACAAAGTATTTCTCACAGATATCACTTATCTTCCTTATGGAAGTGGACAATGGGCCTATCTTTCAGCAGTTAAGGATGGTGCTACCGGTGAGATTGTTGCACATCACTTCTCAACTAGCTTAAAAATGAATTTAGTTTATGAAACGCTAGATAAATTAAATAATGTGATTAAGGATATGCCAGTAATGGAAAGGTATATCCACTCAGATCAAGGGGTTCATTATACCTACCCTGTTTTCCAGGAAAAAGTTCTTTATCGTCTCCATCCCTCTCACTTGGATTCTTTTTAGATAAATCAAATGAAACGGATGAATTACATTAAAATCGCTTAAAGGTATCTTTTTCAATATTCCTTTGTTGAGTTCCTCTTCAACAGCCATCTGATAAATAAAACTGATTCCTAAATCTTTTTCGACCAATTTTTTAGTTGCACCAATGCTCCCAATCGTCATAACTTTCGAAAAGCTGTCTAAGTGGATTCCTTTACTTTTTATAGCTGTCTCGAAAATCAGGCGTGATCCCGATCCTTCTTCACGGACTAGAAGAGGTGTAGAAAATAAGTCGTTAATGCTCTGTTCTTGTTTCCATAAAGAACTTTTTTCTGAACAGACAGCGATAAACGGTTCTTCAGCGATTTTCTGGAATTCAAATACAGATTGATTGAATTCTCCTTCCACAACCGCAAAATCAATTTTCCCATGTTCCATCAATTCGATCAAATGTTGGGTATTGTCTGTTACCATCGAGATATCGTGCACTGGATATTGGTTCAAATACGACTCAATTAGTCCAGGCATCATGTATTCCCCAATCGTCAAGGAAGCCCCAAATGAAAGGGTAGTGTGCTCTACAGTAGAAGTTAGTTGCTCTTCCACCTTAGCGATCTCTCTTTGGAGCAAATAAAGATCTTTTTGCAGCTGCTTTCCCTTAGCCGTTAATGATGATTGTCTCTTTTCATAATGAATCAGTTCAACCCCTAACTCCTGTTGCAAAGACTGAATATGCTGGGTGACAGCCGGTTGGGTAATGTGCAATCTTTTGGCTGTGGTCGTGTAATTCATTTCTTCTGTCAAAGTAAGGAACGTTTGGTACCGGTAATCTAACATCTAATGCCACTCCTCAATAACAATTTCTTATAAATATATAATAAATGATTATTTTATTTTATACAATCTTCGGTATACCATAATACTATAAATATTTGGAGGAGGTTTAACATGCGCGCAAAATTCAAAAGAAGCTATTCTATTTTACCCGGTCTTCTAATCAGTGTTTTGATCTCGTTAATCAGCCAATATCTATCTGCCCTTCTGCCAAATTTAGGAGCAGCACTGATCGCAATTTTTTTAGGAATTTTGTTGGGAAATACTTTTTTAAACAAGCCTTATTTTAAAAGAGGAACTAAATTTTCTGAAAAATCCCTCTTAGAATGGTCGATCGTGTTAAATGGAATAATCTTAGATTTTCAAATCATCAAGCAAGTTGGTTTTACTGGATTTATTTTTGTTATTCTTCAAATGGTTTTGACGATTTTATTCGCTTATTGGATCGGTCGAACTATGAAGTTCAATAAAAAAATGTCTTTGTTGATGGGTGCCGGCAATGCAGTCTGCGGCTCTTCTGCTATTGGTACTGTCTCTCCGATAATTGGTGCCGATAAGAAAGATAAAGCCATGTCCATCACTATAGTTAATGTAACAGGAACCATATTGATGGTCTCACTGCCTATTCTCGCTTCTGTTCTGTACCACAACGAAGTCGTTCAAACATCAGCTTTGATTGGAGGTACGATCCAATCCATAGGACAAGTCGTTGCTTCAGCTAAATTGGTGAGTATGGACGTCACTAATCTGTCTATAGTATTCAAACTTATGAGAGTACTCCTTATCATCGGAGTAGCCTTATCCTTCAGTAAACTAAACACTAAAGAGGAAGAACCGCTATTTTCTAAATCAGCAGTTGATTCCACATCTGCTGATTTGAAAAAAAATACAAACCTATTGACTATTCCCTGGTTTATTGTAGGATTTTTCATTTTATTCTTGCTTAGAAGTTTTCTACCCTTACCTTCTTTCATGATTCACAGTTCCGAAGTCATCAGTAATCAATTTGAGATTACTGCTTTAGCTGCAATTGGTCTTCAGGTCAAGTTCTCTGATATCTTGAAAGAAGGGCCTCGTACCATGTTATATGGCTTACTGATCGGCTGCTTCCAAATTATTCTAGCAATTGGTTTGATTTTTTGGCTGTTCTAGTTTAGGTAACAATAATTCAAAATAAGCAGCGACTGATATCAGCCGCTGCTCTTTCTTTTGAATTCACTTTTTTTACCACCCTATTGATGTGAAACTAAACACTCTCAGCGAATGAAATAACAGAGCTAATTAACATAATAATACAATTGTTTTTCAGGACTGATTACCTTAAAAGATCCGTCAGTACATTTGAGGGAACTGCTTTTCCTAAGTATTCTTATTTTAAAAGTATACTCAATCATTTTTAGGCATAAAAAAACAGAATGAAACTATTCTCTTTTTGATATCAACTAAACCCCATCAAAATATCCAAATAAATTACCCAAAACTTATAATTGATAAAAATGAGTTTGTCTTAGTGTAAATATGACAAATTGAGAAAAGAGGTGAAAAAATGAGTAAAGAAAATAAAAGTAAGGGTAACAAGCGCTCTGAAGTTATTGAAAATCAAGGATTTGCGCCAACTTATGAAGTGATTAGAGATAATAAAACGGGTGTTTTATATATGTCACTTAGTTCAGGTTTTGGATCAGCGATGACATTATTAGTCGATCGAGATGGTAAACCATTGGTAGATAATGAGTTTTAAAATATTAATCAAATCATATAAATGAACACATAAAAATTCGATAAATAATTTTTATTGAGTTTGTCTTAAGTGCAATTATGACAAATTGGAAAAATCTATTAGAATCACCAGTATAATTAAGATAGAGTAGATTTTGTATTGTATCTTTTTCTTTTTAGTATAAAATAAACCTTAATCGTATAGGGGTTGGCATACATGAATCTGTACTATTTTATGCATCAAAAATTTCATTTGAATGAAGTACAATAAAAGCAATTATATCAAGTATGGTTGCTCATCATACACAACCTAGGAGGTATTCTGTGAAGAAGGCTATTTTTCAATAACTTTTTTTCTATATTGCTTTACTTAACTTTATATTAGCCATAAGCTTTCCTTCTGTTTATAAAGGCACTTTATTAGCTTATTTTGGTAGCTTTGTTTGGTTCTCGTTCCTTTCTGGTTAATCTTTCTAATGCGAATAAAGCTTCTCAAAAGAAATAATTCTTTAGGGGATAGCAGACCAGACTACGGTCTAAAAAGCCCTTACAAATATAAAACAGACTCTGTAAAATGGATACTTAAAAAAGTCCCGTACGGAGTCTGTTTTTGTATACTTGAATATCATTGAGTCATCATGACATATATAAGTAATGGAGTGGATAGGCTGGGTGTCACTACCTTTTTTTTAGAGACATTTTAATATATGTCATTCGTATACAGTATACCTTATCTGTAAGAACGTCTTTTTCTGACATCTACTCTCTTACACAGTTGTATTTTGTTTGTGGTGCACCTTTAAGGCTAGGTTTTTTAGGAGTAGTTTATTCTACTCCTTTTTTTAGTTCGCCCAGCATGGGCAAACTCTAACGGGTGCAAGTCCCGAATGCGACCTGACAGTGGTAAGCATATAGCTGATGGCAAGGGTGTCCACCGTGAGGTGGAATCTGAAGGAAGCTCTAGGCAAAACTCTGGTCTGACGAACAGAAATCACATAAGAGGTGAGTCGAGTGGATAAGGCTGCTAAAGAAGCTAAAGTCCGATAACTGTTAAAACTCGAAGCATAAATGTGGCAGATAGATGGAGTGAAAGAGTTCGCACCTTAACTGGGTGTCAGTGCTAAACTAAATTGAACAGTTTTCGATGAATAAGATTGAACACTTTCACCAAAGAATATCTCCAATCCTGTATACTTTTAAAGGTATCTTAGGTTATTGGAGGACGAAAGGTGAAGAAGAAGTTAATGTTATATTTGGAAATTCAACAGATGAAGGAGCGGGGCTTTTCCATCCAACAAATCGCAAAGCAGTTGAAGGTATCCCGCACAACGGTTTATAACTACATGGAGAAGACACCGGAAGAAGCTTTCGAATGGGTCAATTCATTAAGTTCGAGGAAGAAGAAATTGGACCCATACAAGGATTGGATTGTTGCTTGGC
>NZ_FNYT01000049.1 GCF_900109135.1 Trichococcus ilyis | reverse complement strand
TGATTCAATAGAGATCGGGATATTTTCCCTTGAGACAGGAGATAGTAATACGAGTTCAAACCAGAGGTATCTATCCTCTTCAAAAACCAAGTGTACAAAAAACGGACAGATTGAATCCCTTGCATCGAAATGATTGCCAAAAGAAAAAAGAAAGTTTTATTCGCAGTCGGTCGGGGCGTTCCGGCAAAATAGGGCTCGAAATAAACTCTTAAACTTTTGATTGTCATGCCTTTTTGATATAATTGATTCATAGCAAACAACCCCTTTTTTGTTGGTTTTTTCTCCAAATCAATCATACAAAAAATTTGGGGTTGTTTGTATTTTTATGCCCTGAAGGGCGTGAAAAGTTGTAAAGTGGTGTAAAAAAGTACTCCAACTAATTAAATAGGGTTGGAGTACTTCTTTCAGTGGTCTATTCTCTTATCGTGCAAGGACATCAATCTCCGCCTCTGTCGGATTATCGGATACAATCTCAATTAGCATGCGGTGGGGTAAGTTTAGACTGGTTTGTCCAAGTGATTGGATCCACCCTGTCCTCACGGCGATTTGCTGGGGGCTGTTATCCGATTTGTCACGAATCCGCTCCCCATCAATTTCGATAATATTATACTTCCCGGGAGCAGGATAGTAGGTGATAAGCCGCTGTTTCTCATTTCCGGTCAGGAGGAAGCGGTCCACTTCCTCGCCGTTGAACGAGATAACTGCATACAGCTTGCTCTTTTCTATGTGCGCAGTTTCAACGGCGAAGATCATTGTCGGTAAAAAAGATAGAACAAACAGAAAAGACACAATAATGATATCAAAAGGTTTCACCATTCTGCGATACTTTTTAATCATGATTCTCCCCCTTTTTCTCTCGTTTACTCTAACTGTTTTTTTCTCTTCAAGTACTCTGCTTCCGTAATATTATCTCTGGCAAATTCTTTTTGAATCTGTTCCAAAGAGGTCTCATTCGCAATTCGACTATCTGTTCGATCGGAAAGAATCTTGAGAATGAGGTACGCCACCATAAACAGCACTACAATCCAAAGCAACCCCATCAATCTTAAGGATCCCAATCCGTCATGATTCAGCAGATTCCAATAACTCGACATGCCACTCACACTCTTTCCTGTTATCCGTCTTTACTTCAATCTCTTTCTCCTTTGAGGTTCCATCCTTCTAGATAGTAGGTTTTGGGCGGATAATCCCTTCTCCGGTAAATCCAAATACCAATCGCACCCACAAACAAGAGCAAGGACAATCCCTGTGACACCCGCAAGAAATCACCAATCCACAAACTATCCGTGCGCAGGCCCTCTATGAAGAATCTGCCCGCTGAATACCAGATGATATAGCTGAGGGCCACTTCGCCTTGCCGCAACAAACCCTTGCGGTTTCGCAAGGCAATGATTACGCCAAATCCGAGGAGACTCCATAATGACTCGTAGAGGAAGGTGGGCTGGTAGTACACACCGTTAATTTGCATCTGATCAATGATAAACTTCGGAAGGTACAAGTTCTCCAGAAATGTTCGAGTCACTTCTCCACCATGTGCTTCCTGGTTAGTGAAGTTGCCCCATCGACCGATGGATTGGGCCAAAAGGACATAGGGAGCCAGCACATCCAACATCAAGGCAACGGGAATCCTCTTTTTCTTGGTGTACCAATAGACAGTGAATCCCCCTGCAATCAACCCCCCATAAATGGCAATTCCACCATTCCAGATTTGGACGATTTCGCCCGGATTTTGCAGATAGTACTGCCATTCGAAGAGAATGTAGTAGATTCTGGCTCCAATCAGCCCAATGGGAATCGCCCACATTGTCATATCTGTAACGGTATCTTCTCCTAAGCCTCTTTTCGTGCCCTCCTTGGACGCCAAGGAGATTGCCAATAGCATAGCAGCCCCAATGATAATCCCATACCAGTAGACGGTGAATGGGCCAAATGAGAAAGCTACGCGATCAATTGTTCCTACTATTGTTTCCATACTTTCCTCCTTATAAGAAAAAACGTTTATTTTATAGTGCTTTTACAATCCCAAGTAAGGTTCTGGGTCAACCTGAACCCCATTCTCATAAACCTCGAAATGCAGGTGGACACCTGTTGAATCCCCCGTTGTTCCCATTATCCCCAATTGTTGTCCTTGGGATACTTTTTGTCCGGGAGCAACCCGAAGGCTGCCCGCTTCCATGTGAGCGTATAAAGTTTGGAGTCCGTTTCCATGGTCGATTTTCACGTAGTAGCCCCATGAATTATGGTACCCGGCTACTAGAACGGTTCCCCCCTGGGCTGCGACAATCGGTCCCGATCCGGCAAAATCCATGCCCGCATGCAATTTCCACTCCCCTGTAAGAGGATGGATTCTGTATCCAAAAGGATCTGTTACGATCCCATTACTCGGACGAATGAAACCAGACGCGGTAACGATCTTCGCTTCAGGCAGGGGTTCCCCCGCAGAGGCATACTCCACTACCTTACTTTCTTCGAAGAAGCTTTCTGGAACAATTTCACCTGCCATTGCAACCGCGACCTCTTGCGCAGCCTGTTGTCGGGCCGCTTCTTCATCAGCGATCCGGCGTTGCTCCTCCTTCAGTTGCTCTGAAAGGGTGCTTACCGTTCCGGCAAGATTCTGTTGCTCCTGAGCAATCGCTTCTTTTTGTTCCACCGTAAGATCATACTCTTGGGCTAGCTGCTCGATTTGATTCTCCAGCCCTGCTTTCTGTGTCACCAAATTGGTTTTGGCTACTTGGATTTCCGCACTCAGTATTTCGAGGTTTTCCTGCTCTTCCTCAGCTGCCTGCTTTTTCTCCAGCAGATCCATTTTGTCATTTTTCTGCTGGACGAGTGTTTCCTTGTTGATGTTCATAATGTAATTTACTAAGCCTATGTTCCCTATCATTTCCGCAAGGTTCTCCGAGTTGATAACTGCTTCCAGGAGAGTACGTGGATTTGTATCTGTTTGGACGGCTCTGGCTTGCACTTTAAGTTTTTCCCCTCTTAGTTCAATCCGTTCTTCCAGCGTTTCTGCTTCTTTACTTAATTCCTTTATTTTTGCCTCAGAACTTTGCAATTTCCCCTGCTGTTCAACTAATTGTAGGGTGAGCTTGTCGATTTCCTTTTGCAGGGTGATTGTTCCAACCCCAAGTTGCTCTTTCTTTGCCTCCAATGTGTCCAATAGCTCTTGTTGCCCTGAAGAATTCTCATCCAATTCTTGGATTCTGCTTTCCAATTCCGTTTTTTGTTGATTGAGCTCTTCCAGCGTATCAGCTTTCACATCCAAAGGTACCACCAGTAAACTTAAAAGCGTGGGAATTCCTAAAATCCTGAACATCTGCTTCCTATTCATGTATCCTCCTTAAATGTCGGCAAAATTTGCCCCTTTCTTTTGCTTATTTGACTGTACCAAGGAATTATGTAGGTTTTATGGAGTTGTTAATCTCCATAAAATCCACATAGTTTTACTCTATTCTTATCTTAGAAAGTTATCCTGAATCTTATTCGTTTCACTGATTGAATTGGGTTCTTCGTAATTTTTTAATCTATCGTCCATTGATTTACTGACTTGTTAGTTGTGGCATTGGCGAAAAAATATAAGGAGAGTTGAACATGGAATCAATCTTATTTATTGTTTTGATGGTGGCAGGGCACATACTCATGATGTTTGTTATGCCGGGTATGCATGGCGGACATAATCATAAAGGACATGGTCATGCGAATCCCGAATCGGAAGACAAGAAAAAGTTGGAAATTGAAAACAAACGGTTAAAAGAGGAATTGAACGTAGTAAAATCAAAAATAAATCAAAATGAATTGTGAGGGCCATTCCACATTGAAGCAGAAAATCATTCAAGTTTCAGGGTTTATTTTCATTACCTTTTTCATCTTATCCCTTTCGGTGGCAGCAACCATCAACTTTACCTTCCTCTACTCGTTTGACATTGGTTACTTGAATATATCGGAATATGTAGACTTGCCCAAAGAGCAAATCTTAAAGAACTATCGTATTCTGCTAGATTACCTGAATACCCCTTGGATAGCGAAACTGGATATGCCGGATTTCCCTAGCTCAGTTAGCGGGTTATTCCACTTCACTGAAGTGAAGAAGTTGTTTATGCTGGACTACCTGATTCTGATTACTTCAGGGATAGGCTCCTTCTGGTTTATGCAGTATCTAAACAGAGAAGGGCAATACTGGCGACTTCTTCGATACTTCCAGTGGGGAATCTTGCTTCCGCTGGGTGTTGTTTTGGCTCTATTGATCAACTTTGATGTGCTGTTTGTGCTATTCCATCAGGTATTCTTTAACAATGATGCTTGGCTATTTAATCCCGCAACTGATCCCATCATCTTAGCGCTGCCGGCGGAGTTCTTTATGCACAGTTTCCTCTTGGCCTTTGGATTAATCGAAGTCTTCCTAATCCTGGGGTACTTCACTACTAAATATCGAATCTCTGCCCCAAGCCGTTGATTAAAAAGGTTATGGTTCATAAGAAAAGCAGGGCTCTCCATCGAAAGCATGGGAGCCCTGTTTTTATCGAAAATTTATCGATCTATGATTTTCCTTATACAGCATACTGGCTGGTCTGACTCGATTCTGGAAGGGGGTCAAACCAGCCAGTGCTTTTTTCGTTCCTGCTTCGTTTTATTTAGGGTCTAATTTCAAAAGCATGGCATTGATCGCAACAATAACGGTCGATAAGGACATGAGGACGGCGCCGAAGGCCGGACCCAAGGTAATGCCGATAGGAGCAAGGAGGCCAGCAGCAATTGGAATCGCGATAAAATTGTAGCCTGCTCCCCATACCAAGTTTTGTTTCATTTTACGTGTCGTCTTGTTTGCTAACTCGATAAAGGATTCAATATCCCCTGGATCAGACTGAGTAAGGATAATATCCGCAGAATCCAAAGCTACTTGCGTTCCAGCTCCGATTGCAATACCTACGTCTGCCAAGGCAAGGGAAGGTGCGTCATTGACCCCGTCTCCCACCATGATAACCGTCTTGTTTTGGTTTTTCATGGACTCGACCAGCTTGTACTTATCTTCCGGAGATTGATTGGCTTGGTATTGAATACCTAGAACTTCTGCAACTCCTTGTGCAGCTTCCTCGTTATCACCAGTAGCCATGAGTGGTTCAATTCCGTATTTTTTCAGCACCTCGATCAAGTTTCTGCTGGTTTCTTTCAGTTCATCTCCCAATGCGACAGCGCCGATTGCTTCATTATTTTCTACAAGGATACTTAAAGTAGCGCCTTTCGGAATATCCATACGCAATGCTTTTCCGTATGCCTTTTGGCTGATTAATTGATAGTGGTGGCCGTTCGCCTCCCCTTCTATTCCTGCTCCCGAAACGATTTCAATGGAGTCAAAGGAAACTGACTTAATGCCTTTCGCTTCAGCGTGGTTCACAATCGATTGGGCAATCGGGTGACTGGAGCCCGCCTCTATACCCGCCAACAAGCCTGTAATTTCTTCTTCAGAATATTTATCACTCAAAACAGTGACGTCCAACACTTTAAATTCACCAGTTGTTAAAGTACCTGTTTTATCCAATACCATAACATCCGCTTTAGTAGTTAATTCCAAAGCTTCTCTATTTTTAACCAGTAATCCTCGGCTTGCACCCAAACTAGTACTACGTGATACTACCAAGGGAATAGCAAGACCCAAAGCATGTGGGCAGGCAATAACTAACGTAGTCACAGTAAAGATAACGGCTGTGGGTAGGTCCGCAATGATCATCCAGACTATTAGAGCGATTAAAGATACTACAACGGCAATGTAGAACAACCAGCTAGCTACTTTGTGAGCCACATTCTCTGCTCGAGATGGTTGGCTTTGTGCTTGGCTAATTAATGTTTGTACTTGTGAGATAAAGGACTTATCCCCTGTTTCTGTTACTTCTACATATAGGACACCACTACCATTTGTTGATCCACCAATGACTTGATCTTTAACATTCTTTTCGATTGGCTTAGATTCACCTGTTAAGAGGGCCTCGTTTACACGGGATTCTCCGCGAATAATGATACCATCAGCTGGAACATTTTCTCCTGCTTGAACACGGATAACATCTCCAACCTGAAGTTCAGACACAGGACGAGTTTCAATCGAATCATCTTCTAAAACAACATGAGCGGCTTTTGGCAATAATTCTGCTAGAGCTTTTTGCGCATCCCCTGCTTCACCCAATGCCTTCATTTCAATCCAGTGTCCTAATAACATGATTAAAAGTAACGTTGCAAACTCAAAGAAGAAGTCCATGACATGTTCTCCGGTCACATATCGAGCGGCCACTGCGTAAACACTATAGGCATAAGAAACCGTTATTCCCAAAGTAATCAAGGACATCATGCCTGGAGCTTTTGAATTAAACTCATCTTTCGCACCCATGTAGAATGGTTTTCCGCCATAAATGTATAGAATTGTTGCCAATACAGCTGCTACAACGTCTGCATAAGGAAAGATAATTTGGAAAGGCAACTGAATATCCATCAAAGGAGTAATGAGTAAGATTGCAATTCCTAATGGGAGTGACTTCAAGAAAATCTCCTTAAAGCTACCGTGATGGTGGTGGGCATGCCCTCCCATTGCGCCATGATCCATTTCACTGTGATCCATCGCACTATGATCCATCTTGCTGTGATCCATCTGACTATGATCCATCTTGCTGTGATCCATCTGACTATGGTCCATCGCACTATGGTCCATCTTGCTGTGGTCCGTTGGTTTATTCGAACCGTTCTGTTGCTTGTTGTTCATAAACTTATCCTCCTCTTACCTCGATTAAAGAATGAGCCTCAGCTGTTCTCCCTGTTTCTTCATGAAGGATAAAAACTGAGGCTCCCCGAATAGAATCTGAATACAAAAAATTACCTAACTTACAAAATTTTTAAACTACCTTACTCCACTACTGAATACTTTGTGTCCTCTAAAACTGCGACAAATGTTGCTTTATCAATAACAGATCGTGTACTTATAGTAGCTTTTTTGCCTTTCAAATCAACAGACACTGATTCTACTCCCTTTATGGATTCGAATTTTTCTTTTACTCCCTTGGCGCAACCTTCACATTTCATGCCTTCTACGAATACTTCTTGTTTCATAAATTTTTCCTCATTTCTTTTTTTTATTATTAAATTTCTCTTTATCCTTTTTTGAAAGAAATGTTTCAACCGTCAGTCAACTATTAATGAAAACTAAAATGGGGTTGTGTGCAACAGTCGCAATTCTCCGCTTCATTGATCTCCCTTAAAAGATAGGGAATATCGGATAATGCTCCCAGAAACTCATCTTGCTTCGTTTTATTACCTTGAACGAGTGCAATTTTCTTGCTTTCATCAATAGACACGCTCTCCACTGCAGGGAATTTTTTTGTCTTTTCCGCTATTATGTTTAAGCATTTGAAACAAGATAAACTTATAGTTAACTCCATCCTCATTCTACCATCCTCAGTTTTTATTTCATAACAGAAGGTTGAAATCCCTTTAAACGTAATGCATTCAACAAAACAGAAATGGAACTGAAACTCATTGCTGCTGCTGCAATAACCGGGCTGAGCAGAGGACCTCCAAATGCATAAACAACACCCATCGCAAAGGGGATACCCAATATGTTGTACGCGAATGCCCAAAACAAGTTTTCTTTAATGTTTCGGATGGTGGATTTACTCAATTCAACAGCAGTAGGTACGTCCATGAGATCACTCCGCATTAAGACGACATCTGCTGATTCTATGGCTACATCCGTACCCGAACCGATTGCAATCCCTACATCTGCCTGGGCAAGAGCTGGAGCGTCATTGATTCCGTCGCCAACCATCCCTACCTTTTTGCCTTCATCCTGCAACTTCTTCACTTCATTAGCTTTATCTTCTGGTAAGACTTCGCTCAACACCCGATCGATGCCCACTTGCTTGGCGATGGCCTCAGCGGTCCGTTTGTTGTCTCCGGTGATCATGGCTACTTCGATTCCCATCTTATGCAGCTTCTTGATGGCACGTAAGCTGCTCTCTTTTACAGTATCCGCTACCGCAATGATTCCAGCGATTTTACCATCCTTTGCAATGTACATAGGCGTCTTACCTTGGCTTGCTAATGCATCGGAGGCAGATGCCAAATTTCCCAGACCAATATGCCTTTCGTCCATCAGCTTCTTGTTTCCGAGCAAGAGGTGTTGGCCATTGATTGTCACTTCAATCCCATGTCCTGGAATAGCATTAAACGTTTCTGTTTTCAAGAATGCTAGGCCCTTCTCTTCTGCGCTATTCACGATTGCCTCACCAAGTGGGTGCTCCGAGCCTTTTTCGGCGGAAGCAGAAAGAGTCAGTAATTCCGTTTCGGAAATCCCTTCAGCGGTGATAATATCCGTTACTTTTGGCTTCCCTTCTGTTATCGTACCCGTTTTGTCGAACACAATGGTGTTCAGCTTATGGGTCGTCTCCAACGCTGTCCCGCTCTTGAATAGCACGCCATGCTCTGCACCTTTTCCTGTCCCGATCATAATCGCTGTGGGAGTAGCCAGACCAAGCGCGCATGGGCACGCAATCACCAGTACCGAAATGGCTATAGTCAAGGCGAATACACCTGTTTGACCAGCAAAGTACCACGCTATCGCGGAAAGAATTGCAATCGCAATGACAATCGGAACAAAATACCCGGAAATGATATCAGCCATCTTAGCAATAGGGGCTTTGGATCCTTGGGCATCTTCCACTAGCTTGATAATTTGGGACAGCGCAGTGTCTTTTCCCACTTTTGTCGCCTTGTACCGAATCGTCCCATTTTTGTTGATACTCGCACCAATAATAGCATCTCCCACAGATTTTTCCACGGGGATACTTTCACCTGTGAGCATGGATTCATCTACCGACGTCAATCCTTCGATAACCACGCCATCTACCGGCATTTTCCCACCTGGCCTCACAACGATAATGTCGCCAACCACCACTTCATCAATGGAAATCTCTGACTCTTTTCCGTTTCGTACCACCAGTGCGGTTTTAGGTGCCAATCCCATAAGTTTTTTAATGGCTTCAGAAGTTTTTCCTTTTGTTAAGGTCTCGAGATATTTCCCTAGGACAATTAAAGCTAAAATAACAGCTGCCGTTTCATAGTACAGTTCATTGGCATAGGCTACTTCTCCACGGAAAATCATCACTGTTGCAAATACCCCGTAAAGGAAAGCTGCACTAGTTCCTAGAGAAATCAGCGAATCCATATTAGGGTGCCCTTTAGACAATGCCTTGAACCCATTGCGATATATTTTACTGTTTACCGCAACCACAGGGAGTGTCAAAACGAGTTGAACGATAGCAAAGGCTTCCGGGTTCATCATCGGGTTAATGAAATCAGGAAGGGGCGCATTTACCAAATGCCCCATTGCGATATAGAGTAACGGAGCTGTAAATAGCGCGGATATTAGAAACCTGTTCCAGAGACTCTTGATTTCTTTCTGTTTTTTTTCTTTATCCTGGTCTACCGTATCAGCAGTTGCTACTTCTTCATGTGCCTCATAACCTGAATCCATAACCGCCTTTATGATATCGGTAAGGTTCACCATACCCGGATCATACTCCACTACCAGTTTCTCCGTGGCCAGATTTACGGAGGAAAGATTTACTCCTCGTAGTTTCTGAGTTGCCTTTTCAATCGTCTGGGCGCATGAAGCACATGTCATCCCCTCAATATTGAATGTTTTCTTAACCGTATTAGAAATTGCAGTGTATCCTGCATCTGCCACTGCTTTTTGAATGTCTGCTTCCGTCAATGCTGAACTGTCAAACTGGATATTCATTTTTTCGGTTGCGAGATTAACGTTCGCAGTCTTTACTCCTGGTAATTTCTGAGCAGCTTTCTCTACAGTTTGTGCACAGGACGCACAGGTCATGCCGTCTATACTGAATACTTTATTCTCCATTTTTGCTTTTCCTCCCTATTTTCCATGTTGGTGTAGGTTGCACTGACATTGCCTAGGTAGACATCGGCAGCTAACCTCTTCCACAGCGGAAGTTCTTTTCTTTTCCAAAATCTCTTCCAAGTAGCGGATATCATTAAAGCTCAATACGTTGTCCTTGATTATTTCCCCAATCACATGTCCTATATCTTTGTTGCAAATACGGCTGAAAATATTGCCTGTGTAGTTTCGGACAGTAACTTCCTCAGCAACACGTGCCGTGTAGATAAACTTTTTCCCCTCTTGCTCAGTCGATAACGCGCCCTTTTCAACCAAACGACCCAACAGAGTTTTGATGGTGGTTGCCTTCCAGTTCATCTTATCTTCCAGGATCGAAATAACTT
This sequence comes from Trichococcus ilyis, assembly GCF_900109135.1. GTDB lineage: Bacteria > Bacillota > Bacilli > Lactobacillales > Aerococcaceae > Trichococcus > Trichococcus ilyis. The sequence continues at coordinate 589 of NZ_FNYT01000049.1, read as the reverse complement.
CCTTACTCGTGACATGATGGTTTGCCCAAACAACACGCATGACTTCCCATTCGGCATCAGTTATATGGGGAGTTAACGTTCCTGTCTTCATTTTTACCCCTTCTTCCCTGTTATTCGTTTACAGACGTAAACGTTTCTATGCTTATAATTTACACTTGTAAACATTATTTGTCAACTACTCTTTTCTGAATTTACAAAAAGATATACCGAGTCGATAGCGACGCGGTATCAAGGAAGTATGCTAATCTAACAATGCACTGAAATACGAGATTCTAACCTTCATTTGTAAATATTTAGCGTGTTCGCTTTACAAAAACAAACGTACGTTCGTATAATTGGGAATATAAAGGATTTAAATCCAGACAAACAGACTAGCAGTGCTATAGGAAGGTGAAAGTATGATAAAGGAAACCAGAAAGCGAACAGAGAAAGTATTTGAAGAGTACAACGACTACCAGGATAGAGGCATGGTTAAGTGGTTAACGGCATTCTCAATGGAAGAACTGACAAGGTCCATTTCTGCTGGAAAAGAAGAGGCTCTGAAGGATATCCCTATCCTCGCTCAAATGAATGCAAGTGAAATTGACGA
>NZ_FNYT01000051.1 GCF_900109135.1 Trichococcus ilyis | reverse complement strand
CCAGACTGTGGCCGAGCTCGAAGCCACAGTCTCACGCCTCTCAGAAGGTGCATTGAGCAAAACCAACAGCTTTGAAGATGAAGGAATCCCGTTCTAACCGAAAAAAGCAGCAGAACATTGTCCACAATAAAATATCTTTTAGGGGTGGAATTTACTCTTGCGAAAAAACGCAGAATCTTCACCTTCGGTTTGTCATGCCCAAAAACAGACCGAATTCGATACATTGATCACTCTAAAATATACAAATTGACCTTTTTGACATTCATTTTTTGTCTATTTCTCTTTTCATCGGCTCGAGTGCGGAATTTAGTTTTGCAAACTGGAATTTACTATTGCAACTAACCCTATTTTTTTTCGGGAGTATTTGGTAGAATACCTATATGTATCGGCGCTTGCCGAAATGCAAACATAAAAAGAGGTTGAGCCTACATGAATACACAAAAAAATAAAACGTACCGCATCGCCATACTCGGCATTCTGTCTGCGTTCATCATCATCCAGACATTCGTTCCGTTCCTTGGCAATATCCCGATTCCACCGTTGAATCCGACCATCATCCACATCACGGTCATCGTCGCGTCCTTCGTATTAAGCACGAAGGACGGCATGCTGGTCGGGCTTGTCTGGGGCTTGGCGCGCATGGTCAAAGCCTACACCCTGCCGGCTTCCCCGCTGGATCTGCTGCTCTGGACCAATCCAATCATCGCAGTCGTGCCGCGCGTCATGGTGGGCCTGGTGGCAGGATTCGTATTCCACGCTTTCCTGAAACGCAAACAGGAAAAACGCGGAATGGTCATCGCGTCGGTTTTGGGATCTTTGACCAACACGGTGCTTGTCTTGAGTTTCATCGCCCTATTCTACGGCAATGAATATGCAGAAGCATTGAATGTTGATCCGTCCAACCTGTTGAAGGTGTTGGCCGGCATCGTCGCCACAAATGGCGTCGGTGAAGCCGTCGCAGCCGGTCTGATCGCCCCATTCATCTCCACAGCGCTGATGAAAGTCCGCAGAAAATGAGCAAACCAAAAAAACGATGGGCCTCTGAGGCTCATCGTTTTTTTGGTTTTGATTTCACTGCAACACCGGTTGGATAGCCAACCAGCCTTTGATGAGTGTAGGCATGTTCAGGAACACCCAGGTCACAATCGATGCCCCACCGATGCCATAAAAGTACAGGGTGATCGGCTTGAACACGAGGAAGATGGTCATGAAACGCTTCATGGACATTTCCGTCAGACCGGCAACCATGCAAAGGAAATCATCAGGAAATCCAGGCAAGGCAAATGCTGAGGCCAACAGCCATTCGAAACGTTTCCCTTTTATCAACCAATCATAATATTTTCTGTAGGTTTCTTCCGAAACGAATGCTCTCACGAATGTCTTCCCGTATTTGCGGGCCAAAATGAAATTGATGATCGAACCGATCAGCACACCAATGAAGCTGTAGGTGAACCCCCAGAACGGACCGAACACCATCGGAGCGACGACAACCGTCACGCCTCCGGGAATGATGGGGTAGACGACCTGGATAATTTGGATTAGCAAGAAAAGGATGGGGGCGTAGATACCCATTCCGTCCAATAACGCCTTAAAACTGCCCTCAGCTTCAAAAAAGCCTGTCCGATAGATCCAAATGCCTAAGATAAGTGTCGCTACTGTTCCCGCTGCCGTCAAAAGCTGGACGATCCTGCGGTTCAATGCAATCCCTTGATGGGTAGCAGTGTTCTCCAATTCCACTCTTTCACCTCTTATCATTTTTTGGTGCTGCCTTGTTTCCGATTATACCTGACGAAAATCAATTTTCTGTGAATTTAACTTAGCGATTCCGTGAACCGCCTTGTTGATAGCGCTTCCTTTTGCTGCGTCTTAAGTATAGCGCAGACATCGTGTGCCGGCATCTGACTAAAGTCGGATTTTCTTAACCGATTATAAACACTTCCCGTCGGTTTGTCCATAAAAAAGTAAGTTAAGATTTTCTTACGGAGAAAAGCAGGCGTCAGCCCGAGCTACAGCGGCTCCGGCTGGAAAAATGCCGGCAGCTATGATACTTTCAGTGTATAGAATCTTTAATAAGACAGGTGATTTATGGCAACAACATTTTCCAAGAACATCCGCTCGACTTTGGTCAGTTCTTTCATAAACAGTTTGATTTACTCCTGCACGATCCCATTTCTGGTCATCTATCTGGCAGGCATCTTCAATCCGCAGGTGACCGGCATGCTCGTCATGACAAACGTGGTCGTCTGCTTCCTCGCCGGCATCATCGGTGGGTATCTTGCCGATAATTTCCAGAGAACGGCAATCCTTTATCTTTTCCAAAGTCTTTATGGGGGATCGCTGCTGTTGATTGCGCTTCGGTTTCTCGGATTGCTTTCGGCTGACGGCTGGCTGATACTGGGCTATCTCGCTTGCGGCATTTCCTTCAACCTTTATTCGCCGGCGTATGATGCCGTACTGATGGACTGCACCACCACCAAAAACCGGAAGCAAGCCTATCAATGGCAATATTGGACCTTCAATTTGTCCATGGCGCTGGGTTTTTCAATCGGCGGCTTCCTTTTTCAGCACTTCCTGCCCCAACTGTTCCTCGTGGCCGGAATGGCCCAACTGGTGGTGGCCTTGGTGTTCCGGAGGCAACTGGACTACAGTAACGGCACTGCTGAGAAGTTGCACAAGAACCGCCTCAAGGATTTGTTTTTGAACTATCGCATCGCAGCGAAGGATACGCGCTGGCTCCTCCTGATCCTTGGCATGGCACTGTTCAACACTGCCGAGTTTTCGCTGAAGACCTATACCGGCGTCCGGCTTTCGAAAGAGTTCGAAACGCTGACCTTCTTCACGGTGCCCATCGATGGCGTCAGGATGCTCAGCTTGCTGCAGGTGCTCAATACGCTCCTCGTTGTCGGATTCACTTTCCTGGTTTCCCGTTTCACCGAAAAACGATCGGAAAAAGCCACCATCCTTTACGGTCTTGTAGTCTATGTCGTCAGCTATGGATTGATCGCCGTCATGAACAACATCTACGTCCTGATTCCTTTGATGATCATGGCGACCATCGGCGAGTTGGCTTCTTCCCCGAACATCAACGCCCGCAAAGTCGACCTCGTGCCCGAGGACAAGCAGGCATCTTATCTGGCCTTCAGCTCGCTCTCTTACCAAGGCGCTGACCTTTTGGCGGCATTTGCCTTGACGCTCAGCGGCTACATCTCGGCCGGATTCATCGCTGGCTACATCATCATTTTGGGATTGATCGGCACCCACCTGACCATCAGCAGCCTGTACGTGCGCAAAAACAAAGGCACCTGACAAAAAATTCCCCTTGGCTACTCCAGAAAAGGAGGCAATCATGATGGAAACCGTAAAATGGCTGAACGACACAATTATCTGGGGCATCCCAATGCTGGTCCTGATGCTGGGTACGGGGCTGTACTTGACGTTCAAAACCAGAGTCGTCATCTTCATCCGCTTCGGAACCGTGATGGCCAACGCACTAAAGACGATTTTCCGGAAGCCGGAGGAAACCGAAGCCGGCACCATCACCCCCTTCCAGGCAGTCTGCACGGCCCTTGCGGGAACGGTCGGGACCGGCAATATAGTAGGGGTAGCCGTGGCCATCAGCGTCGGCGGCCCTGGTGCCATTTTTTGGATGTGGACCTCCGCTGTTCTCGGTATGGTCACAAAATATGCGGAAACCACTCTGGCGCTCGCTTACCGCGAAAAAAACGCGCAGGGCAACTATGTGGGCGGTCCGATGTATTACATCAGCAAAGGCCGTGGCCGGCAGTCTGAGGGACGCTCTCTCCTTTCCTGCTTGGGCAAGCGGCCTGCTCTTGGCTCTTTTTGTGGCTTTGGTCGTGGTCGGAGGCATCAAGCGGATCGCAAGCGTAGCGGAAAAACTGGTTCCCTTCATGTCGCTGATCTATACGGGCGCAGCCATCTTTATCCTGATTATCCAGTGGCGCCAAATTCCTTCCGCTCTCGCTATGATTGTCGCAGGTGCCTTCACCGGCACCGCGGCTGTCGGCGGCTTTGCGGGGGCTTCGCTGCTGTATGCGGCCCGGATCGGCGTTGCGCGGGGTGTGTTCACGAATGAGGCTGGCCTTGGGAGCGCCCCGATCGCCCACTCCAGCGCCGACACCGATCACCCCGCGCGCCAAGGCTGCTGGGGGGCTTTCGAAGTTTTCTTCGATACAATCATCATGTGCACCATCACAGCCCTGGTGATCATCATCAGCGGAACCTGGAAGGATGCATCGATCGATGGCACGGAGATGTCCAACCGCGCATTCAGCGCCGCCATCCCGGGCGGGGAATACATCATTGCCATCTGTATCGTCCTGTTCGCCTTCGCAACCACCATCGCCTGGTACTACTACTCAGAAAAAGCGATCGAATACATCGCCGGCCAAAAAACCATCCTTGTCTATCGGATTTTCTTCATCGGATCACTCGTCTACGGAGCTGTTGCGGCCGTGAATGATGTCTGGGAAATTTCCGATCTCTCCAACGGGCTGATGGCCATCCCAAATCTGATCGCCTTGATCGGATTGGCCGGTCCCGTTGTTGCATTGACGGATGATTTCTTCAGCGATCCGAAGACGATTCGGCCAAAGGATCATTCTTATGCCTCCCTTATCCGTATAAAAAAAGATGTTAAGCGTTTCCATTAGATGATATGATGTAACCATCAAAAAAAATGGAGGAAACCCTATGATCCATATCCTGTTATGCTGCGGCGGCGGATTTTCATCCAGCGCACTGACGGCCAAAGTACAAAAAGACATCCAGCAATACCATTTGGAAGAACAATTTGAGATTGAATTCTCGCCTTGCATGATCGCCAACAAAAAAATGGACCGGTTCGATATCGTTGTCTGCTGCCCGCATCTGACCTATGACGTCAAAAAGTTGGTCAAAAACGCGAATCCCGATAAACCGATCTACATCTTGCCGCCGCGCATGTACGGGCTGATCGACATCCGCGAATTGTCGACCGATGTCTTGGATATACTCGAAATGTACAAGAAGAATCCGATCAATCCTGTGCATTTCCCGGGTGAAGAAAATGTCATGCGCGTGACGCGGTCCGTAGCCTATTGCCGGAGCAACGTTTCCTGAAGAAAAATGAGGTGACAGCCATGAACACCTATGATTACATCAAAAAGTGGAGCAAATGATCAGTCCCAAGGACATCGAAAACCCGGAAAAGAATCGGGTGTTGGCGTTCGATTGCAACACCATCCATGCCGACTGCGGCTGGAAGGCAATTACCTTCTCAGCCATCTTCCGCAAAAGGAAGATGCCGCATAACTGAACAGCTCCCGCCTGTGCATTGGTGCAGAGGAGGGAGCTGTTCAGTTATCTCGGATGCCGTTGCACGCTTCTGTTAAATATTAGTTCATTCCGCCATGGCGCCGATGAAAATCTTCGATTCCCAGTTGGCAAGCTGATTTGTCCCCTATCATCCGGAACATTTCGAAATAAACATCCTTTTCGAACGTATCCGTATCAATCGGCTCGATCCCGATTCTGTTCCCGGCCCAACTGCCCTTTTGTTCGGTTTGTTCTTCCGCCTGCGCCAAAACGAAATAAGGCATCAAATTTTTCGTGCGCTTAAACAACCAGCTATCGATAGTCATGAACAAATGGGAATCATAATTGATCAGCACGTATTGATTGATGAACTCTCCCCACTGTTCCTTCCAGCGGATAACTTCAGATGGATCGATTGAGACAACGTCCACTCCCGCTTCTTTCCGGTTCCGGCGCAACAATCTTTTCTTGTAACCTAAGTAAAAAGCATAGTTCTCTTGCTTCAGCAAATACTCTCTCACTTCTTTGGAATCGACAACCAAAGTGATCCTGTCGCCTTTCCATTTTTCCATCAACAATTGGAACAGCACATACTGAAAAGGGTTTCCCAACTGCGGATGCGTTGCTGCTATTCCTGTGATCGTGCTGTCCCCTGCCCAAGTCAGTCGGGCCGGTTACATGATTTTTTTCTTGTCCATATTAACCAGTAAATGCTGCTGATCGTTTCTTTCCAAATTTGCTGCCTCCTCTTCTTTCACTCAATAGATACGCATTCTGGAGACAATTCCTTTTTCAAAAAACGAACCCTTATCGCTAAAAAATGGCAAAAAAAAGATGCATCAGAGGTATCCGAACCTTTGATGCACCTGATAAAAACAAGCATGCCGGCTGCAGGACTTGAACCTGTGACCTCCGCGTTACGAGTGCGATGCTCTACCAACTGAGCTAAGCCGGCTTCGTTCGTGCCTTCACTCAACAAGTGAACCACAACAAAATAAATTATAAATAAATTTCCCCGGTTTGTAAAGAGGGCAATCTCGATTTTGTGAAATGAGATTGCCCTTTCTGCATTCCAGAAGGGGGGCGCAGGATCACGCCGCGCATTTACCGGCCCCTTTTCAGTCCTCAACCGGTTTGTTCCGCAGTTCCTGGATACGCTGCAGATCGAACGGCGTTTCCTGATAGACGAAATAATTCAGCCAATTCACAAAGAGGATATTGGCATGGCCGCGCCAACGCACCACCGGACGCTTGCTCGGATCATCCTCCGGGTAATAATTGACCGGGATATCGATAGGACGCCCCAAAGCGACATCCCGCTGGTACTCCTTGTCGAGCGTATCGAAATCATACTCGGCGTGCCCCGTCACAAAAACGAAACGGTTGTCCCTGCTGCGGACAATGCTGACGCCCGCCTCTTCCGAAGTCGCCAGGATTTCAAGCGCACTGCAGGCTTCTATATCCGCTCTACGGACATCCGTATGGCGCGAATGCGGCATGAAAAACTCATCATCAAAACCTCGGAGCAGCATTGTTCTGCTGTCGGTGATCGTGTGCTTGAACACGCCGAACAGCTTTTCCTTCAGAGGATACTTTTCGATATTGTAATGATGGTAAAGTCCAGCTTGGGCACCCCAACAGATATGCATCGTCGAGAAAACGTGGCTGGCTGACCATTCCATGATCGACACCAATTCCGGCCAATACTCCACCTCTTCGAATGCGAGGTTTTCGACGGGAGCACCTGTGATGATCATCCCATCAAAGAATTGATCCTTGATGTCCGAAAATGTTTTGTAGAAATAGTCCAGATATTGTTCAGAAACATGCTTGGAATCATAGCTTTCCATCCGCAATAAAGTCACTTCCACCTGAAGGGACGTGTTCGAGAGCAAACGGATGAACTGCGTCTCCGTGGCTTGTTTTGTAGGCATCAGATTCACGATGATAATTTTTAACGGACGGATATCCTGTGTGACAGCTCTTAACTCGTCCATGACGAAAATATTTTCTTTGGCCAACTCTTTGATGGCAGGCAAATCCTTCGATACTTTGATCGGCATGTTTTCCACTCCTTTTCAATTGAACGTTTCTCCTCAACAGCTCTTTTATGCACAAAAAAGCTCTCCTCACCACAGTCTTGCGACCATGGGACGAAAGCTTCGCGTTACCACCCATTTTCATAAGGACTTCACAATCCTTACCTCAAAAAGTACATAAAGTGATTGCGTGACCGCATCTCCTTTGTATACTTTGCAGAATATCGCCTGCTGACGTAATCGAGCTGATTATTCACCCGATTAGAGGCTCCAAGACCATCTTCACCTTGTTCCGATACGCTCCCTTTCACCAAAACAGAAGCTCTCTTTACGTACTTCCCAAAGTTACTCTTCTTATCATTGCCCATTCTATTATAAGCTGAGACTTGCACTAATATAATTAAATTATCATCATTTCTTAATCTTGTCAATAGGCAAAACCGATCACCACTGACCCCCCAACCAAACACTAAAAATAGCGGGACGGAACTACTTCCCCTAATTCCGGCCCGCTACTCTCATCTATATAAAATTAGAGAGAACGTAATTAAATGTCTGCCTTGATATCGGCATACTTTTCACGTTTGCGATCGAACATAGCTACAACATACGAGCAGCGCGGAACAATTTTTTTCCCTTCTGCACGCATCTCCTCGACAAGACGATCCAATAACATCTCAGCGATGCCTTGCCCTCTCAATGAAGAATCGACATAAGTATGGTTGGCTATGACCTTATCTTCCCCATACGGTGCGTAAGTAATTTCAGCTATCATGCATTCATTTTCATCATTCAAAACAAAGCCATTTTTGGTTTTCATAAAATCTACCATATTTTATTTCCCTCACCTTCTGACAACTATCCTCAAATACAGTTTAGCACGGCGGCCCGATTTTATATAATAAATCGACTCCATCCGACCAAAGATGCCAGTGCAGGCAAATCAAAAAAAGACCATCGAGATTTACCTCAACAGCCTTCTGATCATTTATATAAAAACATGCGCGGCAATGTCCTACTCTCACAAAGGGAAACCCTTCACTACAATCGGCGCTAAGAAGCTTAACTTCTGTGTTCGGGATGGGAACAGGTGTGGCCTTCTTGCCATCATCAC
>NZ_FNYT01000052.1 GCF_900109135.1 Trichococcus ilyis | reverse complement strand
TCGTCAATTTCACTTGCATTCATTTGAGCGAGGATAGGGATATCCTTCAGAGCCTCTTCTTTTCCAGCAGAAATGGACCTTGTCAGTTCTTCCATTGAGAATGCCGTTAACCACTTAACCATGCCTCTATCCTGGTAGTCGTTGTACTCTTCAAATACTTTCTCTGTTCGCTTTCTGGTTTCCTTTATCATACTTTCACCTTCCTATAGCGCCGCTAGTCTGTTTGTCTGGATTTAACTCCTTTATACTCCCAATTATACGAACGTATGTTTGCTTTTGTAAAGCGAACAGACATGAAATAGGTAAAAAATTCGGAAATTTTTCGAAACAGTTCTCTCCTTTGATAAATCCTGGAGAACTGTTTGCGAATATTTTAGGTAGAAAGGGAAGGTGATAGGTATGTCGAATGACGCATTCGAATCATGTATGTTCCTCAAATTAGATGGGGGCTCCATGAAGATGATTGAAGCGTTGCAAACGCATTTGGCTTTGGAGTATGAATTTTTTGAAACACTTGCTGATATTGTTGAGTCTGCGATTTTTGAGATGTATTCACGAATGATGATGTGTGGGGTTCCAGAAAATGAATAGAGTGTGCGATACGCGGTTTTAAAACGCAACAAACCGGAATGAAGAATGTCACTATGACGCGTCTTATTCCGGTTATTTTTCACCCATCTTTCAGCCTGGAGGAACGCTACACTAACAAGCATTTTTGGGCACAGGTTCGTAAGTAATTGAGGCATGTTTTAGATTTATTTAACGGAAAGGTTCAAATAGATTGAATAAATTTCCAGAATCCGCGTGGGTTGATTATTTTATGAGGCTGCTCCATTCGGTTAACTTTTCTTCGTATGGTTTGATATATCGGCCTCTGCTTGGACTGGTAGTGGGCAATTTTATTGTTTTTATATCGGGAAAATCTTTTAGGGAAACATTTTTTTTGAACAGTTGGAATGCTTTATCACCGTTGAAAACAATGGTTTTTATCGTTGGATACTTTTTTAATAACTCTTGGAAATCGTTGGGATTGAACTGCCTTTGTAAGGTACCTGCACGGACAGTTTGAGTGATCTTCATGACAGTCCCCAGCGCGATGTGGTGTTTTAACAAGCACGCTATTCTTTCCCCATATCCTACTGGATCGTCCTCCTCCAAACAAGAAAAGATGAGTTCCCAAAATTTATCGGAGGAATCAGCGTAATACTGCAAATGAGGTCCGTCTCCCTCAATCGGAAACGCGCTCAAAATCAGAATTTCGGAATTATGATCGATTATTTGAGGCAAGGATATGGATTTAGCATAATTTTGAGGTTCATTTTCATAGAAATTCTTATAAGCTTCCTCAAGCATGTGTACTTTTCTTAAATCCCCGCGCAAGATTAACCCTGGGGAAATCATAAGGTATCCGGGCTTCGTTTTAAGCAGGCCTGCTTGCTCTAATTCTGCTAATACATTCGAAACGGCGGCAGAACTCACTCCGGTATCCGTTACGATTTTTTTCTGTGTAACCTTAACAGTGTTGTCGGTGAAATTTAAATGCGTCAGCAAGTAGGCCATTACTTTCCCTTTAGATCCCCCAATAACCATGCATAAATCCCTAAGTTCTGGTTTGTGTGTTTTAAAAAAGTTTCCTCTGGCTTGTTTCCGATAATGTTTTTCAACAGTAAAAGGTTCCCCCTGCTCATTAAAGAATGTTTCTTTCACAACTTTAAAAGTGTTATCGCTGTATCCTTCAACCATACTGGTCAGTCTCCTCTTCAATTAACATAAGGGACCGGTAACGTTTATTCGTGATATTTTGCGATTGGAATCCACACGAGTCTGTTATAATTAAATCCAATTGCGACTGATCTTGCAGAGCAGTAGTGGAGCCTTCCCACGGGTCGATACCTACCAAGCAAAAAAGTCTATTTCAGGGGGGAAATTCATGATTTCAAAAGAATTACTATCCATACCACTCAAATCAGCTTACAGTAGCCTCCTTACCATCGGATGCGAAGACCAGCAGTGCCTAAAGGCCGAAATCCTTTCGATTGGCACCGACGACTCCATCTTTTCCAACGCGGAAATTTCGGAACATCTGAAGACCTTTGAATTGATGGAACGCCTGTCAAAAAAAGGCAAGGTCTGTTGCCATATTGATGGCTCTGTCCGCATTATCTACGACGATGAACAGACCAAAACAGGTAAACGCATTGTTGGAGCCGATGCATCTTACATCGTGGAGTCCAGCGAGGAAGTCCTGTTAGAGAACGGATTTCCACTTCCAGTTGAATTCATGAACGAGGAAAGGACTAGCCATATTGCCGAGTACCATGCCTTGCTAAGTTGCCTGAGCGCATTGACCGTCAACTACCCAAACCCCAAACAATTGGACATTGAAATAGAATCCGACTCGGAAGTGCTCTGCAGTCAGATGAATTATTCGTCTCGCACGCGCAATCTTCGTCATAAATACCTAAAGGAAAAATGCTGGGAACTGATACCCACATTCAACAGCGTCACCTTTAAGCAGATTCCAAGAGAAGAGAACCACTGGGCCGACAGGCTGGCCCGCACATCATATTAAAAAATGATTACCCATGAAAAAGGGAGTTGCTTATTAACGGTACAAAGCTTATCACAGCCATACAGGATAATTTCAATGATGATTGGATAGGTTACACTTAACTGGACAAATTTGAATTTGTAGGGAGGAATAAATATGTTTGATAAAAAAACGAAGTATAGTAAAAAATGGTTTGAGAATGTGTCAGATGAAAAGTTTTATACCGAGCGAGAACCAGTACGGCAAGCAGCTTGCAGAGGAGACGAAGGTGCAGAAGGATTGTTGAATCGGTTTAACAACGAGGAGATTCGCCGTATGAATGAAAAATACAAAAAGGAGCATCCTGATGCAAAACCAAGACATCGTGAGCATGGTTGGTATTTGCCAAATGATGATGACTAATGTAGTGTATCGTTGACAAATGTGTAAAAATTTAAGTGTAACCTATCCAGATTTATTACATTCAGAAGGATGTGTTGTTTTATGGGAAGTATCATTCATGTCCCTCACAGACCTTCATCGTGGGCTGGTATGACGTCATGCGATGGACTTGATGCGAAACACTATGCTGAATTAAATAAGCAAAAGAAAAAAAGAATGCAAGAAGAAGAAAAGAAGGAACAAGAGCGACAGGAAATGATTGCCTTGGCCAAAAAAGAAAATAAGTTACGAAAAAAAAGAAATCCTGATTTGATCAGGACCAGTCAATTAATTTGTACCAATCGTGAAACGCAAGACGAATATAAAAAAAGGTTTTTCCAAAAGTATCCAGATTATCCGCAAGATGAGTTTAAAAAATTCGTCAATATGTATTATGCTGTTATCAATAAGAAAAAGTTAATTATGGTTGCGCCACACAGTGAAACCATCTTCCTGCTTAGGCATTTGCAAACTAAGAATAACAAATTAGCACTTCAATTTATAAAACAACTTTATACGTATGCACAAACTTCTCCGTTGAAAAAAGGTATAAAAATCGAATGCAATAAAGTTCTTGCAGAAAATGGTAAAAAAGAACTATTCATTTTGCCAACTAGAAATAAAAAATAACATCCGGAGAACTCTTAAAAGATGCTATTTCAAAAGTCGCATTCAAATGACTTTTGAGATAGCATCTTCTTGTTGTTTCCTACGATATCTAAAGAGTGTACTTTTACATATTCCTGTCATTTTCTCAACTTGGGTATATGAATTGTTATGTAATAGTTCCACAGCCAAATTAAATTGTTATTTTGAGAACTTCTTTGGCCGACCTTCTTTGAAACCAGGCTGCTATTTCGCAATAATCTTCTCTTTAACTTAATGTCTATTTAGAGTGTACCCAAGACAGACACATCTAAACCATTGATTTTGTTACATTCTTCATATAGCGTATAAGTGTCGATTAAACAAGGTGTAAAAAAGATGGGAACTAGATGGAAATTGGATATGCGCGGGTGTCCGCTACGGACCAGAATCTAGACCGACAGATTGGGAAGAACTCCAGAAGGCCTTGGGCTTCCTGCAAGAGAAAGATGTCTTGATTGTGGAGTCATTGGATCGACTGGGTCGGAACTATGATGATATCGTTCAGATGGTGCAGCGGCTTGATCAGAAGGAAATTGGTTTAATCGTATTGAATTTACCCATTCTGAACCATGACCTGGGAGATTCTAATCTGCAGAAACTGATCCGAAATATGATTGTTCGGCAATTGTCCTGGACCGCTCAAAATGAACGGAAGAAATTAAGCTTAAACAGCGACAAGGAATTGAAATCGCCAAGAAAAAAGGCCACTACAAGGGCCGGCCAGTTAAGTATGCCGCCGATGCTAAGAGTCCGCGGGTTCGAATGACATACAACGTGATTGTGAATATGCTGAAAAAAGGAGAGCCTATCAAGTAAATTGCAGAAGAAACAGGAGTAACTAGAGATACTGTTTATCGAACAATTTAGATTGCTATTTCGAGCTATCACTATAGTGAATCAATTATATGGAAGTCCGTCTTATGTAATAGAAGGAGCCTAATTTGATAATTCTTAACAGGAGGATTGGAAATTTTAAACTTGATTATCTAAAAAACGGGTGGTATTCTCATACTATCTCTTGGGAATGAATGTCTCCCTAAGCATCTTGCTTAAACCGCTTATCAAAGCTGATGACTTCTGGGCTTAGGCTGCAGTGTGTTATCAGCTTTTTTGTGTTGTTATGAGTAAATGTAGATTTATTTTAATTAGAGGAGGATCGATCATACTTTTAAGTCCTGCGGTTATATAAATTGTTGGTTTTATACTTAGTTCACTGTTTACTCACTATCCAACTTTAGGGATAAGTAACCGTAGTGTAAAATCAAGAAAATAAATAATTAATGTTTTGAAAGGAATAGTTAATGAATAAATATATATCGGAGTATAAAGAAATTGGAATCTACGCAATTAGTGCAATTTTCGTTGGACTAGCAGTCGGGGTATTAGATACTTTATTTGGTAAAGTGCTTATTTTTATTGGTACGTTTAGAGATAGCTATGCTGGATACCTTATTCCTATGTTACCTTTCGCAGGTTTATTTATCGTATATATGTATAAAAAAATAGGCAAGAATACAAATAAAGGAATAAGTTTGGTCTTTGCAGCAGGAAATGAAGAGCTAGAGGAAATACCTAAACGAATGATTCCTTTAACAATCCTAGGGACATGGATCACACATTTATTTGGTGGTAGTGCGGGTCGTGAAGGTGTCGCGGTTCAAATTGGGGCAACCTTTTCTCATGCTATCGGCCGTAAAATACCCTATAAAAATGCTTCGAAAATAATGCTGATTACAGGTATGGCAGCGGGCTTTGGCGGATTATTTGAAACACCCTTTGCAGCTACGTTTTTTGCATTAGAGGTGTTAGTAGTTGGGAAACTAGAGTACTTGGCATTATTTCCTGCTTTAATCGCAGCATTTGTAGCTAGTTTTGTTTCTCACTTTTTGGGACTAGAAAAATTTTCAGTCAATTTAGATGTCGCGTTGAGTATGGATGGTCAAACAATGTTAAAAATATTAGTGTTGGGAATCATATTTGGCGCTGTCGGTGGATTATTTGCTTATATGTTAGGTTATGCGAAGCGCTATATGGTGGAAAAATTACCAGACCTTCGTAAACGAATTTTCTTCGTGGGTATTTTAATTAGCGCATTGTTATTGATGTTTCACATGGGGAGATATTCAGGCCTTGGAACAAACTTAATAGCCGCTGATTTTAACGGAGAAATTGTATATGGATACGACTGGATAGTCAAATTTATTTTAACAATCTTAACATTAGCAGCAGGTTTTCAAGGTGGAGAGGTAACACCTATTTTTTCAATTGGATCCAGTTTAGGGGTTTGGCTTGCTCCATTATTCGGCTTGCCTATAGAGTTTGTTGCTGCTTTAGGATATATAAGTGTTTTTTCTTCGGCGACAAACACACTTATTGCTCCGGCACTAATCGGAGCGGAAGTTTTTGGATTTGATTACTTGCCATACTTTCTTTTAACTGTTTGTGTTTCCTATGTTTTTAATGGAAATCACTCTATTTATGGAGGGCAAAAAACAATTTTATAAATAGAATGACTTAATTAGCTTGCAACTATCGTAATAATTGATTTGTTATTCATTAATTGCTATACTTAACGAAAATAGTATGTCGGCGATGGTGTTCGCCTTTAACTATCATAATAACTATGATTAATGACACCTACTTAAATAAAGGGGCAAAACCGCCTTTATTTAAGTAGGTGTCATTTTTTATTACCTAATAATAAAGGAGGAGAAAATTTTGGTAGCGAAAATTCAGTTTATCAAAGCAAGGGAAGTATTCGATTCACGCGGTAACCCTACCGTTGAAGTAGATGTTCATTTAACAGATGGTTCATGGGGACGAGCTTCCGTCCCTTCGGGTGCGTCTACTGGAGATAAAGAGGCGGTTGAATTAAGGGATGGAGGCAAACGTTTAAAAGGTCAGGGCGTTTTAACTGCAGTAAAAAATGTAAATACTGAGATTGACAGCTTATTAGCAGATCAATCTCCTTTTGATCAAGCACGCGTGGACGCATTAATGATTGAAGCAGATGGGACAGCTAATAAAGAGCGTTTAGGTGCTAATGCCATACTAGGTGTGTCCATGGCTGTTGCTAGAGCAGCGGCTAACTCATTAAATATTCCGCTCTATCGTTATCTGGGCGGTGTTGATTTAGAATTGCCTCTACCATTTTTTAATGTTATCAATGGTGGCAAACATGCAGACTCTGGTATAGACGTACAAGAATTTTTAATTACTCCTATTGGAGCTTCAAATTTTAGAATAGGGTTAGAGATGGTAGCAGACACTTACCATACTTTGAAAAAAATGTTGAAAGATAAGGGGTTAGAGACAGCAGTAGGCGATGAAGGTGGTTTTGCCCCTCGTCTAAAATCAACTGAGGAGGCTCTTAGTTTATTAGTCGAAGCTATCGAAACAGCCGGATATGAACCTGGTAAGGACATAGCGATTGCTATGGATCCTGCAGCCAGTGAATTTAGTTCCGATGGTGTATATAATTTTGAAGGGAAGAAGTTAACTTCAGATCAGATGATTAGTTATTATCAAGAAATTGTTGGAAAATATCCAATCATTTCAATTGAAGATGGCTTATCTGAACATGATTGGGATGGATTTAAAAAGCTGACAGAGGTATTGGGCGACCGCATTCAATTAGTCGGAGATGACATTTTTGTAACGAACCCAGAAATTTTCCAAGAAGGAATTGATAAAGGGATAGCTAATTCTATCTTAATTAAATTAAACCAAATTGGAACAGTTTCTGAATCGATTGCAGCTATTAAAATGGCCAGGAAAAACAATTATACAACCATGATTTCTCACAGGTCAGGTGAAACAGGCGATACATTTATTGCTGATTTCGCTGTAGCTATGAATGCAGGACAAATTAAAACAGGATCAATCGCGCGTTCTGAACGAGTCGAAAAATATAACCAATTTCTACGAATAGAAGAAGAATTGGGTAATTCGGCAAAAATGGCTCATTTCGACGTGAAATAAAATAATTCGAAATAAGTTATTTTATCTATAAATTGTAGCTGTATTCAGTTTTTAATTGTATATCCAGAGCCCTGAGTAAATCGGGGTTCTTTTTTATAAGAGCACCACTTTATAAGTAATTAAAAATTGTGCTTTTCTTCAACCCATTGCTCATAAGCCTTTAGGATTGCCAGCGATTTAATCCTATTTTCGATGGAAAGCACGAAAGTATAGAAAAATACTTCCTGCTGGATCGCCATTCCAATGAGTTGTTTCTTCACTTGAGAACTTTCCTCCTTCAAATGGGCATACCTCTCCTGTTTGAAGGGAAGAAGCTGAACGCAACTATAGGCAATGGCTAAGAAGTTGACGTAACTTTCAATTCCCTTTTTGCTTCTGACCATATATTTGCCGAATGACCAAAAGGTCTTCTGTTCATAAAAGATAACCTCG
>NZ_FNYT01000059.1 GCF_900109135.1 Trichococcus ilyis | reverse complement strand
TTAAAAATTGGTTAAGTCCTCGACCGATTAGTATTGGTCCGCTCCATACATCGCTGTACTTCCACTCCCAACCTATCTACCTGATCATCTCTCAGGGGTCTTACTCACTTGAAGTGATGGGAAATCTCATCTTGAGGGGGGCTTCACGCTTAGATGCTTTCAGCGTTTATCCCGTCCACACATAGCTACCCAGCGATGCTCTTGGCAGAACAACTGGTACACCAGCGGTGTGTCCATCCCGGTCCTCTCGTACTAAGGACAGCTCCTCTCAAATTTCCAACGCCCGCGACGGATAGGGACCGAACTGTCTCACGACGTTCTGAACCCAGCTCGCGTACCGCTTTAATGGGCGAACAGCCCAACCCTTGGGACCGACTACAGCCCCAGGATGCGATGAGCCGACATCGAGGTGCCAAACCTCCCCGTCGATGTGAACTCTTGGGGGAGATAAGCCTGTTATCCCCAGGGTAGCTTTTATCCGTTGAGCGATGGCCCTTCCATGCGGAACCACCGGATCACTAAGCCCGACTTTCGTCCCTGCTCGACTTGTAGGTCTCGCAGTCAAGCTCCCTTCTGCCTTTACACTCTACGAATGATTTCCAACCATTCTGAGGGAACCTTTGGGCGCCTCCGTTACATTTTTGGAGGCGACCGCCCCAGTCAAACTGCCCGTCTGACACTGTCTCCCTGCTCGCTAAGAGCAGCGGGTTAGAGTGGTCATATCACAAGGGTAGTATCCCACCGTTGCCTCCTCCGAGACTGGCGTCCCGGTATCTTCGGCTCCTACCTATCCTGTACATGTGATACAAACACGCAATATCAAACTGCAGTAAAGCTCCATGGGGTCTTTCCGTCCTGTCGCGGGTAACCAGCATCTTCACTGGTACTATAATTTCACCGAGTCTCTCGTTGAGACAGTGCCCAAATCGTTACGCCTTTCGTGCGGGTCGGAACTTACCCGACAAGGAATTTCGCTACCTTAGGACCGTTATAGTTACGGCCGCCGTTTACTGGGGCTTCAATTCAAAGCTTCGCTTGCGCTAACCTCTCCTCTTAACCTTCCAGCACCGGGCAGGCGTCAGCCCCTATACGTCATCTTTCGATTTTGCAGAGACCTGTGTTTTTGATAAACAGTCGCTTGGGCCTATTCACTGCGGCTGACCTTGCGGTCAGCACCCCTTCTCCCGAAGTTACGGGGTCATTTTGCCGAGTTCCTTAACGAGAGTTCTCTCGCACACCTTAGGATTCTCTCCTCAACTACCTGTGTCGGTTTGCGGTACGGGCAGTTACTTTCTCACTAGAAGCTTTTCTTGGCAGTGTGACATCAGGAACTTCGCTACTAAATTTCGCTCCCCATCACAGCTTGTCCTTGAGAGAAAAAGCATTTCACTCGTTCTCAGACTTGCTG
>NZ_FNYT01000054.1 GCF_900109135.1 Trichococcus ilyis | reverse complement strand
CACGGTGGACACCCTTGTCATTCGCTAACAGTTCCTACTGCAAAGCCTGTAGTGGACTTTCACCACCAAGTTATCACCCATGCCGGGCGCACATCAAAAACGAGTGTAATTTTTATAAATTACACTCGTTTTTGATGCTTGTAGCTCATAATTAAACCGACATGAACTTGCGGGTATTCTCCATCACAAACTCAAAAATGCGGTCGATTTTCCTGCGTTTCTTGATAAAACTGCCATTGATCTGATCGGAAACCCGTTCCCGGTTCAGACTGCCGCTGTATTCGTACTCTGCCAAAAATTCATTGACGACTGTAGGCTCCAGCTCCACGTGTTGGGCAAAATCATAGATTTCCCCTTCACGTTCTTCTTCTTCGAATACATTGTATGCTTCATCAAGGTTGGCCTCCTCGTCCAGCACCGGTAAAACCTTATCCAGGAACTTGCGGATCAGGTCCGCCTTCAAGCGCAAGTCCTCATTGTCCGCCTGATCCAAGAGTCGGTGGATGGTGGCGACATTTTTCTCCCGTTCAGCTTCATCTTTCAGGTTGATGTTACGGATGAGATTCAAGATGTAGCTGACGTTGATCGTATCCGTTTGGATGACTTCTATCGCGAAGTCCAGGTTGTCGAGGATGGAAACTTCTTCGCCCTTTTCCTTCTTTTTCACCTTTTCATAGATGGTAAAATACTTGCTCTTGAAATCCTGGTAGTTTTGTTCAACGATTCCGATTGTATCTTCCGAAAACTCGAATTCATCAAAAGTCCGCAGCTTCAGCAGTAACTTTGAAAGCTCCCGGAATAGCACCACAAATTGATATTGATCCTCTTCGGATTCCAGTTGGTCAACTGATTCCGGTGTCGGCGCCAGCTGCAGCAAAGAAGAAAGCGCCGCCCTGAAATCGGTCAGATATTCCGCATAGCTGGCCATCAATACCGTATTGGTGTCGTTGGTCTGCGAGTATAGTTTGATGGCTTCATCGGTTTGGTATTTCAGGTTGCGGTAGCACACAATATTCCCGTATGGCTTCGTTTCCTTTTCTATCCGGTTGGTCCGGGAATAGGCCTGCAGTAAGGTGTGGTATTTCAGATTCCGATCCACATATAACGTATTGAGCGGCTTGCTGTCAAACCCCGTCAAAAACATGTCCACCACGATAAGAATGTCCAATCTTTCACCGGGAACGCCTTTCTTGACCCGCTTGGAAACATCCGCAAAATAGCCGTTGAAATTATCTGTCGAGAAATTTGTGCTGAACGTTTCATTGTAGTCCTTCATAATCCGCTCCAGACTATCCCGTGAATGCTCAACAGAAATGTCTTCATTGCCGGGTTCATTGGCTCCGTAAGTGAATATGCTCGCTACATTGATGTCTTCTGCATATTGCTTGAACAGATCATAATATTTGATCGCCATTTTGATGCTTTGAACGGTAAAGAGGGCGGTATATTGCTGATTCTTGGTCTTTTTGCGATGGTTCTTGAGGATATGCTTGGTGATGTCCTCCAACCGTTCGTCTGCCATCCACACTTCATTCGTGTTGATGCCAGCTACCCTTTCCTGATCCTCTTCATCGAACTGTCCTCGGAAGGTACTGATGTATTCCACAGAAAAGCCCAAGACGTTCTCATCGCGGATGGCATCTTTGATCAGGTAATGATGCAGGCATTTCTGGAAAATATCTGCCGTTACCCGTCCATCCTGGCTTGGATTCTCAGGAAAGCGCGGTGTTCCTGTAAAGCCAAAGTATTGGGCATTTTTGAAATGCTTGTGGATCAGTTTGTGCATTTCCCCGAATTGGGTCCGGTGGCACTCATCGATAATGAACACAACCCGATCTTCTCGATAGCTGTCAATCGCCTTATGCCCTGATTTGACGGCATTGGCCATCTTTTGGATAGTCGTCAGGATCAGCGGTTTCGTGCGATCGCCCATTTGTTTCAACAGTTTGTATGTATTGTCGGTCATATCCACGGAATCTGCTTCAAATTTATTGAACTCCGCCAAGGTCTGGGCATCCAAATCCTTCCTGTCCACCAGGAAAAAGACTTTTTCGATGCTTTCTTCTTGGGCGATGATCTGGCTGGCTTTGAAGGATGTCAATGTCTTTCCGCTCCCGGTCGTATGCCAGATGTATCCGTTGTTCTTGGTCTCCAATGCTTGTCTTACAAGGGCTTCGACCGCATAAACTTGATACGGACGCATCACCATCAGAAGTTTGTCCGTCTCGTTCAACACCATGTAACGCGCGATCATTTTTGCCAAATGGCATTTCTCCATAAAGCTTTCCGCGAATTCACTCAGCACATTGATCCGGTTGTTTTCCACGTCGGACCAGTAAAACATGTGGCTCTTCAAAATTTCCCCGTCACTGTTGGAGAAATAACGTGTTTCTTGACTGTTGCTGATCACAAAAATCTGGATGTAGCGGAACAAGCCGGTATAAGTATGCTTGCGGTAGCGCATGATTTGGTTGAACGCCTCCGTCATATCCACGCCGCTTCGCTTCAGTTCCACTTGCACGAGCGGCAACCCATTGATCAGGATGGTCACATCATAGCGGTTGGTGTACTTTCCCTCCATGCTGATCTGATTTGTGATTTGGAACGTATTTTTGCACCATTCTTTTGTATTGAACAGCTCCAGGTAAAGGTTCTTTCCACTGTCCCGTTTCAGCAGCACCTTGTCCCGCAGGATTTTAGCGCTGTCAAAAATGCTTTTCCCGTTGATTTGTGTCATCAAACGCTCGAATTCTTTATCGGTCAGGGGATCCTCCCCGATGTTGACGCTGTTTCGTTTCTCCAGAACCTTGCGGAAGTTCGCGATCATAGTGGCTTCGCTTTTCACTTCCGGTACCCATTGATACCCTTTCGAGACGAGTTGCTCGATCAATTTATTTTCTAATGCCGATTCACTTTGATAGGCCATAGTTTCCCTCCTCACAAGTACGCAATTTATCTTGATTGGCTTTTTATTATTATCTCAATATTCTGTCAGTTATTCAATGGCGTTCTGGTGTAAAAAACTATATTTGTGTCTTCCACTTTAGCACGATACTACCAAACCGTTTGATTTACCATGTTCTTACATCTCATAGTCAACCTATAGTATTTTTGCTATACTTAATGAAGAATGCTACATTTCGATAGGGTTGTTAAGAATTGTAAACCCGATGATAACTGTGAAAGAATATACCCAAGGTCACGCTGAGTTGACACATTTTAGTATCCAAAGTAATTTAGTAATCCGACAATTTTGAACCATATACTTTTTACCTGCCAGACTCATATTCCTGCTGACCTTAAGTAATTCCTGGTAATAAGAATTGATAATAAGAGGAGGCGTTACTAATGTTTTTCTGGAGTCAAAAAAAAGATAAGAACAACCCCCTTGCAAAGAAACCCAGTTCTACTGGAAATACTAGAACCCAAATTAGTGAAAAAGTATTTTCTAAAATGGTTGACAATAATCTCAAGGGAAGAAAACTTGAACAATCTGGTAAAGTTGAAGAAGCAAAAAAACTATATGAAAAAAACATATCCATGAATTTTGATGGTAATTTCCCATACGATAGATTGGCTGTTATTTACCGAAAAGAAAAGGATTACGATAATGAAATTCGTGTTTTAAATCATGCTATACATGTATTTTCAGACTTACGCGCAACCAGTCCACGCGCTGATATTTCACCAAAATTAAAAAAATTTAAGGAACGTCTTTCGAAGGCTACTGCATTAAAAAAAGCACACAATCAATAGTTTCCTCAAACTAATCTGCATGCGTGTTGCATCAATTGATAATCCAAAAGGAAAAAAGCGGAAAGCCCGTCAAATTATAGGCTTTCCGCTTTTTCGCTTCTATTCTTTTTTAACATATTTCTGTAGCCCTTATATGAATGCCATCACAGCAATATCCCCCCAAAAACATTACCTTTCAAGCGTATTATGATCCATGGAAGGTCGCGCCAAAGAGTTTTAACTCAGTTGTTATTATAATTGGCTGAAGTTTCATCGTTTTCTTTCTTTGCATCTTCAAATTTCTTTTTTGCTTCACCTATTGGCTTATCATCTATGTAGTAGGCGCTAGCAGCCTTCCCTATTGCAGCAGTTCCAGATGCAGCTACTCCAGAACTTACCGCCGAACCAACCCCCGGCCATACTGTGTTTAGAAATTTTGATGTCTGTTGCGCTAATAGCCTGAATGCATATCCAGCTCCCGCAATCCCACCCATACTAAAAATAAATTCTTTAGCAGTTTCAAGTGAAATATCTCTTCCGCTTAATGAAGCGATTAAGGAAACCAAAACTGACTGAATTATGATCAGAATATAAATATCTGATATTGGTATTGGTGTCAATGCGACTGTTGCAGATATTCCGGAAAATATTTTGATCCACTAGTGTTGCATAAACATTTGCAGGTCTTCATCTAAACTGTTTTCTGAAAAAAGCAAAAAAATTCTTATGCTCACGCAGAAAGATGACTTTCTCCAGATTGTAACAATTATGAACTATGTCAATTTATCTTCAGCCGCTCTATTGTCGTCAAGCTTTCGTTCATTTTGATTCGGTCGGTTTTCCCCGTATCCTTGTCTCCCAAAGTTCACTAGCTTCCCATAGGGAAGCGAATAGGTAGCGTTGGATTGTCAGGCTAGAAAGAACAGATTGTGTTTCCAGTTTGACCAGATAGGTGAGAAGTTGTGCAATCAAAGCAAGATAGACCTGGTTTTTTAAGCCATCCTCATCACGACTGAAGAATTTTTTGATGGTCGTCTGCTGCTTCAATTGCTTGAAAAAGAGTTCGATCTCCCAGCGGGAACGGTACATTTGGCTGATTGCTTCAGCTGAAAGATCAAACCGATTGGTAATGATGCGCAGCTTATTCTCCTGTGTATCCATTACTTCAACCAATCGATAAGGATCTGTCAGATACCCATTCTTGCCACCCAGAACGACCATCTGGTCTTGGAGAATGGATCCTCCGGGAGGGACTTCGTATTCGGACATTACATGTACGAGGCTGTTCTTCTTGATGCGAGATACAAAGAAGAATCCGTCATAGGAAAATTTATCGAATAACTCGAAGTCCATATAACCCCGGTCGAAGATATAGGTGGCCAGCTTCTCATCAACTACGATTTCCAGTCGGTTGACATCATGAACGGAAGCATTCGTTATGATCGCTCTATCCGGATAGGCATCGCCTTTCCCTATATAGGCAAGACGGAGATGCAGTTTTATGCCTGACTTAGTAGTGCGGAACTCTGCCCAGGGATATCGTGTTTTATTCAGAGAGACCGTCGTCGAATCTACGATGAATGCTTTTGGAAGCTTGCCGTTACGCTTGCCTTGGTTGGCTAGAGATACTAGAAAGTAGAACATTTCCTCCAGAATAATGGGATTGATCCTTCGGATCTTCCGCGATATCTGTGAGCTGCTAAGAGAGTCAAAACCAAGTTCAGCTTGAAGATCTGGATTTAAAAGGGAAGCTTCTATATCCCGAAGACTGGCTTTTTGGCTCGAGATTGCGTGGAGCATCAGCTTGAGGAAACGGTCGAAATAGAGCTTCTTGACATAGGTATTTGTCTGTCCAATTTGTTCTTGTAGTCTTAACGGTAGATTCTCAAAAGAGACAGGTGCAATCCATTTACAAAATGAAGTTTTTTGTTTATGCTTATCCATAGTTATAGGTCCTTTAACGTGGTCTTGGATAAGTCATCTTACCAACCATTGTAAAGGATCTTTTCTTTTTGTCTAAAATTTAGTTTGTTAATTTTTTAATGCAACACTAGTGA
>NZ_FNYT01000055.1 GCF_900109135.1 Trichococcus ilyis | reverse complement strand
GAGGGGTACCCCTCCCCCATCAAAAAAGCTTCATCTCTCCGAATAAAGTTTCAACAAAACACTTGACTGGAGGTAAGAAAGAGGCTGGGAGTTTACTCCCAGCCTCTTTCTTTATACTTTTCCGGGTGCGTGAGGCACCGCTGATGCTGCCGTTGCCTCTGCTCCGGTGAACAGCGGCTTCGCCGGAGTTCGAGTGGTATTCTGATTGCGTCTTCCGATGGGCCGGGCCTCGTCGGAGATGAAGCTAATTGTTGCCGCCGTGCTCCGGCGAGTGATCCGATCACCGGAGCTGAGGAGCATTCGCCCCTCCTCCTGGTGGCCATACAGGATGTCCAACTTAGTCCGCCAATATGTTCTCGCCGTTCGTCGCGATCACCGCTTTGTACCAGTCGAACGATTTTTTCTTTGAGCGATCCAACGTGCCGTTCCCTTCGTCATCCAGATCGACATAGATGAAGCCGTAGCGCTTGCTCATCTCGCCGGTCGAGGCGGACACAAGGTCGATGCAGCCCCATGGCGTGTAGCCGATCAGATCGACCCCATCCAGGACAGCTTCATGCATTTCCCGGATGTGTTCCTTCAGGTAATCGATGCGGTAATCATCGTTGACCGTCCCGTCGGCTTCCTTCACATCATTGGCGCCCAAGCCGTTCTCTACGATGAAAAGCGGCACTTGATAGCGATCCCACAGGTCGTTCAGGGAAATGCGCAGGCCGATCGGATCGATCTGCCAACCCCATTCACTTGCCTTAAGGAACGGATTTCGGACACCGTTCATCAGGTTCCCGGAAGCGAAGTCGGTCTCCCCCGCTCCGCCGACGACAT
This sequence comes from Trichococcus ilyis, assembly GCF_900109135.1. Taxonomy (GTDB): domain Bacteria; phylum Bacillota; class Bacilli; order Lactobacillales; family Aerococcaceae; genus Trichococcus; species Trichococcus ilyis. The sequence goes on along the minus strand of NZ_FNYT01000055.1, from coordinate 4,314 downwards.
CGGTCGCCATGCTCATATAATAGCTGAAGCCGATGTAATCGACCGTGTATTGTTTGATCAGTTCCAGATCGCCCGCTTCCATGACCGGCGCTTTGGCCCCATATTCCTGCAACAGACGCTTCGTGTATGTCGGATAAGCCCCTCTCACTTGGACGTCGCTGGTGAAATAATCGAAGGCCCGTTCCTTGAATTGGGAAGATAGCTGGTTTTCCGGATGCGCATCCAACGGGTAGAACGGTGCGTAGATCTGCATGCAGCCGATCTGGATGTCTTCGCGCAATTCATGGCCGATTTTCACCGCCAAGGCGCTCGCCACGAACTGGTGGTGCCAAGCCTGGAACCTGTTCGTGAAATCATCGGCACCCGTCAGCGGGATCAATCCTTGCGACAGCACCGGGCTTTCGAGGCCGGAATTGATTTCATTGAATGTCATCCAATATTTCACTTTCGAGGCAAACCGTTCCAGAACAGCCTTCGCGTAGCGTTCGAAGAAAGCGACGATTTGACGGTTTTTCCAGCCACCATATACTTTCGCCAAATGGAGCGGCATTTCGTAATGGGACATCGTGACCACCGGTTCGATGCCGTATTTCAAGCATTCATCGATCAGGGCATCATAGAAAGCCAGTCCCTTCTCGTTCGGACTCTCCTCGTCTCCAAGCGGGAAGATCCGGCTCCAGGCGATCGAAAAACGATAGGCTTTGAAGCCCATTTCGGCGAACAAGGCGATATCTTCCTTGTAGCGGTGATAGTGGTCGATCCCCAGATGATTCGGGTAGCGGTACTTGTCCTTGTCGAGCGTCCAATCGAATTCCTCTGAATTCAAGATGACGAAACGCTGTCTGCCGCCGGGCATCGCATCCGCGACGGACGGTCCTTTTCCATCGGCATCAAATGCCCCTTCGCACTGGTTTGCGGCGGTCGCGCCGCCCCAAAGAAAACCTTCTTTAAAACTCATTTCCATTTCCTCCTTTTTTGTATCAGACTCAAAGCTACTTTAGCACTTAACCTTAACTTCAAGTCAAGGACTTATTTTCGATTATCATGCATATCCCTGTTGACTTAATCTGGACTTTAAGTTGTAAGCTGAAGCAGACAACTCATGTACAACAAGAAGGAGGAAAAATAATGAACATTTCAGAAGCAGCCGCAAAATCGGACCTGACGCCGGTCACCCTGCGCTACTACGAGCGCATCGGCCTGATTCCGCCGATCACGCGCAAAAACGGCGGCGTACGCGATTACCAAGAGGGAGACCTGAGTTGGATCGATTTCATCAAATGCATGCGCAATGCCGGCCTGTCAATCGAATCGCTCATCGAATACACCGCCCTATTCGCGAAAGGCAAAGAAACCGCTCCGGCCAGAAAAGAGATTCTGATAGAAGAGCAGAAGAAACTGCAGCAGCGCTACGACGAACTCGGCTCGACATTGGCGCAATTGAAAAAAAAAATCGCGCATTATGATGAAAAGCAAGGTTGAGGAAGGGAAAACTTTGCCATGGATCCCCAAGCGCAAAAACAAGCCCGCCCGCGTCGATCTGACGCGGGCGGGCTTGTTTTCTTTCCCAAATCATTTCAAATCACGCACTGGCAAGTTGCATCAAGGCTGGGTGCTCTCCAGCAGTTCCTGCTCGGATGCCCGCAGTTCGCCTTCATAATGTTCGATCTTTCCGTCCAGGCGTGCGATCGTTTCGCCGATTTCCTTGTGCTTGGCGATCAATTTCTCCCGTTCATGGATCAGGATGTCCTTGCGGGCTGCCGCCGTTTCGGATCCGCCCTTGAACAGCGCCGTATATTCGATCAGCGATTCAACCGAAAGCCCCGCACTCCGCATGCACTTGATGAATTCGATCCAGCCGAGATCTTCGTCCCGATAATCCCGGATCCCACTGTCCTTGCGGGCGACCGGCGGAATCAGGCCTTCCCTTTCATAATAGCGCAACGTCGCAGGGGTGAGATCCATCAATTTCGCAACTTCAGAGATATTCATCCAGCATCATCCTTTCTTTCCTACAGTATACACCTACTGTCAAGGTAATGCGTTGCTCTTGGAAAGATGGTCAGATGCACAATTTATATTGAGTCCAATTCCAAATAAAAGGGAATGATATCCATGAAGCTGCCATCATCCATTTTGAAGCCTCCAGGAATGATGCCCAACTCCTTGAAGCCAATTTTCTTATAAAGATGGATTGCCCCTGCATTGTTTGCCACAACGGCATTAAACTGCATAATGCGGAAACCAGAATCCTTGGCGATCCTGAGAGAATCCAACGCAAGTTCCTCGCCAATCCGCTTCCCTCTCTGATCAGCCTTGACAGCGTAAGAGGCGTTCGCGATGTGTCCGCAGCGGCCGATATTGTTCGGATGCAGAATATAGAGGCCTACTACTTCCCCGTCTTCATCCGCGACACCCGTGTAAGTCTGTTCTGCAAAAAAAATCGCCGCTTCTTCCACGGACAAGCTGTTTTCTTGCGGAAAATACCGACCTTCCTCGACGATATGATTCCATATCCCGGTCATGCAGTCCAAATCGTTTTTACCGTATTTCCTGATTATGATACCCATCAATTCCAACCCGCTTTCCAAATTTTCAAAAATCACTGGTGTTAGTATAACCCAAAAACTGCTTCTCGATAAAAAAATAAGCCCATAACGATGCGAACATCGTCATAAGCTTATTTCTGTGATACCGGCGGCCGGGGTCGAACCGGCACGCCCTCGCGGGCACTGGATTTTGAGTCCAGCGCGTCTGCCAATTCCGCCACGCCGGCATGATAGGATTGTTGCAAGTTTCCATCTTGATGTTGCTATGGAAAAGGCGGTAACCGGATTTGAACCGGTGATAGAGGTTTTGCAGACCTGTGCCTTACCACTTGGCTATACCGCCGAGATGTTGCTATTTGAAAAAACTGGGCTAGCTGGATTCGAACCAACGAATGACAGAGTCAAAGTCTGTTGCCTTACCGCTTGGCGATAGCCCAATAAAGAGGGCGACTGATGGGAATTGAACCCACGAATGCCGGATCCACAAACCGGTGCGTTAACCACTTCGCCACAATCGCCATAATAAAATGTTGAGACAGGGGTAGTAGGAATTGAACCCACACCGACGGTTTTGGAGACCGTTGTTCTACCTTTAAACTATACCCCTATTCAGAGTACGCTTTTTTTAAAGAATGGAGGGAGGCAGATTCGAACTGCCGAACCCGAAAGAGCGGATTTACAGTCCGCCGCGTTTAGCCACTTCGCTATCCCTCCATCATATAAAAAATGGTCCGAGACGGATTCGAACCGCCGACACCTTGAGCTTCAATCAAGTGCTCTACCAACTGAGCTATCAGACCAAAATATTAAGAAAAGCGGAACGGGATAACCCGTGAAGCTGGACATCCGTTAGGATGCATAGCACACTTTTCAGAAAGTGAAACGGCTCCGACGGGATTTGAACCCGCGATCTCCTGCGTGACAGGCAGGCATGTTGACCCCTACACCACGGAACCAATGGAGGTTGACGGGATCGAACCGCCGACATCCTGCTTGTAAGGCAGACGCTCTCCCAGCTGAGCTAAACCTCCAATGGATGGAAACACTGTGAGTTCTCGCTCAAGTGTATCATGTCTGTAAAGCAGCTGAAGCTGCAACACCCATGACAATGATCCGTACGGGAATCGAACCCGTGTTACCGCCGTGAAAGGGCGGTGTCTTAACCGCTTGACCAACGGACCAAAACATATATTATACTGGGAATACGGAGAGTAAGGGATTCGAACCCTTGAGACAGTTTAACCCGCCTACACGATTTCCAATCGTGCTCCTTCGGCCTCTCGGACAACTCTCCAAGGTTCCGATAAAATCTTATTCATATTGAATGTATGAGACTTAACCGAAAAACTCCGCAAGTAGGACTCGAACCTACGACATCATGATTAACAGTCATGCGCTACTACCAACTGAGCTATTGCGGAAAATCAAAAAGCGCGGCAACGTCCTACTCTCACAAAGGGAAACCCTTCACTACAATCGGCGCTAAGAAGCTTAACTTCTGTGTTCGGGATGGGAACAGGTGTGACCTTCTTGCCATCGTCACCGCACATTTTTTTGTAAGAGAACGTTGTTCTCTCAAAACTGAATCTACAAAATAAAGGGAAGCCGAAAACACCGCTTGAGTTTTCTTCTTTTAAAAATTGGTTAAGTCCTCGACCGATTAGTATTGGTCCGCTCCATACATCGCTGTACTTCCACTCCCAACCTATCTACCTGATCATCTCTCAGGGGTCTTACTCACTTGAAGTGATGGGAAATCTCATCT
>NZ_FNYT01000057.1 GCF_900109135.1 Trichococcus ilyis | reverse complement strand
TCTTATGCATTCAATTGTCAAGGTACCTAATCAACAACAGATTAAAGCAACACACGTAAAGTTTCACTCAACTTTTTCTACTGCGAAAGTTGAGTTATCGATTAATAACGTGTATCCAGGAATCCGCAGAATGCGTCCACCGGAGAGACGCCTGTGAATTCGGAACGGCCTACCATTTTGTTGACAAGGGCTTGAAGCGTGAAGTCCTTGCTGTCGTATGTGTTGATGTATGTTTGCACTTGCGGCACGTCAGCCAAGTGGTTCGGTGCTTGGACAGATACAAAGATCGTAGGGATTTCATGGACATAGAAAGGAATATCCGGTGTCCCTTTTGAAGCTGGCCATTGGATGCGCTGATCCGTGTTCGGTTGCACCGAAGCCACGTTGATGATCAAGTCGTAGGCCGCAATCAAATCGCCGATCGGACGTTTTTGAGCGTACACGTTGGCAACGGCAGCTGCCCTTTCGGCTTCCGGCAATTTGTTGATCCGTTCTTCCGTGGATTCCCAGATGGATACCTCGAAGCCTTCAGCTTCCAGGATGCCTTTCAATGTATCGACCGGGCGAACCGCTTCGCCGCCGATCATTGCTCCGAAGCCGCCTTTGTGGCCTTCAACGTTGACCAACAGGACGCGTTTCGTTTTATCCGGTGAAATCGGGAAGATATTTTGGTTGTTTTTGACCAACGTGATCGCTTTGTCGGCAACTTCAACTGCGATTGCTTTGTTTTCAGCCAAACCGATTTTTGCCATCGCCTCTTCTTTGGAAGGCAAGATTTCTGTTTTCGCCTTTTTGTGCAGTCCTAAAGCCGCTTTTGTGCCCAAGATGCGCGTCAAAGCTTCTTCCAAACGCTCGTCCGTGATGACGCCGTTGTTGTAGCCATCCAACATCCATTGGAAATCTTCGTCCGGATCGTTGAAGAACAGGAACAAGTCTGAACCTGCAGCGATGGCTGTCGGCAGCATATCCTGGCGTTTCATGGCGGAAGTCATCGCAACCATGTGGCTGGCATCGGTGACAACCAGGCCGTTGAAGCCCATTTTGTCGCGCAATAAGTCTGTCAGGATGTATTTGTTCAGCGTAGCCGGCAAGATCTGCTCCTGAACGCTTGCTTCAGGATTGAAGTGTTTCACATATTCAGGCAAGGAGATGTGCCCTGCCATGATGGAAGGCAAGCCTGCATCGAACAAAGTGCCGTAGACTTTCCCGAAAGTAGCGTCCCATTCTTCAGTGGAATACGGGTTCACGCTGAACGATAAATGTTGGTCGCGTTCGTCGATTCCGTCCCCAGGGAAATGTTTTGCAGCTGGTGCGATGCCGCTCTCCTGGATCCCTTTCATGTACGCCAATGACATGGCGATGGTTTTGTCCACGTCGCCGCTCCACGTGCGGGTTGCGATGATCGGGTTGCGCCAGTTGCGGTTGATGTCCACGATCGGAGCGAAACTCCAGTTGCAGCCGATAGCGGCAGCTTCGACACCGGAAACGCGGCCCATTTCATAAGCGTACTTCGTGTCGTTCGTGGCGGCAATCTTCACTTCGACACCGACGTAGGTGCCGTCTTTGCAGGCGCCATTGCCGCCTGCTTCCGTGTTGGCTGCGATCAACAAAGGAATTTTGCTGTTTTCCTGCAGGATTTTGTTTTGCTCGTATACTTCTTCGGCCAATCCTGGATTATAGCGGACTCCGCCGATGTGATAATTATTCAAGACGCCCGTCAGATATTCTTCCGTGCGTTCTGCCCCCATGTTGATGAACAGTTGCCCGATTTTCTCTTCGACAGACATGCCCGCAATCGTATCTTTGACCCACTTGATCCCCTCGGCATCCAAGTTATAAGGTTTAGTAGTTAAATCGACTCTCATGATTTTTCCCCTCTCGAAATAGTTCCGGAACAGACCGATGCCCCAATGTGTCAGCACCGTCTTCCCTACATGGACCAGTATAGGCATTTAAACCGAAAAAATGAAGGCACTTACAGCCCGTTTTTGAAAGGTTCGGATTCTGTTCAAAATTGAACCCTGGGACAAAAACGAATACCGGCTCCCCTGTTTCGTTTCACAAATCGCTCTGTGAAGCCATTTAAATTGACCGGAAAACACTTCGGAAGTCCCTGCACACAAAAAAGAAGCCTTGAAAAGCCGTCACTTTTTTGTAACAATATCCGTCCGAAATCGAGTAGGAGGTAGATGATTAGTTCATCTACCGTCCTCTCACACCACCGTGCGTACGGTTCCGTACACGGCGGTTCAGTACCTTGAGTAAG
>NZ_FNYT01000058.1 GCF_900109135.1 Trichococcus ilyis | reverse complement strand
TGTTATTTGAAAAACTAAATTCCAGTTGACTGGTTCAAAATACGGAATTAACTTCTGCAAAGCTGGGAGTGGAATTCACTCCTGCAAACAGCCTATAATTCAAGGTGGATAATGTTTTGCTTCCTCACTTACAAAAAGAAGGAAGTGTTCACCTATGACAACACAGAAACATTTAACCCTTGAAGATCGTTACGCCATTCAACACTCACTTGAAAAACGCCACTCCTTCCGCACCATAGCCCGCTCCCTGGACAAAGACCCGACCTCCATTTCAAAAGAAGTCAGACGGCACCGCCAGAGTAGATATTACGTGGGCCAGGGCCGCGTCCCCAATCGCTGCATCCATCGCCAATCCTGTGCCATCACCAATCTATGCGCCAACAAGAAATGCCGGAAGGCATCCTGTAGCCTCTGTAATCAGTGCAACAGTGTCTGTGCCGACTTTGAGGAAGAGCTCTGTCCGCGCCTCCAACGAGCTCCCTATGTCTGCAATGGCTGCAAAACGAGAGAATCCTGCACCTTGATGAAATCTTTCTACAAAGCGCAGGAAGCTCACCAGAAATACGAACAGACTTTGTCTGATTCACGTACGGGCATCAGCCTGACGGATGAGGAGCTTGCCTATGTGGACGCGCTTGTGTCGCCATTGATCAAGCAGAACCAGTCGATTCATCACATTTGTGTACACAATGCCGATCGCCTGCCGATTTGCGAAAGGACCCTCTACACCCTGATTGACCGGTGCTACCTTAAAGCCAGAAACATTGATTTAGTGCGCAAACCGCGTTTCCGCTTACGCAAGAAGAAGGTCGAAAAGAAGATCGACAAAGCTTGCCGTACTGAACGAACAATGGTGGATTACAAACGGTACCTGGACGAGCAGGAAGAAGTCGTGACCATTCAAATGGATACCGTAGAAGGCAGAAAAGGCGGGAAGGTCATCCTTACCCTCCATTTTACAAACTGTCACTTGATGTTGATGTATTTGCGTGACCACAATACCTCGCAAACAGTCATCGATGTATTTAATAAACTGGAGGAAGATTTAGGTGAAACGGCTTTCCGCAAGTTATTTCCGGTTGTCCTAACGGACAATGGCAGCGAGTTCTCAAACCCCAAAGCCTTGGAAGAAAACCAACGGACCAGAATCTTCTACTGCGATGTCAACTCCCCTTTTCAAAAAGGGCAAATTGAGAAGAACCATGAACTGATCCGGTATGTCTTGCCAAAAGGGACCAGCTTTGATGGGCTTACGCAGGCGGATGTCCAGCTGTTGGCCTGTCATATCAATTCCTACACAAGAAAAAAGCTAAACGACAAATCCCCTACGGAGTCGTTTAGCTTCCTGTACGGAGACGAGCTTCTCCATACCTTGGGTATAGAACTGGTCCCACCTCATACAATAAACCTATCCCCCTCGCTATTCAAGAAAGAAGGTTTGTCAAATGGCAACTAAACGCTTCCCACTTTACGATGAACAAGGCCGAGAACATTTATTGACCGCTTCGGAAACCATTGATTACCTTTTGGGAGAAGTGATTGCCTTAAGCCAGACTGTGGCCGAGCTCGAAGCCACAGTCTCACGCCTCTCAGAAGGTGCATTGAGCAAAACCAACAGCTTTGAAGATGAAGGAATCCCGTTCTAACCGAAAAAAGCAGCAGAACATTGTCCACAATAAAATATCTTTTAGGGGTGGAATTTACTCTTGCGAAAAAACGCAGAATCTTCACCTTCGGTTTGTCATGCCCAAAAACAGACCGAATTCGATACATTGATCACTCTAAAATATACAAATTGACCTTTTTGACATTCATTTTTTGTCTATTTCTCTTTTCATCGGCTCGAGTGCGGAATTTAGTTTTGCAAACTGGAATTTACTATTGCAACTAACC